>NZ_JBIUUS010000001.1:0-603311 GCF_044742585.1 Kitasatospora sp. NPDC087861
CGGTCATCACGGTCTTCATTCGGTAGCCGTTGCGCGCGTTGCCGCCCTTGCGGGCGGAGCGGCCCGGCTCCGCGGTTGAGGCCAGGTGCTCGTCCGTCTCGGCTTCCAGGGCTTCCTGAAGCAGGTGCCGGGTCAGCTGCTGCAGCAGCCCGCCCTCACCGAGCAACTGCATCCCGCCGGCCCTGGCCTGCTCGGCCGCCAGCTCGGCGACCGACGCCACCACATCCGACGCACCCGTGTTCTTCCTCGGACCCATGTCCAAGGCATCGGCCCTTCCGGACTCCGACGAAACCGAACCGTCAGAAGCCGACCCGATCTGGTGATCCGTCAGCGAGCTCATCAGTGTCTCCCTTGATCAGGGTGTCCACCTGATTCATGACACTCCCTTTTACAGACCCGTTCCCGGCTGTCGGGCCGACGTCCCGTCGGGCCGGACGTCGTCGTCGGGCTCGGGCACCGGTTCGTCGGCGGGCAGGTCATCCTGCTCCGCGTCCGTCACCGGTGCGGGCTCGGTCGCCGGTGCAGGCTCGGCGTTTTCGCGGAGAGGGAGTTCGCGCTCGGCGGGCTTCGGTTCGGTGGTGGTCGCGGTCGCGGTCGCGGTTGCGGTGGCGCGGTGGGCGAGGAGGGTGCCGCCGAAGAAGGCGAGGGCGGGCCATCCGGCGACCATGATCCGCAGCCAGGCGGGGACGTGGGCGAGGTCGAGGAGGCCGGCGGTGGCGACGTTCGCGCCGAGGGAGGCGGTCAGGGCGATGGCGAACCAGGTCCAGGCGGTGCCGGCGGGACGTCCGGTGGTGCGCAGGGTCCGCATGCGGTGCCAGGCGGCGACGAGCAGCAGGTCGACCGAGACGGGGTAGGCCCAGGCTTTCCAGCCGTGTTGTCCGGCGGCTTCGGCGATGTCGTGGAGGTGGGCGAAGGACAGAGCGCCCGCGATGGCGGCTTGTACGAGGACGGCGTCCGGGCGGGGTAGACGCGGCGGTGGGGTGGTGGCGGTCATGCGGAAGGTGGTCCTCGCGGGTCAGGTGGTGGTTTGTGGGATTGCCGTCTTTGCCGTCTTGGGGCTGCGGGACGGGCTCTGAGCTGGGGCGGGTTCGGCTGCCCGGGTGGTGCCGTGGACGCGGCGGTGTGCGGGGTCGGGACGGTGCGTATAGCGCCGAGGGTCGGGCAGCGGGGTAGGTGGTGGGCGGGGCGGGCACGCGGCCCGAGTACCGGCACGGCTGCGGCGACCGCTGCGGGCGCAAGCCCGGCTTCTGCCCGCAGAAGGAGCCGATCCGACGCGAGACCAAGGACACCAAGTCCCGAGCCGGGCGACGTGCGGTGCCGCTGCCCGAGCAGCTCGTCGTGATCCTCCGGCAGCACAAGGAGGAGCAGGACCGCGAGCGGGCCCTCGCGCGTCACCTCTGGACGGACAAGGGCTACGTCTTCACCTCGGAGACCGGCGAGCCGCTCAACCCCAGCACCGATTACCACCACTGGAAGCGGCTCCTGCGCGAGGCCGGCATCCGCGACGGCCGCCTCCATGACGCCCGTCACACCGCCTCGACCGTCCTCCTCCTGCTCGGCGTGCCGGAGCGGATCGTCATGGCGATCATGGGCTGGTCCTCGACCTCGATGGCCCAGCGCTACCAGCAGGTCACCGAGCCGATGCTGAACGACGTCGGCAGGAAGATCGGCGCGGCTCTGTGGGGCGACGTCGGATCTGGCCCAGAGGAGCCCGGTGAAGACGCCGCCTGAGGCCCAGAACCCCAACTGAGACGACGACACGAAGAAGGCCCCGACCGGAAACCCGGTCGGGGCCTTCAACTGCCCTACTGGGCAAGGGCGGAGGATACGAGATTCGAACTCGTGAGGGGTTGCCCCCAACACGCTTTCCAAGCGTGCGCCCTAGGCCTCTAGGCGAATCCTCCGTGGGAGAGCTTAGTACATGTTCGGGGGTGGTCGCGACCAGCTATCCCGTAGGCGGGAGGGTGGGGGTGGCCTGTGGATCGTCGGGGCCCGGATCCGGTAGTGTGGGGGTCAGCCCCTCGTGTGGCGTTATCTCTCTGAACCCCCCCAGGGCCGGAAGGCAGCAAGGGTAGGAGGGCTCTGGCGGGTGCACGGGGGGTCTTTGCGTTCCCGGACCGGGGGGCGGGGACGGTGGCGAGGTGAGGGGCGACGCGTTTGTCGGTGCGTCCCGATATCGTCGGGGGTGTGTCCCTAGCCCTGTACCGCCGCTACCGCCCCGAGACCTTCGCGGAGGTCATCGGGCAGGAGCACGTGACCGCTCCGCTCCAGCAGGCCCTGCGTAACAACAGGGTCAACCACGCGTACCTGTTCAGCGGGCCGCGCGGCTGCGGGAAGACGACGAGTGCGCGCATCCTGGCCCGCTGTCTGAACTGCGAACAGGGGCCGACGCCGACGCCCTGCGGGGAGTGCCAGTCCTGTCGCGACCTCGCGACCGGCGGGCCCGGTTCGATCGACGTGATCGAGATCGACGCCGCCTCGCACGGTGGTGTGGACGACGCGCGTGAGCTGCGGGAGCGGGCGTTCTTCGCGCCGGTGCACAGCCGCTACAAGATCTTCATCCTGGACGAGGCGCACATGGTGACCTCGGCCGGGTTCAACGCTCTGCTCAAGGTGGTCGAGGAGCCGCCGGAGCACCTCAAGTTCATCTTCGCGACCACCGAGCCGGAGAAGGTGATCGGGACGATCCGGTCCCGGACGCACCACTACCCGTTCCGGCTGGTCCCGCCGGGCACGCTGCGCGACTACCTGGCGGAGGTCTGCGGCCGGGAGGGCATCCAGGTCGAGGACTCGGTGTTTCCGCTGGTGGTCCGGGCCGGGGCCGGGTCGGTGCGTGACTCGATGTCGGTCATGGACCAGCTGCTGGCCGGTGCCGCCGAGGGCGGCGTGACGTACCAGATGGCGACCGCGCTGCTCGGGTACACCGACTCGGCGCTGCTGGACGAGGTGGTGGACGCCTTCGCCGCGCAGGACGGGGCGACGGTGTTCCAGGTGATCGACCGGGTGGTCGAGGGCGGGCACGACCCGCGCCGCTTCGTCACCGACCTGCTGGAGCGGCTGCGCGACCTGGTGATCCTGGCCACCGTGCCGGACGCGGGGGAGAAGGGGCTGATCGACGCCCCGGCGGACCGGGTCGCGATCATGCAGGCGCAGGCGGACGCGTTCGGTGCGGCGGAGCTCAGCCGGGCGGCGGACATCGTCAACACCGGGCTGACCGAGATGCGCGGCAACGCGGCGCCCCGGCTGCAGCTGGAGCTGATCTGCGCCCGGGTGATGCTGCCGGGCGCGTACAGCGACGAGCTGTCGCTGCAGGCACGGCTGGACAAGCTGGAGCGCCGGGCGGCGGCTGGTGGACTGGCCGTGCCGGTGGGCCTGGGTGCGCCGGTGGGCCTGTCCGCGCAGGTGGGCCTGGGTGCGCAGGTGGCGCCGCCCGCCGCCGCGCCTGTTCCGGCGCCGGCCCCGGTGGCCGAGGCCGCCCCGGCGCAGGCCCAGCCCGTGCAGACGGCACCGGTCGCACCGCCGGCCCCGGTAGCCCCCGCGCCGGCCGCCCCGGCGGCGCCCGCCGGGCCCGCGCCGGGCGCCTGGCCGATCCCGCGCAGCTTCCCGCCGGCGGGCGGGGCCCCGGCCGCCGCTCCCGCGCCGCAGTCGCCGGCCCCGGTGGCCGAGGCCGCCCCCGCCCCCGCGCCCGCGCCCGCGCCCGCTCCCGCCCCCGCCCCCGTAGCGCCCGCGCCCGCGCCCGCGCCGGCACCTGCCCCGGCGCCCGTGGGCGCCCCGGCCGGGCAGCCGTCGGGCGCCGCGCAGCAGGGCGCGGCGCAGGTCCGGCAGCTGTGGCCGCAGATCCTGGAGGCGGTGAAGAACCGCCGCCGCTTCACCTGGATCCTGCTCAGCCAGAACGGCCAGGTGGCCGGGTTCGACGGCAGCGTGCTCCAGGTGTCCTTCATCAACGCGGGCGCCCGGGACAGCTTCGTCGGCAGCAACAGCGACGACGTGCTGCGCCAGGCGCTGGCCGACGCGCTGGGTGTGGACTGGCGGATCGAGTGCATCGTCGACCCGTCGGGTGGCAGCTCCGGTGGCGTTTCCGGTGGTGGCTCCCCGGCCGCCACCCCGTCCGGTGGTGGCTGGGGAGCCCCGGCCCGTCCGGCGGCCGCCGCGCCGCCGGCCCCGGCGCCCGCGCCGGTCCAGCCGCAGCCCTCGCCGCAGGTGCCGGCCGCCCCGGTGGCGCCCGCGCCGGTCCAGGCCCCGTCGCCGGTGGCCGCGCCGTCCGCCCGCCCGGTGCAGGCGGTGGCGCCGGAGGACGACATCCCGGAGGAGGACGACCCGGACCTCAACGAGGAGGCGTTCTCCGGTCAGGAGCTGATCATCCGCGAGCTGGGAGCGACGGTCCTGGAGGAGATCCACCACCGCGGCAACTGAGCGACGGCCCGCCCCGGCAGCACGTAGGCTCGGCCGTGACGACGCGAGCGGACTGCGCGCAGGACAGCAATGCAGGATCGCGAGCACGACAGCGAGGAGTGAGCCGTGTTCCCCGGTGGTGGCCAGCCCAACATGCAGCAGCTGCTGAAGCAGGCGCAGAAGATGCAGCAGGATCTCGCGCAGGCGCAGCAGGAGCTGGCGGAGACGAAGGTGAGCGGTTCGGCGGGCGGTGGCCTGGTCGAGGCCACGGTGACCGGTGCCGGTGAGCTGGTGGCGCTGACCATCGCCCCGGCCGCCGTCGACCCGGAGGACACCGAGACCCTGGCCGACCTGGTCCTGGCGGCCGTGCGGGACGCCAACCAGTCGGCGCAGAAGATGCAGGCGGAGCGCATGGGCCCGCTGACCCAGGGCCTGGGCGGCGGCATCCCCGGCCTGCCGTTCTGACCTCGTAGGGGTTCAGCGGCGACCCGGCAGGCCGGTCCGACCCGGACCGGCCCACGGGCCCGTGTCCGACCCGCCCAAGGGGCCGACCAGGCGGGCCTGAAGTTCTGGAGTTCAGACAACGGTCCCATGTGATTTATGTGGGAGTCGGGCGTCGGGCGGTGCGTCCGGCGCCCGATTCGTTGGATGATGGCACCGGAGCACCACCGACCATCCGAGGGAAGGCGCGACGTTGTACGAGGGCGTGGTTCAGGACCTGATCGACGAACTGGGCAGGCTGCCCGGCGTCGGGCCCAAGAGCGCCCAGCGGATCGCCTTCCACATCCTGCAGTCCGACCCGACCGACGTGCGCCGCCTCGCGCACGCGCTGCTGGAGGTCAAGGACAAGGTCCGCTTCTGCACGGTCTGCGGCAACGTCGCGGAGGCCGAGCAGTGCCGGGTCTGCCTGGACCCGCGCCGCGACCTCGGCGTCATCTGCGTGGTCGAGGAGTCCAAGGACGTCGTCGCCATCGAGCGCACCCGCGAGTTCCGCGGCCGCTACCACGTGCTGGGCGGCGCGATCAGCCCCATCGAGGGCGTCGGCCCGGACGACCTGCGGATCCGCGAGCTGCTGGCGCGCCTCGCGGACGGCACGGTCACCGAGCTGATCCTGGCCACCGACCCCAACCTGGAGGGGGAGGCGACCGCCACCTATCTGGCCCGGCTCTGCAAGCCGATGGGCCTGAAGGTGACCCGGCTGGCGAGCGGACTGCCCGTCGGCGGGGATCTGGAGTACGCGGACGAGGTCACCCTCGGCCGCGCCTTCGAAGGGAGACGACTGCTCGATGTCTGACCGGACGATCAACCAGCAGCCCCACACGCCCCACCAGCCGTCCCACGGGCAGGCCCACCAGCCGCCGCCGGGGCAGCCGCACGGGGAGCCGCAGAGCCACACCCCGCACACCCACGCGCACGGTTCGGAGCCGGACGACTTCGCCGTGCAGATCGCCGACTCGGTGGAGAGCTTCGTGCTCGCCGTCACCGAGGTCGCCAAGGGCGACGAGCCGGGCAGCGCGGTCTCGCTGCTGCTCCTGGAGGTCTCGCAGCTGCTGCTGGCCGGTGGCCGGCTGGGCGCCATCGAGGACGTCGTCCCGGAGGACCGCTTCGAGCCCGACACCGGACCGGAGCCGGACGGCGAGCAGCTGCGCGAGCGCCTGGCCGTGCTGCTCGCGCCGATCGACGTCTACCACGAGGTCTTCGACCCGTACGGCCCGCCGGAGAAGCCGAACGCCTTCCGGATCTCGGACGACCTGGCCGGCGTGGTCGGCGAGCTGCAGCACGGGCTGACCCACTACCGCGAGGGCCGGGTCAGCGAGGCGCTGTGGTGGTGGCAGTTCTCGTACCTCTCCAACTGGGGCACGACCTGCACGGCGGTGCTGCGGGCGCTGCAGTCGCTGATCGCGCACGTCAGGCTGGACAGTCCGATCGGCGCGGTGCCGGACGGCGCCGACACCGACGACGACGGCCTCACGGACGAGCAGCTGGAGCAGCAGGCCGGTGACCTGATGGCGGCCGAGCTGGGCCTCGGGCGGTAGCACCGGTTTCCGGTGCACCCGTGGTGTCCGGGGCGTCGTGGGCGGCGCGGCGGGTTTCGGTGTGCCCCTCGGATTTCGCCGCGTGCCCCGGGTTTTCGCCCCGCGCCCCCGGTTTTCGCCGCGCGCCCCGGTTTTCGCTGAGTGCCCCCGGCGCCCTGGCGTCCGGCCCCCCGGCGGCTGATGGTGACGAATGCCTCAGCATTCCGCGCGGAAAAGAAATCCCGCCGGATCGCCGCCCATTCGTCCGCCGATTCTTCGGAGCGGCGGCGAATTACCCGCAGACCTGCCGGTGGGCCGCCCGTTTCGCCGACCACCTGCTGAAACGGGCGTCTCATCATATGGAAAGCGCCGGTTGCGGCACCCCTGCTCGGTAGACTGGCGTCGACCGCACACCCCCCTTCCCCCGGAGGGTGCGGGGGCCTGGCGCCCCCGGAAGACGACACAAGTCGAGGAGCGCACGTGGGCCTTGTCGTGCAGAAGTACGGCGGCTCATCCGTTGCGGATGCCGAAGGCATCAAGCGCGTAGCCCGCCGAATCGTTGACGCCAAGAAGGCCGGCCATGAGGTCGTCGTCGTGGTGTCCGCGATGGGCGACACGACGGACGAGCTCATCGAACTCGCGGAGCAGGTGTCACCGCTCCCTGCCGGCCGTGAGTTCGACATGCTGCTGACCGCTGGAGAGCGCATCTCCATGGCGCTGCTGGCCATGGCGATCAAATCCCTGGGTCACGAGGCCCAGTCCTTCACGGGCAGCCAGGCCGGTGTCATCACCGACTCGGTCCACAACAAGGCGCGCATCATCGACGTGACGCCGGGTCGCATCCGCACCGCCCTGGACGAGGGCAACATCGCGATCGTGGCCGGCTTCCAGGGCGTGTCGCAGACCAGCAAGGACATCACCACGCTGGGCCGGGGCGGCTCGGACACCACCGCCGTCGCCCTCGCCGCCGCGCTCAGGGCCGAGGTCTGCGAGATCTACACCGACGTGGACGGCGTGTTCACCGCCGACCCGCGCGTGGTGTCGAAGGCCCGCAAGATCGACTGGATCGCGTACGAGGACATGCTGGAGCTGGCGTCGTCCGGTTCCAAGGTGCTGCTCGACCGCTGCGTGGAGTACGCCCGGCGCTACAACATCCCGATTCACGTACGCTCGTCCTTCTCGGGTCTTCCCGGGACGATCGTCAGCAACGAGAACCCGAACAAGCCCGAAGGGGGCGAGATGGAGCAGGCCATCATCTCCGGAGTCGCCCACGACACTTCCGAGGCCAAGGTCACGGTCGTCGGCGTGCCCGACAAGCCGGGCGAGGCGGCCCGGATCTTCCGTGCCATCGCGGACGCCGAGGTCAACATCGACATGGTGGTGCAGAACGTCTCCGCCGCGTCGACCGGGCTGACGGACATCTCCTTCACCCTGCCCAAGGCCGAGGGCCAGAAGGCCATCGACGCGCTCGGCCGGGTCAAGGAGGGCATCGGCTACGAGTCGCTGCGCTACGACGACGCGATCGGCAAGATCTCCCTGGTCGGCGCGGGCATGCGCTCCAACCCGGGCGTCACCGCGGCCTTCTTCGAGGCGCTGTCCGCCGCGGGCGTCAACATCGAGCTGATCTCCACCTCGGAGATCCGCATCTCGGTCGTCACCCGCGCCGAGGACGTGCCGGAGGCCGTCCGCGCCGTGCACAGCGCCTTCGGACTGGACAGCGAGACGGACGAAGCCGTCGTCTACGGAGGCACCGGGCGATGACCCGGCGGGCGAACCTCGCCGTCGTCGGCGCCACCGGCGCGGTCGGCGAGGTGCTGCTCGGCCTGCTCTCCCTCCGCCAGGACGTCTGGGGCGAGGTCCGACTCATCGCCTCCCCGCGCTCGGCCGGCCGCACGCCGGTCGTGCGGGGGGAGCCGGTCGAGGTCGTCCCGCTGGCGGAGGAGGCCTTCGAGGGGATCGACGTCGCCGTGTTCGCCGTCCCCGCCGAGGTCGCCGCCCAGTGGGCGCCGATCGCGGCCGCCAAGGGCGTCGTGGTGGTCGACGACTCCGCCGCCTTCCGCACCGCCGAGGACGTGCCGCTGGTCGTCCCCGAGGTCAACGCGGCCGCGCTGCGGCTGCGCGCCCGCGGCATCGTCGCCAGCCCGGCCAGCACCACCCTCGCGATGATCGCGGCCGTCGGTGCCCTGCACGCCGAGTACGGGCTCGCGCGACTCGTCGTCGCCTCCTACCAGGCCGCCTCCGGCGAGGGCCGGATCGGCGAGGCGGCGCTGCGCGAGCAGACCGCCCTGGTGGCCGGCACCGAGGTCGGCCGGCAGACCGGCGACCTGCGCGCGGTGATCGCCGAGCACGGGCCGTTCGCCGGCCCGCTCGCCCTCAACGCGGTGCCCTGGACGGGCTTCCTGATGGACGGCGGCTGGTCCTCCGAGGAGGTCGGCATCCGCGACGAGGCCCGCAAGGTCCTCGGCCTGCCCGCCCTGAAGGTCTCCGCGACCTGCGTCCGCATCCCGGTCGTCCGCACCCACGCGCTGGCCGTGCACGCGGTGTTCGAACGCGAGGTCACCCAGGAGCACGCGCAGCAGATCCTCCGCGACGCCCCCGGCGTCGTGCTCTACGACGACCCGGCGGCCGGCGAGTTCCCCACCCCGAACGACGTGGTCGGGACGGACCCGGTCTGGGTCGGGCGGGTGCGCCGGGCGCTGGACGAGCCGGCCGCGCTCGACCTCTTCCTCTGCGGCGACAACCTGCGCAAGGGCGCGGCGCTCAACCTGCTGCAGATCGCGGAACTGGTGGCCGGCGAGCTGACACTGGAGCAGGAGGGGGACGCGCTCTAGGGCAGGAAGGGACACGCCTCAGGGGGAGGAAGGGGCGCGCCCAGGTGCAGGAAGGGGCACACCTCGGGGGAGGGAGTGTCCGCTCCTCGACACAATCTGTCCGGAATCCCGATGGAATCCCCTGGAGGCCGCTTCCGCCGATGCGGAAGAATGGCCCCCGGGCTGGGCAACCATGACAGGGGATCGAGTGTCCAACGGGCGTGGCGAACGTGATGGTGGGGGTAGGGGCGGGCATCCCGGCGAGAGCCGCGGTGGCCTTCCTCTCGCGTGCCCCGTGGCCGGCGAGTAGGCCGGAAGACGACCAGATGACCTCGGTCGCACCCGGTGCGGCGGACTCCGGTGCCGGTACCGACGCGGGTACCAGCGAGGACCTGCTCACCGAGACCTACCAGGCCCACTACCGCTCCCTGCTGCGGCTCGCCGCGCTGCTCCTGGACGACCTCTCGACCTGTGAGGACGTCGTCCAGGAGGCGTTCATCCGGGTGCACGCCGCCCGGCGCCGGGTCCGCGAGCCCGAGAAGACCCTGGCCTACCTGCGGCAGACCGTGGTCAACCTGTCCCGCTCCACGCTGCGCCGACGGATCCTCGGTCTGCGGCTGCTGCCCAAGCCCATGCCTGACATGGCCAGTGCAGAAGAAGGCGCTTACGATGCGCTGGAGCGCGACCAGTTGAAGGCCGCGCTGCGTGGTCTGCAACGCCGTCAGCGGGAGGTTCTGGTGCTGCGTTACTTCGTGGACATGACGGAGGCGCAGGTCGCCGAGACCCTCGGTATCTCGCTCGGGTCGGTGAAGGCCTACGGTTCGCGCGGACTCGCCGCCCTGCGCACCCAGATGGAGGCCGGACATGGCTGACGGCGCCGGGCAGCGGCCCTCGGGCGGCGAGGACGACGGGTTCTCCGCCGAGGAACGGGCCGTCCGCGAGCTCATGCGGCACGCCGTCGCCGACATCCAGCCCGAGCCCGGCGGCCTGCCGCGGATCCGGCACGCCGTACCCCGCCGCCGGGCCGTCCGGCGCGGGGCCTGGACCGGCGCCGCCGCCCTCGCCCTCGCCGTCGCCGTCGCCCTGCCCGCGCTGCACGACGGGGAGCACCTCGGCCTGTCCGGCGGCCCCGGCTCGGCCGACGCCACCAGCCCGTCCGTCGCCACCCCGACCGGCACCAGGACCGGCGGCAGCACCGGCACCGGCACACCCTCGCGCCCCGGCCCCAGCGGCACCGGCGACACCGCCTCGCCCTCTGCCCCTGCCACCGCCTCGCCCAGCCCCGGCACCAGCACCACCCGCCCCGACGGCACCCCCGCCGCGCCCGTCCCCGCCGCCAGCACCGGCGACAGCGCGATCGTCCCGCTCTGCACCCGCGCCGACCTCGGCCAGGGCGGCGCGCAGGTCGGCCCGGCCGACGCCGACGGCCGGATCTACGGCTCGTTCACCGTGGTCAACGTCTCCGGACACGGCTGCCGGCTCGGCGGCCCCGGCGCCGTCGCCGTCACGGCGGTGAGCGGCACCGACCGCAGCCTCGTCCGCACCGCCGACCACACCGCCGGCGACCCGGCCGCCGCCCTGCCCGCGATGGACGCGGACCCCCCCGTCCTCGCCCCGCAGGCCGGCTACCGGGTGCCGTTCGCCTGGATCCCCGACCGGATCTGCCCCACCTCCGGCGGTGGCGCCGCCACCACCGCCGCGCCCACCGGCCAGGGCGGCGCCAAGTCGGCCGCCGCCGGCTCCCAGGCACCCGCCGCCAGCGGCGCCGCCCCGGCGACGGACGCCTCGGCGGCCCCCAGCGGCGGCCCCCAGCCCAGCTCGTCCCCCAGCGCCGGGCCCACCACCGGCACCAGCCCCACCGCCACCCCGACCGCCAACCCCAGCACCCGGCCCGCCACCGCCACCATCGCCCACACCCCCGCCCCCGGCAGTCCCGCCGTCGCCACCGCCACGCTGCCCATCACCTGCGCCGGCACCCTGTACCGCGGCGGCGTCCAGCCGGTGGGGGCAACGGCGCCGCAGCCGTCGGGCTCGCCCTCGGCGGGCTGACGGGGGCGCCGGCCCCGGCGGGGCTTCAGCCCGTGACGGTGACCGGCCCGGTCGGCCGGGCCGGCGGCGCACCCCGGGGGGCGGGACGGGTGTGAGGAGTGGTTACCGTGGGGGGTGTGTACCGGTTCCTCCTGACTCCCCGCTGGCTCGGCGGCACCGCGCTGGCCGTGGCGGCCGTGGCGGTGTGCGTCTGGCTGGGCTCCTGGCAGCTCGGCCGGTTCGAGGACCGGTTCTCGTCGCATCGGGAGACCAAGCAGTCCATCACCGCTTCGAGTGATGTCCGGCCGATCGACGACCTGCTCAACCCGGCCGCCCCGCAGGTGAACACCGAGACCGTCGGCAAGCCCGTCACGGTCACCGGCAGCTACGACGCGGAGCACCAGCTCCTCGTCCCGAACCGGGTGGTGGACGGCAGGCAGGGCTACTACGTGCTGACCCCGCTGCGTACCGCGGACGGTCACGTCGCCGCCGTGGTCCGCGGCTGGGAGCCCGGTGCGCCCGCCGAGGGCGCGTCCGCGGCCGTGCCGCCGCCGACCGGGCAGGTGACCGTCACCGGTCGGCTACAGGCCGGGGAGAGCAGCGGCAGCAACGGCGCGGTGGCGGGCGGTCTGCCGGCCGGCCAGCTCGGCACGATCAACCGGGCGGCGCTGCTCAACGTGCTGGCGTACGACGGCTGGTACGACGGCTGGGTGGCCGCCGACGCGGTGCCGGCCGGGCTGACCCCGGTGCCGACCGTCCAGCCGCAGGGCGGGGACGGGCTCACCCTGCGGGCCTTCCAGAACCTGGGCTACACCCTGGAGTGGTTCGTCTTCGGGGGCTTCGTCATCTTCATGTGGTTCCGCCTGGTGCGCCGCGAGGGGGAGGCGGAGCAGGACCGGGCCCTCGGTCTGGACCCGGTCCTGGACTGACCCTCCGGCCGTCGGCGCCGCCTCGGTGCCTCGGTGTCTCGGCGCCTCGCGTCAGCGCGCCGGTTTGCCCGGTGACGTCGGAGCCGTCGGGACCGCCGGTACGGGCGGTACGGTCGTCGGCTTGCCCGGCGCCGTCGGGGTGGTCGGCACCGGCGTCGGCGACTCGGTGAACACCGGCTCGTCGTGGCAGCGGCCGTGGCCGCCGTTCACGGTGTCGGCCGAGTCGTAGTGGTCGATGTGGTGGTGCACGGTGCGCCCGGTCTTCGACCCCTTGGACCCGGAGCCCTTCGAACCGGACGAGCCCTTGGAGCCGCTCGACCCCTTCGACCCGCCGGACCCCTTGGCGAGCTGGACCACGTCCTCGCCCCCCGCCGGCGCGTAGGCCGCCCGTACGACGGCCGGCCCCGGTCCCGCCCCCGGCGCGCTCGCACGCGTCGCCGTGGCGACCGGGCTCGCGGCCGGGGCGGCCGGAGCCGCCGGTGTGGTCGGTGCGGCCGCCGTCGGCGTCGGACTGGGCACCGCGGGCCCCGCCGGGGGCGGGCAGGAGGCCTCGGTGCCCTGCCCGCCCGAGCAGCCGGTGAGCACCAGGGCCCCGGCCACCGCCACCCCCGCGAGCGTCAGCCGACGCCTCACACCGACCCCCCGTCGCCGGCCCCGGTCCCGGCCCCGTTCCCGTTCCCGTTCTCGGCGTCCGCCACCGCGGCGAGGTGACGTCGGACGAAGTCGATCTCCAGCCGCAGCTGCTTGATCCGCTCCTCCACCACCAGCGACCCGTGCCCGGCGTCGTACCGGTAGACCTCGTGCGGCTTGCCCAGCTGCTCCAGCCGCTCGACGTAGTTCTCGATCTGCCGGATCGGGCAGCGCGGGTCGTTGACCCCGGCGCTGATGTAGACCGGCACCCGCACCTGCTCGACGTAGCTGAGCGGCGAGGAGGCGGTGAAGCGCTCCGGGACCTCCTCCGGGGTGCCCCCGAAGAGGGTGCGGTCGAGCGACTTGAGCGCCTCCATCTCGTCGGCGTACGCGGCGTGGTAGTCCGCGACGGGCACGGCGGCGATGCCCAGAGCCCAGCTGTCCGGCTGGACGCCGAGGCCGAGCAGGGTCAGGTAGCCGCCCCAGCTGCCGCCGCTGAGCACCAGTCGGCGCGGGTCGGCGAGGCCGCTGGTGACCGCCCACTCCCGGACGGCCGCGATGTCCTCCAGCTCGATCAGGCCGACCCGCCCGTGCAGGGCGTCCGTCCAGGCCTGGCCGTAGCCGGTGGAGCCGCGGTAGTTGACCCGGACCACCGCGAAGCCGTGGTCCAGCCAGGCGGCCGGTCCGGCGGCGAAGGAGTCGCTGTCGTGGTGGGTGGGGCCGCCGTGGACCTCGAACACGGTCGGGAAGGGGCCTTCGCCCGCTCCGGCCGGCCGCTGCACGAGGGCGTGCACCCGCCCGCCGGGCCCGTCCACCCAGGCGTCCTCGACCGGGACGGAGCCGGGCGGCACCGCGCCGGGCGCCCGCAGCACGACCGTCCCGGTGGTGGAGCGGACGGCGGAGGGCTCGGCGGCGGAGGACCACAGGTACTCGACGGTGCCGTCCGGACGGGAGGTGGCGCCGCCGACGGTGCCGCGCGGGGTGTCCAGCCGGGTCAGCCGGCCGTCGGCGAGCGTGTACGAGAACAGCTCGCTGCGCGCCTCGTACTCGTGCTCGACGAGCAACGCCTCGGCGCCGGGGCGCCACTGGGCGGAGACGTCGCCGGGCAGTTCGCGCCCCCGCTCGTCGCGCAGCGGCAGCGCGGTCTCGGCGCCGGTGGCGACGTCCCAGATCATCGGCTCCCAGCGGCCGGTGCGCTGGTGGGCCACCAGCAGCCGGGTGTCGCCCTCGACCGGGGCGAAGCCGAGGCAGGCGACGCCGCGCGGTTCGTCCCGGCCGGTCACCTCGTCGAGTTCGGCGACGGTCGAGCCGTCGGAGAGACGGACGACGCGGATCGCGGAGTGCATCGCGTCGCCGTGCTCGGTGTGGTCGATGGCGAGCAGCGTGCTGTCGTAGCTCAGGTCGCCGACGCCGCCGTACTCCTCGTGCCGGTAGATCTCGACGGCCTCGGCCGCGCCGGGGCGGCGCAGGTGCAGGGTGGTGCCGTCCTCGTCGGTGGACCGGCCGACGACCACCGTGCCGTCGCGGCCGAGCGCCAGCCCGGCCGAGTAGGAGGCGGCGAGGCCGGGCACGGCCTCCTCGTCGCGGGCGTCGGCCTCGCGACCCTCGGGCCCGCCGGCGAAGGGCAGGCGGCGCCAGACGCCGAACTCGTCGCCGTCGTGGTCGTCGAACCACCAGACCCAGGCGCCGTCGGGGGACAGCTCGGCGTCAGTGGTGCCGTTCGGTCGGTCGGTGACCTGGCGGTGGGTGCCGGTGGCGCGGTCCCAGGCGTAGACCTCGTAGGTACCGGTCGCGTTGGACACGTACAGCGCCCGGTCGGGGGCGTCCTCGGCCCAGTCGGGCAGTGACACCCGGGCCGCCCTGAACCGCTGCTCCCATGCCGGTACGGCGCTCTTCTCCTCGCTCATCCGACCATCCAACCCGATCGGGGGGACAGAACGGAACGGGCGGGGGCCGTAGCCCACCACCCGTTCCGTTCCGCCGACCCCGCGGGGTGGCCGGACCGTGCCCCGTCCGCTGTGGGGCTAACCCCTGCGGGGCAGCAGCCGGACCAGGCCCACCAGCACCAGCTCCAGCACCGCCAGCGCCGTCACACTGCGGCCGAACGCGGCCACCGGGTCGCCGGCGCCGTAGTACAGCAGGCCGATCAGCGCGATGCCGAGCGCCCCGCCGACCTGCTGCACGGTGGCCAGCACCCCGGCCGCCGAACCGGCCAGCCGCGGTTCGACCCCGGCCAGCACGACGGAGGTCACCGGGGCGATCACCAGGCCCATCCCGAGGCCGTCCACGAACAGCCCCGGTGCCAGCCACCAGACGCTCCCGCCCGGCGCGCCGTACACCGCGAGCGCGAGCAGGCCCAGCCCGGCGGCCATCAGCAGCCCGCCGACGGTGATCGTCCGCCGTCCGCCGAGCCGGGCGGCGACGCGGTGGGCGGCGTTGGAGGTGAGCAGGTAGCCGAGGCCGATCGCGGTGAACACCAGTCCGGCGCCGAGCGCGTCCAGGCCGCGGCCCAGCTGCAGGTGCAGGGCGAGGACCAGGAAGAAGGAGGCCTGGCCGAGCCAGAAGGCGAGCTGGGCGAGCAGACCGGCACCGAAGGACCTGGTCCGGAACAGCCGGGTGTCGACCAGCGGGGAACCGGTGTCCCGGGCGCGGTGCTGGTGCACCGTGAAGCCGGCCAGCAGGGCGGCCGAGCCGCCCAGGCAGAGCCAGGTCCACAGCGGCCAGCCCTGCTGGGGGCCCTGGATCAGCGGCAGCACCAGGCCGGTCAGCGCGGCGGTGACCAGCAGCACGCCCACCGGGTCCAGGCCCGGCCGCTGCGGGGCGCGCGACTCCGGCAGACAGCGGCGGACCAGGGCCAGGGCGGCCAGGCCGATCGGCAGGTTGATCAGGAAGCAGCTGCGCCAGCCGAGGCCGAAGAGGTCCGCCCGGATCAGCAGCCCGCCGATCAACTGGCCGAACACCGAGCCGACGCCCATGGTCAGCGCGTACCGGGCGAAGGCCCGTGCCTGCGCCGCGCCGCTGAACGCCGTCCGCAGGATCGCCAGCACCTGCGGGCCCATCAGCGCCGCCGCCAGGCCCTGCACCACCCGGGCGCCCACCAGCGCGGCGGCGGTGGGGGCGAGGCCGCAGCCCGCGGAGGCGAGGGTGAACAGGGCCAGGCCGAGCCCGAACACCCGGCGGCGGCCGTACCGGTCGCCGAGGCGGCCGGCGGTGACCAGGCCGGCCGCGAGGGCCAGGCTGAACCCGGCGATCACCCACTGGACGGCGGCCGGTCCGGCGCCCAGGTCGGCCTGGACGGACGGGACGGCGACGTTGACGACGAAGAAGTCGAGGGCGGTCATGAAGGTGGCGGTCAGGACGACCGCCAGCAGGCCGCGCGGGGCTTCGGGCGTCGCGTCGGCCGGAGCCTCGGTTGTCGCCTCGGTTGTCGCCGCGGTCTCGGTCGCGGTAGCGGTCTCCGAGCGGTTGGTCAGGGCGGTGCTCATCTCGGCTTCTCCTCAAGGGGGTTGGGGCGGCGGTCAGGGGCGGTGGGGGCGCCCCTGACCCGTCCGGCCTGTCGTCAGGCGCCCGGGACGCGGTCCAGGAAGCCGTACACCGAGCCGATCCGGCCGTCCGGCGAGGCCACCAGCACGTCGAAGCCGATCACCACCGGCTCGGCGCCGGCCGGCCCGAGGTTCCAGGTGAACCGGGCGATGTCGTGGTGCGCGTCCACCGGGCCGAGGGTGAACTCCAGCCCGGGGAACTGGGCCTGGGCGGCGCCGATCAGCGCGTCGATCGCCTCCCGGCCGGTGACGGCGGCCAGCGGGTCGGTGTAGCTGCCGTCCTCGGCCCACACCTCGTCGACCAGCTTGCGGCGGGCGGCCGGGTCGGTCTCGTTCCAGACCGCGAGGTAGCGCTCGGCGAGCTGCTGGAGGGTGCTGGCGGTGATCTCGGTCATGGTCTTCTCCCGTGTCCTGGTGGGTGGTTGGCGGCTCGTTCCCGCTGCTCACCAAGGTAGGGACGGGGCGGCGCGGGCGAATCGGTCACGTATCGGTACGGGGGTACGTAGCGTTCGGCGACGGGGTACGCAGGTGCGCTCGGCCTCGGTGGCGCCGCCCGTTCCCGCGCTCGGTAGGGTCGGGGCATGCTGTACGGGAGGGAAGACGAACAGTCCGTCGTGGCGGCGCTGTTGGACGCGGCACGGGAAGGCCGCAGCGGGGTCCTGCTGCTCCGGGGCGAGCCCGGGATCGGCAAGACCGCGCTGCTGGACCACGCGGTCGCGCGGGCGGGGGAGCCGTTCCGGGTGATCCGGGCCGCCGGCGTCGAGTACGAGGCCGAACTGCCCTTCGCCGGGCTGAGCCTGCTGCTCGCGCCCGGCCTCGACCGGCTGCACGTCCTGCCCGGGCCGCAGCGACGCGCCCTGGAGGCGGCGTTCGGGCTCGCCGAGGACCGCACCCCGGCCGACCGGCTACTGGTCGGGCTCGCGACCCTCGGGCTCCTCGCCGAACTCGCCACCGAGCAACCGCTGTTGTGCATCCTTGACGACGCGCAGTGGCTGGACGACGCCTCCCTGGACGCGCTGCTGCTGGCCGCCCGCCGACTCCAGGCCGAGGGGGTGGCCCTGCTGCTCGCCGCCCGCACCGGCAGCGCCGCTCCGGAACTCCCGAACACGGGCTTCCCCGAACTCCGGCTGACCGGCCTGTCCGAGCCCGACGCCGCCCGGCTGCTGGAGCACCGGGCCGGCCCCGACCTGCCCGCCGCCGTCCGCGACCGGCTGCTCGCCGAGGCGGCCGGCAACCCGCTCGCCCTCACCGAACTCCCCGTCACTACCGGTGCGCAGGCGCCCGCCACCGGCTCGTCGGCACCGGCCCCGGGCGGCCTGCCGCTCACCAGCCGGCTGCTGATCGCCTTCCACGGCCAGGTCACCGGCCTGCCCCCGGCCACCCAGACCCTCCTGCTGGTCGCCGCCGCCGAGGAGAGCGGTGAACTCGACGTCGTGCTGCCCGCCGCGGCCGCCCTCGGCATTCCCGCCGAACACCTGGGCCCCGCCGAGGAGTCGGGCCTGGTGGCCGTCACGCCCGGGCGCCGGATCGCCTTCCGCCACCCGCTCCTGCGCGCCGCCATCCTGCAACGCGCCCCGCACCACCAGCGGCTGGCGGTCCATCAGGCCATCGCCGGGGCGCTGCCGGACGGCGACCGCCGCACCTGGCACCAGGCCCTCGCCGCCACCGCGCCCGACGCCGCCCTCGCCGAAGCGCTGGAACGCACCGCCGTCCGCGCCGAGGCCCGCGGAGCCCACGGTGGCGCCGCCGCCGCGTACGAGCGCGCCGCCCGGCTCACCCCGGACCGCGACGCCGCCACCCGCCGCCTCGTCCTGGCCGCCGAAGCCGCCACCGAGGAGGGCAGGTTGGCACAGGCCGAGGCGCTCGCCGACGAGGCCGGGGCCCGGACCGACGACGCCCTGGCGCACGCCCTGCTCGACCAGGTCCGGGCCACCGCGCACTTCTGGCGCGGCTCCCACCCGACCGCGTACCGGCTGCTGCTCGACGCCGCCGGCACCGCCATCGAGGCGCCGTACGCCGCCCGGATGCTGTTCCAGGCCTTCCACACCGCCTGGTACGTGGGGGAGGAACCGGTGGTCGCCGTCCTCGACCGGCTGGCCGCGCTACCGCTCGCCGACGACGACCCGCTCACCCCGCTCGCCCGCCACCTGCCCGCCGCCGTACTCCCGGCCCTCGGTCGGCCCGCGGCCCGGCCGCCCGCCGCCAGGGACACCGCCGCGGCCGCCCGCAAGGCCGGCGCCGAGACCCCGGTCGACCTCGTCCAACTCTGCGGCGCCACCCTCATCCTCGGCCGGGACGACGAGACCGCCGAACTCGGCGGCGAACTCGTCGCCGAGGCCCGGGCCAAGGGCACCATCGGCGTGATGCCCACCCTGCAGTTCTTCCTCGCCGAGGCCGAACTCTTCCACGGCCGCCACCGCGACGCCGAGGTCACCGCCACCGAGGCCCTCGCCCTCGCCCGCGACACCGGCCAGCACCAGTGGGTCAGCCAACTCACCGCGCTCCTCGCCCACCTGGCCGCCCTCGACGGCGCCACCGACCGCTGCACCCGCCTCGCCGCCGAAGCCCTCGCCGCCACCGGCCCGCAGACCGCCGCCCCGGCCGCCGGTCGCCCCTGGGTGCACTGGGCGCTCGCCCTGCTCGACCTCGGCCACGGCCGCGCCGGCGACGCCGCCGACCGCCTGCACACCCTCACCACCGGCCCCCACCGGCACCACGTGAGCGCCACCCGGGCCGTCCCCGACCTGGTCGAGGCCGCCGTCCGGCTCGGCACCCCCGAACGCGCCGCCGAACCGTACGAACGCTTCGCCCGCTGGACCGCCGCCGCCGACCGCCCCTGGACCGAGGCCCTCCGGCTGCGCTGCCAGGCCCTGCTCGGCCCCGACGAACTCGCGGAATCCGCCTACCGCGCCGCCCTCGACCTGCACGAGGACGCCCACCGCCCCTTCGAGCAGGCCCGCACGGCCCTCCTCTACGGCGAGTGGCTACGCCGCTCCCGCCGCCGGACCGACGCCCGCCCCCACCTGCGCGCCGCCCTCGAAACCTTCGAACGCCTCGCCGCCCACCCCTGGGCCGCCCGCGCCCGCGCCGAACTCACCGCCACCGGTACCCCCGCCCCGGCCCCCACCGACACCCCGCACTCCCCGCTCACCCCGCAGGAACTCCAGATCGCCCGCCTGGCCGCCCAGGGCCTCACCAACCGCGAGATCGCCGCCCAACTCTTCCTCAGCCCCCGCACCGTCGCCCACCACCTCTACAAGGCCTACCCCAAGCTCGACATCACCTCCCGCACCGACCTCCCCACCACCCTCTGACCCCCACCCCACCCAGCTCTCCGGAGCAGCTCCGGAAAACCACTCAGGGCTGGGCTCCGGAAGGGGGCCGGCCACTGGGTCGTATGGGGGCGTCCCCTGCCAGGGCGTAGCGCGCCGGGGGGAGCCCCTCCCTTTCCGTACCCGCTTCGATCGGGCGCTGGTCAACCGTTCAGTTCTGCGACAGGGCGAAGGCCAGCATCGCGGTGGAGGTGAAGTCGACCGAGGGTTCCACGGTCTGCCAGGCGCCCGCGTCGTCGAGGAAGCGGGCCTTGGCCCCGTCGAAGTCGGTCCAGGCAGTTCCGGGGTTGGAGGAGCAGCGCTTCATGGTGGGGAAGGTGTTGAGTTCGGCGAGCTTCTCTGCGGCGTTCGGCCCGTTGACCACGGCGCCGCGCAGGATCTCGCCCGTGCCGTCGAGGCTGCCGCCGAGGTTGGCCAGTTGGTGTTCCGGGCAGTGGGGGTAGACCTCGCCTGCGCCGATCATGAAGGTGCTGCCCCAGGAGTTGGCGCCCAGGGCCCAGCCGCGCTGTTGTGCGCCGAAGGCGTCGTAGTGGTGGTCGCCGGTGGCCTTGCCGTACAGCTGTGCGGTGGCGACCAGGCCGAAGGTGTGCGGTACCGAGTCGAAGTCGGTGTACACCGCGCCTGCCCTGAAGGGGTCCGTGGCGGCTCGGTTCACGCCGTCGTCCAGCTGTCGGCGCAGGTCGCCCTGCAGATCGGCAGGAGTCACGCTGTCCGTGCCGCTGTCACCGCCCGTCTTCAGGGCGGTGAGCAGGTCGGCGTGGGCGAGGGCGCTGACGTCGGCGACGCCGAGGGTGCCCTTGGTGTCGGAGCCGATGTACTGCTTGGCCCAGTGCCCCGCCTGCTGCTGCCAGCCGGCGGCCCGGCCGTCGCCCAGTGCCTTGGCTGCCAGGCTCATTTCGGCGGCGCCGAACTCCATGTCGTCCTGCCAGGAGTACTCGGGGTAGAAGTTGTGCGGGAACGCGGTGACCAGTTCGTCGCCGGGCTCGGTGTCCGCCTTGGCGTAGACGGCCGCGGCCTTGTTCAGCCAGGACTTGGCGGCGGCTGGATCGCTCTTGGCGCTGCTCTGCGCGGCGAGCGCGAAGACCGCGGCCACGCGGCCGGCCAGGTTGGGGCTGATCGCTGCGCCGGGCTCGTTGGCCCGGAAGACCGGCCGGTTCTTGATCAGGTAGTCGGGGTCACCCGGTTTCACGTCCAGCTTGTCGTCGGCCTCGGGCAGCCGCCAGACGTCGTGGTCGGTTCGGACGTTGTCGTTGCCCGCGCCGATGCCGACCTGGGCGTAGAGGGTGCCGGTCTTGCCGTCCCACATCTTGTCCAGCCAGGCCAGGCCTTGCTTGGCCTCGTCGGCCAGACCTGCGGCGTGCGGTGCGGTGCGCAGGGCCAGCAGCAGATCGGCGGTGCTGTAGGCGGTGGTGTGCGTGAACTTGAGGAAGTCGCCTGCGTCGGACCAGCCGCCGGAGACGTCGATGGGGCCGCCCACCGGGGTCAGCTTCGCGTCGAGCAGCTGGGTGCCGTCCTCGTTGTAGTGCGGGGTGGCGTAGACCGTTGCCGTGCGGTCCGCCAGGTGCGAGGGCTTGCGGTGCATGACATCGGGCAGGACGTCCGCGCCGTCGCGCTGGGCCTGGAAGAAGCGGACGTTGTCCTCGATGAGCGGGGTGAGCAGGTCCTTGGAGGGCGCGATGCGGAACTTCGGGGAGCTGCCGGAGGCCGTGCCGGTGAGCTCGAGGCGGTAGCTGCCCGGGACGTCGACGGCCGACAGGTCCACGGTGTGGACGTCCGGGTACTTGCTGTTCCAGGTTCCGGTGCGGCTGCCGACCTGGCCGGTGGCCACGGTGGTGCCGTGTTCGTCCACCAGTCGGTAGCCGGCCCGGCTCAGTCCGGCTTCCGTCCCCATCACGAAGGCCTGCTTGGCTTCCCCGACGGCGTAGCCGACCTGGTCGACCCGGATCGCGGCCGGGCCGGCCTGGGACGGGTCCCCGTCGGTGGTTGTCCCGCTCTCGGGCAGGGCGTAGAAGACTGCGCCGATGCCGAGCGCGGTGGTTGCGAGGAGTGCGGTGGAGCGCAGGCTCCAGGTGAGGCCAGCTGGGAAGGTGGGCATGGATTCACTCTGCTCGGTTGTGTATGAGGCGAAGATGAGGGGGCTTGGCGGGGACGGCCTGGCCTCGCCAGGGTGGTCCCGGCCGGCGAGAACTGCCTTACGGGCGGAGTTCTCGCACCAGTCGGCCACCCTGAGTGAGCGCCAGATGGTGGAGGTGGGCCTTGCCGATGGCGCGGGTGATGCTGGTGAGGGCCGCGGGGCCGGGGTTCCCGGCGGGAGTTGTTCCACCCGCGGGCAGGGCGTAGAAGACTGCGCCGACGCCGAGCGCGGTGGTTGCGAGGAGTGCGGTGGAGCGCAGGCTCCACTTGGGGCCGGCTGGGAAGGTGGACACGGCTCCACCCTGCCCGGTGCTGCATGAGATGAGGATGAGGTGGCCTGGCGATGACGGCCGGGCGTCGCCAGGTCGCGTCAGCCGCTCTTGCGCTCTGGCAGCAGCAGCTCTGCCAGTGTCCCGCCGCCGGTGGCCTGGGAGAGCTGGGCGGTGCCGCCGTGAAGCTCGGCCACCCAGCGGACGATGGCGAGGCCGGTGCCGGTGCCGGTGCTGGCGGCCCCGGTGACGCGTCGCTCGAAGACCCGGGTACGGTCCTCGGCCGGCACGCCGGGGCCGTGGTCCCGGACCGCGACCCGGGTGGCGGCGACCGTCACGTCGACCGGAGTGCCGCCGCCGTGCCGTAGGGCGTTCTCCACGAGGTTGCGGACCGCTTGGGCCAGCAGCTCGGGATCCCCGTCGACGATGACGGCCTCGGTGGTGACGGTGACGCCGGTGGGGTCCGGCAGTTCCTCGATGGTCTGTTCGACCAGCTGGTCGAGGCGTAGCGGGGTGAGTTCGACTTCCTGGGTGCCGGCTTCCACGCGGGCTCGGGCCAACAGCCCGGTGACGAGTCGGCCCAGCCGGTCGACCAGCCGCACCGCCTCGTCCAGGGCTGCGGGGGCCCGGTGCGGTGAGGCGCTGCCGTTCTCCACCACCAGGCGCAGGGTGGCCAGTGGTGTGCGCAGTTCGTGGGCGGCTTCCGCGAGGAACTGCTCTTGCTGCTCAAGTCCTTGGAGGGCGGGGCGCATGGAGCGTCCGGTCAGCAGGTGGCCCACTGCGGCGGCCGCCAGCACGAGTGCGACGCAGCCCAGGGCGAGCCACTGGATCAGCCGCTTGTGGTCCGCCTGGCTGCGTGCGGGGTCGGCTCCGACCAGCACGGTGGCGCCGATCCGGTCACCGTCCCAGACCGGGGCCGCGGCCCAGTGGTACTGGCGCCCGTTGGCGGCGGTGGTGGTGACCAGGGTGGTTTCCTGGTCGTGTTGGACTTCCTGCCGGATCTCGTCGAGTTCTGCTTGTCCGGGCAGGGCGGCCTGGGAGGGGTACGCGTAGCGGATCCGTGGTCCGGCGTTCGGGGTCGCCTGGACGACCGCGAGTGCCTCGGCGCTGCGGGCGAGTTCGTCCTCCTGCAGCGAGTCCAGGCGCAGGGTGCCGTCGGCGTCGTAGTAGAGGGTGCGGGCGAGGCCGTCGGCGCGGTGGCTGACGGCGTTGTCGAGATCGTTCGTGCGGGAGTGGCTGTCGGTGCGGACGGCGATGGTGGCGAGCACCAGCAGGCAGACGGCGGTCGTCGCTGCGAAGAGCAGAGTCATCACCCACCGGACGCGATGCAGGCGCGCGGCGGCTGGAGTACGTGACATCACAGGCCCGTGGCCGGGTCGGCGAGGCGGTACCCGGCGCCGCGTACCGTCAGGATGAGTTCAGGTGGTCCCAGCCGCCGGCGCAACTGGCCTATGAGGACGTCGACGACATTCGAGAGCGGTTCGGCCTGCTCGTCCCAGCAGCGTTCGATGAGTTCACTGCGGGTGACCACCTCGCCGGCACGCAGCATCAGGACCTCCAGGACCGCGAACTCCTTCGCGGTCAGTGTGAGCAGCACGCCGTCTCGCCGCACCCGGCGGCGGGGGAGGTCGAGTTCCAGGTCGCCGACGCGAAGCTCGGGCAGCCGTGCGGGCTGGCCGCGGCGGCACAGGGTGCGCACCCGGGCGTTGAGCTCGGCGAACGCGAACGGCTTGACGAGGTAGTCGTCGGCGCCGTGCTCGAAGCCGGCCACCCGGTCGGCGACCGCGTCCAGTGCG
Source organism: Kitasatospora sp. NPDC087861 (assembly GCF_044742585.1). Lineage (NCBI taxonomy): Bacteria > Bacillati > Actinomycetota > Actinomycetes > Kitasatosporales > Streptomycetaceae > Kitasatospora > Kitasatospora sp. NPDC087861. Next base: position 23,877 of record NZ_JBIUUS010000001.1, read on the forward strand.
GTGAGCAGGAGGACCGGCAGGGTGGAGCCCGCCTTGCGCTGAGCGGAGAGGAGGGTGAGCGCGTCCCCGTCGGGCAGAGTGCGGTCGGCGATCAGGCAGTCGTAGTCGTTGACGGCGAGTTTGAAGTCGGCCTCGGCGAGATCGCCGGCGAAGTCGACGGCGAAGCCGGCTTCGCGCAGGCCTCTGGTGATCGCCGGGCCAAGCTCTGGGTCGTCCTCAAGGACCAGTACGCGCATGACCGGGGAGCCTACTTGGTCGGAAAGATCGCGAAGGCCTGGGTCATGGCGATGAGAGTGGATTATGCGGCTTTGCTGGATCTGGGCATCCCCGAAGTGGACCGGTGGTCGCCGGTGCGCGCTCGGGAGGCCGTCGAGGCCCCGCAGAGCGGCGCCGATCACCGGAGCTGGGCGAGGTGCGGGGACACGAGCCGACGGACGGCCTCGCTCGACCGGCATGGAAGCGCCAGGATGCCGTCGAAGACGGCTTCACGAGCGTCGACTCGGCAGGGGAGCTCCGGGTGCCGTCGCCTTCCTCATGATCGCCTCATGAAGCCGCTGGCAGCCTGCGGGCATGGCAAAGATACGTACCGGCGTCATCGGCATGACCGCTGTCGGCGTGGCAACCACCGTGCTCGCGGTCTGCTGCATCCAGTCCGCCCAGGGAGCGACGGCAGCGGCCTCCGCGTCCGCAGCGCCTCGCGCCGTGGTGCGCGTCGACCAGGTCGGCTACACGCCCGGTGAGGCCAAACAGGCCTACCTCATGACCTCCGTCTCCGCGTCCACAGCGTCCTTCCGGGTGCGGGACGCCTCCGGAAAGGAAGCGCTGAGTGGCAAGGTCGGGGCCTCCACCGGCGGGTGGAACAGCACCTACAAGGCCGTTCACACCCTGGACCTGTCCCGTCTCACCGAGCCCGGTGACTACCGGGTGGAGGTGTCCGGGCCCGTGAGCGCGACCTCCTCGCAGTTCCACATCGCGCCTGCGGACGAACTGTTCGGCAAGCTCGTCCAGGACAACGTCCGCTTCTTCCAGGCCCAGCGCGACGGAGCCGACGTCGTTCCCACCGAGCTGCGACGCAAGCCCTCGCACCTGGCGGACCGCCAGGCCACCGTGTACGACACCCCGGCCTACGACGCGGACGAGAAGGTTCTGCTGGCGCCCCTCAAGCCGGTCGACGGCCCGGTCGACGTCTCCGGCGGCTGGAACGATGCCGGTGACTTCCTCAAGTTCACGCACACCGCCTCCTACTCCACCGCGAGTCTGCTGCTTGCACAGCGGACCGCGCCCGTCGGCGGGAAGGAGCTGGCTACCGAGAGCCGCCACGGGCTGGACTGGCTCGACAAGATGTGGGACGACGAGTCCCGCACCCTCTACGTGCAGGTCGGTCTCGGCAAGGGCGACACGGACGACGGCAGCGGCAAGATCCGCTCCGATCACGACATCTGGCGCCTGCCCGAGGCCGACGACGCCCTCCAGGTCAAGCCCGGCGACCCGAACTACCTGATCAAGCACCGGCCGGTCTTCCGTGCGGCACCCCCCGGCAAGCCGATCAGCCCCAACCTCGCCGGGCGCGTCGCCGCGACCTTCGCCCTGGCCGCCCAGCTGGACGCGGCGGACAACCCGGACCGGGCACACGCGGAGCTGGAGAAGGCCGCACACGTCTACGAACTCGCCAATACGGCACCCGGTGACCAGCTGGTCACCGCTTTCCCCCACGGGTTCTATCCCGAGGCGTCCTGGCAGGACGACATGGAATTCGGCGCCAGCGAGCTGGCCCTCGCCGGCCAGGCCCTCGGCGACAACCGGGCAGTCGGCTGGATCAAGCAAGCCGGCCACTGGGCCAAGCAGTACATCGACTCCGACACCAAGGGCACCCTGGGGCTTGGCGACGTCAGCGCACTCGCACACGCCGACCTCGCCAAGCTCCTCAACTACGGCACCCCGAGTGCGGAGGTGACCAGCAGTCAGCTTGTCGCCGACCTCAAGCGACAGCTCGACGACGGCAGCTCCCGTGCGGCCCGCGACCCGTTCCGAGCCGGCGCCGTCTACACCGACTTCGACTCCGTGCCCCACACCTTCGGTCTGGCCGCCACCGCCCAGCTGTACCACCGCGTGACCGGAGACTCCCGCTACGACGCCTTCGCCACCCAGCAGCGCAACTGGACGCTGGGCGCCAACGCCTGGGGTTCCTCCTTCGTCATCGGGGCAGGCACCACCTTCCCGCACTGCCCCGAGCACCAGGCCGCCAACCTCGCCGGTGACCTCGACGGCGAAGGTGACATCCTGCTGGGCGGTGTCGTCAACGGCCCCAACGCCGCTGCCAAGCTCAAGGATCTCAACTCCTTCCCCACCATGCGCAAGTGCCCGACGAACCAGGGCAACCCCTTCGCGGCTTTCGACGGACGCGGCAGCGGCTACCTGGACCACGTAGGAGCCTGGCAGACGGTCGAATCCGCAGACGACTTCACCGCCACAGCCCTGCTCGCCTTCACCCTCTCCGCCTCCACCCCCCAGAACGCCGAGGCCAACGCCAGGTGACGACCGCGCAGGGCGACGCCCTGACCGCTCTGGACGTCATGCTGGACCGGGGTGAGCTCCTCGTCCGGCAGCAGCTCCAGCGCGTGCGCCGCCGGCTGCTGCAGCCCGAGGTCAAGACCGACGCCTCGGAGTCCGTGCTCCCGCTGCCGGAGACACGGGACATGGTGTCCTCCCCGGTCCGAGGTCTTGTATCGACACCTGTCGGTACAGCGAGCTTGGCTTGCTGATTAGATGACTGTCAACATAGACATATGTCGAATTCAGAACCGGTCGTCCTCGGGCAGGACGATGCCGTGGTGTGCTGCTCGCCGATGGTCCGCGAGCCGCTGGGCGAGGAGGCGGCCGTCGACCTGGCGCGGATGTTCAAGGCGCTCTCCGACCCGGTCCGTCTGCGGCTGCTGTCCCTGATCGCCTCGCACGAGGGCGGCGAGGCATGCGTCTGCGACCTGACGGGCCCGTTCGACGTCTCCCAGCCGACCATCTCCCACCACCTCAAGGTGCTGCGCGAGGCTGGCCTGGTCGGCTCCGAGCGGCGCGGCACCTGGGTTTACTACTGGGTGCTGCCCGCTGCCCTGGTCACGCTCTCCTCCCTGCTGCAGGCCCCGGCTGGCGCGGCTGCCGGGGGTGCGGGATGACAGGGATGGCTTCGCTCGGCCGCCGGGCGGCAGTGGAGTTCGTTGGGACCGGTGCGCTGGTCGCGGTGGTGGTCGGCTCGGGCATCCAGGCCACCAAGTTGTCCCAGGACGTCGGTGTGCAGCTGCTGGCCAACTCCCTGGCCACGGTGTTCGGCCTCGGGGTGCTGATCGCCTTGCTCGGCCCGGTCTCCGGCGCGCACTTCAACCCGGTGGTCACCCTGGCCGCGTGGTGGACCGGCCGCCGCGGCGGAGAAGGGCCGAACCTGCGCGAGGCTGCCGCCTACGTCCCGGCGCAAATCGCCGGGGCGATCGGCGGGGCAGTGCTGGCGGATGCGATGTTCGCCGAGCCGCTCGTCGCCTGGTCGACCCACGACCGCTCCGCCCCGCACCTGTGGCTGGGCGAGGTGGTGGCGACCGCCGGGCTCATCCTGCTGATCTTCGGCCTGGCCCGGACCGGCCGCGAGCACTTCGCCCCGGTCGCGGTCGCCTCCTACATCGGCGCCGCCTACTGGTTCACGTCCTCGACCAGCTTCGCCAACCCGGCGGTGACCGTCGGCCGGGCGTTCACCGACACCTTCGCCGGCATCACCCCAGCCTCCGCTCCGGCCTTCGTCGCCGCCCAGCTCGTCGGCCTGGCCGTCGGCCTCGCCCTGGTCGTCGTGCTCTTCGGCCGCGCCGCGCCCGCCACCGAGGACGTCGTCCTCCCGCACGGCGAGCTTCACCCGGCCGCCTCCGGCCGCTGAACCCCCGCCCCGCACCTGCCCGAAGGAAGAGACCCGTGACTGCTCCCGCCGTCCCGTCCGTGCTGTTCGTCTGCGTGCACAACGCCGGCCGCTCCCAGATGGCCGCCGCCTTCCTCACCCGCCTCGGCGCAGACCGGGTCGAGGTCCGCTCGGCCGGCTCCGCCCCGGTCGACACCGTGAACCCGGCCGTGGTCGAGGCCATGGCCGAGGTCGGCATCGACATCTCCGCCGAAACCCCGAAGGTGCTGACCGTCGAGGCGGTGCAGGCGTCCGACGTGGTGATCACCATGGGCTGCGGCGACGCCTGCCCCTCCGTCCCCGGCAAGCGGTACCTGGACTGGAAGCTGGACGACCCGGCTGGCCAGGGCGTCGACGCCGTCCGCCCGATCCGCGACGAGATCGAGGAGCGGATCCGCGGCCTGCTCGCCGACCTTGGCGTCGAGGCCGCCGCATGAGCCCCGCCGTGCGCATCGGCACCATGGTGCCCGAGCACGCTGATCAGGTCTTGGCGATCTATCAGCTCGGCATCGACGAGGGCAACGCGACCTTCGAGACCACCGCCCCGACGTGGACCGCCTTCGACGCGGCCAAGCTCCCGGACCACCGCCTGGTTGCCCTCGACGCTGACGGCCGCGTCCTCGGCTGGGCCGCCGCCGTCGCCGTCTCCGACCGGTGCGCGTACGCGGGCGTCGTCGAGCACTCCGTCTACGTCCACCCGGACGCACAGGGCCGAGGCGTCGGCGCCGCCCTCCTGGACACCCTGATCGCCTCGACCGAGACGGCAGGCATCTGGACCATCCAGTCCGGCATCTTCCCCGAGAACACAGCGAGCCTCGCCCTCCACGCTCGCGCTGGCTTCCGCGTCATCGGCACCCGCGAACGGATCGGCAAACACCGCGGCACCTGGCGCGACGTCACCCTCGTCGAACGCCGCAGCCCCACTGTGTCCTGAATCACCCGGTGGCGTCGGCGGAGCCACCCGCTCTGCCGACGCTTCCTCAGTAGGCGTTGCCGGCGGTCGGGGAGGGGCGGAGCGGTTGCTGCACTTTCGTGTTTGCAGAAACGTCAGAGGCCCTATCGGATCTCTCCGATAGGGCCTCTGACCTGGGTCGGGGTGGCGGGATTTGAACCCACGGCCTCTTCGTCCCGAACGAAGCGCGCTACCAAGCTGCGCCACACCCCGGTCCTGCGGTTTGTTGCTCTGTCTCCGTCGCAACGAGTAGAACTCTACCGGACGCTCGCCGAGACACGAAATCCGGTTCCCGGCGGGCGTCCGGTGCAGGTCAGCGGGGGGCCGGGGTGAGGGTGAGGAGGGTGGCCTCGGGGGGGCAGGCGAAGCGGACGGGGGTGTAGCGGTTGGTGCCGCAGCCGGCGGAGACGTGGAGGTAGGAGCGGCGGCCGCCGGCCTGGTGGGTGGAGAGGCCCTTGACCCGTCGGGTGTCGAGGTCGCAGTTGGTGACCAGGGCGCCGTAGAAGGGGATGCAGAGCTGGCCGCCGTGGGTGTGGCCGGCCAGGATCAGCGGGTAGCGGTCGGCGGTGAAGGCGTCGAGGACACGCAGGTAGGGGGCGTGGACGACGGCGAGGGAGAGGTCGGCGTCGGCGGAGGGGCCGCCGACGACCTCGGAGTAGCGGTCGCGGCGGATGTGCGGGTCGTCGAGGCCGGTGAATTCGAGGTCGAGGCCGCCGATGGTGAGCCGGCCGCGGGTGTTGGTGAGGTCGAGCCAGCCGGCCGCGTCGAAGCCGTCGCGGAGCTTCTCCCACGGGTTGTGGACGGCGCCGGTGATGCCGCGGCGGCCGGTGCCGTCGGCGTTGTTCAGGCCGTGGGAGCCGCTGCGCATCGCCTGGAGGTAGCGGGCCGGGTTCTTGCGGGCCGGGCCGTAGTAGTCGTTGGACCCGAAGACGTAGACGCCGGGGAAGTCCATGAGCGGACCGAGCGCGTCGAGGGCGGCGGGGACGCCGAGCGGGTCGGAGAGGTTGTCGCCGGTGTTGACGACGAGGTCGGGGCGCAGGCCGGCGAGGCTCTGCAACCAGCGCTGCTTCTTGCCCTGCCCGCTCACCATGTGGATGTCGGAGACCTGCAGTACCCGGATGGGCCGGGCACCGTGGGGCAGGACGGGGACCTCGACCCGGCGGAGCCGGAAGGAACGGACCTCGTACCCGACGGAGTAGGCGAGGCAGGCGGCGCCGGCGGCGGCGAAGCCGAGGGGAACGGAGTACAGCGGTCGCATCGGTCCATGCTCTCAGACGGGGGATCAGCTGGTGAACGTCCGGTGGCCGGGTGCGGATACGGCGGACTACTCCGCTCCGGGGTGGTCTTCGGCGCGCCGGGCCCGCAGGGCCTGGACCTTGTGCCGGTTGCCGCAGCGTTCCATGGAGCACCAGCGCCGCCGCCCGGGCCGCGAGGTGTCGACGAAGATCAGCCGGCAGTCGTGCGCGCCGCACTCGCGCACCCGGTCCGCGTACGGGCCGGTGAGCAGGGCGATGGCGTCGCGGGCGAGGGTGGAGGCGATCTGGTGGCCGTCGGCGGGCAGCGGGGCGGTGGCGGTGCCGTCGGGGGCGATCCGGGGGACGATCGGCGGGTGTGCGGCGGCCTGGTTGAGGACGGCGTAGTCCGCGGCGGTGCCGGGGCGGCCGTGGGCACGGTCGGCGGCGAGCCGCCAGAGCGCGTCGCGCAGGGTGCGGGTGGCGGTGAGCTGGGCGGGGTCGATGCGGACGGCGTCGGCGGGCAGCCGCAGCCGGGAGCGGGGTAGCCAGCGGGCGAGGTCGGACGGCTGGTGCAGAACCTCGTAGCGGGCGTAGGGGCCGAGGCCGCCGGTGGTGAGCAGTTCGAGGCAGAGGGCGCCGGGGTCGAAGTGGAAGCCGGCGCCTTGGGGGGTGGTCAGGGTCAGCCCGGCGGCGGCGCCTCGGTCTCCGTCCATCATGTAACCAGGATAAGAGGTTACTGCGGCGGGGAGAGCCCGGCGGACCCTCGGGAGGATCCCGCAGACCGCTTAGACCGACCGCCCACCATGTGCCGGTCGGTCTTAATGGCAAGCGACCGAACGCCGCAGGTGAAAGACTCGGGGCCATGACGACGCTCAAGGCGCAGCTGCAGGAGGACCTCACGGCTGCCATCAGGAACCGGGACGAGTTGCGCTCGTCCACCATCCGGCTCACGCTGGCTGCCGTCACCAGCGAGGAGGTGGCGGGCAAGGCGAAGCGCGAGCTGTCCGACGCCGACGTGCTGAAGGTGATCGCCCGCGAGGCGAAGAAGCGCCGGGAGGCCGCCGAGGCGTTCGACACCGCGGGCCGGACCGACCAGGCGGCCCGGGAGCGGGCGGAGGGCGAGGTGCTGGCGGAGTACCTGCCCAAGCAGCTCTCCGACGACGAGCTGACCGCGATCGTGGCGGCCGCCGTAGCCGAGAGCGGGGCGACCGGCCCGCAGGCGATGGGCGCCGTGATGAAGCTGGTGAAGCCGAAGGTGGACGGCCTGGCGGAGGGCGGCCGGGTCGCCGCCGCGGTGAAGGCGGCGCTGACGGGCTGAGCCACCCACCAGGGCCGCACCCGCCAGGGCCGCACCCGCGAAGGTACCGACGAAGGTTCGCCCGCCGGGGGCACAGAGCCCGACCCGCAAAGCCCGAAGGGGCGCCCCCGAGATCACTCTCGGGGGCGCCCCTTCAGCGTGCCGTGCCGGAGGCCGCTCAGCCGTTGTTACCGCCGTGCTTGCCGCCGTTGCCGTTCCCGCCGTTGCCGTTGCCGCCGATGATGCCCGGCGGGAAGGTGAACCCGCCACCGATCATCCCGCCGGCGTTGTTGGCGCCCCCGGCGGGGTTGCCTCCGGGGTTGCCGCCCTGGGCCGGCGGCGGGTTCCCGCCCTGGGCCGGCGGCGGGTTGCCGCCGGGCTGCTGGGCGTTCGGGTCGGCCGGTGGGGTGGCCCCGGCGTTGGGGTCGGTCTTGACCGGGTCCGGGATGTTGACGGTCTGGAGCTGCTCCTTGGCCGTGCCCTTGAGCGCCTGGTTCATCGCCATCTGCCAGATCGGGCCGGGGCCGTCGGCGCCGAACACCTCACTGAAGTAGTGGCCGCCGATGGTGATGTTCTTCATCTTCACGCCGCCGGCCGGGCCGCCGAGCCAGACCGAGGTGGCGAGGGACGGGGTGTAGCCGCTGAACCAGGCGGCCTTCTTCTCGTCGGTGGTACCGGTCTTACCGGCGATCTGCCGACCGTCGTCCAGGGTGAGGGAGGCCGCGGTGCCCTTCTCGGTCACGTTGAGGAGGACGGTGTTGAGGTTGTCCGCGGTGTTCTCGGAGAAGGCCTGGCTGCAGGTGGACTGCGGGACGGCGACGTCCTTGCCGTCGACCGTGCTGATCTTGTTGATCGCGATCGGGGTGCAGTACTTGCCGCGGGCCGCGAAGGTCGCGTAGACGTTCGCCATGGTCAGCGGGCTGAGCTCCATGGTGCCCAGGACCATCGAGGGGACCTCCTGGAAGGCGTCGCCCTTGGCGGACTGGGTGATGCCCAGCTTGTTGGCCATCTGCTTCATCGAGCAGAGGCCGACCTGCTGCTCCATCTGCACGAAGTAGGTGTTGACCGAGCGGGCCATCGCCTCCTTGAGCTCGTACGGGCCGACCTCGCTGTCCTGCTCGTTCTTGACCGTGGCCTTCGGCTTGTCGGTGTTCTTCCAGGTGCCCGAGCAGGTGGACATCTGCGGGTAGTCGATCTTGTTCTGGGAGGGGAACGCCTGGGTGGCCGACATGCCCGACTCCAGGGCCGCCGCGGCCAGGATCGGCTTGAAGGTCGAACCGGTCTGGAAGCCGTTGCCGCCGCCCATCGAGGCGTCGACGTTCAGGTTGACGACGGTCTGGTTCTTGTTCGGGTCCAGGCCGTACGGGCGGGTCTGGGCCATCGCCAGGATCTTGCCGCTGCCGGGTTCCATCATGGTCGCGGCGGCCGACACCGAGTCGGTCACGTTGACCTTCTTGGTGACGGCGTTCTGGGCGGCGGCCTGCTTGTCCGGGTCCAGCGTGGTGTAGATGTTCAGACCGCCGGTGTCCCACAGCTTCTTGCGGTCGGCGGCGTTCTTGCCGAACGCCGGGTCCTGCTTGACCACGTGGCGCACGTAGTCGCAGAAGAAGCCCATGCCGGCCTGGGCGGTGATGCAGCCGTTCTGCGGGTCCTTGAACTTCAGGCCCAGCGGGGCGGCCTTCGCCTCCTTGGCCTGGTCCGCGGTGATGTGCTTGTTCTCGACCATCTTGTCGATCACGACGTTGCGGCGCTTGACCGTGTTCTCGGGGTAGCGCACCGGGTCGAAGGACGACGGGTTCTGCACCATGCCGGCCAGGGTGGCGGCCTCGGCGATGGTCAGGTCCTTGTTGCTCTTGCTGAAGTAGCGCTGGGAGGCGGCCTCGACCCCGTAGGCCTGGTGGCCGTAGAAGGTGATGTTGAGGTAGTTGGTGAGGATCTGGTCCTTCGACAGATCCTCCTCCAGCTTGATCGCGACCTTGAGCTCCTGGATCTTGCGGCCCAGGGTCTTGCGCTGCGCCTCCAGTACCGCGGCCTGGTCGTCGCCGGCCTTCTCGACGTTGACGTTCTTCACGTACTGCTGGGTCAGCGTCGAGGCGCCCTGCGAGGCGGTGCCGCTCTCGGCGTTCTTGCCGATCGCGCGGAGCACGCCCTTGAGGTCGACGGCGCCGTGCTCGTAGAAGCGGGCGTCCTCGATGTCGACCTGGGCCTGCCGCATGTACGTGGACATCTGGTCGGCGGTCAGGACGGTGCGGTCGCGCTCGTAGACCTTGGCGATCAGGCCGCCCTTGGCGTCGAAGATCTGCGTCGCCTGGGTGAGCGGCGGGGTCTTGAAGTCGTCGGAGATGTTGGCAAAGCTCTCCGCCGTGTCCTTGGCGGTCAGCCCGATGGCGCCGACGGCGGGCAGGGCGAGGCCTGCCAGCAGGACTCCGGAGAGCACGCTGACGCCCAGGAACTTCACTCCGTGTCCCGCGAAGTCCAGCGGTGACTCGCGGCGTTTGCCGCGCGGAGCTCCGGTGTTGCCTGGGGGCTGGGGTGCCTGGGGGCGCTTCGGTGCCATGGGGAGAACCCTACGTCGCCGAATCCCGCACATAGGGGCAGGTGTTCGCCTACGCTTGTCACAAGCTTGCGACAGCTTCGGTGCGTCAACACTATTCACTCTTGTGAGTGCGGAGACTTGCCCGAATTGCCCATCCTTGGGCGGTTATTGAGGCAGCTGTGGCCTGCTGTACCCGTGTGAACCGTAGCGCTCAGTGATGACGTGCGTGGCGAGAGTTGCTGCCGCGCGCTTGGCAAGGCTTGCGACCTGCGATCACTCCAACGAGTGAGCTGACCGGTACCCATAGTCCAATCGGGTCATTCGAGATTGAGCCCGGAGGGGCTGTTGCAAGCTGCCGTTCTTCCGTAACGTCCTCAACTGGCAACGGTGAGTATGCCGTTGCCGCCGTGGGGGAGCCTCGATACGGGAGAGGACGGCGCCGGGATGGGCTGGGTTGACGACTGGAGTGCGCAGGCCGCCTGCCGCACGAGTGATCCGGACGAGTTGTTCGTCCAGGGGGCGGCGCAGAACCGCGCCAAGGCGGTGTGCAGCGGGTGCCCCGTTCGCACGGAATGTCTGGCAGACGCACTGGACAACCGGGTCGAGTTCGGGGTCTGGGGCGGGATGACGGAGCGCGAGCGCCGGGCGCTGCTGCGCCGCCGCCCGACGGTCATGTCGTGGCGGAGACTGCTGGAGACGGCCCGCACCGAGTACGAGGAGTCCCTCGCCACCGGTGTGATACTGACGGACTACGCCCAGGCGGGCTGAGCACGACGGCGCCGGGCATACCGGCGCTGAGCACGACAGCGCTGGGCATACCGGCGCTGAGCACGACGGCGCCGGGCATACCGGCGCTGAGCACATCGGCGACGAACATGGCGGCGCCGAGCACACCGGCGACGGGCACACCTGTGCTGGGGGCACAGGCGCACCCGCGCCGGATACGTCGGTGCCGGGCGTCCGGCGCGGGTCGGCGCCTACGCGGCGCCGCTGAGCCGGTCCCCGATGGCCCGCAGCCCGTCCAGGTCGTGCACGTCGCCAGGCAGCGCGGCGACCTCCACGATCGGCACGTCCGGGTACACCGACACGAAGCGGTCCCGGGTGCGGCGCTCCCGCCCCATGATCTGCATCCGCTCGGCGTGCAGCCGCAGCAACCCGGCCGCGAGCAGTTCGGCCTCGGGCGAGGCGTGCTCCGAGCCGTTCTCCTCCAGCGCCTCGGCGGCCGCCAGCGCCCGTTCCGCGGTGAGCTGCGGCGCGCCCGAGCCGTGCACCCGGTTGAGCACCAGCCCGGCCAGCGGCATCCGGTCCGCGGCGAGCCGGTCGACGAAGTACGCCGCCTCGCGCAGCGCGTCCCGCTCCGGCGCGGCCACCACCAGGAACGCCGTGCCCGGCGCCTTGAGCAGCTGGTACGTGCGGTCGGCGCGCTCGCGGAAGCCGCCGAACATCGAGTCCATCGCGCTGACGAAGGTCTGCACGTCGGTGAGCAGCTGGGCGCCGAAGATCTTGCCCAGGGTGCCGGTGAGCAGGCCCATCCCGGCGTTGAGGAACCGCATCGCGCTGCGGCCGCCGACCTTGGCCGGGGCGGTCAGGATCCGGATCACCCGGCCGTCGAGGAAGGACCCGAGCCGGTTGGGTGCGTCCAGGAAGTCCAGCGCCGAGCGGGACGGCGGGGTGTCGACGACGATCAGGTCCCACTCCTCGGCGGCGCGCAGCTGCCCGAGCTTCTCCATCGCCATGTACTCCTGCGTGCCCGCGAAGCCGGCCGACAGGGACTGGTAGAACGGGTTCTCCATGATCGCCTTGGCCCGTTCGGGTTCGGCGTGGGCGAGCACGACCTCGTCGAAGGTCCGCTTCATGTCGAGCATCATGGCCTGCAGCTCGCCGTCGCCGGTGACCCCCTTGACGACCCGGGGGGTGTTGTCCAGCTCGGTCAGGCCCATCGACTGGGCGAGCCGCCGGGCCGGGTCGATGGTCAGCACCACGACCTTGCGGCCGCGTTCGGCGGCCCGCAGGCCGATCGCCGCGGCGGTGGTGGTCTTGCCGACGCCGCCGGAGCCGCAGCAGACGATGATCCTGGTCTTCGGGTCGTCGATCAGCTCGTCGACGGCGAGTCGGCTGCCGGTGGAGCGTACGCCGTTGCCGCCGTGGCCGTTGCCGTGGTGGCCGCCGCTGCCGCCGTGGCCGCTGGTCCGGCCGGCCCCGCCGCTGCCGCCGCTGGTTCCGCTGCTGGTCACGCCGCCCCCTGCCGTTTCAGTTCGCCCGCCAGCCGGTACAGCCCGCCGAGGTCCACGCCCTCGCCCAGCAGCGGAAGTTCGTAGGTGGGGAGCCGCAGCTGCTGCAGATCGGCGCGCTGCTCACGCTCCAGCTCGACCCGCTCGGCGTGTTCCCGGGCCTGCGCCAGCAGCGGGTCGAGCAGCGGCTCCACCGCCGCCCGGACGGTCTCCGTCTTGCGCGAGCGCCCGCCGAGCCCGGCCTCGCCGAGGGCCAGGGCGACCTCTTCGCGGTGGTCCCCGTCCACTGCGGCCACCGCCGCGGCGTCCAGCACCGGCGGCCGGACCATGTTGACCATCACCCCGCCCACCGGGAGCCTGGCCTCGCGCAGCTCGGCGAAGCCGTCGACCGTCTCCTGCACCGGCATCTCCTCCAGCAGGGTGACCAGGTGCACCGCGGTCTCCGGCGACTTCAGCACCCGCATCACGGCCTGCGCCTGCGTGTGTATCGGCCCGATCCGGGCCAGCCCGGCGACCTCGGCGTTCACGTTCAGGAACCGGGTGAGCCGTCCGGTCGGTGGCGCGTCCATCACGACCGCGTCGTAGCGGCGGCGGCCGTCCGGGCCCTTGCGCCGGGCCGCCTCGCAGGCCTTGCCGGTGAGCAGGACGTCCCGTACGCCGGGCGCGATGGTGGTCGCGAAGTCGACGAAGCCGACCTTCTGCAGCGCCTTGCCGGCCCGGCCGAGCTTGTAGAACATCTCCAGGTACTCGAGCAGCGCGAGCTCGGTGTCGATGGCCAGCGCGAACACTTCGCCGCCGCCACCGCCGCCCCCCTCGTCGGGCGGCAGGCCCAGCTGGGCGCGGGAGACCGAGGCGATCCGGCGCTCCTCGTACGGGAGGGCGGCGATGCCGAACAGTTCGGCGATGCCCTGCCGCCCCTCGACCTCGATGAGCAGGACCCGCCCGCCGTCGGCGGCGAGTGCCAGCGCCAGCGCGGCGGCCAGCGTGGTCTTCCCGGTGCCGCCCTTGCCGCTGACCACGTGCAGCCGGACGCCCTCCCAGTCGGGGTCGCGCCGGGCCGCCTGGCCGGGGGTGCGTGCCACGCTCCGTCTCCGTCCGTCTCGTGGGCCGGGGGCCGCTCCGTCGGCCGGCCCGATCTCCGGTGCCCTCTCGCGAGGGTAACCAGGGAGCGCGCCGGATGCCCGGAGCACCAGGGGGGCCGGGCCTGAATCATGCCCCCTTTGTGGGCCACCTCACACGCCGGTCCGTGGGCGGCGCCGATCGCCGCGGCGGCTCGTCTAGAGTCTGGCCATGACCAAGTGGGAATACATGACGGCGCCTCTGCTCGTGCACGCCACCAAGCAGATCCTGGACAACTTCGGCGAGGACGGCTGGGAGCTCGTCCAGGTCGTGCCGGGCCCGAACCCGGAGCAGCTGGTGGCCTACTTCAAGCGGGAGAAGAACGCATGAGCAAGGTCGAGGTGAAGCTCGCGGACCTGGGTCTGACCCTGCCGCCGGTGGCCGCCCCGGTCGCCGCGTACGTGCCGGCCCTGCGCGCGGGCGAGTTCGTGTTCACCTCCGGCCAGCTGCCGGTCGTCGGCGGCAAGCTGCCGAGCACCGGCAAGGTCGGCGCCGAGGTGTCCCCGGAGGAGGCCAAGGAGCTCGCGCAGACCTGCGCGCTGAACGCGCTGGCCGCGATCAAGTCGGTGATCGGCGACCTGGACCAGATCGAGCGGGTCGTGAAGGTCGTCGGCTTCGTCGCCTCGGCCCCCGACTTCACCGGCCAGCCGGGCGTGATCAACGGCGCCAGCGAGCTGCTCGGCAAGGTGCTGGGCGAGGCCGGCGTGCACGCCCGCAGCGCGGTCGGCGTCGCGGTGCTGCCGCTGGACGCCCCGGTCGAGGTCGAGCTGCAGGTGCGGGTCAAGACCAACTGACCGTGATCGCGAAAGGCGGGGTTGGGCCTGTCCAACCCCGCCTTCGTGCGCTTAGCATCCGGGCATGGACCATCGAGCGACGACGCTCCCGATGCCGCCCGGTTGGCCCGCCCGGATCCGGGCGGTCGACTCCGGCGCGCTGACCCCGGCGGTGCCCAGGCCCGCCGCGACGGTCGTGCTGCTGCGCGACGCGGCCGACGGGCCGCAGGCGTACCTGCTGCGCCGGCGCACCTCGATGGCCTTCGCGGCCGGCATGTACGCCTACCCGGGCGGCGGGGTGGATCCGCGCGACGCCGAGGTGGAGACGGGCTGGGCCGGGCCGACGCCCGAGGAGTGGGCGCGGCGGCTCGGGGTGGACGCCCGGACGGCGCGGGCGGTGGTCTGCGCGGCCGTCCGCGAGACCTTCGAGGAGGCCGGGGTCCTGCTGGCCGGGCCGGACGCGGACAGCGTCGCCGCGCCGCGCGACTGGAGCGCCGAGCGGGCCGCGCTGGAGGCGCACGAGCTGTCCTTCGCCGAGTTCCTCCGCGACCACGGCCTGGTGCTGCGCAGCGACCTGCTGGGCGGCTGGGCCCGCTGGGTCACCCCGGAGTTCGAGGAGCGCCGCTACGACACCTGGTTCTTCGTCGCCGCGCTGCCGACCGGGCAGCGCGCGGCCCTGGAGGTCGGCGAGGCCGACCGGGTGGCCTGGCTGACGCCCTCCGAGGCCGTCCGGGGCCACCAGGAGGGCCGGTTCGGGATGCTGCCGCCGACCGTGACGGTGCTGCGCGAGCTGTCGCCGGTGCACACCGCCGCCGAGGCCCTGGCCGCGGCCGCCGGGCGGTCGCTGGCGCCGGTGCTGGGCCGGGCCGAGGTCCGGGGGGACCGGATGACGGTCCGCTGGCCCGGGTACGACGAACTGACCATCGACGGGGACTTCCCCGAGGACGCCTGACCGCACGGCAACGGCGAACGCCACCACCGCGGAGCACCGGTGACGCCGAACAGAACCGACATCGAGCACCAACGACGCGGAACACCGACAATGCACCACCGACGCCGAACAGAGCCGCCGAACAGAAAGGACCGACGCCCGATGACCCACAACGACGTGGCTCGCCGGACGGCACCCGCGCTGCCCGCCCGCCGCCTGATCCCCCGCACCCCGGCCTGCGAGGGCCCGGTCCCGTTCGTCGAGGCGACCCGGCGGTCCCTCGTCCGGCCGCTGCCGCCGAGGGCCCTGTACCGCGACGGCGAGGGCAGCCGGTGAGCGGACTCCTGCCGGGCGACCCCGCCGCCGCCATCGACGGCGAGGCCACCCCTCGGGCGCTGTGCGTGCTGGCGCCGAACCCGTCGCCGATGACGCTGGACGGCACCAACACCTGGCTGCTCTCCGAGCCCGGCTCGGACCTCGCCGTGGTGATCGACCCGGGCCCGCTGCACGAGGGCCACCTGCGCCGGGTGGTCGACCTCGCGGAGCAGCAGGGCAAGCGCGTCGCGCTGACCCTGCTCACCCACGGCCACGCCGACCACTCCGAGGGCGCGGCCCGCTTCGCCGAACTCACCGGCACCGAGGTGCGCGCCCTGGACCCGGCGCACCGGCTGGGCTCCGAGGGCCTGGTCAACGGCCAGCGGCTGGACGTCGGCGGCCTCGACCTGCGGGTGGTCGCCACCCCCGGCCACACCTCGGACTCGCTGACCTTCCACCTGCCCGCCGACGGCGCGATCCTCACCGGCGACACCGTCCTCGGCCGCGGCACCACGATGGTCGCCCACCCCGACGGCCGGCTCGGCGACTACCTGGACTCGCTGCGCCACCTGCACACGATGGCCTCCGCGCACGGCGTGCGGACGGTACTGCCCGGCCACGGCCCGGTGCTCGCGGACGCGCTCGGCGCCGTCGACTACTACCTCGCCCACCGGGCCACCCGGCTCGCGCAGGTGGAGACCGCGGTCGAGGCCGGCTGCCGGACCGCGGAGGAGGTGGTGGCCCGGGTCTACGCCGACGTCGACCGGACGCTCTGGCCGGCCGCCGAGCTCTCGGTCCGGGCGCAGCTGGAGTACCTGGAGGAACACGGGCTGATCCCGGGCCTCGACTGACCGGGGTGCAAGCCCCGTGCAACCCGGGGAGAACGCCGAAGGGCCCGTCCGCTCGGACGGGCCCTTCGGCGTGGACGGGGCGGTGTCAGCGCGAGCGGCGCGACAGCCGCTCGACGTCCATCAGCACCACCGCGCGCGCCTCCAGCTTCAGCCAGCCGCGGCCGGCGAAGTCGGCGAGCGCCTTGTTGACCGTCTCGCGGGAGGCGCCGACCAGCTGGGCCAGTTCCTCCTGGGTGAGGTCGTGGGCGACGTGGATGCCCTCCTCGGACTGCACGCCGAAGCGGCGGGAGAGGTCCAGCAGGGCCTTGGCGACGCGACCGGGCACGTCGGAGAAGACCAGGTCGGACATCACGTCGTTGGTCCGGCGCAGACGGCGGGCGATGGCCCGCAGCAGCGCGATGGAGACCTCGGGGCGGGCGTGCAGCCAGGGCTGCAGGTCGCCGTGGCCCAGACCGAGCAGCTTGACCTCGGTCAGCGCGCTGGCGGTCGCGGTGCGCGGGCCCGGGTCGAACAGCGACAGTTCGCCGATCATCTCGCTGGGGCCGAGGACGGCGAGCATGTTCTCGCGTCCGTCCGGCGAGGCGCGGTGCAGCTTGACCTTGCCCTCGGCGACGACGTACAGCCGGTCGCCCGGGTCGCCCTCGTGGAACAGCGACTCACCACGTGCGAGGGTCACCTCGGTCATGGAAGCGCGCAGCTCGCCGGCCTGTTCGTCGTCGAGTGCCGCGAAGAGTGCGGCGCGCCGCAGAACGTCGTCCACGTGCTTCCTCCTTCTCGGCCGTCCGGCGGGTGGGCCGTCCGGCGCAAGTTCCGTACCGTGCTCTGCATCACCAAGCATGGCGCATGTCGCTCCGATCATATGAGGAGGGGGTGCGCCGAGGTGTGCTGCGCGGGGCCATTCGTACTGGCGGATCACCGGCCGGGGCGCCGCGGGGGAGGCACCGGATCGAACGCCTGCGCGAATGGCTCGAACAGTGAATCGCCCACCGCCGTGCGGGCGTAGAGGACACTGTGGCCCGCGCGGTGGGCACTGGTCAGGCCCGCCGCGCGCAGGGCGGTCAGGTGCTGCGAGACGCCGGCGGCGGACAGGCCGGTGCGGCGGGCCAGCTCGGTGGTCGAGGCCGGGGAGTCCAGTTCGGCCAGCAGCCGGGCCCGGGACCGGCCGAGGACGGTGGCCAGCGCGTCCGGCGCCCCGCCCGGGCGGGGCGCCCAGAGGGTGGCCGCGCCGCGCGCCGGGTAGCTCAGCTGCGGCGGGTCCGGCGGCAGCACCCGGGTCAGCACCTGCGGCCAGGCGAAGGCGGAGGGCAGGAGCAGCAGCCCGGCCCCGGCGGTCAGCCGGGTGACCGCGCAGTGCCGTCGCTCCAGGCGCAGCGCGGTGCCGTCCCAGCGGACCGTCTCGTGCAGGTCGTCCAGCATCCGCGCGGTGCCGTGCTCGGCGGCCTGCCGGGAGCGGTGGAACACGTCCGCCTCCAGCAGGGCGCGGATCCGGGCCCAGTACGGGGCGAGCGAGAGTTGCCAGTACGCCTCGATCTCGGCGGCGAGCCGGGGCAGCTGCCCGGCCGGGTCGCGGTACAGGGACTCCAGGACGGGCGGCAGGCGGCCGCCGGCCTCGGCGGCGAGGATGTCGAGGTCGGCCCGGACCTGCCCGGCGCCGGTGGCGGTGATCGCGGCCAGCTCGTCGGCGAGGGCGGGGGCGAAGCCCGTCGGCGCGGGGTTGAGGAAGTCGGGCAGGTGGCCGGTGGGCGGGACCATGACGGCCAGCCGGCTGCGGTCCAGCCCGGTGGCGGCCGGCCGGGCGCGGACCTGGTCGGCCCAGCGGCGGTGCAGCGCGGGGACGGGGGAGTGGGCGAGGGCGCGGAGGCTGGTCACCACCTCCTGCATGGGGGAGACGGCGAACCGGGTCAGCGCCAGGTCGTTCGCGGAGAAGTGCAGTGCCGTCCGCATGCCGGGCCCCTCCCAGAAGATTCGGGCTCAGCTTAATCAGTGGTGGCCGCTGCGGGACGGGCCGCACGATGCGGGGGAACCGAGGCAGCACCCGACGGCACGGAAGACGGTGACCCCGCATGTCCCCCACCCCCACCTCCACCCCCACCCTGCGCGAGCGGGCGCTGCGGCTGCGGGAGCTCGTCGCGGACGGCCCGCTCGTCCTGCCCAACGCCTGGGACGCGGGCAGCGCCGCCGTCATCGCCTCGGCCGGCGCCCGGGCGATCGCCACCACCAGCGGCGGCGTCTCCTGGTCGCTCGGCCGCGGCGACGGCCACCGGCTGGAGCGGGCCCAGGCCGTCGAGGCGGCCCGCCGGATCGTCGCGGCCGTGGACGTGCCGGTCACCGTCGACGCCGAGGGCGGCTACGGGCCGCTGCCCGCCGACGTGGCCGCGACCGTGGCGGCGCTGGTCGAGGCCGGCGCCGTCGGCGTCAACCTGGAGGACTCGGCGGCCGTCGGCGGCCCGCTGTTCCCGGTGGCCGAGCAGGCCGACCGGCTGCGGGCGGCCCGGGCGGCGGCGGCCGGGGCCGGCCTGCCCGAGCTGGTGATCAACGCCCGTACGGACGTGTTCCTGTTCGGGCTGGGCGGGCTCGACGACGTCCTGACCCGGGTCGAGGCCTACGCCGGGGCGGGTGCCGACGGCCTGTTCGTCCCCGGGCTGCTCGACCTCGACGCCCTCGCCGAGCTGTGCCGGCGCTCCCCGCTGCCGGTGAACGCCATGGCCGTCGCGGGCGGGCCGACCGTCGCCGAACTCGCCGGCGCGGGGGTGCGGCGAGTCAGCGTCGGCACCGGCCTCGCCCAGCTCGCGTACACCGCGGCCCGCCGCGCCGCGGCCGAACTGCTCGGGCCCGGGACGCTGGCGGAGCTGGACGGCGCGCTCGGCTTCGGCGAGCTCAACGGGCTGTACGGGGGCTGACCGCGTTCCCGGGGGGCTGACCTGGGTCAGCCGGGTCAGCCGGGTCGGCCGGGTCAGCCGGGTCGGCCGGGTCAGCCGGTGAAGCCCAGCTCGCCGAGGGTCTTCTCGATCCGGGCGTGGTGCGCGGCCTCCCAGTCGTCCAGCGTCTCGGCGGCCTCCTTGGCCAGCTTGGCGCGGGCCGCCGCCAGGGCCTCCGCGCGCCGGGCCGCGGGCACCACCACGACCCCCTCCTCGTCGGCCACCACGATGTCGCCGGCCGCCACCGACACGCCGCCGCAGCGCACCTGGGCGCCGTGCGTGCCGAGGGCCTGCTTGGCCCCCGGGATCGGGATCACGCCACGGGCGAACACCGGGAAGCCCAGCTCCCGGACCTCGCCCAGATCCCGGATCAGGCCGTCGGCCACGAAGGCCGCGACGCCCCGGCGCTGCGCGACGGCGCACACGTTGCCGCCGGCCAGCGCGTAGTCCAGGTCGCCCGACTCGACGACGATCACGGCGCCCGGCTCGGCCCGGTAGATCGCCGCGTGCAGCATCAGGTTGTCGCCGGGCGGGCACTGCACGGTGAACGCCGGGCCGGCCACCCGGGGCGCCCCCGGCCAGAGCGGACGGATGCCGATGTCCATCACCTGGGCGCGCCCGAGCACGTCGGCCAGCGTGGTGGTGGGGATGTCCTTGAAGTGCTGGTCCATGCTTCCTCGTTCTCCGAGTCATGTGCTTCGTGCGGCGGTGCGGCGTCAGGCCAGCGCCAGTTCCATGGCCTGCTCGGTGGTCTCGACGCCCCACTTGCGGGCCGGTCGGGAGACCGTGAGCCGGAAACCGGCCTGTTCGTAGAGGTGGTGGGCGGCGCCCAGGCCGGCGATGGTCCACAGCAGCACGCCGTGCGCCGCTCGCTCCCGCGCCTCGGCGAGGGCGGTGTCCAGGAGCCGGTGGCCCAGCCCCTGGCCCCGGACGGCCGGGTCGGCGATCACCCAGCGCAGCTGCCACCAGCCGGGCCGGTCCGCGACCCGGGTCAGCCCGGTCGCGCCGACCACCCGCCCGTCGAGCTCGGCCACCCAGAGCCGGCCGGGCGCGGCACCGCCCTCGGCGGCGCGGGCCAGCGCGAGTTCGGCCATGCCGAGGGCGACGTGGGCCTCCATCGTGGCGTCCATCCCGAACTCGCGGGCGTACAGCACCCCGTGCAGCGCGGCCACCGCTCCCAGGTCGCCCGGCCGGTCGGCCTCCCGGATCTCCACCGGCACGGCACCCGCCTCCTCCACCGCAGCAGTCTTCACTGAAACAGTCGTTTCAGTGAAGACTAGGGCGCATGCCTGACGCTGTCGACACCTCGCAGCCCTCCGCCCGCCGGACCGAGCTGCTCGCGGCCACCAGACGCTACCTGGCCGAGAACAGCCTCTCCGACCTCTCGCTGCGGCCGCTCGCCGAGTCGATCGGCAGCAGCCCCCGGGTGCTGCTCTACCTCTTCGGTTCCAAGGAGGGCCTGATCCGCGCCGTGCTCGCCGCCGGCCGCGAGGAGCAACTGGCCCTGCTGGCCCGCTGCGAGCAGGAGCCCGGCACCCCGCGCGAGACCCTCGACCGGCTCTGGGACTGGCTCACCGCCCCCGAACACCGAAGCGTCCTGAGGCTGTTCTTCGAGGGGTACGTCCGGGCCCTCGGCCCCGGACCGGACGGCCCCTGGCGCGGCTTCGCCGCCGCCTCGCTCGACGAGTGGCTGCCCCCGCTGCGCACCCTGATGGCCGACTCGCCCGTCGACCCCGCGCTCGCCCTGGCGGTGATCCGGGGTCTGCTGCTCGACCTGCTCGCCGACGATCGGAACGCGCCGCGGGTGGCCGCCGCCTGGCGGTCCTTCCTCGCCGGGGTCTGAGCCCGCGACCGCGTTCCGTCGGTTCGGCCGGACCCGCCGGTCAGGCGAAGAACTTCACCAGCTCCGGCGCCAGCACCTCGGCCGCCACCTCGTGGGTCTGGCCGGCCAGCGTCCGGTACTCGGCGCCCGGCACGGCCGCCGCGACCGCGCGCGCCGGCGCCCGCAGCGACTCCGGGCTGGCGCCGCCGTCGACGACGAGCGTCGGCACCGCGACCCGGCCCAGGACATCGCCCGGGACGGCCGCGCCGCCGTGCACACCGAGCGCTGCGGCGTCGTAGGGCAGGGTCGGCGCCACCGCCTCGAAGGCCGGCCACATCGGGGCCGCGCGCAGCCCGTCCAGCAGCTCCGCCGGCATGCTGGCGAAGGTCATGAGGGCCGCGACGGCGTCACCGCGCCGACCGTCCGCGAGCGCCGCGTCCAGCTCGGCCACGTACTGGGCGAACCGGGCGCGCTGCCCGTCCTCGGCGCTGAACGGCGGCTCGTAGACGGCGAGTCGGCTGATGCCGACGCCCTGCGCGGCGGCCCGCAGGGCGAGCGCGGCACCGGAGGACACCCCGAGGACGGCGGCCGAGCCGCCGGCGGCCGTGATGACGGCCGCCAGGTCCTCGATCTCGCGCTCCACCGCGAAGGGCGCGGTGTCGCCGCTGTCACCGCGGCCGCGCCGGTCGTAGGTCCAGACGGTGTGGTGCGCCGCGAGCTGCTCGGCCAGGGCGGGAGCCGGGCCGAAACCCCGGTGGCAGAGCGCGCCGTCCACGAGGACGACGGCCGGCCCGGAGCCGGCCACGGAGTAGGCGATGCTGGTGCCGTCGGCGGAGACAACGGTGTTCATGGGGTGGGTCCTTCGCTCGTACGGATCGGTCACAGGGGTAGACCGGCCGCCGCCGCGGAACTCATCGCTCCGGCCGAGGATTTCTTCCGCCGCGGGCAGGGGCGTGTTCCGGTGCCTCCGCCACTCTCGTCGGAGGCACCGGAACGGGGTCATGGTGGGATGCGCAGGAGGCCCGACGGCGGGCGGCGGGCCTCCCGGGTGCCCCCGGCCGGGCAACCGAACACGCCGCACGCGGTGCTCATCGGACAGCGGTGCTCATCGGACAACAGGCCGCCCGTCGCCCCGGCGGGCGCCGGTCGCACTGATCGGCCCCGAGGGGTCCGCCGGGCGGCGTAGCCTTCGTGCATGGCAGAGAGCAAGGCCCGGAAGGCGGCGGCGCCGAAGCCGGCCGTGAAGACGGCGGCGGTGAAGTCGAGGAAGCCGGAGTCGCAGCTGGCGATGGTGCGGCGGGCGCGGCGGATCAACCGCGAGTTGGCGGAGTTGTACCCGTACGCGCATCCGGAGCTGGACTTCGAGAACCCGTTCCAGCTGCTGGTGGCGACGGTGCTGTCGGCGCAGACGACGGACCTGCGGGTGAACCAGACGACGCCGGCGCTGTTCGCGAAGTACCCGACGCCGGAGGACATGGCGGCGGCGAACCCGGAGGAGCTGGAGGAGGTCATCCGCCCGACCGGGTTCTTCCGGAACAAGGCGAAGTCGTTGATCGGCCTCTCGATCGCCCTGCGCGACGAGTTCGGCGGCGAGGTCCCGGGCCGCCTCGACGACCTGGTGACGCTGCCGGGCGTGGGCCGCAAGACCGCCAACGTGGTTCTCGGCAACGCCTTCGGGGTGCCCGGGATCACCGTGGACACGCACTTCGGGCGGCTGGCCCGGCGGTTCGGCTGGACCGCCGAGGAGGACCCGGTGAAGGTCGAGGCGGCCGTCGCCGAGATCTTCCCGAAGTCGGAGTGGACGATGCTGTCGCACCGGGTGGTCTTCCACGGCCGCCGGATCTGCCACTCCCGCACCCCCGCCTGCGGTGCCTGCCCGATCGCGCCGCTCTGCCCGTCGTACGGGGAGGGCGAGACCGACCCGGAGAAGGCGCACAAGCTGCTCAAGTACGAGCTGGGCGGGCAGCCCGGACAGCGGCTGCGGCCGCCGGGGGACTTCCCGGGGGAGGCCGCCGCCCGGGCCGACGCCGCCGCGCACCAGGGGCGGGTCGCGGACCTGGCGGTGGGCGAGTGACGCGGCGGGCACCGGAGCCGTCGGCGGCCCCGGTGATCGAGCGGGACGGCCTGCCGGTCTGGCTGGACCCGGTGCGGGACGCCGCCGAGCGGGTGCTGCCGGAGCAGCTGAGCCGCTTCCTGCCGCCGGTGGAGGGCGGCCGGGCGGCGGCGGTGCTGATGCTGTTCGGCGAGGGCCCGGACGGGCCGGACCTGCTGCTGATCGAGCGGGCCCGTTCGCTGCGCTCGCACGCCGGGCAGCCGTCCTTCCCGGGCGGCGCGCTGGATCCGGAGGACGGTGATCCGGACGGTCCGGGCCCGATCGCGGCGGCGCTGCGCGAGGCCTGGGAGGAGACCGGGCTGGACCCGGCCGGGGTGCAGGTGTTCGCGGCGCTGCCCGCGCTGTACATCCCGGTCAGCCGGTTCGTGGTGACCCCGGTGCTGGGCTGGTGGCGCGAGGAGTCGCCGGTGCGGCCGGTGGACCAGGGCGAGACCGGCGCGGTGTTCCGGGTGTCGATCGCGGACCTGGTCGACCCGGCGAACCGGGTCCGGCTGCGGCACCCGTCCGGACACGTGGGGCCGGCCTTCGCGGTGGCCGGGCGGCTGGTCTGGGGGTTCACGGCCGGGGTGATCGACCGGGTGCTGCACCACAGCGGACTGGAGCTGCCCTGGGACCCGTCCCGGATCGTCGACCTCTCGGACGAGGCGCTGGCCCTGGTGCAGGGCGACCTCGACCACTCCCGGGCGCTGCTGGGCGGCGACGCCGGTACCTCGTGAGGGCCCGTCCGCGCGGCCGGGTCGAGGGCCGTGGGAGGGTATCGGGGTGAACGTCCTGGATGTGCTGCTGATCGCCGCTGCCGTGGGATTCGCCGTGTCGGGTTACCGGCAGGGCTTTGTGGTGGGTGTCCTGTCCCTGGTCGGCTTCCTGGGCGGTGGCCTGCTGGCCGTCCAGCTGCTGCCGTTGCTGCTCGACCACCTCAGCCCGGGCACCACCGCCTCGGTGGTGGCCGTGGTGGTGGTGATCGTGTGTGCCGCGATCGGCCAGGCGATCACCGCGCACTTCGGCTGGAAGCTCCGCGGCCACATCGACCGCCGCCCGGCGCGGGTGCTGGACGCGACCGGCGGGGCGGCCGTGAACGTGGTCTCGATGCTGCTGGTGGCCTGGCTGATCGGCTCGGCGCTGGCCGGGGCGTCGCTGCCGACGGTGTCCAAGCAGGTCCGCTCCTCGGCGATCCTCGGCGGCGTGCAGAACGCGCTGCCCGACGACGCGCCGAACTGGTTCTCGGACTTCTCCAAGGTGCTCGCCCGCAACGGCTTCCCGCAGGTCTTCAACCCCTTCGAGCACGAGCCGATCACTCAGGTCGACACCCCCGACCCGGCGCTGGCCGGCAGCCCGGCGGTGGCGCGGGCCAAGCAGAGCCTGGTCAAGGTGGTCGGCACCGCCACCTCCTGCGGCAAGACCCTGGAGGGCAGCGGCTTCGTCTTCGCCCCGCACCGGGTGATGACCAACGCCCACGTGGTCGGCGGGGTCGACGAGCCCACCGTGCAGATCGGCGGGGCCGGGCAGCTGTACGACGCGACGGTGGTCCGCTACGACTGGCAGCGCGACATCGCCGTCCTGGACGTGCCCAAGCTGAACGCGCCGGCGCTGGCCTTCGCCGGCGAGGCGAAGACCAACGACAGCGCGATCGTGGCGGGCTTCCCGGAGAACGGCGCCTTCAACGTCCAGCCGGCCCGTATCCGCGGCCGGATCCAGGCCAACGGCCCGGACATCTACCACCGCGGCCAGGTGGTCCGCGACGTCTACTCGGTCCGCTCGCTGGTCCGCCAGGGCAACAGCGGCGGCCCGCTGCTCACCCCGGACGGCCAGGTCTTCGGCGTGGTGTTCGCCAAGTCGCTGGACAGCGCCGACACCGGGTACGTGCTGACCGCGGCCGAGGTGCGGGACGACGCGGAGAAGGGCAGCACCGCGAACACCCGGGTGGACACCCAGGGCTGCGCGCTCTGACCGGGCCCGGCGGCGGTCCGACGCGCCGGGTCCTACCATCCGATATCCGTCGCACCGTCAGTCCGCCCTGGTAGCCTCTGCCGCGCTCACCCGTTCGGCTCAACCGGGCGCCGTCCCGGAGTGAGTCTTACGGGAGGTCGTGGTAGTCCGATGATGGGTCACTCGCACGCGGTCAGTGGGGCGATGCTGTACGCCGCCTCGGCGCCGTTCCTGCCCCCGCTGCTGCTGCACACCACGCTGCAGCCGGCGGACATACTGATGGGCACGGTGCTGTGCGCGGGTGCGGCCCTGCTGCCGGACCTCGACCACCACGACGGCTCGATCGCCAACTTCCTCGGCCCGCTCTCCAAGGCGCTCTGCCGCTTCGTGGCCTGGGCCTCCGGCGGTCACCGGCACGCCACCCACTCGCTGCTGTTCGTCGCGCTGATGGGCGCCGGCACCTGGGCGGGCGTCACCTTCCTGGGCCGCAACTTCACCCTCGCACTGACCTTCTTCCTGCTCGCGCTCGCGATCCGGGCGCTGCGGCTCTGCCCGCCGGGCGACGGCCCGGAGGCCTGGATCACCATCATCGGGCTGTCCGCGCTCGGCACCTTCGGGATGAACACCTGGATGCCGAGCTCGCCGGGCTGGCTGCCGTACGCGGTGGCGCTGGGCACCCTGGCGCACCTGCTGGGCGACTGCCTGACCAAGAAGGGCGCGCCGCTGCTCTGGCCGCACAGGGAGCGCTACGAGGTGGTGCTGATCAAGCGCAGCGGGAACAGCGTCGAGACGAAGGTGCTGGTGCCGATCATGTCGGTGGCGACCTTCGTCCTGCTCTGGTTCACCGCGCTGTCGCCGACGATCGTGAACTGACCCGCCGGGAACCGGCCGGGTGACGCGGCGCGAGGCCTCAGGTCTCGCGCCGCAGTCGTGCGCCGACCCAGCGGGCGCGCCGACCGAGGATGCGGGGGATGCCGAGCTGGCGCTGCGCCGGGCGCTGACGGCGGTCGAGGCCGTCGTGGCCGAGGTCGTCCGCCCGGTCGGGGCGGTGGGCGGAGCGCTGGGAGCTGTTGTGGCGTCGGGCGCGCGGGGCGCCGCCGCGATCGGGCATCCAGGTCATACCGGAATGGATGCCCTTGGGCCGGTGGGGGTAACCGCCCGTTGCACGGCGAAGTTGGCCTATGCGGTTGTCATATGAGCTTAACAATAGGGGAGTTGGGGCCAAGGGCCCTTCCCCTGCGTCCCTTCCCGCGCACCCCGCCCGCGTGCCCCTCCCGCCGCTCCCCGGCTGTCACTCCTTGTGGCGGCCGACCCAGTCCAGCAACTCCGCGGTGAACTCCTCCGGGGCCTCCTCGTGCGGGAAGTGCCCGACCCCCGGCAGCAGCCGCCAGCGGTACGGCGCCGCCACGTACTCCCCGCCGCCGAGCGCGGTGTGCGACAGCAGCACCGGGTCCGCCGCGCCCTGGACGTGCAGGGTCGGCGCCGTGATCGGCTTCTTCATCCGCCGGGCGAACTGGATGCCGTCCGGGCGCGCCATCGAGCGCAGCAGCCAGCGGTACGGCTCGATCGAGCAGTGCGCCGTGCTGGGGATCTGGATCGCCTGCCGGTACGCGTGCACCGTCGCCTCGTCCAGCTGGTTCGGGCCGGTCCAGGCCTCCAGGTAGCGGCCGATCTGCGCGGCGTCGTCGGAGACCAGGCGGCGTTCCGGTATCCACGGTGGCTGGAAGCCCAGCACGTGCTCGAAGGCGGCCGCCTGGCGGCGGTCGGTCAGCAGGGCCCGGCGCAGGTCCCGGGGGTGCGCGGCGGAGACCACGGTGAGGCTCTGGATCACCGACGGGCGCATCACGGCGGCCACCCAGGCCAGCGTGCCGCCGGAGGCGTGCCCGACCAGGTGCGCCCGGCGTTCGCCGAGCGAGCGGATCACCCCGGTGATGTCCAGGGCGAGGTTGCCCGGGTCGTACCCGCGCGGGGTGCGGTCGCTGCCGCCGATGCCCCGCAGGTCGAGGGCCACCGCCCGGTAGCCGGCCTCGGCGAGCGCGGTCAGCTGGTGGCGCCAGGCCCACCAGTACTCGGGCCAGCCGTGCACCAGCAGCACCAGCGGGCCCGTGCCCAGCTCGGCGATGTGGAACCGGGCGCCGTTGGCCGCGAGGTCCCGGTGCGTCCACGGGCCGGCCTGCCGGACGCTCCAGGCCTCGGCCTCGCCGCCGGAGCCGCCGTCGGCCCCGCCGTCGGGGGCGATGCCGGGGCCCTCCTCGGCGGGCTCCCGTCCGGGGGCCGGAGCGGGGCCGGAGTCGGCGGACGGCTGCGCGGGTTCGGGCTTCTGGTCAAGCGGCATACCGAGAGCGTGTCACATCCGCGGCTCGGACAGGTGTCCGGCACTCGCTCCCGGCGGGGTCCGGGCGGGCGGCGCGCGCCGCCCCCGGAGGGACCGTTACGGGATGCGGCCCAGGGCCCGGTCGATCTCCTCCTTGGTGGCCGGGCGCGGCCGGGCGTTCTTCAGCACGTCGGCGGTCTTCTGAGCGCCCTCGATGGTGCGGTGCGGCTTCTCGATCCGCTTGAACGAACGCCAGGCCATCAGCCCGAGCAGCACCGCGAGCAGCAGGTAGGCGCCGGCCACGATGAGGAACGACCAGCCGAGCGACAGGCCCAGCGCGTGGATGCCGAACGCCACCGCGGCGCTCAGCATCGGGACGGCGGCCAGCGCCACCACGCCGGCGACGGCCAGCGAGACGCCCCCGGAGACGCCGCGCTTGACGTCCGCCCGGATCTCGGCCTTGGCGAGCGCGATCTCGTCGTGGACCAGCGCGGACAGGTCGGCGGTGGCCGCCGCGAACAGCTGCCCCACCGAACGCTCGCCCTCGTAGGGCGCCCGGCCGTTGCTGGACGGGTCTGCGGCTCCTGCGGGCATCAGCGGTTCTCCTCTGCGGCTGTGCGGCGTGACGCCGCCGTGTGGTGCGGTTCCGGGGGGTCGGTGGGGCCCGGAGGCGTCAGTGGACTGTCGACAGCTCAGAATCATGCCCCTACCGGTCAGTCGCACACCACTCCGGGGCCCCGCCGGAGGGATGTGTCCCGGCTGCGGGCGGCTCCTGGCAGGCCTCAGCGGTCCGTTCCGGGCCCCTCGCCGGTCGGGTGCCGGGTCGGTTCGGCGACCCGGGCCCGCCAGGCCGGGTCGTCCTGCTGGTAGACGTCCGGAACGCCGTCGTCGTCCAGGTCCCGGTCCTCCTCCTCGCACAGCGCGCGGTAGTGCCGGTTGCGCAGCTTGAGCAGCACGGTGGCGACCGCCGCGCAGAGCAGCGAGCCGACCAGGACGGCCGTCTTGGAGCGGTCGGCGAGGGCCAGGTCGCCGGGGAAGGCCAGCTCGCTGATCAGCAGCGAGACGGTGAAGCCGATGCCCGCGAGCACCGAGACCGCGAACATGTCGGCCCACTTGAGCTGCGGGTTCAGTTCGGCCCGGGTGAACCGGGCGGCCAGCCAGGTGCCGCCGAATATGCCCACCGTCTTGCCGACCAGCAGCCCGATGACGATGCCCATCGGCGTGGCCTGGGTGAACACCTCGCGCAGCGCCGGGACGGAGATCGTCACCCCGGCGGCGAACAGCGCGAACACCGGGACGGCCAGGCCGGCCGAGAGCGGGCGGACCAGGTGCTCGATGTGCTCGCCGGGGGAGTGCTGCTCGTCGCCCTCCTTGTGGCAGCGCAGCATCAGGCCCATCGCGACGCCCGCGACCGTGGCGTGGATGCCGCTCTCGTGCATCAGAGCCCAGTTCACGACGGCCAGCGGCACGAAGAGGTACCAGCCGTGCACCCCGCGCCGGTGCAGGAACCAGAACAGCACCAGGCCGGCGAAGGCCAGGCCGAGCGCCCAGAACTTGATGCCGGAGCTGTAGAAGATCGCGATGATCAGGATCGCGATCAGGTCGTCCACCACGGCGAGGGTGAGCAGGAAGGCGCGCAGGGCGGACGGCAGGTGGCTGCCGACCACGGCCAGCACGCCGAGTGCGAAGGCGATGTCGGTGGCGGTCGGGATGGCCCAGCCGGCGGGGTGGCCGCCACTGCCCGAGTTGACGAGGGCGAACAGGATCGCCGGCAGCGCGACGCCGCAGACGGCGGCTATCACCGGCAGCACCGCGGCGCTCGGGGTGCGCAGCTCGCCCGCGACGAACTCGCGCTTGAGCTCGATCCCGGCGACGAAGAAGAAGATCGTCAGCAGGCCGTCCTTGGCCCAGTTGCCCAGGGTGAGGTCCAGGTGCAGCGGGGCGGACGGCCCGATGGTGTAGTCGAGGACGCTCTCGTACGCGTGCGGCCAGGCGTTGGCCCAGATCAGCGCGACCACGGCGGCGATCAGCAGCAGCACGCCGCCGACCGTCTCGGTGCGCAGGGCGTCGGTGACGAAGGTCCGCTCGGGCAGGGAGAGCCGGCCGAGAAGCTGCCGGCGGCGGGTCGTCGGCTCGTGGACGGGCGGCTGGTCGGTCACGCGGGACCTCCTGAGGGGCTGGGAGCGGCAACGGATACACCTGTGGTGCAGTTGCCGACCAGACTTCCCGGCGCGCCCTGTGACGCCCGGACTCCTGCTCAAGGATCTTGATGCGTCATTAACAGTCTAACGGGATCGTTCGGGTGACATCCGGATTGTCCCATTCAAGGACTTAAGCCCTGTGGGACGGTTCTGCATCCCGGCGGAGCAGCGGTACGGCACTCGAACGGCGCGTACGACACCCTGCGCACCCTGGCGGCCGGCCGGGGGAGGGCGGAGGACTGACAGCCGTGCCCCGGGCGGTGACCACCGCCCGGGGCACGGGTTCATCGCTTCGGCAGGCTCAGCCGTTGCCGCCCGACGGCGGCAGCTGGGCCTGGATCTGGCTCATCACCGTGCTGTCGGCGAGGGTGGTGGTGTCACCGACCTCGCGGCCCTCGGCGATGTCGCGCAGCAGGCGGCGCATGATCTTGCCGGAGCGGGTCTTCGGCAGCTCGCCGACCACCTTGATCTGCTTCGGCTTGGCGATCGGGCCGAGCGTGCGGCCGACGTGCGCGCGCAGCTCCTCGACCAGCTCCGGGCTCTCGGTGACGCCGCCGCGCAGGATCACGAAGGCGACGATGGCCTGGCCGGTGGTGGCGTCCGCGGCGCCGACCACGGCGGACTCGGCCACCGACGGGTGGCCGACCAGGGCCGACTCGACCTCGGTGGTGGAGATGTTGTGGCCCGAGACGAGCATGACGTCGTCGACCCGGCCGAGCAGCCAGATGTCGCCGTCCTCGTCCTTCTTGGCGCCGTCCCCGGCGAAGTAGCGGCCCTGGAAGCGCGACCAGTAGGTGTCGATGTAGCGCTGGTCGTCGCCCCAGATGGTGCGGAGCATGGACGGCCACGGCTCGGTGAGCACCAGGTAGCCGCCGGAGCCGTTCGGGACCTCGTTGGCCTCGTCGTCGACCACGGTGGCCGCGATGCCCGGCAGGGCGCGCTGGGCCGAGCCCGGCTTGGTCTCGGTGACGCCCGGCAGCGGGCTGATCATCATGGCGCCGGTCTCGGTCTGCCACCAGGTGTCCACGATCGGGGTCTTGCCGGCGCCGATGTGCTCGCGGTACCAGATCCAGGCCTCGGGGTTGATCGGCTCGCCGACGCTGCCCAGCACCCGCAGCGAGGACAGGTCGAACTTCGCGGGGATGTCGTCGCCCCACTTCATGAAGGTGCGGATCGCGGTCGGCGCGGTGTAGAGGATCGTCACGCCGTACTTCTGGACGATCTCCCAGAACCGGCCCTGGTGCGGGGTGTCCGGGGTGCCCTCGTAGATGACCTGGGTGGCGCCGTTGGAGAGCGGGCCGTAGACGATGTACGAGTGGCCGGTGACCCAGCCGATGTCGGCGGTGCACCAGTAGACGTCGGTCTCCGGCTTGAGGTCGAAGACCGCGTGGTGGGTGTAGCTGGCCTGGGTGAGGTAGCCGCCCGAGGTGTGCAGGATGCCCTTGGGCTTACCGGTGGTGCCCGAGGTGTAGAGGATGAACAGCGGGTGCTCGGCCTCGTGCGCCTCGGGGGCGTGCTCGGTGGACTGGCGCGCGGTGATCTCGTGCCACCAGACGTCGCGGCCCTCGGTCCAGGCGATCTCCTGCCCGGTGCGGCGGATCACCAGGACGTGCTCGACGCCCTCGACCTTGGTGAGCGCCTCGTCGATGGCCGGCTTGAGCGCGGACGCCTTGCCGCGGCGGTAGCCGCCGTCAGCGGTGATGACGAGCTTGGCCTGCGCGTCCTCGATCCGGGAGGCGACGGCGTCGGCGGAGAAGCCGCCGAAGACCACCGAGTGGGTGGCGCCGATCCGGGCGCAGGCGAGCATCGCGACGACCGCCTCGGCGATCATCGGCAGGTAGACCGCGACCCGGTCGCCCTTGCGGACGCCGAGCTCCAGCAGCGCGTTGGCGGCCTGCGAGACCTCGTCCTTGAGCTGGGCGTAGGTGATCGAGCGGCTGTCGCCGGGCTCGCCCTCGAAGTGGATCGCGACCCGGTCGCCCAGGCCGGCCTCGACGTGGCGGTCGACGCAGTTGTAGGCCACGTTGAGCTTGCCGTCGGCGAACCACTTGGCGAAGGGCGGGTTGGACCAGTCCAGCGTCTCGGTCGGCTCGACGGCCCAGCTGAGGCGGCGGGCCTGCTCGGCCCAGAAGCCCAGGCGGTCCTCGGAGGCCTGCGCGTACGCCGCCGCGGTGACGTTCGCGGCTGCGGCGAGCTCTGCCGGCGGGGCGAAGCGCCGCTCCTCCTTGAGTAGGTTGGCCAGGCTCTCGTTGCTCAACGCGCACTCCCTATCGAGTCATGATCGGGGACGATCCCGTGCGTGGGGACTGTCCCGTGTGTCCCAGCGCACAGCTCACCAGGCGAATGGGGCAGTTGACAAGAGGCTTCGGATTATTGGTGTAGACCTTTGACCGACAGTCGAACGACGCGCCGTACGGCCCGCCGCCTCGGGGGCGGCAGGCCGTACGGCGGCCGGCGGGCCGTACGGCGGCCGGCGGGCCCGTGCCCCGGCCCGCCCGGCGGGGACCCGGGCCCGGCTCTCAGGCGGCCAGCCGGGGGCCCTCCTCGCCGCCGGCGACGGGGGCCGTGCCGTCCGCATTCACCCGTTCGGGCGTGTCGCCCGTCGTGGGCCCGGCCGGGGCCGCCTCGACGCGCGCCTCGACCGGGCTGAACGTCCCGGCGGCCCGGTCGAGCACGTAGGCCTGCGCGGTCGCGAAGTCGAAGTACATCCCGACCAGCCGCAGGGTGCCCTCCTCGACCCGGCGCTCCACGGCCGGGTTGGCCATCAGCTGGTCCAGCTGCTGGACCACGTTGGTGATGCAGAGCTGCTCCACCAGGTCCACCACCGGCCGGGCGGCGAACCCGGCGGGCGCCCGGCGGAGCCGGTCCAGCGAGCCGCGGCCGTTGCGCAGCCAGCGGGCCAGTGCGGTGGGCGGCCCGGGGCGCTCGTGCACGCCGTCCAGCAGGGCCTTCATCGCACCGCAGCCGGAGTGGCCGCAGACCGTGATCGAGCGCACCTCCAGGGCCTCGACCGCGTACTGCACCGCGGCCGCCACCGAGTCGTCGGCCGCGCCGGGCTCGTACGGGGCCGGCACCAGATTGCCGACGTTGCGGACGGTGAAGAGGTCGCCCGGGCCGCTGTTGGTGATCATGCTGGTGACCATCCGCGAGTCCGCGCAGGTCAGGAAGAGCTGGGAGGGGGTCTGCCCCTCCCGGGCCAGCCGGGCGAGCTCGGGCCGGATCAGCGGGGCGGTGTGCTGCTGGAACACCCGGACGCCGTCCAGCAGGCGGCCGTGCGGGTCCTCCTGCTGGTCGATGCAGTGGTGGCCGACCCAGGGCGTCCAGGCCCGGCAGCGGTGCGGGCCGGGTGAACTGCCCGCCCGGACGGTGCCGTCGGGGTCGAGCACCTCGTCGTCCCTGCGGCGCGTCACCATCGAGACCCGGCCGCCCGCGCCCTGGCGCCCCGTCCGCCAGCTGTGCAGCGTCTCGTACGCGGCGTGGTCCAGGAAGGAGCCGTCGTGGACCACCGTGACCTCGGCGTGGGCGGGGATGCCGGCCAGCGCCCGGCTCAGCCGGGGGACCGCGGTGAAGGTGAGCGGCCCGTGCGTCTGGACGGTGACCGAGCCGTCCGGTCCGGCCAGCACGTCCACGTGGGCGCGGGTCAGCCGGTAGAGCGCGAGCAGGACGGCGGTGCCGGCGCCGAGTGCGACGCCCCACAGCACGCCGAGGGCCACCACGCCGAGCATGGTGGTCAGGTAGACCGGGAACTCGCGGTGCCGGTGCACGTTGCGGATGTGCGCGAAGCTCACCATCTGCAGCCCGACCACCAGCACCAGCGCGGCCAGCGCGGCCAGCGGGATCCGGCGCAGCCCGCCGGTCAGCGCCAGCGCGGCGGCGAGCACCCAGACGCCGTGCAGCACCGAGGCCCACCTGGTCTGGCCGCCGGCCCGCACATTGGCGGTGCTGCGGACGGCGCCGCCGGCGACGGGCAGCCCGCCGACCAGCCCGCTGACCACGTTGGCCAGGCCCTGGCCGCGCAGTTCGCGGTCGAGGTCGCCGGTGCGCCGGGACATCCGGTCGACCGCGACGGCGGACAGCAGTGACTCCACGCTGGCGACGGCGGTGACGGTGAGGACGGCGGCCAGCACCCCGGCGAGCGGGCCGTGCGGCAGCGCTGGCACGAGTGCGTGCGGCTGCCAGGCGGGCAGTCCGATGTGGGCGAGCCGCAGGTCCAGGGCCAGGGCGAGCGCGGTCGCGGTGGCGACGGCGGCCAGCGGGCCCGGGACCTTGGCCAGCCGGGCGCCGAACTCGCCCGCGCGGCCGGGGAGTCGGCCGAGCCGGGGCCAGCCCAGCAGGACGGCCACGGTCACCGTGCCGACCAGCAGCGCGGGCGGGTGCGGGCCGGCCAACTGGCCCGGCAGCGCGATGAGGTTGGCGATCGCCGAGCTCTGCGGGGAGCCGCCGAGGACGCCGTGCAGCTGCGCGATGGCGATGGTGAGCCCGACCCCCGCCAGCATGCCGTGCACGACGGCGGGCGAGACGGCGAGCGCCGTCCGGGCCACCCGGCGTGCGCCGAGCAGGAGTTGGAGCAGCCCGGCGGCGAGGGTGATGGCGCAGGTGGCCCGCCAGCCGTACTGGACGATCAATCCGGCGGTGATCACGGTCAGCGCGGCCGAGGGGCCGCTGACCTGGAGCGGGGTGCCGCCGAACAGCCCGACGACGATGCCGCCGACGGCCGCGGCGGCGAGGCCGGCGGTGAGCGGGGCGCCGGTGGCGAGTGCGATGCCGAGGGAGAACGGCACGGCGATCAGGAAGACCACCAGGGAGGCGGAGAGGTCCTGGGCCCAGCGGGCGCCGGTGCCGGGGCCCGGTGGCGCGTGGTCGGTGGTGTCGGAGGCGATGGGTGCGCTGGAGATGTCGAGGGTCATTGTCTTCCCGTCTGTCCGGGGGAACGAACGCAGTCAGGTCCGGCGGTGAGTCCGGGGTGGGGCTCCGGGGCGGATCGGCTGTCGTGGGTCGCGACGGTGTGGCGGGATGGCGTGGGCGCGGCGGGGAATACGGGTGCACCGGCCGGACCTTGACCATCAGGGCCCGCCAGGGACCTGGGCGAGGTGCGGGACGTCTCGCCGAGGGCCGTCGGGACGGACCATCAAGACTCGGTAAACCGAGGGTAATGAAAGCTTTGCACAGCGTCACCCGGGGAGGGAAGGGGAAAACCCCCTGATTCACCCCATCGGGTGGTGTTCGAACCGCCGGGAATCTGCTGGTGGCGCCGGTTGCCCGGGCATGCGGAACGGGCCGTGGCCCTCCCCGGGTGCAGGGGGAGGGCCACGGCCCGTTCGGGGTGGAGTGGGGTCAGGCGTGTGCGCCCGCCGGGGTGGAACGCACGCCGTCGGCCGCGAGCCCGCCCAGCACGAACGCGTCGTCCACCTGGGTCGCGAGGTCGACGCCGACCTTGGCGTTGGCCCAACTCTCCGCGTTGCGCAGGTGGAACAGCACGGCCTGCTCGGTGTAGCGGCGCGCGTCCCGCTGCCCGTACGCGGCCTCGGCCTCGGTCCTCAGCTCCTCCAGGACGGCCCGGTTGGTCGGCTCCAGCGACTTCAGCGGCGGCTCGGCGCCCTGCTCCAGGCGGCGTACCCAGTCCGAGTGCCCGAAGGTGGTGAGCAGGTCGTCGCCGACCTCGCGGCGCAGGAACGCCAGGTCGTCCGGGCCCTGCACCTTGTTGCCGATCACCCGCAGCGGCACGTCGAAGTCGCGGGCGTAGTCCTTGTACTGGCGGTAGACGGAGACGCCCTTGCGGGTCGGCTCGGCCACCAGGAAGGTCAGGTCGAAGCGGGTGAACAGGCCGGAGGCGAAGGAGTCGGAGCCCGCCGTCATGTCGGTGACCAGGTACTCGTCGGGGCCGTCCAGCAGGTGGTTGAGCAGCAGTTCCACCGCGCCGACCTTGGAGTGGTAGCAGGCCACCCCGAGGTCCTCCTCGGTGAAGGCGCCGGTCGCCAGCAGCCGGACCGAGCCCTCGTCCAGCGCGATCGGGCGGGCGCAGGCGGCGTAGACCGGGTTCTCCTCGACGATCCGCAGCAGGCGCGAACCCCGGCCGGGCGGCGTGGTCTTGATCATCTCGTCGGATGAACGGATCAGCGGGTTGCTGCCGCGCAGGTACTCCTTGATCTCCGGCAGGTGCGCGCCGAGCGAGGGCAGCTTGCCGGCCTGAGCATCCGTCAGTCCTAGGGCGGGGCCCAGGTGCTGGTTGATGTCGGCGTCGACGGCGATGACCGGCCGGCCCGCGGCGGCCAGATGGCGGATGAACAGTGCGGACAGCGTGGTCTTGCCGCTGCCGCCCTTGCCGACGAAGGCGATCTTCATCTGGGACTCCGGCTCTCGCTCTGGGCCCGCGCTCGGGGCCGCCTGCTCAGGGGTCGCGCATGCCGAGGCGCCCCTAATTGGAAATAGTTATCGTCTCCGATAGTGGCCATGCTAGCCGGGGTTTGGGCCTCCCCGGCGGAGGGAAGTGAGGATTGCCTCTAACGGGTGATCCGGGGTTGCTGTTCCGGGAGGGGCCGGCTGTTCATTACTCTCGGGTAGGTGAGCACTGGAACAGATCCCCTCGCCCCGCTGGCCCAGCTCCCCGGGGTGCCCGACGCCGTGGCCGAGGTCCGCAAGGCCGTCGACCGGCTCTACGGCCACCGGGTGATGCGCCGCCGCGCGGCCGAGGTCACCTCCGAGTCCGCGCTGCGCGGCGCCCGCGCGTCGGCGGCGCTGGCCGGGGCGGACTGGCCGCTGGAGGAGGTCCGGCGCCGCAGCGACTTCAGCGCGGACGCCGAGGCCCGGACCGTCGGCGCGGCCCTGCGGATCGCCGCCGAGGCCGGCCAGCTGCTCAGCATCTGGCGGCACTCGCCGCTCCAGGTGCTGGCCCGGTTGCACCTGCTCGCCGTCGGCGACGGCGAACCGTCCGCCGGGCGGCCCCGCCGCGCGGGCGAGGGCGCCGAGGAGCTGTTCCCGCGGGAACTCAAGCCGGTGGAGAGCGTCGAGGTCGTCCAGGCGGACGGGCCGCCGCCCGCGCTGCCGCCCGCCCCGGGCGCGGAGGAGGTCGCGGCCCGGCTCGACCAGCTCTCCCGGCTGCTGGTGGCGCGCGCGGAGGGCCAGGGCGTGGGGACGCCGGCCCTCGTGGTGGCCTCGGTGGTGCACGGTGAACTGCTCGCGCTGCGGCCGTTCGGCGCGTACAACGGCGTGATCGCGCGGGCCGCCCAGCGGATCGTGCTGCTCGCCGAGGGGCTCGACCCGAAGTCGATCTGCCCGGCCGAGGTCGGGCTGGCGGAACTCGGCACCGACGCCTACCGGCGGGCCCTGGCCGGCTATCTGGCGGGCACGCCCGAGGGGATGGCGGCCTGGATCGCGCACTGCGGCAGGGCGCTGCGGCTCGGCGTGCGGGAGAGCACGGCGGTGTGCGAGGCGATGCAGCGCGGAATGGTCTGAGCGGCCCCTCGGGCAGGCGCCTTCGGGTGCGCGGGCCCGGATGTGCGGATGTGGACATGGGGGATCCGGACACGAAGATCCGTACATGAAGATCCGGACATGAAGATGCGGCGGCACCTGATCCTGCTTGGTGCCGCCGCTGGTGCAGATCCCGGGTGACCATGCATGCACCGGAAGTGCCGATCAGACGGGGATCCTGCCCGTTCGTCTGGTCCGGCGGCCCGACAGCGGGTCGGCTGCATGTGGGTGCTCGGTCATCTGTACACGCGGTCCGTGGGGCCTTAACTGCGTTGTCGGTTTGACCTCTTCGGTCCTGACCGGGTCTCGCGGGCCGTGCTTCATTTGTATCGCGTTTCGGGCGAAAGGGGAACCCGAAATGAGAAGTCTGTGCGGAATGACCGATTTGCTGGCAGGGTCCGGTGGTGTCCATCGGTGTCTGGCGCTGTTCGGCAGCGTCCGGGGCGTCCGCGGCGTCCGGGGCGTCCGGGGCGTGCGGCTCAGGCCGTTGGGCGGCGCCGGTGGGCCAGGTACCAGATGACCCCGGCGGTCACGACGGCCGTCCCGATCGCCACGGCCGTCAGCACCGAACCGCTCGGTGCGGAGAACTCCGGGAGCCGCCGCCGCAGTTCCACCGGCCGGTCGAAGACGAGCACCGGCCACTCCCGGGCCTGCGCCTCCTTGCGCAGCGCGCGATCGGGGTTGACCGCCGACGGGTGGCCGACGGCCGCCAGCAGCGGCAGGTCGGTGGAGGAGTCGCTGTAGGCGTAGGACTCGGCCAGGTCGTAGCCCTCGGACTCGGCCAACTCCCGGATCGCGGCGGCCTTGTTCTCGGCGTAGGCGTAGTACTCGATCTCGCCGGTGTAGCAGCCGTCCTCGACCTTGAGCCGGGTGGCGATCACGTGGTCCGCGCCGAGCAGCGCGCCGATCGGCTCGACCACCTCGGAACCCGAGCTGCTGACGATCACCACGTCCCGCCCGGCCGCGTGGTGCTGCTCGATCAGTGAGGCGGCCTCGTCATAGATGATCGGGTCGATCAGGTTGTGCAGCGTCTCCGCGACGATCTCGCGGACCTGCTGGACGTTCCAGCCCCGGGTGAGCGAGGAGAGGTACTCGCGCATCTTCTCCATCTGGTCGTGGTCCGCGCCGCCGACCAGGAAGACGAACTGTGCGTACGCGCTGCGCAGCACGGCCCGACGGTTGATCAGGCCGCCCTGGTAGAAGGGGCGGCTGAAGGCCAGCGCGCTCGACTTGGCGATGATGGTCTTGTCCAGGTCGAAGAATGCCGCCGTGCGCGGCCCGCCCGCCCGGGGGCCCGCGGGTGAGCGGAGTTGCTCGGGCCCGGTGGCCTCGCCCGGGGAGTCGTCGGCGCGGTCGTCGGCGTTCTCGGTGGTGTCCACGGGAACCGAGGATAGAGGGAGCCGCAAAACAGGCCGCCATTCGGTGTACTCGTGGGCGTGCGGGTTTGTGTTTCTGGCCGCTCGGGTACACCATGGAAGTCACGGATCGTTCGCGACCGTGCTAACCCGGTCCGGCTCCTCCCCCCCGAGTCGGGCTGTGGATAGACGACCCCCGCTCTCCCCCCCGGCGGGGGTCGTCGCACGTCCGGGGCCATTTTCAGGGCTTGAAGGCCCTTCGCGGCAGATGCTGCGGCCGACTCGTCGGCGGTCTACACGGGGTGTCGACACCCTGGTCCGTCGACCACCTTTCGTCACTCTGCGTCGCTGTTTGCTCATGGCCGCCCATGGTTCTTCGGCTGGTTCCGGTCGGTGCTCCGGGAGGCCGCGATGGTGTGCCCGCGCGGCGCCGGGAGACGGTTCGGCGGGCGGCCGACCCAGGGTGCGACGGGCCTCCGGTTCATCTCCGTGACCCCCGATCGTCAATTCTTTGCCGAATAGCCCCCCGCCCGGGTGAACGTTTTCCTCCACAGCCCACGAGTTATCCACAGGCATTCGGAACGTGGATGACGGAATCCGGATCTCCCCCCACCGTGATGGTCGGCGGCGGTCGCCGGGCGGATCTCACCTCCCTCTCCCAGAGGTCTGCCGGGCGGCCGCTCGCCGGAACCGTCCGACGCGCGCCCCGGACCGCCCCTGGCGGCCGGTGGCGCAGAGGGGAGCCCGCCATGTCGACGCCGATCGCCGACCACGCCACCACCGAAGGGCCCGGGGCCACCGGCCCGCTCGTCGTCACCGAGGACGAGGGCCTGGCCGAGCACCTGCTGCGGCTCTGCGCGGCCGCCGGCACCGAACCGAGGCTGATCCGGGGCGCGCCGCCGCCGCGCGAGGTCTGGGAGGGCGCCCCACTGGTGCTGGTCGGGGACGACCAGGCCGCCCGGTGCGCCGGGCTCGGCCGGCGCACCGGGGTGCTGCTGCTCGGGCTGGACCTGGACGACGCCGGGGTGTGGGTCCGAGCCGTCCAACTCGGCGCCGAGCACGTGCTGTTCCTCCCCGACGCCGAGGCCTGGCTGCTCGACCGGATCGCCGACGCGGCCGAGGGCGTGGGCTCCCCGGCGCTCACCGTCGCCGTGCTCGGCGGCCGGGGCGGGGCCGGGGCCTCGACGCTGGCCTGCGCCCTCGCTGTCACGGCCGCACGGGCGGGCCGGCGGACCATACTCATCGACGGCGATCCGTTGGGCGGCGGCCTCGACATCCTGCTCGGCGGCGAGGCGGTCCGCGGGCTGCGCTGGCCCGATCTGGCCGGTTCGCGCGGGCGGGTCAGCGGGGCCGAACTCGCCAGGGCGC
This sequence comes from Kitasatospora sp. NPDC087861, assembly GCF_044742585.1. Classification (NCBI taxonomy): domain Bacteria; kingdom Bacillati; phylum Actinomycetota; class Actinomycetes; order Kitasatosporales; family Streptomycetaceae; genus Kitasatospora; species Kitasatospora sp. NPDC087861. Next base: position 63,535 of record NZ_JBIUUS010000001.1, read on the forward strand.
TACCGGCGCTCAAACGGCTGTCCGCGCTGTCCTGCCTGTCCTGGGACCGCGGCGACACCCTGACCGTGCCGCCGGAGGCCATGCGCAGCGTGCTGGCCGCCTCCCGGCGGCGCGGCGGGCTGGTGGTCGTCGACGTGCCGCGCCACCTCGACGCGGCCGCCGGGCAGGCGCTGGAGCAGTCCGACCTGGCGCTGCTGGTGGTGCCGGCCGAGCTGCGCGCGGTGGCCGCCGCCGACCGGGTCGCGGCGGCCGTCCGGATGCGGCTCGGGGACGTCCGTGCGGTGGTGCGATCGCCGCGGACCTTCGGGCTCCCGGCCCATCGGATCGCCCGCGGGCTGCGGCTGGAGCTCGCGGGGGAGTTGGAGCCGGAGCCCGGGCTCACGGACGACGTCGAGAAGGGCGTCCCGCCCGGGATCCGGGAGAGCGGCCCGCTCGCGCGCTTCTGCGAGACCTTCCTGGACGAGGTGTTGCCGCCGGTGCCGGCGGTCGGAGGAGGTGTGTACTGATGGTCCGTCTGCGTAGAACGGGCCCCACCGCACGGGCGGCGGGCGGGCCGCCGGATCGGGACGACGGTGCGCGGGAGCACCGGTCGCTCCGGAGCGTGCCGCCGCCCGGCGGGCCGCCCGAGGCGCCGCACCGGCCCTGCCCGTACGGGCGCACGGCCCGGGAGGAGCGGACGGCGGCGCTGGTGGACGCGGTACGGCTGCGGCTGGCCGAGTCGGGTGCCGCCCCGACGGCGGGTTCGGTCGCGGCGGTGCTCCGGGCCACCCGGCCGCCGCTCGGTGGGGACGAAGTCCTGGACACCGTGCGCTCGCTGCGCGCCGAACTGGTGGGTGCGGGCCCGCTGGAGCGGCTGCTGGCGGCGCCCGACGTCACGGATGTCCTGGTGAACGGTCCGGACGAGGTGTGGGTCGACCGTGGCGGCGGCCTGCACCGGGCCACCGGAGTCCGGTTCGCCGACGCCGAGGCGGTGCGGCGCCTCGCCCACCGGCTGGCCACCGCGGCCGGGCGGCGGCTGGACGACGCACGGCCCTGGGTGGACGCCCGGCTGCCGGACGGCACCCGCCTGCACGCCGTGCTGCCGCCGATCGCGGCCGGTTGCACGCACATCTCGCTGCGGGTCTGCCGGCCCCGGCCGTTCACGCTCGACGAACTGGTGGCGGGCGGGGCGCTGCCGCCGGAGGGCGCCGGCCTGCTGGCCGGCATCCTGCGGGCCAGGCTGTCGCTGCTGGTGTCCGGCGGGACGGGCACGGGCAAGACCACCCTGCTCGCGGCCCTGCTCGGCCTGGTCGGGCCGGAGGAGCGGATCGTCGTCGCCGAGGACTCCGCCGAACTGCGGCCGGCCCATCCGCACGTGGTCCGGTTGCAGAGCAGACCGGCCAACCAGGAAGGTCTGGGCGAGCTCACGCTGCGGGACCTCGTCCGGCAGGCGCTGCGGATGCGCCCGGACCGGCTGGTGATCGGGGAGGTCCGCGGGGCCGAGGTGTCGGACCTGCTGGCCGCGCTGAACACCGGGCACGAAGGAGGCTGCGGCACGGTCCACGCCAACACGGCGGCGGACGTGCCGGTCCGGTTGGAGGCGCTGGGCTCGCTCGCCGGGCTCGACCGGCCCGCGCTGCACAGTCAACTCCGGGCGGCGCTCGACCTGGTGGTGCACCTGGTCCGGGAGCCGGGCTCCGGGCGGCGCCGGGTGGCGGAGATCCACACGCTGGCCGCCGGCCGCGACGGCCTGGCCGTCACCACGCCGGCGGTGGAGTTCCCGGCGGCGGGCGGTCTGGTTCCCGGGGCGGGCTGGGACCGGCTGGTCGGGCTGCTGGCGGTGCGCGGGGTGTCGCTCGCGGCGGGGCCGACGTGACGGCGGGGCCGGCTGATGCGGTGGCGGTGGCGGTGGCGATGGCGGGGTTGGCGGGTGCGGCCGCGCGTGCGGCGGAGCTCGCGTTCGTCCTGCTGCTGGGCGGGTGCGCGACGGGCGCCCTGGTGCTGCTCGGGGCGCGGCGCAGGAAAGGCCGATGACAGGGAGGTTTTGAGGTGATGAACAGTCAGATCGCGTTCCTCTGGACCGTGGTGTTGTGCCTGCTGGCCGTCGCCGGGTGGCGCGCGGTGCAGGATCAGCTGCCGGGCGGGCGGCGCTGCAGATCGGTGCTGGCCGGCAGCGGGCCTCCTCCCGTTCCGGCACCGGGCCCGCCGGGGGCCGGGAGCCGCAGGTTGCGGCCGCCCGGTTGGCTGGCGCCCGAACTCCTGGTGGTGCCGGCCGGGTTGTCCGCCGGGTGGGTCACGTCCTCGCCGGTGCCGGTACTCGCCGCCGTGCCGGCCGTGCTGCCGCTGCGGAGGTGGCGGCTGCGGCGGCGGCTGGCGGTGGAGGCCGGGCGGCGGGCGGCCGCCGTGGTGGAGCTCTGTGCCGGATTGGCAGGGGAGTTGCGCAGCGGGGCGACGCCGGAACAGGCGCTGCACCTGGTCACGGCGCGCCTCGCGGTCGATCCGGACGGGCTGCGCCGGCTCGGCGAGGAGCCGGTGGCGCGGCTCGCGGCGGGCCGGTACGGCGGGGACGTGCCGGGCGCGCTTCAGCTGCTCGCCGAACTGCCGGGTGGGAGTGGGGCGTCGGCGATCGCGGCCTGCTGGCTGGTCGCCTCCGACGGCGGGTCGGGGCTGGCCGTCGCGCTGGACCGGGTGGCGGAGGCGCTGCGCGGCGAGCGGGCGCTGGCGGAGGAGATCGCCGGGGAACTGGCGGGTCCGCGGACCACGATCGCCGTCCTGGCCGCCCTGCCGGCCGCCGGGCTGCTGCTGGGCGCGGCACTCGGGGCCCGGCCGGTGGACGTCCTGCTGCACACGTCGGCCGGGTTGGGCTGCCTCGCGGTGGGGGCGGCACTGGAGGGCCTGGGCGTGCTCTGGACGGCGCGCATCGTCCGGGCGGCGGCCCAGGGCGGGTTGGAGGCTCCCCGGCGGCCCGTCGGGGAGCGGGGAGGTGACGGCGGCGGGAGCTGCGGGCTTGCACGGGTGGGCGTGCGCGTGATGGCGCGGGATCGGGCTCGGGCGGAGGTGTTGTCGAGGTGATGCGGGGCGTCGAGTGGGCGGTCGTCGGACTTCCGGTGGTGCTGGCCGCCGTGGTGCTGGTGGACCGGCGGGCGCGGCAGCGGCGGGCGTTCGGCCTGGTACGGGTACGGGTACGGCTGCGGGTGTCGGCGGGTGAGGAGGAGAGGAGGCGGGTGGAGCCGTCGGCTTCGGGCGGTGGCGGGCGGTGGCGGCGGGTGGCCCTGGCGGTCGGCGCCGGGGCCGGTGCGGCGGTGCTGATCGGCGGCGCCGTAGGGGTGGTCGGTGGTGCGCTGCTGGCCGTGGGCGTGCACCGGTGGTCGGCCCGGGCGCGGTCCCCGACGGATCGGCGGGCGGCCCTGGAGGAGGATTTGTTGGCCAGGCAACTTCCTTTGAGTGCCGAGCTGTTGGCGGCTTGCCTCGGCTCGGCGGCCTCGCCCTCGGCGGCGGTGTCGGCGGTCGGCCGGAGCGTGGGGGCGCCGATGGGGCCCCGGTTGGTCGCGATCGGTGCCGAACTGGCCCTGGGCGCACCGCCGGAGCTGTGCTGGAGCCGTCTGGGCGAGCAGCACCCGTCGCTGGCACCGCTGGCACGGTGCCTGGTCCGGACGAGCCTCGGTGGGGCTCCGGCGGCTGGGCCGTTGATCGGGCTCGCGCAGGGGCGCCGGGCGGCGGCCACCCGGGCGGCCCACGCCAGGGTCCGCCGGGCGGGGGTGTTCGCCACCGCGCCGCTCGGGCTCTGCTTCCTGCCGGCCTTCGTCCTGATCGGCGTGGTGCCGGTCGTCATCGGCCTCACCACCCGCTTCGCCCAGGACATGTGAACGCGGGGCGGCGCCAGGCGGATCGACGGCGGGGCGTCGTCGGGAGCGTCGGCGCCGTCGGCACCGGAGACCGCGCGGCACAGATGCCGCCGGCACAGGTATCGGTATCGGAGACAGGAGAGATTCATGACCGCAGTGATCGCAACGAGGCCCGCCGGCGGGCGCCCGCTCCGGCAGTTGCCCGGGGCATGGCGGCGCAGGAGCCGCTGGGCGGCCCGCGGGATGCGCGGGGTGGCGCGGAACCGGGGCCGGTCGGACGCCGGGATGACCACGGCGGAGTACGCCGTCGGCACCTTGGCCGCCTGTGCCCTCGCGGCCGGGCTGTACAAGGTGGTGACCAGTGCGACCGTCATGGGGGCGCTGACCGACGTACTGGAACGGGCGCTTCATGCGACCTAGCCGGGCGGTGGCATGTCGCGGCAGGCACGCGTGGTCGCTGCGGCCGGGCCGTCGTGGCGATGCGGGTTTCGCCACGGCGGAGACCGCGGTGGCCTTGCCGGCGCTCGTCCTGCTCGCGGCGATGCTGATCTGGGGTGTGCTGGCGGCGGCCGCACAGATCCGCTGCGTGGACGCGGCCCGGGTCGGGGCCAGGGCGGCCGCGCGCGGGGAGGCGGACGCCGCCGAACTCGCCCGCGCGGCCGCGCCGCCGGGGGCCCAGGTACGGATGGAGGTGGCGGCCGAGGTGGTGCGGGTCGAGGTGGACGCGCCGTGCGCGGCGCCGGGCAGGCTCGGCGAACTGCTCGCGGTACGGCTGGGCGCGGCCGCGGTGGCGGCGAGGGAGGACACCCTCGTGGGGGTCGCGGGAGGAGGTGGTTCATGGCCGTCCTGACCGGGGTGAGGTCGGCGGCGCGGCGATGGGCGGGTGCTCGTACCGTCCGGGCGGCCGCTGTGGGCGGGCGCGGGCCGGACACCGGCTCGGCGACGGTCTGGCTGCTCGCCCTGGCGATGCTGGGCACGGCGGTCTTCGCCGCGACGATCGCGGTCGGTGGGGTGGTCGCCGCCCGGCACCGGGCCGAGTCGGCCGCCGACCTGGCCGCCCTCGCGGCCGCGGACCGGCTGCTGCTGGACCCGGACGGCGGGTGCGGGCGGGCTTCCGGGATCGCCGCCGCACAGGGTGCCGCTCTGGTCTCCTGCGCGGTGGACCGGGCGGGGGACGCCGTCGAGGTGGTGGCCGAGGTGGCGGTCGGCGGGCTGCCGGTGCGCCTGCCGGTCGGGCCGGCGCGGGCGAGGGCCCGGGCCGGACCGGTGCGGGCCGCGGTCACCGCCGTCGAGGACGGCCTCGGCGGGGCGCCAGGTGAGGCGGTGGCGGGCTCATGAGCCGACCGGTGGTCCATCGTCCGCGTCCGGCTCGGACCTCGGCCCGGAGCCGGCAGCCTCGGAGTCGGCAGCTCCGGCGTCCGCCGCCTCGGAGCTTGCCGCCACGGAGCCCGCCGCTTCGGAGCTTGCCGTCCCGGAGCCGGTCGCCGCGGGGGCGCCGGCCAGCAGGACGTCCAGGAGTTGAACGGCGGCGGCCTTGTCCAGCGGCTCGTTCCCGTTGCCGCACTTGGGTGACTGGACGCAGGACGGGCAGCCGCGCTCGCACTCGCAGGAGGCGATCGCCGCGCGGGTGGCCGTCAGCCATTCGGCGGCTCGTTGGAAGCCGCGCTCGGCGAAGCCGGCCCCGCCCGGGTGGCCGTCGTAGACGAACACGGTGGGCAGTTCGGTGTCGGGGTGCAGCGGGACGGAGACGCCGCCGATGTCCCAGCGGTCGCAGGTGGCGAACAGCGGCAGCAGCCCGATCGAGGCGTGTTCGGCGGCGTGGGCGGCGCCGGGCAACTGGTCGAGCGGGAGGTTCGCGTCCAGCAGCTGGTCCTCGGTGACGGACCACCAGACCGCGCGGGTGCGCAGCGTGCGGGGCGGCAGGTCGAGCTTGCTCTCGCCCATGATCTCCCCGGTGGAGATCCGCTTCCGGAGGTAGCCGACCACCTGGTTGACCACCTCCACCGAACCGAAGCTGAGTCGGCCCTCGCCCCAGGGGACGGTGGTGTCGGTGTCGAGCACGGAGATGGAGGTGATGTCGCGGGCGGCCGTGGTGTACGGCGGGTCGGCCGGCTCGACCAGGGCGACGGAGTTCTCCAGGTCGAGCTCCCGGACCAGGAAGGTACGGCCCTGGTGGAGGTGGACGGCTCCGGTGTGGACGGTGGTGTGGGCGGCCGCGGCGTCCACCGTACCGAGCAGACGGCCGGTGTCGGCCTCGACGATCTGCACCGGGCTGCCACCGCTGCCGCGCAGGTCGACGGCGTCGGCCGCGCGTTCGCGGCGGGTCCAGTACCAGGAGCCGTCGCTGCGCCGGCGCAGCAGGCCGCGCCGTTCCAGGACCGGCAGCAGCGGTGCGGTGGAGGGCCCGAACAGCTCCAGGTCGGCGTCGGTGAGCGGGAGTTCGGCGGCGGCCGCGCACAGGTGCGGGGCGAGGACGTGGGGGTTGTCCGGGTCGAGCACGGTGGCCTCGACGGGCGCCGCGAACAGCGCCTCCGGGTGGTGCACCAGGTAGGTGTCCAGCGGGTCGTCCCGGGCGATCAGGATGGCCAGTGCCCCCTGTGCCTCGCGGCCCGCCCGGCCGGCCTGCTGCCAGAGCGAGGCCCGGGTGCCGGGGTAGCCGGCCATCAGGACGGCGTCGAGGCCGGAGACGTCGACGCCGAGTTCGAGAGCGGAGGTGGAGGCGAGCCCGAGCAGCCGGCCGGAGTGCAGGGCGCGTTCCAGTGCCCGGCGTTCGTCGGCGAGGTAGCCGCCGCGGTAGGCGGCCACCCGGTCGGCGAGCGGTCGGCCGAGCTGGTCCTGGGCCTGGAGGGCGACGAGTTCGGCGGCCCGGCGGGAGCGGACGAAGACGACGGTGCGGGTCTGCCGCTCGACCAGGTCGGTCAGCAGGTGCGCGGCCTCGGCGGTGGCCGTGCGGCGGACGGGCGCGCCGTGCTCGCCGACGTTCTCGGTCAGCGGCGGCTCCCAGAGGCCGAAGACCATCGGCCCGCGCGGCGAGGCGTCCTCGGTGACGGCCTGGGCGGGCAGGCCGGTCAGGCGCTCGGCGGTGGCGGCCGGGTCGGCGGTGGTGGCGGAGGCGAGCAGGAAGGTGGGTGACGAACCGTAACGGGCGCAGACGCGGCGCAGCCGCCGCAGCACCTGGGCGACGTGCGAGCCGAACACGCCCCGGTAGCTGTGGCACTCGTCGACGACCACGTAGCGCAACACCTTGAGGAAGGAGGCCCAGCGCGCGTGGGCGGGCAGGATGCCGCGGTGCAGCATGTCCGGGTTGGTGAGCACGTACGAGGCGTACTGGCGGACCCACTCGCGCTCCTCGGGCGGGGTGTCGCCGTCGTAGAGGGCGGCCCGGACCCGGGGCGGCGCGAGTTCGGCGGCCCGGCGGCGCTGGTCGGCGGCGAGCGCCTTGGTCGGGGCGAGGTAGAGCGCGGTGGCGCCGCGGCCGTTGCGGGCCTCGGTGCCGTCCAGCAGATCGCTGAGCACCGGGGCCAGATAGCCGAGCGACTTGCCCGAGGCGGTGCCTGTGGCGATCACCACAGTCTGACCGCTTTTGGCCAGTTTCATCGCTTCTGCCTGGTGCGCCCAGGGCCGCTCCACCCCGACATCGAGCGCGGCGGCCACGATCTCGGGCCGGATCGACTCGGGCCATGGCGCATAACGCGCAGGTCGAGCGGGAAGGTGCTCCGTATGGGTGAGCCGGTCGGACCGTCCCCGGCTGGCTGACAGGGTCGTGAGCAGTGCCTCGGGCGGGCTGTGTCGGGGCGGCATGAGGACCCAGTGTGTCACCGGCGTGACGGAGAATCGTCGTAAGCCATCGTGCAGGCATGGTCGCAGGTGGTTGAATGTGGCCGTGACGGCCGGATGGCCGTGGGTCGCAGCGCCGAGGCTTGCCACGCGTGGCTGGGCGCGCCCGGGCCCGCGACCATGCGGTGGCGGCCGGCCGGCCGAGGATCGCACATGACGTAGCAAGGCAAGGTGCTGGAGGTTCCGTGGACCTGTCCCTGTCGACCCGTTCAGTCGGCGATCGTACGGTCGTCGAGGTTGGCGGCGAGATCGATGTGTACACCGCCCCGAAGCTGCGGGAGCAGCTGGTCGAGCTCGTCAACGACGGCAAGTACCACCTGGTCGTCGACATGGAAGGCGTGGACTTCCTGGACTCGACCGGGCTCGGTGTGCTGGTGGGCGGTCTGAAGCGAGTGCGTGCCCATGAGGGTTCGCTGCGCCTCGTCTGCAACCAGGAGCGCATCCTGAAGATTTTCCGCATCACCGGCCTGACCAAGGTCTTCCCGATCCACACCTCGGTGGACGACGCGGTCAGCGCGACCGACTGACGCGGCCGGGCCGGCCCGCAGTGGTCGGCCCGTTCGCTCCACGCGTCCGGGTGCCGGGGCCTGCGGGCCCCGGTGCTTCCCGGCCGCTCCAGGGCCGGTTCCACCGGCCCGCAGGGGCCGCATCGCCGGCCCCGGTCGGAACACCCCGAGGGGGAGAGATGGCAACCGTCGAACTTCGATTCAGCGCGCTTCCGGAGCACGTGCGAACGGCTCGGCTGGTCGCCGCGGCCGTCGCCAGACGGGCCGGGGTCGACGAGTCGGTGCTCGACGAGGTGCGGCTCGCGGTCGGTGAGGCGTGCTCCCGCGCGGTCGGCCTGCACCAGCGCGGCGGCATCGGCGGCACGGTCCGGGTCGCGTTGACCGATCAGGAGAAGCGTTTCCTCATCGAGGTCGAGGACGAGGCCGGCCCTGCCGCCGTCCCGGCCGCGGGTGCCGCCGAGGGCGTGGACCCGGACGAGGACACCCTGGGCCTCGCCGTGATCACCGGCCTGGTCGAGGACCTGGAGGTCACCAACGGTGCGGACGGTGGCCTGATCCGGATGAGCTGGCCGGTCTCGGTCGAGTCCGTGGCGGTCTGAGGGCCCAGCCGCCGGGCGCCGGCTGGTCCAGCCCCAGGCAGTCCAGCCTCAGGCAGTCCAGCTCCTGGGTGGTCCAGCCCTCGGGAGCCCGTTGACAAATTGTTGAACCTGGCGGTTCGCTGCTTCCGGCACGACCGGGTCCGATCGGTGATCGGACCCGTCGCGGAGAAGGAAGACCATGCGGATTCGCATTCTGTGGCCGGCCGGGCAGACCACCGCCACGCTCGCGGGCACACCCACCGCCGAGGCGCTCTGGGCCGAGCTGCCGATCAGCTCCTCGGCGAGTACCTGGGGCGAGGAGGTCTACTTCGGCACGCCGGTCAGCGTGCCGTGCGAGGCCGACGCCCGGCAGGTCGTCGAGCCGGGCACGGTCGCGTTCTGGACCGACGGCGACAGCCTCGCGTTGCCGTACGGGCCGACGCCGATCTCGCGCGACGGCGAGTGCCGGCTGGCCGGCCCTTGCAACGTCCTCGGCGCGCTGGACGGGGAGGCCCGGGTGCTGCGCACCGTCCGGCCCGGTGATCCGGTCCGCGTCGAGCGCGCCTGAGCGGGCCCGCACGTCCTGACGGGCGGAGGCCTGAGGCCCCGGGCGTCCGAGGGCGGGGAACCGGCAACCGGCAACCGGGAACCGGGACGCCGACATCGGCCGTGTAGGTTCGACGACCGAAGACGACCGAAACCGAAAGGCTTCTCCCGGTGAACAAGCGACTGCTGGCCGTACCCGCCCTCGGCGCGCTGCTCGCGTTCGGCGCCGTCGGCTGCGGCGACGACAACGGCAAGCAGCTGGAGGCCTGGGCGTCGAACGTCTGCGGCTCGGCCAAGGACCCGATCGCCCAGGCGCAGACCGCGCTCGCCGACACCGGCCAGGTGAAGACCGGCGAGGCCCCGGCCGACCTGCAGAAGCGGCTCTCGGCGGACATCGGGCGGCTGGCCAAGACCAACCAGGACATCGCGGCGGCCATCAACTCCGCCGGTGCGCCCAAGGTGGCCGACGGCGCGAACCTGCAGAAGGACACCGTCGCCGAGCTGACCAAGGCGGCCGACGGCTACCAGGACGTCCAGAAGAAGCTGGACGCCCTGTCCAACGCCGACCAGGCGAAGTTCGCGGACGGGCTGCGCAGCGTGGCCGACCAGGTCCAGCAGCTGGCCTCGCTGTCCACCCAGGCGCAGGGCAAGCTGCAGCGCGGCGACCTCGGCGCGGCCATGGCCAAGCAGGAGGGCTGCAAGCCCGCCGGCTCCACGGCCCCGAGCGCCGGGGCGGGCGCCACGTCGGGCGGCGGCGCGTCCGCCACCCCGAGCGCCGGGGCGGCCGGTGGGACGCCCGCGCCCGGCGCGACGGACGGCGCGAGCCCGGCGGCCACCCCGTCCACGGGCACCGACACCACCCCGGCGGCCCCGCCGGCCACCCCGTCGACGGCTCCGACCACCCCCGCGCCCAGCGCGAGCTGAGCCCGGGGCCGTCGGGCCCGTCGGGCGGGCCGGGCCCCGGACCGGACTCGACCGGCCCAGGGTCGTCGGGCCCGAGCCGTCGCACACCTGCGCAGCCGCCCCGCCCCGGCGCGGCGGCTGCGCACCCTGCCCCGAGGGACAATGGCGGGGTGATCAGTAGCCCCGTTCTCGACCAGACCCGCCTCGCCAAGCTGCGCGAGGCGCTGCTCGACGCCTCGTTCACCGCCGACGGCTGCCTCGACCTGCTCGGGCCCACCGGCTACGCGGCGTTGGCCCGTAGTGAGGCGGTGCCGGCCCTGCGGGCGACCCGGGGCGGCAGCCCGCTGGAGACGCTGGTCCGGCTGTTCCTGCTCCAGCAGCCGGTGCCGTACCGGGCGGCCGCGGCCGCGCTGCCGGTCGAGGACTGCCTGGCCGACGGCTGGCTGCGCTCCGACGGCGAGCTGGTGCGTGCCACCGTGGACGTCCGGCCGTACGCCAACGAGGTGGCCGGGATGCCCAGTTCGGACGCCTGGGTGGTCTCCGACCTGGGTTGCGCGGTGGGTGGCGCGGGCGGTATCGGGTCCGGCGAGACCGCGCACGGGGTGGCCCGCAAGGATCTGGTGCTCGGGGTCGGCGGCGCGTCGACCACGCTGGCCAACATCACCGTGCGCCGCCCGGTCCGGGCCGCGCTGGACCTCGGCTCGGGCTCCGGCGTGCAGGCGCTGCACGCGGCCCGGCACGCTCGGCAGGTGACCGCCACCGACCTGAACCCGCGCGCGCTGCGCTTCTCCGAACTGACCCTGGCGCTGTCCGGTTTCGGCCAGACGGAGGTGCTCACCGGCAGCCTCTTCGAGCCGGTCGGGGAGCGGCGGTTCGACCTGATCGTCTCCAACCCGCCGTTCGTGATCTCGCCGGCCGGCCGGTTCACCTACCGTGACGGCGGCATGGCCGGCGACGACCTGTGCCGCAGCCTGGTCCGCTCCGCCGCCGACCACCTGGAGCCGGGCGGCTACTGCCAGTTGCTCGCCAACTGGCAGCACGTCAAGGGCGAGGACTGGCACGAGCGGCTGGCCGGCTGGGTGGCGGGCACCGGGCTGGACGCCTGGATCGTCCAGCGCGAGGTCCAGGACGTGGCCCAGTACGCCGAGTTGTGGCTGCGGGACGGCGGCGACCACCGCGGCCCCGGCGGCGACTACCAGGCCCGGTACGGCGAGTGGCTGGACGCCTTCGAGGCGGGCCGGGTCGAGGGCATCGGCATGGGCTGGATCACCCTGCGGGCGAGCGGCGCCGAGCGCCCGACCGTCCGGGTGGAGGAGTGGCCGCACCCGGTGGAGCAGCCGCTGGGCCCGCACATCGAGGAGTGGTTCGACCGGCAGGATTTCCTGCGCTCGCACGACGACGCGGGCCTGCTCGCGGCCCGCTACGTGCTGGCCGACGAGGTGGTCCAGGAGCAGGTCGGCGCGCCGGGTGCGGAGGATCCGGAGCACGTGATCCTGCGTCACAACCGGGGCATGCGGCGCGCCACCAAGGTGGACACCGTGGGCGCCGGTTTCGTCGGGGTCTGCGACGGGACGCTGTCGGCGGGCGAGATCGTGGACGCGATCGCACAACTGCTCGGCGAGGACCGGGTGGTCCTGCGGGACCGGGTGCCGGAGTCGCTGCGGCTGCTGACCGAGCAGGGGTTCATCCACCCGGCGGGCTGACCGGGCCGCGGTTCGAGGCGGCCGGAGCCGGTACGTCGAGGCGGCCGGAACCGGTTCACCGTCCCGTACTCCCTGGTTCGTCCGGCCGTCGCCGGTCGGCCGCCGCGCGTTGGCCCCCTGCTGTGAGGCTCTGTCCACAGGCTGTGGACAGAGCTGGGGAGCCGGGGGCCAGGGGTGGACACGACGACGGCGACGGTGGGCGGGCTGGTGCTCGCCCTCTTCGGTGGCGTGCTGCTGCTCTGGTGCGCCGCCGAAGTGCGCCTTCGCCACCGGGTGCGCCGACGGGGGGCGTCGGCGGTGGCCACGGTCGTCGCCGAGGACGAGGCGCACGGCCAGCTCGACAGCGCGCCGCTGCTCTCCTTCTCCGTCCTGCCGTCCGCCGGCGGGTCCGGCCCGGGCCGGATCGCCGAGCTGGTGCTCACCCGTCCGCGCGGCCACACCCCGCTGCGCCGTCCGGACCGCTTCACGCCCGGCGCCTCGGTGCGGATCTGCTACGACCCGCGCCGCCCGAGCCGGGTGGTGCTGGCGGCCGGGGAGATCGGCCGGGCGGCGGTCGCCGACCTGTTGTGGAGCGTGCTCGGCGTGGGCTGTCTGGTGGCGGGCGCCGGGCTGCTCGCGGCGGTCAACGGCTGATTCCGGAGCGCACCGCCGACCCCGCGAGGCGTTCGCCGGGAACCGCGGCCGCCGCCTCCGGCGGGTGTCCGGGCGGTCGTCCCCCAGTGCCGTCGATACTCCGTTGACAGATTTCGAAATCCGTCATTCCATCCTCCGGAACCCGCCGAAGCCCCCTTCACGGGGCGCGAACCTCCGTCATCGGGTTACCGTTCGAGTGGCGTCGGTGAGCTCGGTAACTGAAAACGCGGGATGCGTCCGTTTGACAAGGGTGGCCGGGGTACGGTCACACTCCGCTGGTGGGGTCGTCGTACAGCGGCACCCCCGGGACGGTGGAGGGGTCGGGCGGAGCGCAGCCCGGGCTGCCGGCGCCGACCAGCCCACATAAGGACCGGGAGAGAAGAGCGAAGGTGTCCCCGAGCAGCGAGACCGCGCACGGACAGCGACTCGTCATTGTCGAGTCGCCGGCCAAGGCGAAGACGATCAAGGGCTACCTTGGCCCCGGCTACATCGTCGAGGCGAGCGTCGGGCACATCCGCGACCTCCCCAGCACCGCGGCGGAGGTCCCGGACAAGTACACCGGTGAGGTGCGCCGCCTCGGGGTGGACGTCGACCACGACTTCGCACCCATCTACGTGGTCAACGCGGACAAGAAGTCCCAGGTCAGCAAGTTGAAGTCGCTGCTCGCGGAGTCCGACGAGCTCTTCCTCGCCACCGATGAGGACCGCGAGGGCGAGGCCATCGCGTGGCACCTCCAGCAGGTGCTCAAGCCCAAGGTGCCGGTGCACCGGATGGTGTTCCACGAGATCACCAAGTCGGCGATCCAGGAGGCGGTGGCCAACCCGCGCGAGCTCAACCAGCGCCTGGTCGACGCCCAGGAGACCCGCCGCATCCTCGACCGCCTCTACGGCTTCGAGGTCTCGCCGGTGCTGTGGAAGAAGGTCATGCCGAAGCTCTCGGCGGGCCGCGTGCAGTCCGTCGCGACCCGCCTGGTGGTCGAGCGCGAGCGCGAGCGGATCGCCTTCCGCACCGCCTCGTACTGGGACCTGGTCGGCACCTTCGGCACCGGCCGCACCGCGGCCGACGCGGCGAACCCGGAGACCTTCGGGGCCCGGCTCTCCTCGGTGGACGGCAAGCGGATCGCCAGCGGCCGTGACTTCGGTTCGGACGGCCGGCTGAAGGCCGGCAGCGCCAACACCCTGCACCTGGACGAGCAGGCCGCCCGGCAGCTGGCCGCCGCCCTGGAGCAGACCGCGTTCGGTGTCCGCAGCGTCGAGTCCAAGCCGTACCGTCGCTCGCCGTACGCGCCGTTCCGCACCACGACGCTCCAGCAGGAGGCCAGCCGCAAGCTCGGCTTCGGCGCCAAGCGGACCATGCAGGTGGCCCAGAAGCTGTACGAGAACGGCTTCATCACCTATATGCGTACCGACTCCACGACGCTGTCGGACACCGCGGTCTCCGCCGCCCGCGCGCAGGTCACCCAGCTGTACGGCGCCGACTACCTGCCGGACGCCCCGCGCACCTACGCCAGCAAGGTCAAGAACGCGCAGGAGGCGCACGAGGCCGTCCGCCCCTCCGGCGACCGCTTCCGCACCCCCGCCGAGACCGGCCTGAGCGGCGACGACTTCCGGCTCTACGAGCTGATCTGGATGCGCACCGTCGCCTCCCAGATGAAGGACGCGGTCGGTCAGTCGGTGACCGTCAAGGTCGGCGGCGCCTCCGCCGACGGCCGCGACGTCGAGTTCTCCGCCTCCGGCAAGATCATCACCTTCCACGGCTTCCTCAAGGCCTACGTCGAGGGCGCCGACGACCCGAACGCCGAGCTGGACGACCGCGAGCGCCGGCTGCCGCAGGTCGTCGAGGGCGACCCGCTGGCCGCCGAGCAGCTCACCCCCGAGGGTCACGCCACCAAGGCGCCGGCGCGCTACACCGAGGCCTCGCTGGTCAAGGAGCTGGAGGACCGGGAGATCGGTCGCCCCTCCACCTACGCCTCGATCATCGACACGATCATCCAGCGCCGGTACGTGTTCAAGAAGGGGACGGCGCTCGTCCCGTCCTTCCTCTCCTTCGCCGTGGTCAACCTCCTGGAGAAGCACTTCGGCCGACTGGTCGACTACGACTTCACCGCCAAGATGGAGGACGACCTCGACCGGATCGCGGCCGGCGAGGCCAAGTCCGTGCCGTGGCTGAAGCGCTTCTACTTCGGCGAGGGCGACGGTCACGCGGCCGGCGGTGCCGCCGAGGCCGGCAACGGCGACGGCGACCACCTGGGCGGCCTGAAGGAGCTGGTCACCGACCTCGGCGCGATCGACGCCCGGGAGATCAGCTCGTTCCGGATCAGCGACGACATCACCCTGCGGGTCGGCCGCTACGGTCCGTACGTCGAGCGCGCCTCCGCCGTCGAGGGTGAGCCCGGCCAGCGCGCCGACATTCCGGACGAGCTGCCGCCGGACGAGCTCACCGTCGAGCTGGCCGAGGAACTGCTGGCCAAGCCCAGCGGCGACTTCGAGCTCGGCCCGGACCCGGTCAGCGGCAACATGCTGGTGGCCAAGGACGGCCGCTACGGCCCGTACGTGACCGAGATCCTGCCCGAGGGCACGCCCAAGACCGGCAAGAACGCGGTCAAGCCGCGCACCGCCTCGCTGTTCAAGACGATGGCGCTGGACACCGTCACCCTGGAGGACGCGCTGCGGCTGCTCTCGCTGCCGCGCGTGGTCGGGGCCGACGCCGAGGGCGTGGAGATCACCGCGCAGAACGGCCGCTACGGCCCGTACCTCAAGCGCGGCACCGACTCCCGCTCGCTCACCAGCGAGGACCAGCTCTTCACGATCACCCTCGACGAGGCGCTGGTCGTCTACGCCCAGCCCAAGCAGCGCGGCCGGGCCGCCGCCGCCCCGCCGCTCAAGGAGCTGGGCACCGACCCGGTCAGCGAGCGCCCCGTGGTGGTCAAGGACGGCCGCTTCGGCCCGTACGTGACCGACGGCGAGACCAATGCCACGCTCCGCAAGGACGACGAGGTCGAGACGATCACGCCCGAGCGCGGCTACGAGCTGCTCGCCGAGAAGCGGGCGCGCGGGCCGGTGAAGAAGGTGGCGAAGAAGGCCCCGGCCAAGAAGGCGACCGCGAAGAAGGCGACGGCGACCAAGACCGCCGCCACCAAGACCGCGGCCGCGAAGAAGACCGCTGCCAAGAAGACCACGACGGCGAAGGCGGCCACGGCGAAGAAGACGGCGGCCAAGAAGACTGCCGCGAGCAAGGCCGCGGCGACCGACGAGGGCTGATCCTCCGGCAGCGCTCCGCCAGTGCCGCCCCGGTGGTGCTCCGGTGCCGCCCCGGTGGTGCTCCGGCAGCGCTCTGCCAGTGCCTCGGACGGCGCTCGGACAGGGCCTTCGCCCGTGCCGACGGGCCCGCGTCCCCACCTCGGGGACGCGGGCCCGAGGCCGGTCGGACTCTGTGCGCGGAACGTCACAACCCGGTGATGAGCGGGATCCGGAACCCCGTTCATCTCATTCCGGCCAACCCCCGCCCGCTACGCTGACCGTATGACGAGCGAGGAGCAGCCCACCCCCAGCGCCGCCCCGGCCGCCAGCGCCGCCACGCCCGACCTGCCCGAGGTCGCGCCGGCCGGGACGCCGGTGGAGCGGGCCCGGGCGCTGCTGCGGACACGCCCCTACCGGCGCCTGTGGACCACCCAGCTGATCGGCGGCACCGCCGACCGGCTCGGCCTACTGGTGCTGCTCGCGCTCACCGTGATCGCCGCGGCTCTCGGCGGCCAGTTCGGCGACCTGCCGCGCAGCCTCGCCTTCGCCGTCGCCGCGGTCCTCGCCGTCCGGCTGGCGGCCACCGGGCTGATCGGCGTCGCGCTGCTCGGGCCGGTGCACCGGCTGGTCACGGGCCGGCTGGACCGGCGCTGGACGCTGTTCGGCGCCGACACGCTGCGCGCCCTGCTGATCGGCCTCGCGCCCTGGTGGACCGTCTGGCTGGGCTCCGGCCCGAAGCCCTCCGGCGCCGCCACCTACGTCCTGCTCGCCACGGTGTTCGTCACCGGTGCCGCCGAGCGGGTCTGGGGGATCGCCAAGGACGCCGCCGTCCCCGGCCTGCTGCCGCCCGCCAACCCGCACGCGCCCGCCGCCGAGCAGCGGCCGGCCGCCGCCAACCTGGACACCGTCCGGAGCATCGACCGCTTCACCGGCTGGGCCACCGCGCCGCTCGCGGCCGCCGGCCTGGTCGTCCTCACCCTGCTGAACAACATCGGCGCGGCGCTCGGCTCGGACTGGCTCCGGGCCCACCAGGTCACCTTCGCCGCCCTCGGCGCGGCCGGCCTGTTCGCCGCCTCGGCCGCCCGCGGCTACCTCCAGCAGCTGCCCGTCGGCGCGCTGACCGTCGCCCCGCACTCGCCGCTGCAGGGCCTGCGCGCCCCCACCGACGCCACACCGGGCCCCGCGCTGAGCAAGGGCCGCACCGGCAGCGCCCCGTACTTCACCTTCGCCGTCGCCGCCGGCTACGCCTCGATGGCCGGCGTCGCCGCGCTCGCGCTGCTCACCGCCGCCGAGCACCGGGCCGGGCCGATCGGCTACGGCCTGCTGGTGCTCGCCGCCACCGCGGCGCCCGCCCTCGGCTCCCGGCTCACCCGGGCCACGCTGCCCGCGCTCTCCCGCCGCCGCCTGCTCGCGCTGGCGCTGCTCACCGAGGGTGTGGCGCTGATCCTGGCCGGGCTGGTGCTGGACTTCGTGCTGGTCCTGGCCCTCACCCTGCTGGCCGGCCTCACCGCCGGGATCGTCGTCTCCGCCGGGCGCACCCTGCTCGCCCAGGAGGTGGAGGAGGCCCGGCTGCCGAAGGTCACCGAGCACCTGTACGCGGTGCTGCGGGTCGTGGTCGGCGCCGCGCTGGTCGTCGTCCCGCTGATCGCCGCCGTCTACGGGGACGTCGAGTACGGCAGGGTCGAGCCCGGCTCCTTCACCTTCATCCACGGCGGCGCGGCCCTGGCCGTCGCCACCTCGGGGCTGCTCACGCTGGTCCTCGCCGCCGTCGTCCTGCTGCGGACCGACGACCGGCGCGGCACCGCGCCGTTCGGCCGGGACCTGGTGGACGCGGTGCGCGGCGCCGTCGCCCCGGCACCGCACCGGGGCGCCGGCACCGGCTTCTTCATCGCGCTGGAGGGCGGCGACGGCGCCGGCAAGTCCACCCAGGCCCAGGCGCTCGCCGAGTGGATCCGCGGCAAGGGGCACGAGGTCGTGCTCACCCGCGAGCCCGGCGGCAGCCCGGTCGGCCAGCGGCTGCGCGGTCTCGTCCTGGACGTCGGCAACACCGGCCTGTCGCACCGCGCCGAGGCGCTGATCTACGCGGCCGACCGGGCCGAGCACGTCGAGAACGTCATCCGGCCGGCCCTCGCCCGCGGCGCCGTCGTGATCACCGACCGGTACATGGACTCCTCCATCGCCTACCAGGGCGCCGGGCGCGACCTGGCCGCCACCGAGGTCGCCCGGATCTCCCGCTGGGCGACCGGCGGGCTGCTGCCCGACCTGACCGTCGTTCTGGACGTCGACCCGACCCGGGCCCGGGAGCGCTTCACCGAGGCGCTCGACCGCTTGGAGTCCGAGCCCACCGAGTTCCACCAGCGGGTCCGGTCCGGCTTCCTCGCCCTCGCGGCCGCCGACCCGGCGCGCTACCTGGTCGTCGACGGCAGCCAGGCCCCCGGCTTCGTCACCACCGCCATCCGGCACCGGCTCGACCGCGAGCTGCCGCTCTCCGAGCAGGAGAAGGCCGCCCGCGCCGAGCAGGAGCGGCTCGCCCGTGAGGAGGCCGAGCGCCGCGCCGCCGAGGAGGCCCGCAAGAAGGCCGAGGCCGAGGCGGCCGAGCGCAAGCGCCAGGAGGTGCTGGAGCAGCTGCGGGCCGAGCAGGCCGAGAAGGAGCGGTTGGCCAAGGAGGAGGCCGAGCGGGCCGCCGCCGAGGCCCGACGCAAGGCGGAGGAGGAAGCCCGCCGCCGGGCGGACGAGGAAGCCCGCCGCCGCGCCGAGGAGGAGGCCGAGCGGAAGGCCGAGGAGGAGGCCCGGCTGGCCGCGGAGGCCGCTGAGCGCAAGCGTCTCGCCGACGAGGCGGCCGCCCAGGTGGAGCTCCAGCGCCAGCGTGAACTCCAGCGCGAGGAGCAGCGCCGCCGGGCGGAGGAGGCGCTGCAGCGGGCCGAGGAGGCCCGGCTGGCGCAGGCCGCCGCGCTCGCGGCCGCGGCTGCGGCGGCGGAGACGACGGCGGACCGGGCGGCGGCCGGGAGGCCGGGCGCCGGTCCGGTTCCCGGGGAGGCCGTGACCACCGAGCTGCGGGCCGTCCGGGACGTTCCGGGCGCGGGTCCTGCGGGTCCTGCGGGTCCTTCGGGTCCTGCGGGTCCTGCGGGCACCGTCGGCCCCGGTGGGGGCGACGAGGCGACGCGGGAGCTCTCGCTGCGGGACCGGCAGACGGCCGCCCGTGCGGCGGAGGCCGCCGACGCGACCACGCAGCTGCCGGTGGTCCCGCCGGCCGCCGCGGACGAGACGGCCGTGCTGCCGGTGGTCCCGGCCGAGGCGGACCGGACCGCGGTGCTGCCGCGGGTCGAGCCGGGCGGTACGCCGTCGGGTCGTACGTCGCCGGGTCGTGCGCCGTCGGATCGGGTGCCGGGCGGTGTGGTGCCGGGCGGAGTGGCGCCGGGTCGCGCGGAGGACCGGGTGCCGCCGGGACTGTGGCGCGAGGAGCCGGTGGACAGCACCCGCGAGCTGCCGGTGGTCGGCGCCGAGCCCGAGCCCGCCGCCGAGTCGCAGGCCACCGCCGAGCGGCCCCGGCCGGACTGGGCCGAGGAGACGCCGATGGACGACCTGCCGAGCCTCACCGACACCCTGCTCGGCACGCGCGACGAGTGGGCGAGCTGGGAGCACGGCGGTGGCCAGGCCCCGCAGGACCCGCGTGGCGGCCAGGACCCGCACGCCGGCCAGGACCCTCGCGCCGGCGGCGACCGGGACGGCGACCGGGGCGGCGACAAGGGCGAGGGCGGCGGCAAGGGCAAGGGTCGTCGCTGGGGCCGCCGGGGCTGACCCTGGACGGCTGGACGGCTGGACGGCTGGACGGCTGGACGGCTGGACGGCTGGACGGCTGGACGGCTGGACGGACGACGGGCGGCGTCGTCGGGGTGGAGAGCCCCGGCGGCGCCGCCTTCGTCGTCCGGCGCGTCCGTCGTCCGATGCGGTGGGCGTCCCGCGGCGGGGACGTCCGTCGGCGGCGGGTCACCCGGACGGCGGCGTGGCTGTCCGAGCGGGCACGTATGCTCGACGGCGGGGAAGAGGCGCCGGGAGCGCTGCCGTACGGAGCTTGGGAGCAGCAGTGGCCGTCTGGGACGACCTGGTGGGCCAGGAGCGGGTGGTCGAGCAGCTGACCGCCGCCGCCCGGGCGGCCGGGGCGACGGTCGAGGCCGGTCGCGGGGCCGGTCCGCAGCCGGGCGGGAACGCCTCCCTGATGACGCACGCCTGGCTGTTCACCGGCCCGCCCGGGGCCGGGCAGGTCACCGCCGCGCGCGCGTTCGCCGCGGCCCTCCAGTGCAATAGCCCCGACCTCGCGCTCGGCGGCACGCCGGGCTGCGGATTCTGCGACGGCTGCCACACCGTGCTGGCCGGCAGCCACGCCGACGTCAAGTACGTCCGGACCGACGGCCTGTCCATCGGCGTCGGTGACATGCGCGCCCTCGTGCTGCGCGCCTCCAGCTACCCGACCGGCGGCCGCTGGTCGGTGATCCTGGTCGACGCCGCCCACCGGCTCACCGAGGCCGCCGCGAACGCGCTGCTCAAGGGCGTGGAGGAGCCCTCCCCGCGCACCGTCTGGTTGCTCTGCGCCCCCTCCGTCCAGGACGTGCTGCCGACCATCCGCTCGCGCTGCCGCCTGCTCGTCCTGCGCACGCCCACCGCCGAGGCCGTCGCCGACATGCTGGTCCGCCGCGACGGCGTCGAGCCGGAGACCGCCCGGCTGGCCGCGCTCGCCGGGCAGGGCGACGTCGAGCGCGCGCGTCGCCTCGCCGTCGACGAGCAGGCCCGCACCCGCCGCACCGACGTGCTGCGGATCCCGCTGGAGGTCGCCGACATCGGCGGCTGCCTGGCCGCCGCCCAGCGCCTGGTCGACACCGCCAAGGCCGACGCCGAGGCGCTCGCCGAGACCCAGGACGCCAAGGAGACCGACGACCTGAAGGCCGCCTACGGCGCCGCCGAGGGCAGCAAGGCGCCGCGCGGCATGGCCGGGGCGGTCAAGGAGCTGGAGAAGCGGCAGAAGAGCCGCGCCACCCGCACCCGCCGGGAGACCCTCGGGGTCGCGCTGCTCGACCTGCTGGGCTTCTACCGGGACGTGCTCGCGCTCCAGCTCGGTTCCACCGGCTCCCTCGCCAACGAGGACCAGCGGCAGGCGCTGAACCGGGTCGCGCAGGACGGTCCGCCGGAGGGCACGCTGCGCCGGATCGAGGCGGTGCTCGCCTGCCGGCGGGCGCTGGACCGCAACGTCGACCCGCTGCTCGCCGTGGAGGCGATGACGGTGGCGCTGCGCGCGGGCTGAGCCGCCTGTCGGGTGGGGGTGCCGGGGCAGGGTTGCCTGGTGGGGTACCGAGCCGTGCTGCTGGGCCGTGCTGCTGGGCTGTGCCGCTGGGCCTTCCGAGGCGGGGTGCGCCCGGCGTAGGCCTCCCGGAGCTGGCCTGCCGTCCCACCTTCGAGTGAATGCTCGATACGCGCCGAGCACACCCGCGTGTGATGGTCCGCCCGTTGTGCACGCTGGGGGCCGACTGCGCCCCGGTGCCGGGGCCGTCGCCCCCCGTACGGTACCGGGTCCCGTCCGGCGCCGGCCCTCCTCCCGAGGTGGTGCGTCCCATGGTTCGTTCGCTCCTCGTCATCCCCCTGCTGGCGGCCGCGCTGGGCGGGATCTGGCTGGCCCGCGGCGCGCTCCAGCGCTGGCGCGACCTGCGCGCCGCCCGGACCTACGAACTGGCCGGCGACCGCTGGCCGATGCTGGTGCGGGCGGCCGGAGCGATGGTCTGCGGGGTCTGCGTCACCGCGCTGACGCTGCTCACGGCGCTCGGGGCGTTCGGCGGCCCCGGCCGCGGCGACCAGGAACCGGACCGCGCGGAGCCGACGGTCGACGCGGTGAGCGCGGGCACGGGCGCGGGTGCCGCGGCCAGGCAGCAGGCGGCGCCGCCCGTCGTCGCCGAGCCGGCCGCGGCCTCCGCCACGTCGTCGCCCACCGTGGCCAGCCGCTTCGACAGCGTCGGCCACCCGGGCGGCGGCGAACTGCTGCAGTCCGCCGTGCTCGGTCCGGACGGGCAGCCGCGCAACGTCCGGGTCTGGCTGCCGCCGCAGTACGCCAAGGAGTCGAACGCGCGCTTCCCGGTCGTCGTGATGCACGCGGCCGCCCCGCACAAGACCGCCGACGCCGAGGTCCCGGACGTCTTCGAGGGCATCAGCTCGGCCCTGCAGACCGGCCGTGCCCGCCCGTTCATCCTGGTCACCCCCGAGGCGCCGAACGGCACCGCGCACCCCTGCGACCTGGTCGCCGCCGCCCCGGCCGCCGTCGCCGACGACGCGACGCTGCGCACCACCATCGCCGCCTCCTTCCGCACCCTGCCGCCCGGCCCGGCCTCCTGGGGCACCCTCGGCGTCGAGGGCGGCGCGTCGTGCGCGGCCGCCGCCGGACTGTCCCGCCCCGACCTGTACGGGGTGGCCGCCGCAGTCTCCGGCCGGTACGACGCCGCCGCGCTCACCCAGACCGGCGCCGAGGCCCCGGCCGGCAGCGCGGCGAAGCTGCTGCTGGCCGCCGCCAAGGCCGACTCGGCCGGGCTGGACGCGGCCCGCAAGCTCCAGGCCGCGCTCAAGGCCGGTACCGGCCCGGCGGCCAAGGCCGAGGTGCGGATCTCGGACAACGTGCAGGACTACACCCCCGACCGGGAGCGGCTGCGGCTCGTTCGGCAGGCCGTGCAGTACCTGGCCGAGGCGCTGGCCAAGGCGTCCTGACCCGGTGTCAGTGCGTCATCGCCGCCCGGTGCCCACGGCGGGCACCGGGCGGCGTGCTGTGGTGCAATGCGATTCGGGTCGCCGGTCGGCGACCCGGAGTGACGATCGAAAGGGAGCGGATGAGGGCCACCGGGCGAGTACTGGCTGCGGCGCTCGCTGCCGGGCTGCTGGCGGGCGGGTGCGGCGCGGGTTCGCCCGGGACGGGCGGCGTCGAGCCCTCCGGTTCCGCGGGCGCGACCTCGCCGGACTCGGCCGGGCCCGCGACGCCGACCGCCACCGCCGCGCCCAGGGTCACGCCGCTGGAGCCGCTGCCCGCCGCCGTACCGGCCGAGCTCGCCCCGTACTACGCGCAGCGGCTCGCCTGGAAGTCGTGCGACGGCGGGTTCGAGTGCACCACCTTCCGGGTGCCGCTGGACTACGACCGCCCCGGCGACGGCGACCTCACCCTGACGGCCGCTCGCGCCCTCGTCCTCCCGCCGCCCAAAACCACAACCGGAACCGGAACCGGAGCCAGGACCGGAGCGGGGGGCTGGAGTGGGGACAGGGGTGGGGACGGCTCCGGTCAGGTCAGCCGGATCGGCTCGCTGCTGCTCAACCCGGGCGGGCCCGGCGGCTCGGCGGTCGAGTACCTGCAGATCGCCGCCGATACGTACGACAGCGGCGTGCGCGCCCGGTACGACCTGGTCGGCCTCGACCCGCGCGGGGTCGGCCGCAGCAACCCGGTCAGCTGCCTGAGCGGCCCCCGGATGGACGCCTTCACCGCCATCGATCTGACCCCCGGCGACCAGCGCGGGATCGACGCACTGGTCGCCGCCGACAAGGAGTTCGCCGAGGGCTGCCGACAGCACACCGGGGCGGCGCTCGGCCACCTCAGCACCGTCGAGGCCGCCCGCGACATGGACGTGCTGCGCGCCCTGCTCGGCGACAAGCGGCTGAACTTCGTCGGCAAGTCCTACGGCACCTTCCTCGGCGCCACCTACGCCGGGCTCTTCCCCGGCCGGGTCGGGCGGCTGGTGCTGGACGGCGCGCTGGACCCGTCGCTCGACGCCGCCACCAGCAACCGCACCCAGGCCGGCGGCTTCGAGATCGCCTGGGCCGCCTTCGCCAAGGACTGCGCCCCCCGTAAGGACTGCCCGCTCGGCCGGACCGAGCAGCAGGTCGGCGAGCAGCTCACCGCCCTGCTCGCGACCGTCCAGGCACACCCGCTGCCCAGCACCGACAAGGGTCGCCGGCTCACCGGGGCCCAGGCGAAGACCGGCGTCATCCAGGCCATGTACGCCGACTCCCTCTGGCCCAAGCTGCGCTCCGCGCTCACCGCCGCCAAGGCCGGCGACGGCACCGGCCTGCTGAAGCTCGCCGACTCCTACTTCGGGCGCGAGGCGGACGGCTCGTACCCCAATCTGATGTCCGCCAACACGGCGGTGAACTGCCTCGACCTGCCCGCCGCGTTCGCGGGGCCGGCAGACGTCCAGCGCGCGGTGCCGGAGTTCGAGCGGACCTCGCCGCACTTCGGCCGCGACATGGCCTGGATGGCGCTGGCCTGCACCTACTGGCCGGTCCGGGCCACCGGCGCGGCGCACACCATCCGGGCCGCCGGCGCCGCCCCGATCGTGGTCGTCGGCACCACCCGTGACCCGGCCACCCCGTACGCGTGGGCCCAGGCGCTGGCCGGGCAACTGGAGTCCGGACGCCTGCTCACCTACGACGGGGACGGCCACACCGCGTACGGGCGCCACAGCGACTGCGTGGACGACGCGGTCAACCTCTTCCTGCTGGAGGGCGAGGCCCCGAAGAAGGGCAAGCGCTGTGACTGGTAGGCGGCGGAGCGCCCGGTCGACCGGATTGTTTTCGCTTCAACCGACGTTCGGTGCGACGTTACGATGAGCGCCCCCCTGCTCTCGTCCCCCTCCCCGGAGCGCACCGTGCTCGGAGTCAACGACCTGGCGACCTACATCCTCGGCGCCCTCGTCATCGTCCTACTGCCCGGCCCCAACTCGCTGTACGTGCTGTCCGTCGCCGCCCGCAAAGGCGTACGGACCGGCTACCGGGCCGCCGCCGGCGTCTTCGTCGGCGACCTCACCCTGATCAGCCTCACCTCGCTGGGCGCCGCCTCCCTCCTGAAGGCCAACCCGGCCGTCTTCGCCGTGGTCAAGCTCGGCGGGGCCGCCTACCTGCTCTGGATCGGCTACGGCATGCTCCGCGCCGCCCGCCAGCTCTGGCGCGAACGCCAGGCCGCCACCGCTGCCGCCACCACCGCCACCGCTGCCGCCACCACCGCTGAACCGGCCGCCGAGCCCGTCGAGCGCCCGTTCCGCCGCGCCCTGGTGATCAGCCTGCTGAACCCGAAGGCGATCCTCTTCCTGCTCTCCTTCTTCACCCAGTTCGTCGACCCCGGCTACGGTCAGCCGGCTCTCTCCTTCGGCCTGCTCGGCGGCATCCTCCAGACCTTCAGCGTGCTCTACCTCTCCCTGCTGATCTTCGCGGGCACCACCCTCGCCTCCGCCTTCCGCCGCCGCAAGCGCCTCTCCGCCACCCTCACCAGCGGCGTCGCCGTCCTCTTCGCCGGCTTCGCCGCCAAACTGGCCGTCTCCTCCGCCTGACCCCACCCTCCGCATCCAGGTGTGGATCACCCGCGAAACCCGTGTAGACTGGCCCGCGTTGCCACCACGCGTGACAACGGTGCCGCCTTAGCTCAGTTGGCCAGAGCAACGCACTCGTAATGCGTAGGTCGCGGGTTCGAATCCCGCAGGCGGCTCTGTAGAAGCCCTAGGACTCACTCGCCGTGACCTGGGGCTTTTGCCTTTTCTTGGCGTGCGGGCAGGTGTCGGCGACGCGTTACAAGATCGCTTGCGTGAGCGATGCGTGAGCGCGGGTGTTGATCTTGGTTTAGCGCTTGGTCTTCTTGGCCTTGGACCTCGCCTTCTTCGCGGCCTTCCGCTTCGCCTTTTCGGCCTCGGCCGCAGCCTTCGCGGAGGCCTTGGCGTGAGCCTCGGCTTCGGTCTTCCGCTGGAGGGGGACGAGCTTCGCGGCAGCCTCGGCGGCGTCCTTGGCGATCTCGGGCAGGACGCTGGTGTAGATGTCCGAGGTGATCTTGATGGAGGAGTGGCCGAGCATCTCGGACACCACCTTCATGTCGACCCCGCCGGCGAGCGCGAGGGTGGCCGCGCCGTGGCGGAGGTCGTGCAGGCGGATCGGCGGCAGGCCGGAGGCGGTCACGAGTCGCTCGAACATCTCGGTGACCTTGCCGGGGTGGAGCCAGGAACCGTCCTCGTTGGTGAAGACCCGGCCGGTGTCCTTCCAGGCCGACCCCCAGTCGTCCCGGTCCTTCTGCTGGCGCTCGCGGTGGCGCCGGAGGACCGCCACTGTGTCGTCATCCAGCGCCACGGTCCGGAAGCTTCCGTCGGTCTTGGGGTCGGACTCCTGGACCTCCCAACCGTCCTGCACGAGCTGGGCCGTCACGGTCAACGAGCTGTTGTCGAGGTTGGTCTCGGACCACGGCTGGCCGCACGCCTCGCCCCGGCGAAGTCCGCGGAAGGCGATCACGTGCCACATCGCGTACAGGCGGTCGGCAGCCACGAAGTCGAGGAACGCGCCGGTCTGCTGCGGCGTCCAGACCATCACGGGGGAGGGCTTCACGCCGGTCGCCTGCCACTGGGCGGCCCGCTCCGGCGTCCAGACCAGAGCGTTCGGCCTGGCGGCCGGGTCAAGCTTGACGTGGGCGGCCGGGTTGAGGGTGATCAAGCCCTCGGGGATCGCTTCGTTCAGGGCGGTCCGGAGCGTGGCCCGGATGCGCTGGCGGGTGGCCGCGCCGGTCGTGCGCCGGAAGGGCGGCATCTCGGCAAGTTCAGCGCGCAGAGCCCTGCGGCGGGCGCGGTTCTCCAAGCCCTTGATCGGCACCGTGGCGAGCTCGGCCTTCAGCGCGTGCCGCAGGGCGTTGTTCTCCAGGATCTCCTCGTTGGCGTCGGCGATGGCCGTGAACATCTCGGCGAGCGTGCTCACCCGCAGCCGGTCGACGCGGATGTGCCCGATGCGGGGCTTGAGGTGGACCCGCACGTCGCACTCGTAGCGGGTGATGCCGGACTTGCGGATCTTCTTGCCGGCCAACCAGGTGTCGAGCCACTCGCCGACAGTGACGCGGGTGGAAAGGTCCTGACCGGCCTTCAGGCGGTTGCGGGTCTCCTCGATGTCGGGCAGCTGGGCCTTCTCGTCGGCGACCTTCACCAGGAGTTCGGCGACCAGGGCCAGGTCGTCGGGGTCTTCCTTGCCGAGGGCGAGCAGGCCGCGGACGTGATCGAGGTCGGCCTGCGCCTCCTTGAGCGTCTCGTAGCCGGCGCGGTTGAACGAACGGCGGGTGCCGTCTTTGGCGTTGGGCAGCTCCTGGCGTATGGAGTAGGAGCCGTGCTTACGGTTGCCGGCCTTCGGGCACGATTTGCCGAGCGGCTTTCCGGTCTCGGCGTCGCGGCAGTAGCAGCGGTGGTAGGTGGAACCCTTCATTCGTCCTCCAGGGCGGTATCGGTGTTCAGCGGGGGAAGCTCAGCGTCGAGAAAGTCGAGACTCGGTGCGAGGTGCGGGACTTCCAGGCCGATCTCGCGCAGGTGTGCCCTGACGGGTTGAAGCCGCTCGCGGACGGCGGCGACGAAAGCGTCGAGTTTGTCCTGTGAGCCGGGAGGCCATTCCTCCCTGAACAATTTGAATTCCAGCTGGAACGCGTCGTGATGTTCCTCCTGGAGCTCTTGCCAGATCCGTTCGTGCTCCCGGTAGAGGCGGAGCCGGTACATCCCGAGCGAGTGGCGGGCCTCTCCTGTGAAGTGGGTGAGCGCCGACCAGCGGTCGCTGGGCATCTCTGGCAGGTAGTCGACCCAGCCGCCGAGGGCTGGGGAGAAGAGCAGCTCGACCGGTGCGATGTCCAGGGCCTCGGCCACGACGATCAGCTCGGGAATCGTGATCGTCTTGCGCCTGCCGGACTCCCAGTTGGCAATGACGTTCCGGGGGACTTCGTAGCCCAAGTCCCCTGTTTCGTCGGCCACATCCTGCGCGGACAGTCCAAGATCTTGCCTCCTTCGGGTGATTGCTCGGATCACGTCCTTGGTGATCCGTTCGGGCCAGTCGGGCGCGTCTTCGTCGTCGGTGGACCAGTGTTCCTCGCGGCCTTGTGTCATATCGACACAGTAGCCACTGGAAATCTCTTCTCCGTTGCGGCACTCCGCCGCAGCCCCCGGCCGGGGGAAGCTCGGATTTGGAGTTCATGTGCGAACTGGTGACATATCGGCGACGGCGCAGGGGATGGGTCGGGCCGAACTTCTCAGGCTGCCAGCGGCCATCGACCTCGACACCGCCAATCGGGCCATCGGCCTCGGGCGGAGCAAGGGCTACGAGCTGGCCCGCCTCGGCGCCTACCCCTGCCGGGTCCTGCGACTGGGCAAGAAGTACCGCGTGATCACAGCGGACCTTCTGCGCCTGCTCGGCATCGACGCGGCGTTCGGCGAAGGTTCGGCGGCTGATGCAGCTTGACGTGGTGAGAGCCCGATCCACAAGCCTGTCTGCCGTGGGCGTACTTGCCCGATTGGAGTGGATCTTCCAGCGACATGACCGTACGTTCGTGGTCCCTCGGCGGCCTCGGCCGCCGAGGGACCACCGCCAAGGCGAAAGCAGCCACTGCGAGTTGAGCGGACCAGGATCCCCGGCCCGACCACCCCAGGGCGCACGAAGGCCCCCGGTGCTGCGAACACCGAGGGCCAGGCGAAGTCCTTACCCACGACCTTCATCGGCGGCGCGCGACGGAACAGGTCCCGCGCCCCAGTCTGGAGCTTCACCATGGAGTCTACGTCCCATCGGCCCGATCCGGCAGCTTCCATTGCGAGTTGGCCGCCGGTCGCCAAGCCGGGCGAGCCCGGATCCTTCTTGTCGGGCCAACAGCCGGAGCCTGCGTCCACAGCCTGTGGGCACGACGCCGAGGCGGCGCCTGCCGAGCCCGCCGTCCCGGACGGGACCGACCTGATGCCCGACACCGAGGCGACCGAGGGCGCCGACCTGCTCGCGCAGCTGAGGGCCCAGATCGCGAAGTTCGTGATCCTTCCCTCCGACCAGGCCCTGGACGCCACCATGCTGTGGGTCGCCGCGACCCACCTGCAAGGCTCGTGGCAGCACGCCCCGCGCCTGGCCGTGGTCGGCCCGGCCAAGCGCTGCGGCAAGTCACGCCTGCTCGACGTCCTCACCGAGACGGTGCACAACCCCGTGGCGACGGTGAACTCGTCTCCGTCCGCGATCTTCCGCTCTATCACCGAGGAGCCGCCCACCCTGCTGGTGGATGAGGCGGACACGATCTTCGGCAGCCCGAAGATGGCCGAGAAGAACGAGGAGATGCGCGGCCTGCTCAACGCCGGGCACCAGCGCGACCGCTACGTCCTGCGCGTGGTCGGCAAGGAGCACGCCCCGGGCAGGTTCCACACCTTCGCCATGGCGGCCATCGCCGGCATCGGCGACCTCCCCGACACGATCATGGACCGCTCCATCGTGATCCGCATGCGCCGCCGCGCCGAGGGCGAGCGCGTCTCCCCGTACCGCACCAAGCGCGACCGCCCCGCCCTGCACGCGATCCGCGACAAGATCGCCCGCTGGACGGCACCGCTCGCCGACCAGGCCCTGTGCCTGGAGCCCGCAATGCCGGTCGAGGACCGCGCGGCCGACACCTGGGAGCCCCTGGTGATCGTCGCTGACCTCGCCGGAGGCCCCTGGCCCCGCCGTGCCCGCGAGGCGTGCAAGCGCATGGTCGACGCCGAGGCGAAGGCGGAGGAGGACAACCCCGGCGGCGCACGGATCCTCGCCGACATCCGCCGGATCTTCCACGCCAACCGCGAGGCGGACAGTCTGACCACCGACCATCTGCTGCGCGAGCTCAACGACAACGCCGAGGCCCCGTGGGCCGACTCGGCCCGAGGCGGGCTGACCCCGCGCGCACTCGGCGCGATGCTCCGCGAGTTCGGCATCACCTCCGGCAACGTGCGCCTCGGCGACGGAACCCAGCGCAAGGGCTACACGCGCCACAAGTTCCTCGACGCCTGGCGCCGCTACTGCCCCACCGTCCACCCCATCACCTCCACGGCCACGGACGAGAGCACGGGCACGAGCGGCAGAGGCTGACCAGCCTCCCCGAACTGCCGTCCCTGCCGTCCCTGCCGTAACAGCACAGGTCGCAGCACCTGCCGCCGGGACGGAACGGCCTCCCGAGACGGAAACGCTCCCCCACCGGGGACGGCAGCACCCCGCCTGCAAGACGGCGCATGGGACGGCAACCGTCCCACCCCGCCACCGGCCCGCCGCCGCCCGAACCTCGGCACGAGCGGCGGGCCGACCCCGGGACGGGAAACACATCCGTCTTGTGCCGTCCCAGCTGTCCCTGCCGTAGAACTGCAGGTCAAAGGCCATGCCTCCGGGACGGATGCGAGCCCCAAGACGGATACCGCATCGTCCCGAACCCGAACACCGCCGCGTCCACGGCACACCCGGGCAGCCGAGCCCGCCGCAGTCCGGGGCCTGTCCCGCAGGCCCAAGACGGCAAGACGGCAAAGACGGCAATTCCACAAACCACCACCGCCCGACCCGCGAGGACCACCTTCCGCATGACCGCCACCACCCCACCGCGTCTGCCCCGCCCGGACGCCGTCCTCGTACAGGCCGCCATCGCTGGCGCCCTGTCCTTCGCCCACCTCCACGACATCGCCGAGGCCGCCGGACAACACGGCTGGAAAGCCTGGGCCTACCCCGTCTCGGTCGACCTGCTGCTCGTCGCCGCCTGGCACCGCATGCGGACCCTGCGCACCACCGGCCGCCCTGCCGGCACCGCCTGGACGTGGTTCGCCATCGCCCTGACCGCCTCCCTCGGCGCCAACGTCGCCACCGCCGGACTCCTCGACCTCGCCCACGTCCCCGCGTGGCTGCGGATCCTGGTCGCCGGATGGCCCGCCCTCGCCTTCTTCGGTGGCACCCTCCTCGCCCACAACGCCACCGCGACCGAGGTCACCGCCGAGCCCGAGCCCGCCAAGGACGAACTCCCGCTCCACGAGAACCCCGAGCCCTCCCCGGCAGCCCAGCCCGTACCAAACGCGGAGCAGGACGGCCCGTCCAGCCCCGCGCCGGTGGCTGAGCGCAGGGACGACGCCCCGGCCTCCGACGAAGAACCGGTCGCGCCTCGCAAGCGCACTGGACGCCCACCGGCGAAGACCATGAACCAGCTCGTGGAGATGATGCGGCCGATCGTCGCCGAGCACGGTGTCAGCGTCGCAGTGGTCGAGAAGGCCCTCAGCGACGCCGGGATTCCGATCAGCAGCAAGCGGCGGACGGAGCTGATGACGCTCCTGCGGGATAAGCAGGCTGACCCTCAGCCGGAACACGCCGACCGCGAGCTCGAGCAGGCGCGTGAGCACCCGGTGCCTGCCTGACACCCCTCCATTGGTGGCCGCCCGCCAACGACCCGTACGGCGCCTGGCGGCGGCACCTTCACCGCCAAGTGGTCTGGCGGATGTCCACCTCGTGGTCAGCAAGATCCGCCAAAGCACCGGATCACCCTTCCGCCGAACCGGTCGCCGCCCGATGCGGTCCGTGCGCCGCGTTCGCATCCCGCTCGCACCACAGCACCTCGACGACCCCGCGACAGGAGATCAGCCCGTGACCGACACCCAGTACCCGCGCGGCGCCGCCAGCGAGAGCGCGAAGGAGAGGAAGAAGTCCCATACCGTGAAGGGTCTTTGGCAGTGGGCGTTCGGCAACCGTGCCCCTGGCGGAGCCAGTAGTACCGCGTGTCCGACTCGTGGCCGGACTCGCGGGATCTCCGCCCCAGGGGTGGCGGAGACGGCCCGGCGCGAGGGCGCGCCGGGCCAGGAGGTCGGGGCCGAGGGCGGCCCCGACCCGGACAAGCTCCTTGCCGTCCAGCAGCAGATCCTCGCCGACGTCCGCCCGACCGAGACCGACAACGAGTCCTCCGACCACAACACCGCCGATGATGCCGCGCCGAAGAACCGCCGCTACACCGGCACCAAGCGCGAAGAGCGCGTCGGCCCTCTGCGGTTCGAACCCGAGGAAGAGCCTCGGCTGCGTGCTGCTGCCACCGCAAACGGCTACCGCGGCCTGTCCGGGTTTGCCGCCGACGTGGTCCTGGCCTTCATAGCTGGCCGGTTCTTCATCGACCTGCCCCTGGCGGAAGAACGCCGACTCATCCACGAGTTCCGCGCCCGCGTCCTGCGCCAGATCAGCGGTATCGCCAGCAACGTCAATCAGATCGCCCGAGCCCTCAACGGCGGATACGAGCCCCCGGTCGACATCCGCCGCACCCTCGACGAACTGCACGGCCTGCTCACCGAGATCGCCGAGGCCCTTCGCCATCCCGCCAGCCAGGAAGGCTGAACACCGTCGTGATCGCACCCATCAAGAACCCCGGCTCCAACACCCGCGGCCTGCTTGCCTACCTCTACGGACCCGGCCGCCATGACGAGCACCGCGACCCGCACATCGTCGCCGGCTTCGCCATGCTCGCCATGCCCGACCCCGGCCGCGACGAGAACGCCACCCTCACCCAGCTCGCCCGCTACCTCGACGAGCCCGTCCGCCTGCGCAACAGCGAGCCCGGCAAGAAGCTCACCGACCACGTCTGGCACTGCCCCGTACGCGCCGCACCCGAGGACCGCTACCTCTCCGACACCGAGTGGTCCGAGATCGCCGAGCGCATCGTCAGGGCCGCTGGCATCGCCCCCAAGGACGACGACCTGGCATGCCGGTGGATTGCTGTGCGCCACGCGGACGACCACATCCACATCCTCGCAACCACCGTCCGCGAGGACGGCCGCCGCCCCAAGCTCCACAACAGCGGCCAGCGCGTCGGCGCCGAGTGCCGCGAGATCGAGAAGGACTACGGCCTGCGTCAGCTCGGCACGGGCGATCGGACCGCCGAACGCCGCCCTACCCAGGCCGAGATGCACAAGGCCAAGCGGCTCGGCTGGGAACAGACCAGCCGCGAGTGGCTCCAGGACCGCATCCGCGCCGCCATCCCCCACGCGAGCAAGGCGGAGGAACTTCTCGCCTACCTCCAGACCGATAGCGTCGAGGTCAAGATCCTCCGCTTCCCGTCCGGCGACCTTCGGGGCTACTCCGTCGCCCGCCCCGGCGACCTGAAGGCCAACGGGCAGCCGAACTACATTCCCGGCGGGAAGATCGCCCCCGACCTGTCCCTGCCCAAGCTCCAGGCGCTCCTCGCGGCCAGCACGCCGGAGGAGCACCCCACCGCCCGCCGCAACAAGCCCGCCACCCGCTGGCAGCACGCCACCAACGTCCTCGACACCTTCACCACCGACCACGACACCACCGGCGACAGCGGCGACGCGCGTGTGCAGGCGCACATCACCGCCCTCGGTGAACTGATCGAAGCCACCGCCCAGACCGCGCCCCAGGACCTGCGCGCCGAACTCCGAGCAGCAGCAAAGACCTTCGCCCGCGCCCAGCGCTCCCAGATCCGCGCCGACCACCAGGCGGCCTCCGGCCTGCGGCAAGCCGCCCGCGACCTTGTGCACGCCAGCAGCGGCAAGGACGGCAGCACCCTCGCCGTCCTCGTCGCGGCCCTCGTGTGGGCCGCGATCCTCTCCCAGCGCTGGCACACCGCCAAGGGCCATGACCAGCAGGCCGAAGCCGCGCGCCGAACCGTCCAGCACCTCCAGGCCGCGTACGACCAGGCGGCCGCCGACCAACTCGCCTTCCTCGCCCAACGCCAGCCCAAGGAGCAGACCCGCAACACCCTCGCCAGCGACGTGCTCGCCGCCATCCCCGACCACGCGACGCGGATCCTCACCGATCCCAACTGGCCCGCCCTCGCCACTGTGCTCGCCGACGCTGAGGCCGGCGGCTACGTACCCCACCAGCTCCTCACCGAGGCAGCCGCCCGCCGCGAACTTGGCAGCGCCCGGCTGCCCGCCCAGGTCCTCATCGCCCGTATCCAGCACACCAGCTACAACCCCGCACCCAACCGCACCGTCGAGGCGGCACTCCTACGCTCCACCGGTGCAGCGGCGCCACCCCGGCAGTACAGGCCGAAGCCCACAGCAGCACCCGCGGTCGAGGCGACGGGGCCAGCGCGCCGCCATAGGTAGAACGTCAGGGCTGCAGTGCCCGGACGTACCTTGATCGCCATCCTCAGCGCCCTGCACGCGGCACAGCAATCAGATACGACCTCACGCGAGGACCGTGCACTCGCGTCGACGTACTACAGCCGGATCGCCAGTGTCATCAACAATGCGCTTCCCTCGCAGGACGATGCCGCCAGGACCCGCATCGTCATCGACGATCGCCCCCCGCTCGCTCCCGACAACGCCATCAACTGATCGACATCTGATATTGGCGCGCACATGCCAGTCGCGAACAGCGCAGCTGGCCGTGGTTGCAATTTTGGTTGCATTCACTGTCGTCCAGCACCGTTCATAGCCCATCTAGCGAGTCGCTCCGCCGCACGTCAGGACGCCTATGGACACCCCCGGACAGCCTGACGAGCTGGGCGTTGACCGCGTCCCCACGGATTGCTGATCGGCTGCCACGCGACCACGCTCCTGCGGGCCCTGCTCGTGCTGACAACCGCCGAGGTCCCGCGCTGACGTACGATCACCCGCCAGCGATCAAGCCTCTAGCCGGCCCAAGCACCCTGCCCGGTATCCCTCCTGAGCTGCGAATTCAGGGTGGAAATCTCTCAATGCCCACCGGTTTGCTCCAGCCCGGGGCAGATTGGGCTTGAACCTCAGCGGCGTTCAGGAGAATTCGAAGCCCGGCGGGTTCGCGTAGCCGCCGCCCGGCCAGGGCCGCGGCGTCGTCGCCGATGGCACTGAAGCATCGGGACATCGGCCGCCGCGCCGACGGCGAGCCCACGATCAACGACGCGCTGACGGCGTCCGCTTCGTCCAGCCCGCTGACCTCGACCGCTCGCCGCGTGCCCACCGTCGCCGTCCGTACCGATGCAGGCACACCGGCCGGGCGGCGATGGTGGGCGGTCGCCCCCAGGGGGGCAACCGCCCCAGCCACACGCGACCTGCCCGACACGGTCGTACCTGCTCCACGCCAACTCGGCGCTACGGAAGGATGGATGGATGGGCGACTGGGAGTTCGTGAAGGACAGAACCGCCACTGAAGGCGCGGTGTGGAGGTCAGCCGACGGCCTGCTCTACAAGCGAATCGGCGGCGAGGACCTGCGGGCGGAGTGCGAGTTCCAGCAGGTGGCCGCCGGCCTGGGCTACCCCGTCCCGGAGATCGTCGACAGCGGGTCCGAAGACGGAAGCTACTTCGTCGTCGAGCGAGCCATCGGTGATACCTCGCTGCACGAGGAGGCTTTGGCCGATGCCAGGCGGGACGGGCAGGTCAGCTACCAGGTGATCAGCACGGCTGCTGCTGTCGCGTCGTGTCTCTTGCAGGCCCAGGCGAGGCACCCCTTGCCCTCGACACCATGGTTCGAGAAGGCGGCCTTCGCACCCGAGGTCTTTGAGGAGAACCCGGACTTCGACATCCCGCGGGTTCACGAGGCGGTCAAGCACGCCCTCGACCGGCTGGCTCAACTTCCGATGGTGCACGGGCACCTGGACTACGGCCTGCCCAACGCCCTCCGGGCCGGGGTCATCGACTGGCAGCATCCCGGACCGGTCCCGCTTGGCTATGACGTCTACCCCGCGCTCGACATCGTGGCCTTCAAGGGCGGAGGCAAGGGCTACACGATCACCCCAGAGCAGCGCGCCGCCTACACCGCCGCACTCGACGAGACCACCGCATCCCTGATCGGGCGGCGCGTGAGCGAGCACATGGGCGACTTTCTGCTCGTCAAATGTTTCTTCTTCCTCGCCCTCATGCGGCCCACCGACCCCGTACGGCGCGACAAGCACATCAAGTGGCAGTACCGCCGCGCTCTGTTCACGATGGGACTTGATCAGTATGAGTCGTCCAACACGATCGACACCAGCGACTTCCCTACTCTGGAACGGTTCGCCGCTGAACACCGGTAGGCCGGTGCCCACCATCTGACCAGGAGGGGTCCACCGCACATGGGCAGACTGAGTACTACAACGACCCGAACGCCCCCAAGGCCAACACCCTCATTCCCGCCAGCAACCTGCTCGTCGTCGACGACAGCGGCGCGATCCTGCTCCAGCGCCGCCGTGACACAGGCCAGTGGGCCTTGCCCGGCGGCGCGCAGGACATCGGTGAGACTGCCGCCGAGTGTGCCGTGCGCGAGTGCCTGGAGGAGACCGGCA
The DNA here is from genome assembly GCF_044742585.1 of Kitasatospora sp. NPDC087861. Classification (NCBI taxonomy): domain Bacteria; kingdom Bacillati; phylum Actinomycetota; class Actinomycetes; order Kitasatosporales; family Streptomycetaceae; genus Kitasatospora; species Kitasatospora sp. NPDC087861. Next base: position 99,313 of record NZ_JBIUUS010000001.1, read on the forward strand.
TCATCGCTGAGGTCACCAGCTTCCTCGGCGTTTACACCAACTCCAACCACATCGTCGCGTACACCGACGGCGAGATCCGCCAGCAGTATGAGAACACCTACATCGGCCGCCCCATCGGCGGCGAGCCCACGATTAACGACGAGGCCGACGGCGTCCGCTTCGTCCACCCCACCGACCTCGACCGGTACGACATCCACCCCAGCATGCGCCAGCAGATCGGCGACTACCTCGCGGCACCTACCCCTACCTCGGCTGAACCCAACGTCGCGTTCATAGGTTGCCCTAGCCGGCCTCGGTGATGGGGAGCCGGTGCTGGCATTCCGCCGCCGTGTGGGTCGGATCGTGTCACGATGGCGGTCGGTCACTACGGGGGAGCAATGCGGGACGCACTTGTCGAGGACTTGGAGGCTCGGCTTGCCGAGTACGCCTACCGGTCGGAGACGGAAGCGCTACTCGACGAAGCGGGGCGCGAGTCTGCCATGCGACTCCTGGCCCTCGTCGCCGAGGAGGTTCAGGGGTCACGCAACGTCGACACCGAGGCTCTGTACACAGCGGCTGCATTCCACTGGGCGCGAGCAGTTGTGCTTGGCGATGGTGATCGCGCGCAGGTGGAGCACGAGACGGCGATCCATCTCTTCGGTCTGCTATTCCTTGCGGACCGCAGGAAGGTCCCGCGTGAGCTCTGGCCCAGGCTGGTACAGGAGACCGGGCATGACCCGTGGGCCGATCCGCTAGAGCATGCGGCTGACCTGGTGGTGGATTTCGAGGAGCAACAGGACTGGGCTGCTCTGGACGAGGCTCTTGGGCTGCTTCAGCGCATTCCCCGGGGTGGGGACGGTGCGTGCCAGGACACCCTGCTGGGCCTGGCCCACCAGTATCGTGCGACGGCGCTGGCTCGGGACGACCGGTCGCGGCTGGCCGACGCGGACCGGGCCGTCGAGCTGTTAAGCGCTGTGGCGGCGCTGCAGGAGCCATCGGCTTCGCGGACTGCCACGCGTCTGCTGACCCTCGGCAGTGCCCAAGTCGGCCGCTTCGAGTTGACCGGACTCCCGGCGGATCTGGCCGATGCCGCGCACTCGTACCGTCGGGCCCTGGAGCTGGCAGCACCGGGGTCCACCGAGCAGGTGTCGGCGATGATCGGCGTGGGGACGGGGCTCGGCCGCCGGGCGGAGGTGCCAGGCACCGAGCGGAGCGACGTGGTCGCCCAGTTGCGGGAGACGGTCGACTGGCTGCGTCGGGCAGCGGACCTCGACCTGGAGCACGGCCGGCGGCCGGACCGTGCGAACCTGGCCAAGGCGACCGGGTTGTTGCTGGAACACACGCTCCGACTGAGGCGCGCTGGCGACGCCGCCACCAGCCGGGGCGCACAGGACGCGTCGGCTTCAGCACCGCCACCGACCGAGGTCGAGGCAGCGCAAGCACGTCGCCTGATCGCCCTCGGCGGCGAGGTGGACCAACGGGTCGTCACCGAGCAGGAGGCACTGCGGCGGGTCGGCGAGTCGGGCAGCGAACTGTCGGAGGCCGCCGTGCGGATCGTGGTGGCGGTGGCCGTCGACCTGGTCAGGATTGGCACGCCCCGGCGAGCGGTTGCCGTGCTGGCCCTGACCCTGGCAGCGGCCGAGCGGCGTTGGGGGACCGATCGGGACGGTCCGTGGTGGTGGGCGGCAGACGCGTACGTCGAGGCGGCCCGGCTGGCCCTGGCCGAGCAGTCGGACGCGGTGCTGTTCCAGCATGCGCGCGAGGTGGCCGGCCGGCAGATCGACGAACTACGCGGCCGTGACGTCGTGCAGGATGTCGCCGAACTCGCCGAGACCCTGTTCGCGGACGGCCTGTTGTGCCTGACCCCGTACACCGGGGGGCTGGTGGACCTGTCGTTCGCCTCGGCCCAGCAGCTTCGGCGCGACCGCGAGGCTCGGTACATGGGCGTCCACACCGTGCGGTGGGAGGGCGTCATCATGCCGGACCCGCGGCATGCGGTCGAGGAGGCCGTGGCCCGGCTCGGGGAAGCGGCGGCGCTCGCCACCGGCCACCGGCGCGGCCGAACGCTCAAGGCCCTGGTCGAGGCCCTCTCCATGCTCGCCGGTCTGACCGGGGCCTCGTACGACCAGGAGGCGAGGGCGGCGGTCCGGGAGGCTGTCGGGACCCTGGACCCGTTCCGCGATCCGCTCGGCTACCTGTACCTGCTGCGGATCCTTGCCCGGCTCGGTGAACTGGTCCTGCCTCGCGAGCTGGACGGCCTGCTGCCGGTCCCGCTGGACGAAGTCTGGAAGCGCCAGGGCGAACACGAAGCGGCGAGCCTGTTCACCGAGGCACTGGTCCTCGCGGCCGAGACGGGGCACCGAGATCTGGAGGCCGCACTCATCGAGGCCGCTGACGGGGCGGGCCTCCGGCTCCAGAGGCCCGACCAGCGGCGGGCACGCTGGACCAGCGAGGTGCACCTGCTCCACGAGGACACGCTCGACTGCCCGGTGCCGGGCGGGATGCGGGCCGTGACGGAGGAGCTCACAGCAGACCCGACCCGGGCGCCGGCCGAGCGGGCCGCGGCGCTCGTTCACCTCGCCGCGCACTCCTGCGAGGACGACGAGCAGGCCCTGGGCCGAACCCTGATCCTGGAGGCTGCCCGATCGGCTCCGGACTGGGTAGACCAGCACGTCGAGATGGTGGCGCACCTGTACGGCCGCTTGTCCTACGACCTGGCCGTGCGCGCCGACCGCGCGGCGGACTGGGTGACGGCGGCCGAGTGCTTCGCCGTGGCCGGCGCGCAGTACACGATGTGCGACCAGGAGGACCTGGCGCTCGACGCCTTCGAGGCCGGGTTGGCCTGTGTCCGGCACTGTGACCATCCGGCGGCGAGCAGTGCTGCCAGCGCACTGCTCGGCAGCATGACTTCGCTCCGAACGAGCACGGACGAGGGAATCGCCTGGAAGCTCCGAGAGCTGTACCTCTCCCTCGGCAGCCTCCTCTCTGCGCACGCCCGCGTCGATGCGACCACCGTTCTTCTTCTGCACCAAGTGGCCAAGGGCATGGACTTCGCGATCGCGGCCGAACGCTCCGGTCCGTTCACCCCGTCACGTGCGCTCACTGCCGCGATCGACCGGGCGAGCCTCGACGCCGCCCAACCGCTGCCTGCCGAGCGGTCGCTGAGCCCGGACGACGCCCTCCTCTGCTACGTCGGCACCGGCGAGGCTGAACCCGAGAGCGGCCCTGACGCCCGGCAGCGCAACCTGCAGCGGGCCGTCGACCGCCGGATCAGCATGGAACTCCACCAGACCCGGAACCTCCCGCGAAACGCCCTCCTGCGCCTGGACGAAGTACAGGCGCTGCTCCCGGAGGACACGGTGTTGCTGTCGTTGTTCCTCGGGCAGTTCCCGGGACCGAACGCGACGGACCTTCGCACCGGGACGGTGGGCCTGGCGGTGACGCGCGAGGAAGTGCGCCTGCGGACCGTCGCGTTCAACGACGTCGGCGGCGACCTGCTCCGCCTCACCCGCGGTCTCCATACGATGCTGATCCACCCGGTGGCCGGCCCCGTTTCCGTGCTGAGGCAAGCCGTAACGGCCGATCCGCTGCACCGCCTGGTGAGCCGCGAGGCGGGCACCGCTCTGGAGTACTCCGGCGCACAATGCCTGGCCGGTTTCACAGAGCTGATGGGACGTTGGCAGGCCGAAGGCAAGCGGCATCTGTGCATTTGGCCGAACGGGCCACTTCACTTCGTCCCCTTTCCGCTGCTTCCCGTCGCAGACGGGCTGGTAGCGGACAAATGGACCGTGACACAGCTTTCGAGCCTCGCCTTGCTCCGCACCACCACCGCGGATCTGACGCCGCCCACAGCACGCTATGAGCTCGTGGCGTTCGGGTCGGCGACCGGCGGTGTGCGGCACGGCTTGGGCGCCGAGACGGCGTTGGAGCATCATGCGTCTTCGGTGGCGGCGTCGATGGGTGGCCGAGCGGTGCTCGGAGCCGCCGCCACGCCCAGCCGCTTCCTGCGCGAGCTCGGCACCTCGCGCTACGTGCACGTGGCGGCGCATGGCGCGCACAATGAGTGGGCCTCCTGGTACCAGTGTCTCTTCCTGTCGCCCGATCCCGACAACGACGGCCGGGTCTTCGCGCACGACATCCTCAGAACCGACCTGCGTGGCGTCGAACTCGTCACCATGAGCTCGTGCGAGTCGGCGCTGGGTCGCTACGACGTGAACGACAATCTGCGTGGCCTGCCGGCGGCCTTCCTGGCTGCGGGGGCCTCGGCCGTCATCGGATGCCTGTGGCCGGTCCATCCGGACGTGGCCACCGATTTCTTCGCTGAGCTGTACCGACAGCTCTGCGGAGACGGCGATCGTCGGTCTGCGTTCCGTTCCGCTCAGTGCCATACGCGCACCAAGTACCCCGCATACCGGGACTGGGGTTCGTTCTGTTTCATTGGCGACTGGCGCGCGCCGCACACACCTTGAGGAGTAGCGCAGTGAATCACGTCAGCATCGACGCACCGGTCTTGCGGGATGTCGAGCTCTCTCCGGTGCCGCGACTTAACACCCCGACTGCGTCAGCCTCGTTGAGGGGGCGGGTGTCCCTGGGGGTGGCTGCGGTGCGTCGGCTCACGGCCGAGCAGGCGGCCCAGGGGGACGAGGAGTGGCTCGACTTCCTGGAGTCGGAGTCCGCCCACAGCGACTACCTGCTCCTCAGCCTGGTCTGCGCCTTCCGGCCGTCGGACAACGATGACCCGTTCGTCGACGCTGGCCTCGGCATCCGCTTGGAGGCTCCCGACGAGCCTGCGGACCGACAGCCGATCGCCTGGTCCATTGCCCCGAAGAAGCGCCTCGCTCCCGGCGGTGGAGTGGGCGGCCGGATCGCGCTAACAGCCAAGCTCGCCATCATCGAGTCCACCCTGGATGTCACCCCCAATCAACAACAGGAGCAACTGTTCCTGGTGGGTATGGGCGAGCGTGACAGTGACCCCGAATGGCGGTTCAAGGCGACGAGCTCGGTCCCCTTGATCGGAGACGAGACGTTGACCGTCGTGGTCAAGGCCCCAACCGGGGCGACAGTGCGGGCCCACGTCTCCGTCGCCGCCACGGTCAGGCAGCGGCGCCTGGGTCTGATCCCCTACCGCGCAGAGTTGCCGCCAGCGCTACGGACAATCGATCTTCAATGAAGTACCTATCCGAGCCGGGTCATCGATACACCGTCGCAGCGAGCCACGACTAACGGAGTGCGTGAGCGATGCGAGAGTGGACGGCGCGCCACGTGCCGGTTCGGGCGGGATCGTGGATCATAGCGCGACGTCCTAACCTGCGGGTTCATCGCCAAGTGGTCGATGCCGACAGTAGCCAACATGATCACTCTCGGGCGGAGGCCCGGACCGCTCAGCGGCCCGGGCCTTCGTCGTCTCGTGGTCTCAGTTGCCAAGTTTGGATCTCTCGCCGAACGGGCCATGTCGGCCTGCTGGCCGACGGCATCCTCCGCTTGTTCGTTAGTCAGTGCCTTGGTACCGCTGTCAACTTGGGCCGGGTTTGTCAGTAGCGGGTGGTATGTCTGTCCTACGACCCGATTGGGCCGCCCGGGTGGTGAAGGGTGGATGAGTATGGCAGGCGAGCGGTACGTCGATCACGGGGTCCTTAAGGCCTTCGCGCAAAACAAGGTGAACGTGCCCGCGGAGGAGGCGAAGGAGCGGCGCCGGCAGGTGAACCACCTGCGGGAGCGGCTGGAGAACTACATCGCCGCTCACCCGGACTTCGACCTGGTGAAGCTCCGGGCGTCCGGCAGTACGGCCAAGCACACGGCGATCCGCCGCAAGAGCGGCACGGGATCCGACGCGGACGTCGCCGCGTATCTGTGCGTCGGTGACCCCGACGTCGACGTCTCGACCGTACTGGCCTGGCTGGAGGAGCGCTGTAAGGAGGTCTACGGCAAGACGAAGGACGCGGAGGACTTCAAGCCCTCCGACCACGCGGTCGGCATTACCATGCGGGGCTCCGGCTTGAAGATCGACGTGGTGCCGGTGCTCTACACCGGCGAGCCGGACGACCGGGGCTACCTGGTCACCAGTAAGAACACCAAGGTGCTCACCTCGGTCACGCTGCACCTGCGCTTCATCGAGAAGCGCAAGGGGGAGGCCGGTGACGGCTACCGGGAACTGATCCGACTGCTGAAGGCGTGGATCCGCGAGAGCAAGGTGGCCGACCCGCAGCTGCGCTGCAAGTCGTTCCTGATCGAGCTCCTGGTCGCGCACCTGTGGGACGTCGGCTGGAACGGCAAGCCGCTCCAGGTCGACGACTACCCAGCAGCGATCGAGCAGGTGCTCTCCTACATCGTCCGCACCGGCCTGAAGACGCAGATCGTCTTCACCGACTACTACAAGGCCAACGCGGTGAGCACGACGACGGACCCCATCCAGGTCTGGGACCCGGTCAACCCGGAGAACAACGTCGCGCGGGGCTACAGCGAACTCGACCGCCTGCGGCTGGTGAACCACGCCAAGACGACCCTCGACACCCTCACGATGGCCGCCTACGCGGCCAACAAGGGCGAGGCGCTCGACGCCTGGCGCGAGCTGTTCGGCCCCACCTTCCCGGGAGAGTGACCATGACCGGCTCGTACACCAGATCCGCTTCCGCCTCGTTCACGATCACTGATGCCCGCTACGTCGGAGGACGAGTCGGCGCCGACCTGCGTCTGCTGTACAACCTCTACAGCGAGCCCTCCGTCGACAGGATCGAGAACTTCGCTGAGGAGGTCGCCCTGCTCCTGCGCGACGGTTATCTCGACACCGTCGACTACGGCTTCCGTGACACGGCCACCAACACCTGGAAGTTCCGCCTGCGCTACAAGGCCACGGCTGGCGGCCAGCTCGCCGACTCCCGGCCGGGCAGCTTCCCGGACCCGGTCGACCTCACCGGGTACACCTTCCACAGCTTCCTCACCTACAGCTCCGCCTTCGGGCTCCTGACCAGCAGCCAGCAGGCCGGGGTCAAGGAGACCCTGCCGATCTCCCGGACGACCGGCACCGCTCCGAGCGCCCTCGCGGGCACCACCACAACCGGGCACGGCTACGCCCGCAGCGGCAGCGGCGTCTCCCGCGACGTCTACGTCGCCCACTAGTCCAGCGCGACCAGCAGGAGGAACGAGAACGTGACCAGCCAGGACGACCTGTTCCACCCCGTCATCGACCTGCCCGAGCCCACCCGCCGTGCCCGCTACGACCGCCTGGTCGGCCTGGACGATATGAAACTGCGCCTGCGCAAGGAGGCCGCGCTCCTCGCGGACCCGCGCCAGCTCCGGTCCTGGGCCGCCGAGCACCACGGCGGCGACGTTGCCGCGCTCGCCCTGTTCGCGGACCGCGCACCGCTGTTCGTCTTCGCTGGCGACGTCGGCTCCGGCAAGTCCGCGCTGGCCGAGTCCTTCGGCTGCGACCTCGCCGACTGGCTTGGCCTGCCGGTCTACCTGTACCGGCTCAAGCTAGCCACCCGCGGCAGCGGCCTGGTCGGCGAGATGACCTCGCTGATCGGCGACGCCTTCACCCACATGCACACAGTGGGCAAGCGCGTGTCTGGCCCCGAGGGTGCGCGCGCCGTGCAGATCCTCGTCATCGACGAGGCCGACGCCCTGGTGCAGTCCCGCGAGGCCCAGCAGATGCACCACGAGGACCGGGCTGGCGTTGACGCATTCCTGGCCGGAATCGATGGCCTGGCCGGAGCCGGGCTTCCGGTCGTCGTCGTGCTGTGCACCAACCGGGTCGGCGCCCTCGACCCAGCCGTCATGCGCCGCGCTGCGGCCACCTTCACCTTCACCCGCCCCGGCGACGAGCAGCGCCACGCGGTCCTCACCCAGGCGCTCGACGGGCTCGGCATCCGGCCGGAGACCGTTCGCAAGGTCGCCGAGCTCACCGGCCCCACCAAGGACCGCCCCGGCTACACCTTCTCCGACCTCACCCAGCGCCTGGTCCCAGCCGCCGTCTTCCGCGCCTTCCCCGACCGGCCCGTCACGGACGAGGACCTCCTCGCCCTCGCTGAGGAACTGGCGCCCACCCCTGTCTTCACCGAAGAGCGCTGATGGCCCACCTCCCTGCCCCCGGCCCCACCAGCGTCCGCACCAGCGGCGACTACTACCAGTGGCTCGTCGCCTGGGAGGCTTGCCTGACTCTCCTGCGCGAGAACGCAACCCGCTCGGACAACCCCGTCCGCGCAGTCGGCGTCGAGCTCGACGGCGTGGGCAACCTCGACGACGTCGTTCTGCTGCGCGACGTTCCCCCGAACACCTACAAGCAGGTCAAGTACGCGGTCGACAGTGCCACGCCGGTCAACGGGGAGTACTTGACCAAGCCCAGCACCAGCGATGGCCCGTCGATCCTCAAGAAGATCGCCAAGGCGTGGAAGAAGCTGACCGCGGACGGCGGCAGCATTGATCTGCGCCTGGTCACCAACCGGGCGGCCGACCCCACCGACGACCTCGTGGCCGGCCGCGATGCCCGCACTGGACTTTTGATGCCCAAGGCAGCCATCGGTGGCCCCAGGTCGGACCGGGGCAAGGCCCGTGCCCAGTGGGCCCAGAAAGCAGGTCTGACCGAAACCGAGCTCCTCGACCTGTTGTCGGTGCTACGTTTCGATCTGCCTCTGGACATGGCCTGGTATCAGGAGCATCTGCGGCTGATGATGGCCCTCGCGGGTTTGCGCAACGACCAGCGAGCGCTGGAGGAGGGAGCCGCCTGGGTCGCCAAGATGGTGCGTGACGGTCGGCGCAAGCTCACCCTCGCGATGGTCGAGGCCGCCGTCGCCGAGCTGGACCTGAAGGCGGGCCCCGCCCGTGCCGTCCTGTCGATCGCCACGCTCACGCCGGACCCGATGGCCCCGCAAGCCGACCACGCCATCGACTGGGTCGATTGCTTCGAGGGGGAATCCGCCTACACCAAACGCCGCCCTCGGGCACCCAACACCTGGGCACAGTTGCAGGCGGACGTCGAGGCCGCTCCCGAACACCTGCCTACCGGAACTGGGGCCGTCTCTGTCACCGGCAGCATCCGGCTGGCACCCGCATTTCTGGTCGGCACCACCTTCCGCATGGTCACTGGCACGGACCTCGCCGTCGTGCAGCGCGGCCAGCTCTGGTCCACCAACCACCAGTTCGACACCGTTCTGGCTCCGGGAGTTGCGGAGCACGAGATCGGCCAGGGCAACGAGCTCGCCGTCGCCATCGCTGTCGCCACGGACCCTACCGAGGACGTCTTGGAGTATTTGCGTGTGCAGGGTCTTCCCGTTGCCAAGCTCATTGTCCTTACCCCGCCGGGCGGCACGGCGAAGGACGGTTCTGTTCCGGACAGTGCCACCGCCAACGCCCTGGCCGTCGGCATCCGTGACCACCTGCGTCGTCCCACCCGCCGATTTCGGCGTATACATCTCTTCCTCGCCTGCCCTATGGGGCTCGCCGTTCTCCTCGGCAACCGTTGGAACCGGCTGTGCGAGACCGTGATCTACGAGGACATCAAAGTGGACGAGGGCTATGCGCCTGCCTTCACCGTCCAAGCCTGATGGCGAGGGCATCGATGCCCTCGCCAGAAGGGGAGCGGGTAGTGCCATGCGGCAGCCCATCAAGATGGCTGGATTGCGATGCTCTTCGCAAGGCGCCAACCCCGCCAACTCTGCACCACTACAGTGTTTATGGCGTGACGATGCGAGCAACTACCGGGAGCAAAAATGGATGTGACGTCTACTGAGCTTGCTTTGGCGGCGCTGAGCGGTGCCACCGGAAGTTTGAGCGAGGCTGTCGTGACCGATCTCTGGCGTCGTCTCCGGAACCGCTTCTCCAACAACAGCAGGGCGGTTGCCGCGTTGGATGGGCGCGACAGCAGCGATCCGGATGCTGTCGCCGCGCTGAGCGAGGTGCTTCACCGCGAGGCTGCGGCTGACCCGGAGTTCCGCCGTGAGATGGAGGAGTGGCTGTCCCGCCTGGTCGCGCCGGCGAGCGGTACTGTCAACACCGTGCGTGATTCCCATGGCCTGAACGCACCCGGGGCTACGTTCAATGGCACGGTGAACATGTCCTTCGGCCAGAACGAGCAGGCCCGATGACAGTGCCCCCGCCCCTGCCCGGTCGAGAGGCACCGGCGAATAGCGTCATTGGCTCGACGGGCTTCAACGCCCCAGGGGCGGTATTCCATGCTGCCGTCAACGTCAACTTAGCAACGGGCCTTGCCAATCCGACCCCATCGGTTGAGGAACTGCTCGCGCTGGGATCGGTGGAGGCGCCGTACGGCAGGCTGCCGGAGGCCGTACTGGGTCGGGACGGGATCCTCAAGGTTCTTGCAGGGACCGGCACAGCGGACCATCCGCGTATCCAAGTCCTGTCCGGAATGGGTGGGGTGGGGAAGACTACGGTGGCTCTTTCTGCAGCTGAGCGGGCCAGGGAGGTCGGTACCGAGGTCTTCTGGATCCAGGCCGGATCCGCGGCGGCCGTGGCAGACGGGATGCAGCACGCGGCTCTCCTCGCCGGCGCCCCGGCTGAGCACGTAGCCCACGCCTGGGAGAAAGGCGGAAGGCCTGCAGCTGATCTGGTCTGGCGCTATCTGGCTGCCCTGGACCGTCCCTGGCTGCTCGTCTTCGATGATGCCGACGATCTCGACGTGCTGTCGTGCCTGGGGACGGCACTGGCTGACGGCACAGGATGGGTCAGGCCCCCTGTTGGAAGATCGCAAGGAGTCCTTGTCACAACCCGTGATAGTAACAAGCGTTCCTGGGGCGCCCGAGTCGCGAGTCTCCACCGGGTGGAGGTCTTGGAGCTCGAATTTGCAAGCCAGGTTCTCCAGGAACTCGCTCCCGAGGCAGGCGACACGGAATCTGCAACGGCTCTGGCCGACCGTCTCGGCTCTCTGCCGCTCGCGCTGCACTTGGCGGGCACGTACCTGGACATGGCGTACGGCGATCCGCTGGCTGAAGCCCAAACCTTTGCCGAATACGTCGACGCGCTCGACGATTCCCCATTATTCCTCGATGACGCAAACGAGGGTGTGCACGGGGATCTGCGAAGCGAGGAGGAACGAGCCCGCCGGACGATTGCTAGTACGTGGGAGCTGTCCCTCTCCCTCCTCGAACGGCAGGGCACGGCACAGGCTCGCGGCTTGTTGCAGCTATTGTCCTGCTTCGCCCCGACCGCGCCTCTGCCGACTTCCTTGATCGATCCATCCAAGGTTGCCGCCTTGGGGATGTGGACTACAGACCTGTCGCCCAAGGTCGCTAGAAGGGCGCTTAATGGCCTAAGCCGATTCGGCCTCATCGGGCTCGACGTCCGCTCTGGAGAGCCGGTGTACCAAATCCACCGGCTCGTGGCCGAAGTTTCGGTTGCCCCGCTCCTTGCGGCTCCCGCAGACTACCGAGAGGTGTGGGATTCAGCCGCCGACTTGCTGGTCGCGGGTACTCCTTACCTGGAGAATCCACGGGATCCGAGTTCCTGGCCAACCTGGCAGGGGCTCATTCCACACTGGTTGGTTACGATGAGCCGATTGCCAAAATGGGGCACTGCTGCCGATGACCGCCTCGGCAATGTGTTGCTCTGCGCTGGGGTTGCAGTGGCCTACCTGAGCGTCCGGGGCGACTACGAGGTGGCTTGTCGACTGGCGGACGAAGCGCTAGCACGAGCCGAGTCTGAGGGAGTAAGCCCGTGGATCGGCGTGAACATCCGCAGACACAGGGCGATCACGGTCAAGGAGATGGGTGATCTGAAGGCCGCCGAGGCCGAGCTGGATCGCATTGCAGAGGAGTGCATCAGGCAATTCGGCGAGGATGACCCTACCACTCTTACAGTGCGATATGAGCGCGCAAGAGCGGCGTCACAGCGAGGGAAACTCGAGGAAGCGGAGCGCGAGTACAACGAGGTAATCCTCCATGAAACCAGGCTGTACGGCTCAAATGCGGCCAATACGCTGCGGTCGAGGCATGGCCGTGCGATCTGTATTAGAAGCATGGGGCGCTTTGATGAGGCGGCGGAGGAGGGGCGGCAAGTACTGGAAGGGCTGCGGTCCGAATTGGGCGAGACGCACCCTGATGCACTCGAGGCCCATCACGAATTTGCGATTTCGCTGCGAGATCAGGGGGAGAACGAGCGCGCAGCGGAGGAATTTCGCCGGGTGCTCGAATTGGAGGAATCAACTCTCGGGGTCGAGCACTCGTCTACGCTGATCACCCGCGCAAACTTGGCAACCACGCTCCTCCTGTGCCAGGAGTTCACCAAAGCGGAAGCTGAGATCCGGGCCGTGCTGGACGCGCGTACTCGCATCCTGGGGCCTGATCATCCCGACACGCTCGACTCACGCCACAGCCTGACCGTACTGCTTATGCAGCGGGGAGAACTCAACGCGAAGAGCGCTTCGGCGGTCTTGGAACAGTTGACCGAAGCCCAGAAGAAGCAACTCCTCGACGACCATCCCAATGTGCTAGCAGGCCGCAGCAGTCATGCTGCGGCACTGCGCTCCATTGGGGAACTAGCCAAGGCGGAATCGGAGTACAGGTCGATTCTAGATTCGGCAGCTGCGCGTCACGGAAGGAAGCACCCTGTCACCCTCAACGCGCAGGTTGAGTGGGCGATGGCCTTGGGCCGTATCGGACGAACGGGCGAGGCGGTTTCCGAGATGCGCAAAGCTCTGGCGCTTCAGGAAGATATTCTTGGCCACTCGCATCGCAATGTCGCCAGCGCACGCGCTGCGCTGGGCGCGCTTCTCCTGCAGCAAGGAAGCCTGGACGAGGCCGAGAAGCAATTGCGGCAGGCGTTAAAGGATATTCCTGGAGGCGATGCTGGACGCCCGGACGTTCGGCATGAATTGGTGGCAGTGCTGCACGCGCGAGGAATGCTACGGGAAGCGATTCGCCAGCTGCGAGAGATCGCCGACGAGGAGCTTAAACGGTCGGGTCCCGGGCATCCTGACTCGATCATCGCTCGCAATAGTCTCGGGGTCGCCCTGAAGGACTTCGGTGAATTGGAGGAGGCGGCGACTGTCTACCGTGAAGCGCTCAACGATGCTGAAGATACGTATTCGGAAGACCAGCCAGTAGTCTTGATGCTGCGTCACAATATTGCCGTCGTGATGCGCATTCAGGGCGATCTCGATGGGGCCGAGAAGGAGCAGACGGCTATCCTGCAGGTCCAGGCGCGTCGACTTGGGCCCGAGCACCCAGAGACGCTAGCTACACGACTGTCGCTCGCCCGCATTCTCGACGACCGGGGAATCGTCGTCGAAGCTGAGGCCGCTTATCGAGAGATTCGGTCGGCGTGCGCTCGTGCCCTTGGCCCGAACCATCGTCAGACGCTTTCTGTCCAGGGAAATCTGGCCTTCCTCCTGCTTGGTCAGCAACGTCTTCCGGAAGCAGAAGCTGAATATCGAGATGGGCTGAACAGATGTCGGAACAGCATCGGAGATGACCACCCCGCGACCTTGCGGATGGAACACAACCTCGCCATCGCAGAGGCAGTCCAGGGGAAGCTTGCAGGGGCCATTCCCCGGCTCCGCAGAGTTGTGGAGCGTCGGGGTAGCACACTGGGGACGGATCATCCCGACACTCTGGCGGCGCGCGAGGATCTCGGTAAGACCCTGTACCAGGCAGGGCAGCCGGCAGCGGCTGCTGAACAGCTCAAGGAAGTGGTTGAGGGTTGGTCTCGGGCCCGTGGTGCGGACCACGACGAGGTCTGGGAGGCACGCTACCGGCGAGCTCAGCTGCTCTGGGAGGCGGGGCACCCCCGCGCGGCGCAAGAAGAACTGGAAGCGCTGCTGGACCGCACTCTGGAGACCCGGCCAGATGAGGATCGGCGCATCACCGCGCTGCAGCGGGTGCTGATGGCTGTGAGGGCCGATGACGGCAGCTGCTAGGCCGGAGCCGTCATGTGTTGGTACGGATCGAATTTGCGTGAGCGGTGCGTGAGCGGACGGGGCAGCACGTGCCGGTTCGGACGGGATCGTGGATCACCACGCAATGCCCTGACCTGCGGGTTCATCACCAGGTGATCGATGACGGCAGCAGCCAACATGATCACTCGCGGGCTCGTAATGCGTAGGTCGCGGGTTCGAATCCCGCAGGCGGCTCAAGATAGGAAGGCCCGGTCAGATGCTCTGACCGGGCCTTTTGTCGTCTACAGCATGCGCCGATGGCGGCGGGCGCGGGCCGCCCGGGGGTTCGTGGTCTCAGAGGGCATTTGTTGAGAGTAGTTTGCCCTTTATGTCCTAACAGGCTCGCCAGGTTGGTGTGGTCTCGGCCGCTATGTGCTTGGCGAGGTTGTCGATCGAGGCGATGTGGATCATGGCTTCGGAGCTGGCTGGGAGGGTCTCGTAGTCGCGGGCGAGGCGGCGGCGCTGCATGATCCACCCCGGGCTTCGATCGACCACCCACCGCCTTTTCGCCGCATGAAGTCCGGGGGCGTCGGACTTCCGGTGAACGACTTCGACGTCGATGCCCAGGCTTGCGCCGTGCTCGATCATGGCGTTCTTGAAGCCGGTATCGACCCAGGTCTTGGAGATGCTCGGGTAGGTCTTCTTGGCCTGGTTGAGGAGGCGAATTCCCACGGCGTTCTCGGACAGGCTCGCGGCGGTGACAGTGACGGCGAGGATGAGTCCGATGGTGTCGGTGAGGATGCCTCTCTTCCGGCCGACGATCTTCTTCGCGGTGTACTGGTCAAGGGCACGTTGGTGGAGGTCTTCATGCTCTGGGTGTCGATCACCGAGGCGGTCGTAGTTGAGTTGGGCGAAGATTCCCTCGTCGTACCAGGCCGCGTAGTAGGCGTAGACGGTGCCGTGGTTGGGGAAGTCGTGCGGAAGGTACGTCCAGGGAATTCCGGTGCGGTTGATGTAGAGGATCGTATTGAAGACGTCGCGCAGGTCGACCTTCGCCGGCTGGCCAGTCGGCCGACGGTCGAGCCGGGCCGTTCCCTATGCCGTCAGAATCGGCTCAATGCGGGCCCATCGGGCGTCGGACGGATCGCGCAGGTATGGCTTGCGCTCGGTCATGACACAGCGTCAGTGCGGATGGGGCGGAGGATCCCGCTCCGCTGTCCGTTTGGGCGGTTCTATGACCTCTGTAAACCAGACGGACTTCAAGGTGAGCTGCCGGGCGAGACGGGCGGCCGATCCTTTGATCGGAGGAAGGGCATTGTTTATCTATCGTGCATAACGTAGCCAAAGAGACATGACCATGAGCCATTTACGGAACCAAGTATGTCAAAACGCCCACTCAGTGGGCGTTTAGGGATGGTTTGCGGTGCTAAGTCGCCTCGATAGCCAACATCTTCGACATGATTCGCACCTTACGTTCACCTTCGCCGCCTTCCGGGCGCCAACCTGCGTGACCGTTTGATCCGCTTCTCGACGCTGGATCCCGTCTGGTTTAGCAATAGAGGGAAATGTTCCTTCCAGTGCGGAGCTTCCGGACATTTCGCGCCATGCACCTTGGCGACGAATGCGACAAAGCCGATCAAAATACTCGTCGCAAACCATCCCTAAACGCCCACTCAGGCTAACCCGACAAAGCGGGATGTCTTACCTAAGGCTGGCAGGGAGGGGTTTCACGCCTTGGCGGAGGCGAGCTTGTTCTTCTCAAGCCACTTCTCGTATCGCCAGGCCAGAGCATCTCGGTGTGGATAGTTCTCCAGACCATCCAGATGAGTTTTGACGATCCCAAGTTGGGCCAGGCTGGGGCCTTGGGGTCGGACAAGGATCTCTCGAGTGTCTGGCTGGATGACGAAGAGGTGGGCATCGAACGCGCGGTGAAGTGCCGCGTTGAGGGGCAGGCCGTTGCGTGCGTCGGAGGTGCCGTTGTCGGCGTCCGGGCGCAGGTGGGCAGCTTCGATCATCTCAGGAACCGCGATATCTGAAAGGGGGCAGACCGGCCCGTAGCGCTGGAAGACTTCCAGCTTGAACCGCGCCTGGTCAGGTCGGGTCGTCACCGTTCCAGTCCGCCGACGCCGCCGGCTACCTTCGAGCTCGAATGGCTGTTCATCCGAGCGGTCCTTGTCGAGGAGGCGGGTCGGAGCCTCGGGGCCGAAGGTAACGAAGAACAGCTTGCTCCTGTCCTCCCACCCGGTAACCCAGGCGAGCCTGACTGACCGACGATTCCCTTGCTCCGAAATCATGAAGACAGGAAGCTTGACCTTGGCCGCGGTCTTTGTGGCCTCAACCTCGGCTTCGTCCTGTCCTCGCCGGTCAGTAGTGGGGTAGTGATAGAGGGCGCCTTCGTCGTTGACTTCGTCCGGGTAGTCCGTCCCGGTGTGCTTCAGGCCCACTCCTAGGCCATGGGGATGGACGTGCTTGGTCCGCGCCTTGTCGACCCAGATCCCTTGCTGGCCGCCGTAAGCACGCACTGACCGAACATCATCCGGAGTCACCAGTCCGTCGACATCGCGGCAGGCGCTGAGGTGCTTCCAGATGGCCTGGCGCCAGTTGCGCTCGCCGTCGATCGTTGTCGGGCGCCCGCTCAGCACCGTGAAACCGAGCGAGCGTAGGGCAGCGTCGGCGTGGCTCTCGACATTGCTGGAGTCCGTCTCGGGCGTGTTCGTCGGCGGTGGCTGGAAGTCGTAGGCCGCGCCGGCAATGGCCTTCGCACTGTAGAGCCGGTCGCCATGCTGGAGGTAGTGCTGATCAGTCTCGCCGCTGTCGTAGCGGTCATGGAAAGCCTGCCGGCCAACCTCATCGTGCTTGGCGATCGCCTTCAAGACCGCCGAAGCGTCGGTCAGCTCTCGGATGTTGATGGACAACGGCCCCTCCTCAGATCCGAGATGAGCCTAGACGCCGACGCTGACAGGAGAGCTCGAGGGCTGTGGTTGGGAGAACTCGTAAGGCGTAGGTCGCGGGTTCGAATCCTGCGGGCGGCTCGGTGGAGGTCCAGGTCGTGTCGCTCATGACCTGGGCCTTTGGGCGTTCCTTGGGCGGTGGCGGTGGTTGCCGTGGTGGGGGCTCGGGTGTGGTGTCGGGTGTGGTGGTGGGGGTTGGGTGGCTCTGGCGTTCTGCGGGGTGTCGAGGGCGGGGGGCGGCGCGTGGCGGGGGATCGGGGGTGGGATTTGGGGGGTGGGGCATACGAGTTGGGGGCGTTGAATGCAAGATCTTTCAGCCATTGACCATGTTCATCTCACGACATAGCCTGGCGCAGCAGCATCGATATTCAGGCAGTGAGCCCCCAGCGGCGGGCGGTTGCGCGGCGGCTGGGGGGCGTCATCGAACGGTGGGCGTTCGCGTGCGCCTGGGTGTGGTTTTTGCCACGGGGGATATGGGTATGACTGGCTCAAACGTTGGTGTACGAACCGTCGGGGATGGCTCTGCCTACCCGTCTCTGTCCGGTCTTGTCGAGTGGCATGCGGTCCGGGAGCCCGATGCACCGGCCGTGGACTATCCGGATGCCGGAATCGCGCTGAGTTATGGCGAGTTGAGCCGCCGGGCGAACCGGCTGGCGGCGTATCTGGGCTCGCGGGGCGTGGGGCTCGGGGACCATGTGGTCACCTGTCTGCCGGCCGGGCCCGAGCTGGTGGTCGCGCTGCTCGCGATCGTCCGGGCCGGGGCCGCTTATGTGCCGGTGGATCCGTCGCATCCGGTGGAGCGTCGGCGGCTGATCCTGCGGGACTGTGCCGCGCGGGTCGTGGTGACGCAGGACGCCTTCGCGGCGGACTGTGAGGGTCTGGGCGCGGCCGTGGTCGCGGTGGACGTCCTCGCCGGGGAGATCGCCGGCCTGCCGGCCGACCTGCCGGAGGTGACGCCGGGCCCCGAGGACGCCGCCTACGTCTGCTACACCTCCGGAACCACCGGCACTCCCAAGGGAGTCGTCGTCCCGCACCGCGCCGTACTGGACCTGCTGCGGTCCACCGACTACGTGCAACTCACCGCGCGGGACGTCATGGCGCAGGCCGCCAACCCGGCCTTCGACGCGGTCACCTTCGAGATCTGGGGTGCCCTCACCGCCGGCGCCCGACTGGTCGGCCTGCCGAAGGACGCCGTGGTGGACCCGGCCGCGTTCGAGCGGGCCGTCAAGGAGCACGGGCTGACCGTGCTGTTCCTGACCACCGCGCTGTTCAACCAGATCGCCCGGGACCGGCCCCGGGCCTTCGGGCCGCTCCGGGTGCTGCTCTTCGGCGGCGAGGCGTGCAACCCGCGGCGGGTGCGCCAGGTGCTGGCGGCCGAGCCGCCGGAGCACCTGCTGCACGTGTACGGGCCCACCGAGACCACGACCTTCGCCACCTGGTACGAGATCACCGAGGTGGCGGAGGATGCCAGGACGATCCCGATCGGCAGGCCGATCGGCGCCACGATCGGCCTGGTCCTCGACGACGACCTCCGGCCGGTGGCCCCCGGCGGCTCCGGCGAGCTGTACCTGGGCGGGCCCTGCCTCGCGCTCGGCTACCTCAACCGCCCCGAGCTCACCCGGGAGCGTTTCGTCGACAACCCGGTCGAGCCCGGTTCGGGCCGGCTCTACCGCACCGGTGACCACGTCCTGCTGCGCGAGGACGGCGCGGTCGAGTTCCTCGACCGGGTCGACAACCAGATCAAGCTGCGTGGATTCCGGATCGAGCTGGGCGAGATCGAGGCCGTCCTCACCGCGCACCCCGCCGTCTCCGAGGCGGTCGTCTCGGTGTACCAGCAGGCCGAGGACGATCGGCGGCTGGTCGCCCACGTGGTGCCGGCGGGTGCCGCCGCCGCGGAGTCGGCCAGCCAGGTCACCGAGTGGCGGGAGATCTACGAAACCCTCTACGACGACGCCGAGTCCACCGACCTCGGCGAGAACTTCGTGGGCTGGAACAGCAGTTACGACGACCTGCCGATCCCGCTCGACCAGATGCGGGAGTGGCGCGCGGCGACGGTGGACCGCATCCGCGAGCTCCGGCCGCGCCGGGTGCTGGAGATCGGCGTGGGCACCGGCCTGCTGATGTCCCACCTCGCCCCGGACTGCGAGGAGTACTGGGGCACCGACTTCTCCCCGGCGGTGATCGAGGCGCTGCGCGCCCAGACCGAGGCGGACCCCCGCCTGCGCGGCAGGGTCACGCTGCGCTGCCGGGCCGCGGACGTCGTGGACGAGCTGCCCACGGGCCACTTCGACACGGTCGTGATCAACTCGGTCATCCAGTACTTCCCCAACGTCGAGTACCTGCGGACCGTGATCGAACGCGTGCTGCCGCTGCTGGCCCCGGGGGGTTCGTTCTTCCTCGGGGACCTGCGGAACCTGGACCTGCTGCGCTGCATGCAGACCGGCGTCGAGCTGGCCCGGGCCGGCGACGCCGAGCACGGCCGGGACATCGAGAGCACCCGCCGTTCGATCGGCCAGCGGATCGAACTGGAGACCGAACTGCTGCTCTCCCCGGCGCTGTTCACCACGCTGGCCCGTGAGCTGCCGGCGATCCGGGCGGTGGACGTCCGGATCAAGCGCGGCACCCACCACAACGAGCTCACCCGCTACCGCTACGAGGCCGTGCTGAGCACCGGCGAGCCGGTCGCGGACCTCCGGGACGTGCCGCGGCTCGGCTGGGGTGCGGATCTGGGCTCCACCGCCGAGATCGAGGCGTACCTGCGGGCCGAGGCGCCCGCCGCCCTGCGGATCGCGGGGGTGCCCAACGCCCGGATCCACCGGGAGCGGACCGTGATGCGGGCGCTCGACTCCGGCGCCGGCCTCGCCGAGGCCGTCCAGCGGTCGGCGCGGACGGGCGCCGCACCCGATCCGGAGGAGCTCTGCGCCCTCGGCGAGCGTGCCGGGTACCGCGCGTTCGCGACGTGGTCGGCCGACACGGCCGAGGCCGTCGACATCGTCCTGCTCGCTCCCGGCACCGAGGCCGGCCCGCTGACGGCCGGCTACGCCCCGGACGCCGCCGGGTCCCCCGAGGTCGGCGACTGCGCCAACACCCCCACCGCCTTCGACAGCACCGTCGACCTGGCGGTGACCCTGCGCGGCTACCTCCAGCGGCAGCTGCCGGACTACATGGTCCCGGCCGCGCTGATGACGCTCGAAGCCCTGCCGCTCACCCCGAACGGGAAGGTCGACCGGCGCGCCCTGCCGGCCCCGGCCCTCGCGGCCGCCATGCCCGGCACCCTGCCGGGGACGCCGATCGAGGAGATCGTCCGCGACCTGTTCGCGGAGGTCCTCGGACTGCCGAAGCGCGAGGTGTACGCGGACTCCGACTTCTTCGCCCTCGGCGGGCACTCGCTGATCGCCGCGCGTCTGGTCGCCCGCCTGCGGGCCACCCTCGGGGTCGATCCCGGCACCCGGGCGCTGTACGAGGCGCCCACGGTGCGGGGGCTCGCCACCCTGGCCGGTGACGCGCCCCTTCCCGGCGGGCCGGCGGGTGCCGAGGGCGGCACCGGCAACCTCGTGCTGCCCGTGCGCTTCGACCGGGCCCTGGACGTCAAGGCCCTGGAGTCCGCGCTGAAGGACCTGGCCCACCGGCACCGGGCGCTGTCCGGCCTGGTGGTCGACGCGCTGGCGGCCGAGCCGGCGGGGAAGGCCGGCGCGGCCGAGCTGCTGGCGGACGCCGACCGGCAGCCGCTCGACGCCGAACTCCCCGTCACCGCCCGGCTGTTCGCCTTCGCGCCGGACGACCACCTGCTGCTGCTCACGCTCCGCCCCGACCTGGTCGACGTCTCCTCGTACCTGCCGCTCGCCGCGGATCTGGTCCGGGCGTACGAGGCCCGCGCGGTGGACGAGGCGCCGCGCTGGCCGGCCGCCGTCCCCGGTGGTGCCGTCCCCGGTGGTGCCGTCACCGGTGACGCCGCCCCAGGTGGTACCGTCGCGCGGCCCGAGCCGGCGGCGGACACCCCCGAGCCGACCCCGCTGCCCGGGGCCGCTGCCGCCGCCGACACCACGCGGGCCGCTGCCGACCACACCCGGGTCGGCCGGGCGGAGAGCGTCATCGACGCCGAACTGCACCGCAGGCTGGCCCACTTCGCGGCCGACCAGGGCGCCACCGTCCTGATGGCGACGCACGCCGCTCTGGCGGCCCTGCTCACCCGGCTCGACGCGGGCACCGACCTCGTGCTGGCCACCCCCGTCCCCGCACGGGGTGGTGACGCCCTGCGGCACGCCGTCGGCCAGTACACCCGCACCGTGCCGCTGCGGACGGACACCTCGGGCGACCCCGCCTTCGGCACGCTGCTCCAGCGGGTCCGCGCCACCCAACTGGCGGCGTTCCGCCAGGAGCCCGCTGCGGCGCGTCCCGGCGGGGTGGTCCTCTCCGTCGCCCCGCAGGCCGGGGCGACCTTCGAGACCGCCGGCCTGGTGATCCGGGCCGAGCAGCCCCGCCGACCGCACCCGGACGCGGACCTGGCGCTCGTGCTGACCGAACGGCAGAGCGCGACCGGCGAGCCGCTGGGGATCGACGTCGAGGCCTCGTACCGCTCGGACGTGATCGGTGCGGAGGCTGTCTCGGGGCTGCTCGACAGCCTGGTGACGCTGCTCGGCTCGGCCCTCGACCACCCCGGGCAGGGCATCGGCGCGCTGCGGTTGCTCTCCGACCAGGCCCTGGAGCACTCCCAGCAGGCCTGGGCCGGGGAACGTCGCGCCGTCCCGGCCCGGACGGTGCCGGAGCTGTTCGCGGCTCAGGTCCGGGAGCGCGCCGGCGCCGTCGCCCTGGACGACGGCGCGGAGCCGGTGACGTACGCGGAGCTCGACCGCCGCTCCGACCGGCTCGCCCGCACGCTCGCCGGGCACAAGGCGGGGCCGGGCACGGTCGTGGCCACCGCGATCGCCTCCCCGCTCGGGTTCGCGACGGCCGTGCTGGCGGTCGCGAAGGCGGGAGCCGTCTGCCTGCCCTTCGACCCGGCGGCGCTCCCGGCGGCGCTCGTGGAGCGGGCCGGTGTGCTCCTGCTCGACGCCGAGGCCGGGCAGGGCGTCCCGGAGCAGGCCTCCCCGGTCGCCCGCCTGGTGCTCGACCCCACCTCCACCTTCGACCTCACGGCCGACGACGGGCCCGACGACGGCCGCCCGGACCAAGACGCCGCGCCGGCCGCGCCGGCCGCGCCGGCCGCGCCGGCCGGGTCGGCGACCCCGCGGCGCCCGGTGCTGCTGGCCGTCACCGACGACCCGCAGATCGGCGAGGTGCTGATCGGCGCCGAGGGCATCGCCACCGTCGCCGCCTGGCGCTCGGCCGAGCAGCCGGGGGCGCGCAGCGCCTGGCTGCACCCGGGCTACCCCGACGTCGCCGCCGCGCTCGACCTGCTGGAGTCGCTCGCCGCCGGAGCCACGGTGCTGGTGCCGGACGCGAAGCGGTACGACGACCTGCCCGGCCTGGCCGACTGGCTGCGGGGCAGCGGCGCCGACCACGCCGTGTCCACCGACCCGCTGGTGGTCGCACTGGCCGACGTGTACGCCGAACCGGGCCGCGCCACCGGCGCGCCGGCCTCCCTCACGGTGTCCACCGACCGGGACGACGCGAGCCCCGAGGTCCACGCCTTCGCCACGGCCCACGGCCGCACGCTGACCGTCCGGGCCGGCCGGCCCGAGGCCCGTACGGTGGTCGTCCACCGGCCCGGCGCCGACGCACGACCGGCCTGGAACCACCGCGCCCACGTGCTCGACGCCCAACTGCGCCCGGTGCCCCCCGGCGGGACCGGCGCGCTGTACCTCGCGGGCGCGAGCCTCGCGCTCGGGTACGCCGACCGGCCCGACGCGACCGGTGACCGCTTCGTCCCGGACCCCTTCGAGGCCTCCGGCGAGCGCATGTGGCGCACCGGCCGGGCCGCCCGGCGGGGCTCCGACGGGCGGCTGGAGATCCTCGACGAGCCGTGGGCCGACGACCCCTTCGAGGACGAGTACGGGACCTTCGTCGTCCTCGCCGACGACCGCGACCGGCCGGCCCTGTGGCCCAAGCCGGTACCGGTGCCGGCCGGTTGGCAGCTGGTCCACCCCGAGGACCTGCGCGACCTGTGTCTGGACTTCCTCAACGAGCACGCGTTCCTCAACGAGCACGCGGCGGCCGAGCTGCGGCTCGGCGGTTGATCCCGCCCTTCCCCCACGGTCCAACCACCCTCACGAACACAAGGTTTCTCCATGACTGCGATGGCCCACACCCCTGCAGCTAACGGACAGGCCGACACCCCGGACCTGTACCACCACATCCTCGACCTCACCGAGCAGGACGCCCGCGCCGCCCACGAGTTGGCCGCGGACTGCGCCAGGACCTTCAAAGCGGCCAACGACCTGCGGTTCCTCGACGAGGCCCCGGTGCTGGCCCAGGACCTGCCGCTCGCGGTGCGCCGGCACCTCAACGAAGCACGCCGCGACGAGCGGGCGCACGCGACCATGATCCGCGGCAACCTCGTCGACCAGACCGCACTGGGCAGCACGCCCGAGCACTGGAGCGCGGCCGACACCGAGTCGAGCCAGGTCTACGGCGCCCTGCTGGTGCTGTACTCCGCCCTGCTCGGCGACGCCATCGGCTGGGCCACCCAGCAGTCCGGCCGGCTGGTCACCGACGTGCTGCCGAGCCGCGGCTACGAGCAGAGCCTGATCTCCGCCTCCAGCGAGCTCGAACTGGGCTGGCACACCGAGGACGCCTTCTCCCCGCACCGCGCGGACTGGGTCGGCCTGTTCGCGCTGCGCAACGGCACCGACGTGGCCACCACCGTCTCGCACGTCGACGTCCGGCGGATGCCCGCGGACGTCGCGCGGTTGCTCGCCCAGCCGAGGTTCGTCGCGATCCCGGACTCCTCGCACGAGTTCGCCGAGGACGAGGCGCCGATGGACCCGGTCGCCATCCTCAGCGGCCACGCCGACGCCCCCGTGCTGCGCATCGACCGCGACTTCTTCCGCGCCCGGCCGGACGACGCCGAGGCGGCGGAGGCCCTGGACTGGGTGGTCGCGCACCTGGACGCCAACCTGACGGACGTCTTCATCCGCACCGGCGACGTCTGCTTCGTCGACAACCGCAACGTGGTGCACGGCCGCCGCGCGTTCCGGGCCGGCTTCGACGGCGCCGACCGGTGGCTCAAGCGCGTCAACATCGTCCGCGACCTGCGGCGCACCCGACCCGGGCGCCTGGACGGGACCACCCGCGTCATCGGCTGACCGACCGGCCGTCTCCCTGATCTCCCCCCACCAGTTCCGCTCCAGCGAGGAAGTCGATATGACCACCCCCCTGCGCCCCGTCGTCCTTCTGGTCGAGAGCCGCCGCGCGACCTTCACCGACAGCGTGCTCAGCCGCGACGACGTCTCGGTCGTGCTGCTGCGGTTCGACTCCGTCCAGCTCACCCCGGAGTACGTCGAGCGCACCGCCGACCTGCCGACCTTCACCCTGGCGACCGCCGCCCCGCTGGAGGAGGAGGCGGCCCGGTACCTGGCCTGGATCGAGACCGTCGGCGAGCGCCCGCAGCACTTCTGCAACCCGAACGAGGCCCTCCAGGCGTCCGCCCAGCGCTTCGCCGCCCTCGTCGGCCTGCCGCACCTGACCGAGGAGCAGGTCGCCTGGGTGCGGAACAAGAAGACGATGAAGGACCGGTACGCCGAACTGGGCATCCCGCACGCGGCCTACCGCCCGGTCACCGTCCTGGCGGACGTCGAGGCCTTCGGCGCCGACCACGGCTGGCCGGTCATCCTCAAGCCGATCGACTCCGACTCCTGCATCGGCACCTACCGGATCGACTCGCCGGCCGGGCTCGCCGACATCCCGCCGCTCGACCCGCAGTTGGAGTGGATGGTCGAGCAGTACATCCCGGGCCGTGAGTTCCAGCTCTGCGCGGTCATCGCCCGCGGTCAGGTCGTGGACGCCTACCTGTCCAAGAACCCCCGCCCGATCATCGAGGTCCTGGACGGGGCGATCAACGCCAACATCACCTACGCGCCGAGCGAGCACCTCCCGGTCGACGCCAAGGCGTTGGCCCAGCGGCTGACCGACGGACTGGGCATCCCGTACGGCTACCTGCACGGCGAGTTCTTCCTCACCGAGGACGGCGAGTTCCACATGAGCGAGGTCGCGGCCCGCCTCAGCGGCTGCGAGGTTCCGATGAACCACGGGCTCGCGTACGGCTTCGACTTCCTGAACGTCATCCTCGACACCTACCTCGACCGGGTCCCGGTGCCCGAGTACACCCGGGACCGCGCGGTCGGCGACCTGCTGCTGCCGACCCGGCCCGGCCGACTGGTGAGCATCAGCACCGAGGAGGAGCTGCTCCGGCTGCCCGGCGTCATCGGCGCCCACCTGACCGTCCAGCCGGGCGACCTGCTCGACCCGCCGCGCGCCTCGCACGCCAGCACCGGCTACGTCCACGTCGAGGGCGCCACCGCCGACGAGGTCGAGCAGCGCATGCAGGCCGTGCTCGACCACTTCGAGCTCAAGGTGGCGGACGTATGACCGAGCCGGGACAGGACCCCCTGTTCGTCGCCCACGAGGCGCTGCCGGGCTACGCCGAGGCCGTGAGCAGCTGGCTGGCCGACGACACCGGCACCGCCGCGATCCCGGTGTGGACCGGGGCGCGCGGCGACCTGCTCGACGGGATCGCGCTGGCCCGGCCCGTCTACGCCGGCCGGCGCGCCCCGGAGCCCGCCGGGACCGGCGTGGTCGTCGGCACCTCGCTGCCCGAGGAGGTCCGACGCCTCGCCGCCCCGCTGGCCCGCACCTGGGTCACCAAGGTGTCGGACCTGCCCGACACCGGTTCCGTCCTGGTCCTCGGCAGCTACGCGGACCTGCGCGCGGACGCCGTCCAGGACGTCGTCGACCAGACCTACGCCCAGGGCCGCGACCTGTTCCTGCTCACCGGCCGGGACGCGCACACCGTCAGCTGGGTGGTGGCCAAGCAGTACGCGAACGCCGCGCCGCACGGCGAGACCGGCATGATCTCGGAGCTGGACACCCTGCCGGCCGCCCCCGGCACCGTCTGGTTCGGCGCCGAGGACGTCCGGCACAAGGACATCCAGGGCATCGCCCTGGACCGGGTCTGGCGCCGGGTGCTGTTCCACGGGAACGGCAAGGACGACCAGCTCAACCTCGGCCGGTTCACCCTCTGCGGGCTGAGCCCGGTCGGCGAGCGGGACCCGGGCCTGCCGGGCCCCAAGTGCGCGTACGGGCTGGGCTGCACCAAGCCCGAGGAGAAGCTGATCCCCGCCCGGCGGATCAAGGCCGCGGAACTGGTGCTCGCCAACTGCTTCAGCGGCCCGCTGACCGACTACGCGATGTACGACCCCAAGTACGTGATCCTGCTCGACGCGCTGGACGGCCCGGCCCAGACCGTCGTCGCCACCCTGACGGCCTGCGACGGCGCGCGCCCGGAGAACCTCGCCTGGCTCACCGAGAGTTCCACCGGGCGGAACGCGGCCCGGGCGATCAACGACCGGATGAAGGACATCAACCCCTACCCGTCCTTCGTCCAGATCGGGCTGCAGTCCGGCGGGGTCGTCGAGCAGCCGGCGCCCGTCGCCGACGACACGGCCGGCTTCCCGCTGCACACCGTCGGGGCCCGGCTGTCCGGCCTGCTCGACAGCGGCCTGCTGCGGGAGGACTACCCGCTGCGCCCGCGGCTGCGGCAGCTCTCCGACAGCATGCTGCGCTACGCGTCGCGCATCGTCGCGCTGTCGCCCCCGGACGGCCCGCCGGCGCTGGCCGCGACCGCCGAGGAGACGAAGTCCCTGGATCTCGCCCTGGCGCACCGGATCGCCAAGCACCACGACGACGCCGTGCTGCAGTTCCCGACCTACTTCGGCGAGCGCAGCACCGCCGAGGAGCCCGTCGACCTCGACTGGCTGTGCAGCTGCGGCCGCCCGCTGCGCAGCTACACCCGCCGTGGCCGGCTCCCGGTCATCGCCGACACGGTGCAGGGGCTCTGCGCGCGGTGCGGTGACGTGGTCAACTCCCCTGTGGACGGTACGGAACTGCGGGTGACGGCGCCCGAGGAGGTCGAGGCCGGGACGACGCTGCACGTCTCGATCACCGTCGCTCCGCACCGGACGGGCACCGTCAACACCGGTATCGTGCTGCCCATGTACCTGAACGCCCGTGCGCTTCCGGCCTTGAGCCGCAAGGAGGTTCGGGCCGGGGAGAGCGCCCGGTGCGACTTCGCGATCGAGATCGCCGCCGAGGCCGCGCCCCAGGCGTACTACTTCACCCCGTACGCGGTGCACGACCTGGGCGTCTCCACCCGGCGCGTGCACTTCACCGTTTCCCCGCCGGCACCGGCCGGCAGCGGCCGAAGCCCTGGGAGTCCGACCGCATGAGGCCGTCCCTGGCGGACAGTCAGACCTTCCTGCCACTCCGGCACCGCGACTTCCGGCAGCTCGCCGGCGGTCGGTTGCTGATCTACTTCGCCAACGCGATGGCGCCCGTGGTGCTCGGCTTCGCCGTCCTCGACCTCACCGGGTCGACGACCGACCTCGGGTTCGTCGTGGGGGCGCGATCGCTGGCCAACGTCCTGCTGCTGCTGCTCGGCGGCGTCGTCGCCGATCGGTTCTCCCGGACCCTGATCCTTCAGGGTTCGGCGGCCGGCGCCGCCCTGGTGCAGGCCGTGGTCGCGGTGACCGTCCTGCTCGGCTGGACCTCGATCCCGCTGCTGGTCGTCCTCAGCGTGGCGAACGGCGCCCTGTCCGCGCTCTCGCTGCCGGCCTCGGCGGCGCTGACCTCGCAGACCGTGCCCGCGGACGTGCTGCGCCCGGCCAACGCCCTGATGCGGATGGCTACCAACCTCGGCATGATCGTCGGCGCCTCGCTGGGCGGTGTGATCGCCGCCCTGATCGGCCCCGGGTGGGGACTCGCGGCCAATGCGCTCTGCCTGTTCCTCGCCGCGCTGTGCTTCCGCGGCGTCCGGATCGCGGCGAGCGACACCGAGCCTGCCGAGCCCGCCGAACGGTCCCGCCCGCTGCACGAACTGAGGGAGGGCTGGCGCGAGTTCACCGCCCGCACCTGGGTGGTGGCCGTGGTGCTCCAGTTCACCGTGGTGAACGCCGTCGTCGCCGGCGGCATCCAGGTCCTCGGACTCGGTGTCGCCGACGACACCTTCGGGCGCGGGCTGTGGGGCGCCGTCCTGGCCGCGCAGATGGCGGGCGCCGTCGCGGGCGGCTTCCTCGCGGCGCGCTCGCGCGCCCGGCACGCGCTGCGCCTGGGCGTGGCGCTGGTGGTGCTGGAGGCGGTGCCGCTGGTGGTGCTCGCCGAGGCGCCGGGCGCCCTGCTGCTCGGGGTGGCGATGTTCCTGAACGGTGTGGCGCTGGAGCAGTTCGGCGTGGCCTGGGACGTGTCGCTCCAGGAGAACGTCCCCGCCGACCGCCTCGCCCGGGTGTACTCCTACGACGCGCTCGGATCGTTCATCGCCCTGCCCATCGGCGAGATGGCCGCGGGCCCGGTGGCGCACCAGATCGGGGTGCGGGCCACGCTGCTGTGGGGCGCCGCGCTGGTGGCGCTGGCCACCGGCGCGGCGCTGCTCAGCCGCGACCTCCGCCGGCTCACCGTCCTCTCGGCCGCACCGGAGCGGCCCGTCGGGCAGTCCTCCGAGCAGACCGCCGGCGCCGCGTAGCAGGGCGGCTGTCCGCGCACGCGAAAGGCCCGGGCCACGATGGCCCGGGCCTCTTGCGCGGGCGGGGCGGGCTACTGGTCGAGGTAGGCGAGGACGGCGAGGACGCGGCGGTTGTCGCCGTCGGTGGGGAGGAGGCCGAGCTTGGTGAAGATGTTGCTGATGTGCTTGGCGACGGCCTTCTCGGAGATGAACAGGCCCTGCGCGATGCCGGCGTTGGAACGGCCCTGGGCGACCCATTCGAGGACTTCGCGTTCGCGTTCGGTGAGGCTTCCGACGTTCTCGTCGCGCTCCTTGCGGATCAGGAGCTGGGAGATGACCTCGGGGTCCATCGCGGTGCCGCCGTCGGCGACGCGGCGGATCGAGTCGAGGAACTGGGAGCCGTTGGTGACGCGGTCCTTGAGCATGTAGCCGACGCCGCGGCCGCCGCTGGCGAGGAGTTCGCGGGCGTAGAGCGGTTCGACGTACTGGGAGAGGAGCAGGATCGGGAGGTCGGGCATGGTGCGGCGGGCCGTCAGGACGGCGCGCAGGCCCTCGTCGGTGAAGTTCGGCGGCAGCCGGACGTCGACGACCGCGACGTCCGGCTGCTGCTCGGTGAGGGCTGCGAGGAGGTCCGCTCCGTTGTCCACCGCGGCCACGACCTCGTGTCCGTAGGCCTGGAGGAGGCGGATCAGGCCGTCCCTCAGGAGGAAGTGGTCTTCGGCGAGGACAATACGCACGGAAGCTCCATCGTCACCATGGTCGGGCCGTTGACGGGACTGTTCACGGCCACCACCCCGTCGAAAGTGGCGAGCCTTCGCTCGATGCCGCGCAGGCCGGTGCCCCGGGAGGCGTCGGCGCCGCCGCGGCCGCTGTCGGTCACGGTGATGCGCAGCATGCCGTGATCGTAACGGATGTCGATCCAGGCCCGGTCGGCGCCGGAGTGCTTGGCGACGTTGGTGAGGATCTCCGAGATCGCGAAGTACGCGGCGGACTCGACCGGCATCTCGGGGCGGCCCGGCAGGTCCACCACGACCTCGGTGGGGACCGGGCAGACCATCGCCAACGCCCGCACCGCGTCGGCGAGTCCGCGGTCGGCGAGGACCGGCGGGTGGATGCCGCGGACCAGGTTGCGGATCTCCTCCAGGGCCTTGGAGGAGGACTGGCGGGCCTCGATCAGCAGGGCCCGGACGGCCTCCGGGTTGGTCTCCAGCAGGTGCTCGGCGGCGTCCAGGGTCATGCCCATCGCCACCAGGCGGGCCTGGGCGCCGTCGTGCAGGTCGCGTTCGATCCGGCGGATCTCGGCCATCTGCGTGTCGACGGCGGTGCTGCGGGTGGTGGTGAGGTGCTCGATCCGGCTGGCCATCAGCTCCTGCTCGCTGGGGGCGAGCATCGCGTGAGTGTACAGGGCGTGCTTGCGGACCGCGCGGGGGGCCATCCACAGCGCCAGCGGCAGCTGCAGGACGCCGAGGACGCCGGCCAGCACCGCGGTGGCCTGGCCGTCGATCGGGATGAACTGGTACCAGAGGCCGTCCCACTCGGTCGACAGCGGGACGCCGAAGAAGGCCAGGAAGATGCCCCAGAAGCCGCTGAGCAGGACGGCGATCGGCATGAAGGCGAGGAAGCCGCCGGCGATCGGGTCGGTGAGCACCCAGGTGAACTCCCGCCGGGTCTGCGGGTCGCTCATGATCCAGCGGTAGCGGGCGACCGCTCCCGAGGCGCCCTCGGGCGCCGCCGGCAGGCCGCTGGGCGGGCCGGGGATCTGCACGCCGGTCCAGCGCTCGGACAGGGCGCGCTGCTTCGCGGCCAGTGAGCGGACGCCCTCCATGGCCCGCGGCACCATGCCGAGGCCGGGGCCGACCAGGGAGATCGCGCCGGTGACCCCCAGCGAGCGGCCGAAGGCCGCGATGGACATCCAGCAGAGGGACAGTGCCCGCCGCAGCCCGGTGAATCCGGCGGGGACGGAGAATCCCCTGATCTCGACCGCCGAGGGGCTTCCCCCGAGCTGCATCGTGCGGTCCATGACCCGCTCCTCTCTGGTGCCGTTCGCAGTGCCGCGGCCGTGGTGGCCGTGTGACCATTCTGACGGGGGTGGGCCGGCGAAATCGGTAGTAATAACCCCCCTCTTGAACGGCCGGGAGGGGAGGTTCTGCTACCTCGCCGAACGGCCCTCGCCCGCGCCTACGCCCACCTCGCCGCCCTGCCGTCGGGTCGGCTCAGAAGCCGTTCCCGCCGGCCTCCGGGCCGGCCTCCCCGGCACCGTCCGGGGCGGCGACGAAGAGGGACAGGGTGTCCGCCACGCAGGCCGCGTGCTGCTGGCCCTCGACCTCCACCGTCATCCGGACCGCGGCCAGGTGGCCCATCGGCGTCTCACGGACGCTGGTGACCTTGGCGCCACCGCGGACCCGGGCGCCGACCGGGATGGGGCGGGGGAACCGGACCTTGTCCAGGCCGAAGTTGACGCCCAGCTTGACGTGGTGGATCTCGAAGATCGCGCGCATCATCGCGGGCAGCAGGCCGAGCGTCATGTAGCCGTGGACGATGGTCCCGCCGAACGGCCCGGTGGCGGCGCGCTCGGGGTCCACGTGGATCCACTGGAGGTCGCCGGTCGCGCCGGCGAACTGGTCGACGCTGTCCTGGGTCACTTCGAGCCACTCGCTGTAGCCGAGGTGCTCCCCGGTGGCCTCGGTGAATTCGGCCAGGCTGGCAAAGGATCTCATGCGGGTGATTCTCGGCGGCCGTCCAGGGCGCGGACAAGGCGCCGGGAGGCCGCGGGGCCGTTCGGTCAGCGCGCCGTCAGTTGGCCGTCAGCGCCGGGGCGCGAACCCCTGGTGGGAACCCCCGGCGGGAACGCCCGAGGCCCGCCGGCGCGTGGGGCGCGGGCGGGCCTCGGGGGCGGGGCGGGGTGGGGCCGGTCGGGGCCGGGTGGGCTCAGCCGTAGCGCTTGAGCTCGTGGAAGAAGTCCGGGACGGTGTGCAACTGCCCGGCCGCCCGGACGCTGTCGTAGACGTGCTTGGCGACGGCCATGTCGAGCACGCCGAGGCCGAACGGGGAGAAGATCACCGGCTTGTCGGACGGCGGGGTGATCGCGCCGGTGAGCACGTCGTAGAGCGTGCCGGCGACGAACTCGCGGTGGCCGACGAGCTGTTCGGCCAGGTGCGGCGAGGTGCCGGCCTTCATGCAGTGCTCGATGTCGTCGACGACGTTCCACGAGTCGAGGACGATCTCGGGGGAGAGGTCGCGCAGCGAGACGTGCAGCACCAGCGGGTTGTGCGAGAACCACTGCGGGTCCGTCACGTGCGGCTCGCCGGCGACGGTGGCGAAGACCACCAGGTCGCTGGCGCGGATCAGGTCCTCGGCCTTGTCGTGGACGCTGATCTCGACGCCCTCGCCCTCGGCCCGGCGCAGGTACTCGGAGAAGCCCTCGGCGTGCTCGGCGGACAGGTCGTGGACGCCGACCGCGGTGAAGTCGAAGCCGTTGGCGGCGAGGTAGGTGTGCACGTAGCGGGCGATCAGGCCGACGCCGAAGAAACCGACCCGGGTCGGGCGCTCGCCGCGGGCGTCGGCGAGCCGGGCGGCCGCGAGGGCCGCGGAGGCGGCGGTGCGCGCCGCGCTGATGATCGAGCTCTCCAGGCAGGCGAACGGGTAGCCGGTCTCGGCGTCGTTGAGGATCAGGACGGCCGAGGCGCGCGGGAGGCCGGCCGCCACGTTCTCCGGGAAGCTGGAGATCCACTTGATGCCGTGCACGCCGACCTCGCCCTTGACCGAGGCCGGCAGCGCGATGATCCGGGAGGACGGGCGGTCGGGGAAGCGCAGGAAGTACGAGTCGGGGTTGACCGTCTGCCCCTCGCCGTGCAACCGGTACGCGGCCTCGACCGTGGCGACGACCTCGTCCTCGTGCCCGTTGAGGGCCTCGTGCACCTGGGCGCCGGAGACCACGGCGAAGGGAGGGACCTGATTCATGGGAACAGTGCTCCTGCTCGGAGGGGTGGAGAGGGTGGGAAGTCGGAGGGGCGGCGGGGCCGGGCGGCGCTCAGCCGATCCGGGCCAGGCCCTTGGCACGCCGGCGGGCCTGCCCGCGCGAGACCACCAGCGGGTCCCAGTGCGGGCCCCGGTCGGGCAGCCGGGCGGGGTCGCCGAGCACCGCGCCGGCGAGCACCTCGGGGAACAGGGCGCGGCCCAGGATGTCCGAGGCGGCGGCGATGCCGCTGTTCGCGACGGCGGCCAGCCCGCTGCCGTAGCGCACGCTCTGACCGACCACGTACAGGCCCTCGACGTCGGTGCGCACGTCCGGCCGCTGGTTGAGGCCGCCCCAGTGGGCCATGCCGTACGGGGTGCCGCCGCTGCCCCGGATGTAGCGCTCGTGGGTGAGCGGGGTGGCCGTCTCCAGGTGCGTGATCCGCTCCCGGAACGGGCCGATGACCTTCTCCGCGGTGGCCACCATCAGCTCGGTCACCTGCTGCTTGCGCGCGAGGTAGGCGGAGTTGCGGCGGTAGGGTTCGCCGTCCACCGGGCCGCCCTGGACGCCCCAGAACTCGTAGCCGGGCAGGCTGGTCGTCATGATCTGGAAGTTGCTGTGGCCGGGCGGGCACACGGCGGCCGCGTTCGGGTCCTTGGCCGAGGCGAAGGAGAAGGTGAGCGCCGGCAGCGAGTCCAGCGAGCCGTCCCGCGCGTAGCGCTCCGTCATGGCCGCGTGCGCGGCCTCCATGTCGTCGCTGTCGTGCCACCAGATGTTGGCGTTGGGCACGCCGGGCAGCTCGGTGTCGAGCGCGACGTACACCGAGACGCCGGAGGCGCGCATGGTCGCCTCGCGGGTGCGGGCCACCAGCTCGGCGGGGAACGCCTCCTCGCCGCCGCACAGGTCGAGGACGGTGCGGCGGTAGTCCGCGTTGGAGATCACCAGCGGGGCCGAGACGCGCTGCCCGTCGGAGAGTTCGACGCCGGTGGCGCGGCCGTCCTCGATCAGGATGCGGCGCACCTCGCACCGGGTGCGCAGCTCGCCGCCGTACGACTCCAGCGCCTCGACGAACGCGGCCACCAGCGCCTGGCCGCCGCCCTCGGGGTAGTACGCGCCGCGCAGGTAGTGGTCCATCATCGACGCGTGGTGGGAGAGGGTGATCCCGTCGGGCATGGTGCCGTAGTTGCCGGCCTGCGCCGCGACGAGCGTGCGCCCCTTGGCGGACAGGCCGCAGTGGTCCAGGGCGGCCGCGAGCGACCGGCGGGACCAGCGCATCGTCTGCGGGTTGCGGCGGAACAGCTCCACCATCGACTCACCGGTCAGGCCGGCCCGGGTGGCGGCGGCCACCGCCTCGGAGAGGTCGATGAAGGTGTCGATCCGGTCGGCCTCCTCGGGGAGGGCCTGCCGGAGCCGGTCGCGGTAGGCGTCCCAGCCGGCCGGCACGTCGACCGTCGTGGTGGGCGTGATGATCCGGTCGAAGCCCTGCTCGTTGTCCATCGGCAGGAACGTCACCCGGTCCAGGACGCCGAGGCCGGCCAGTACCGCCGGGAAGTGCCCGTCGGGCCCGCAGTCGCCGATGTAGTGCGTGCCGACGTCGAACTCGTACTTGCGCCGGCGGCGGAACACGTGCGCGTTGCCGCCGGCGATGTCGTGCTGTTCGAGGACCAGGACACTGCGCCCGTCCGCCGCCAGGTACCCGGCGGTGGTCAGGCCGCCGAGGCCGCTGCCGACGACGATCGCGTCGTAGTGGTCGCGAAGTCCCTGGGCCCCCTGCATGCGTGCTCCCATCAGAACGTGCCGCCGCCGTGGATCTCGAAGACCGACCCGCTGATGTAGGCGGCCCGCTCGGACAGCAGGAAGGCGACCAGGTCGGCGACCTCCTCGGGCTTGCCGGCCCGGCCCAGCGCGACGTTCTTCAGCATCCGCTCCACCGCGGCGTCGGACATGTCGCCGACCATGTCGGTGGCGATCAGGCCCGGCGCGACCACGTTGGCGCGCACGCCGCGCGGGCCGCACTCCTTGGCGAGGGACTTGGTGAAGCCGATGATGCCGGCCTTGGACGCGGCGTAGTTGGCCTGGCCGAGGTTGCCGTAGATGCCGGACACCGAGGACAGGTTGACGATCGCTCCGTTGCGGCGCTTGCTCATCGCGAAGGCGGCGGCGCGGCACACGTGGTAGACGCCGTCCAGGTTGGTCCGCAGGACCTGGTTCCAGTCGTCCTCCGGCATCAGGATCACCGGGCGGTCCCGGGTGATGCCGGCCGACGTGACGGCGGCATCCACCGGGCCGAACTCGCGCTCGGTGCGGTTGTACCAGTCGCGGACCTGCTCGGCGTCGGCCACGTCGCACTGGGCGGCGGTGATCCGGGTGCCGAACTCACCGGCCTCCTTGACGAGTTCCTCGGCCGCCTCGGCGTTCGAGCGGTAGCAGAAGGCGACGTCGTAGCCCTCCTGGGCCAGGCGCAGCACGATGGCCTTGCCGATGCCCCTGGACCCGCCGCTGACCAGTGCGATCACGCGTGCTCCCCGATCAGTCTCAGGACGGCGCAGCCCACGGCGCCGTCGCGGTCGACGGCGGACACCAGGGCGATCCGGCCCCGGGACGCCGGGTCGGCCTCGGCCACGCCGAGCACCGCCTGGATCTGGAAGGACGCGGAGGCCGCGCTGGTGTCGCCGAGCAGTTCCATGGACGGGACCCGGCCCAGTGCCCCGGCCGGCAGCAGCGCGGCCAGCGCCTCGTACTCGGCCCGGCCGGCCGCGGTGGGTGCGGCGCACGGGACGGCGGCCCACACCTCGTCGGCGGTGACGCCGGCGCGGTCCAGGGCGCGCCGGACGCAGGCGGTGACGGCGGCCTTCGGGTCGTCGTCGATGTCGACGCGGGTCTCGACCGCGAGCACCGCGGCGAGCGCCGGGCGCTGGGCGGTGCCGGCGTGCTCGACCACGAACAGGCCGCAGCCCTCGCCGAGCAGCGGAGTGGAGTCGCCGGCCGCGACGGCGGTGTGCTCGATCCAGGCGTGCGCGGCGGAGAACTCCTCGGCCGAGCCGACCAGGTACTTGGTCGCCCGGCCCTGGCTCATCAGGCGCCGCGCGTAGTTGAGGGCGAGCAGGCCGCTGACCCGACCGCCGGCGACGGTGGTGTTGGGGCCCTTGAGGTCGTGCCGGATGGCGGTGGCGCCGGCGGCGTGGTTGAGGCTGCCGAAGGGGATGCGGCCGGCGTCGACGTGGAAGGGCAGCGCGTTGGTGTAGGACTGCTTGAGGAAGTTGGTGACGTTCTCCAGGCTGCCCATCGAGATGCCGAGGACCACACCGGTGCGGTCGTCGGTCTCCACCACCCGGTTGCCGTCGGCGTCCTTGAGCAGGCCGTCGGAGGCGACCAGGGCCAGCGCGGTGAGCCGGTCCATCTTGGCGGTGCCGCTGGGGCCGAGCAGGCCCTTGATGTCGAAGCCGGGCACCAGGCAGACGTCGGGCGACGGCAGCGTGCCGAGCGCGGGGTCCGCCTGGACGGCGGTCTTGGCGCCGGCGCGCACGCCGGACGCGAAGTCCTGGCGGGTCAGGCCGTACGGCGACACGGCCGACCAACCGGTGATGACGAGTGTCTCCGGCGGCAGGGCCGCCGGGGTGGCTGCGGTGGTCATCGTCAGACTCGCTCTCCGTACGTGCCCAGAATCAGAATGGCGTTGTTGCCGGCGAAGGCGCTGGAGTTGTTCTCCACGATCCGGACCTCCGCGTCGACGGCCTGGTTGGGCACGACGTCCAGCGGGCAGTCCGGGTCGGTCTCCACGTGGTTGATGGTCGGCGGGATGAACTGGTGCTCGATGGCGAGGCTGCAGGCGATCGCGCCGAGCGCGCTGGCCGCGCCCATCGAGTGGCCGAGCATCGACTTCACCGCGACGGTGCGCGGCGGCGCGTCGCCGTACACGTCGAGGATGGCGGCCGACTCGGTCTTGTCGTTGGCCTTGGTGCCGGTGCCGTGCGCGGAGATGAAGTCGATCTCGTCCCGCTCGACCCCGGCGTCGTCCAGCGCGAGCCGGATGCCGCGGGCGATGCCGTCGCGGTTCGGCGCGGTCGGGTGGGCGGCGTCGCAGCTGAGGCCGTACCCGAGCACCTCGGCGTAGATGTGCGCGCCGCGGGCGAGGGCGGACTCCAGGCTCTCCAGCACGAGGATGCCCGCGCCCTCGCCGGTCAGGATGCCCTGGCGGTTCTTGTCGAACGGGCGGACCACGTCCGGGGTGAGCGCGCCGAAGCGCTTGAACAGCGCGAAGGCCTTGCGGCAGACGGCGTCGGCGCCGCCGCACAGCGCGATGTCGACCTCGCCGGAGCGGATCGCGTCCAGGCCGTAGCCGATCGAGTAGTTGCCCGCCGCGCAGGCCGTGGTGATGGTGGTCGGCTCCACGTTCGGCATGCGCAGTTCGCGGGCGATGACGGTGGTCAGCCGGCCGGCGTTGATCCGGCGGGACAGCACCGGGTCCATGGCCGCCGGATCCCCGGCCGCGATCTCCTGCTCGACCAGCACGCCGATGTCGTGCCCCTCGCCGTCGGTGGTGCCGACGCTGATGACCGCCTGGCGCTCACCGAGGTCGGCCTCGGTGAGCCCGGCGTCCTCCACGGCCATCCGGGCGGCGGCGACGGCGAACTGCCCGGCGCGGCCCATGTCGTCGAGGGGGACGTTGCGGATCCAGCGCTCCGGCTCGAAGTCGGGGACCTCGCAGGCGATGTTCTGGCCGAACCCCTCGGTGTCGAAGCGGGTGATCGGCCGCGCACCGGAGCGGCCGGTCCGCAGCCCCGCGGTGTACTCCTCGACACCCGTGCCGATGCTGGAGATCGCCCCGAGGCCGGTGAGGACGACCCTGCGGCGGTCGGCCGGCACGCCGGCGCGGGGTGCCGCTGGTGACTGTGCGGTGGACATGGGACTCCTTAAGCAGTGGGATGCCTGCGGGCGGGGGCTCCGGGCGCGGAACCCGCCCTGGTCACCAGCCGGCGGCCGTCGCGGTCACCTGGTACGTGGTCTCCACGTTCACCATCTTCGGCAGCTCGTTCATGTCGATGACGATGGAGTACTCCATCTCCAGGGCGCTCAGCACGTCGATGAGCTTCAGCGAGTCGGCGCCCAGCTCGTCGACGAACAGCGCGGTGTCGGCGAACTCGGTGTGCACGTCGATGTTCTCGGCGATGATTTCGCGGATACGGGTGAGGCGCTCCGGCGCTACCGTCGTCATGCTCGGTTCCTCCGTTTGTGCGGGTGCCCTGAAATGGGCGTCTGCGCAGAAAATTAGTCAGGCCCGATGACGGGTCGATGACGTCCAACTGACCGCTCACTGACGGGTCCTGGCGGGACGTGGCGCGCCTGGTGGGAGGGTGTGTCGGGGACAAAACGACCAGCGGCGTCGGAGACAAGACGGCCGCCCGCCGCACCGGTGGTCGAAGACCCCGGGGGTGCGGCGGGCGGCGGTGCCGGAGCCGCCCGGGGGCGGTGCTCCGAAGGTCGGGCGCGCGGGCCCGGCCGGTCAGCCCTGCTGCTGCAGGCTGAGCGGGCGCATGTCCGTCCAGTTGCTCTCGATGTGGGCCACGGCGGCGGCCCGGTCGGTGGCCTCCAGGGCCACCGTCCAGCCCTCCGGCACGGCGGCGAAGGACGGCCACAGGGAGTGCTGCCCCTCCTCGTTGACGAGGACGAGGAAGGTGCCGTCTTCGCGGTCAAAGGGGTTCGCCATGACTGTTCTCCAGGTCTCGGGATCTCGGGATGGGCCGGGTCGATCGGTCGTCGGGTGGTCGGTCGTCGGGTGGTCGCTCGTCAGGTGGACCGGCGTCAGGTGGTCGGAGCGCCGTCGTGGGCGGCCAGGGCGGCCAGGGCGGCCAGGGCGGCCAGGGCGCGCTCGACCGCCGCGCCGATCGCCGCCGCCGGTACGGGCTGCAGCATCTGCTGGTGCCCGCTGTCCACGTCGTGCGCGAGGACGGCGGAACCGACGTACGGCTCCCAGCTCTTGACCTTGAGGGCGCGTTCCTCCGGGCTGGGGCGCCCGTCGCCGCCGGCGGCCACGAAGAGCGTCATCGGGCAGCCGTCGAAGCGGCCCGGGGTGAACCGCTGGAACAGCTCCAGGTTGTTCCGCATGACGCCCAGCAGCCGTTCCAGCGTACCCGGTTCGAGCGCGGCGAGGGGGCCTTCGGTGCCGGCCAGGTGCGCGGCGACGTCCTGCGGGGTGAGCCGCTCCAGCCCCGTCGCGTCGACCCCGGCCTCGGCCAGGAAGTCGGCGAGGAACTCCGCGTCGCTCGGCCGGGCGCCCTGCGCGTCGTCGGGGTAGGCGTCCAGGTTGGCCAGGAACGCCACCTGCTCGCCGGCGGCGCGCAGCCGGACGGCCATCTCGTGCGCGACGACCCCGCCGTAGGACCAGCCGAGCAGGTGGTACGGGCCGTGCGGCTGCACGGACCGGACCCGGGCCAGGTACTCCTCGGCGACGTCCCCCAGGTCGGTCGGCAGCGGGCCGTCCCCGGACAGGCCGCGGGCCTGCAGGCCGTAGACCGGCTGCTCCGGGGCCAGGTGCTCGGCGAGCGCCGCGAACGGGATCGCGAAGCCGAGGCCGCCGTGCACGCAGAACAGCGGGGGCCGCTCGCCGGTGGGCCGGATCGGCAGGACGGGCCCGAGCAGGTCGACCGCCCCGCTCCCTTCGACCGGATCGGCGGCGCCGGCGGCCAGTGCCGCCAGGGTGCGGTGCTCGAAGACCGCGCCGAGGCTGATCGGCAGCCCGGCCCGGCCGGCCGCGTTGACCAGCCGGATCGCCTTCAGACTGTCCCCGCCGAGGGCGAAGAAGGAGTCCTCGGGGCCGACCGGGCCGACGCCCAGCACCTCCTCGACGGCGGCGCAGAGCAGCCGCTCCGGCTCGGTGCGGGGCGCCTGCGGGGCGCGGTCCCGGCCGGTGGACGCGGGGGCGGGCAGGGCCTTGACGTCCAGCTTGCCGTTGGCGTTCAGCGGCAGTGCGGGCAGCGCGGTGTAGCTCTCCGGCACCATGTAGCCGGGCAGCGAGCGGGCCAGGTGGCGTTGCAGCCCGGCCGGTTCGGGGGCCGGCCGGCCGTCGGCGGGCACCAGGTAGGCGACCAGGCGGCGCTGGCCGGTGGCGTCTGCGGGGGCCAGCACGGCGGCCCGGGCGACGGCCGGGTGCTCGGCCAGCAGCCGTTCGATCTCGCCGAGTTCGATCCGGTAGCCGCGGATCTTGACCTGCTGGTCGGCGCGCGCGACGTACTCGATCCGGCCGGCGCGGTCCCAGCGGACCAGGTCGCCGGTGCGGTACATGCGCTCCCCGGGCGGGCCGTACGGGCAGGCGGTGAAGCGGGCGGCGGTCAGCGCGGGTTGGCCGAGGTAGCCGCGGGCCAGGCCCTCGCCGGCCAGGTACAGCTCGCCGACCACGCCGCGCGGCACCGGCCGCAGCGCCTCGTCCAGGACGTACGCGCGGGTGTCGCCGATCGGCCGGCCGATCGGGACGGTGCCGTCGGCGCGGCCGAGGTCCTGGCCGGTGGCGAAGGTGGTGGTCTCGGTGGGGCCGTACACGTTGAACACGGTGGTGTCCGGCAGCGCGGCCCGCAGCCGGTCCAGGTGGTCGCGGGAGTGCGCCTCGCCGCCGGTGAGCAGCGCCCGCAGTGGGGCCAGGGCGCGCGGGCGGGTGTCGGCGAGGGTGTTGACGAACTGGGTGGTGAGGAAGGCGACGCTGACCCGGGCCCGGGCCAGGAAGGACTCCAGGGCCTGCGGGTCGGCCGGGCCGGGCGGGTGGATCGCCAGCCGGGCGCCGTGGGCGAGCGGGCCCCAGATCTCGAAGGTGGAGGCGTCGAAGGCGACCGGCGCGAAGTAGAGGAAGGTGTCCGCCGCGCTCGGCGCCAGCTCCGGCAGGCCCAGGACCAGGCGGACGGCGGCGCGGTGCGAGACCGCGACGCCCTTGGGCTTGCCGGTGGAGCCGGAGGTGTAGATGACGTACAGCAGGTCGTCGGGGTCGACCGGGGCGGCGGGCACCGGGGCGGTGGCGGGCCGGGCGGCCAGCTCGGCCGCGGTCTCCGGGGCGTCCAGGACCAGCGGCACGACCCCGGCCGGGAGCTCCCGTTCCGCCAGCGACCGTTCGGTCAGCAGCAGTCGGGCACCGCTGTCGGCCAGCATGTCGCGGACCCGCTCGTCGGGGTAGGACGGGTCGATCGGCAGGTAGGCCGCGCCGGTGCGGGCGATCGCCAGCAGGGCGCTCACCACGGCCGGGCCGCGCTCCAGCCGCAGCGCCACCAGGTCGCCCCGGTGGGCGCCGCGGTCGGCCAGCAGGTGGGCCAGGCGGTTGGCCTCGGCGTCCAGTTCGGCGTAGCTGGTGTGCAGCAGGCGCTCGGGGTGACCGGGCTCGGTGTGGACCAGCGCGACCGCGTCCGGGGTGGCCGCGATCCGGCGGTCCACCAGGGCGGTGAGGGTGCCGCGCGGGGTGCCGGCCCGGTGGGTGCCCAGGGCGAGCAGTTCGGCCTCCTCCTCGGGGCCGAGCAGGTCCAGCCGGGACAGCGGCCGGGCGGGCTCGGCCAGGGCGGCGGCGAGCAGCCGCAGGTAGGCGTCGGTGATCCGGCGGGCGGTGGCGGGCTCGAACAGGTCGGTGCGGTACTCGACGGCGAGTGCGAGCCCGCCGCCGGCCTGCTCGGTGAGCTGGAAGAACAGGTCCCACTTGGCGGTCCGGACCGGCACCGGCTGCTCGGTCACGGCGAGCTCCGGGTCGTCCTCGGGCGCCGGGGCCGGGCCGGCCTGCTGGAAGCCGAGCATCACCTGGAACAGCGGGTGCCGGGCCATCGAGCGCTCGGGGTTGAGCACCTCGACGAGCTTCTCGAAGGGCACGTCCTGGTGCTGGTGGGCGGCCAGGTCGTAGGCCCGGACCCGCTCGGCGAGTTCGCGCAGGCCCGGGTCGCCGGAGGTGTCGGTGCGCAGCACCAGGGTGTTGACGAACATGCCGACCAGCTCGTCGAGCCGTTCGTCGGTGCGGCCCGCGATCGGGCTGCCGAGCGGGATGTCGGTGCCCGCGCCGAGCCGGGTGAGCAGGGCGGCGAGCCCGGCCCGCAGCAGCATGAAGACGCTGACGCCCCAGGCGGCGGCGAGCCGGTGCAGCTGCTCGGTGAGCGGCTGCGGCACGGTGCTGCGCACGACGTCGCCGCGGTGGTCGGCCCGGGTGCCGCGCGGGTGGTCGAAGGGCAGCGCCAGCTCCTCCGGCAGGCCCTTCAGGGTCTCGCTCCAGTAGCCGAGTTGGCGGGAGAGCTCGCTCTCCGGGTCGCTCTCCGCGCCGAGCAGTCCGCGCTGCCACAGGGCGTAGTCGGCGTACTGGACGGGCAGCGGCGGCAGCTCGGCCGGGCGGCCGGCCCGCCGGGCCCGGTAGGACGCGGTGAGGTCGCGGGCGAGCGGGGCGAGCGACCAGCCGTCGCCGGCGATGTGGTGCAGGACGATCGTCAGCACGTGCTCGTCCGGGCCGAGCCGGAACAGGCGGGCGCGGAGCGGGATCCGGTGCTCCAGGTCGAAGCCGTGGGCGGCCTCGGCGGCGAGGGCGGCGGACAGGTCCGCCTCGGTGGTCTCGCTGACCGGGAGCGGGACGGCGGCCTCGGCCGGGGCGAGCACCCGCTGCTCGGCCGGTCCGGTGGCGTCCTCGGCGGCCCCGGGGGCGAGCTGCGGGAAGACGGTGCGCAGTGCCTCGTGGCGGGCCACCACGTCCTGCAGGGCGCCCTCCAGGGCGGCGACGTCGAGGCGCCCGGAGAGGCGGATCGCCAGCGGGATGGCGTACAGCCCGCCGGGCGCGCCCAGGTGCTCGACGAACCAGAGCCGCTGCTGCGCGTACGACAGCGGCAGTACGGCCGGGCGCGGGCCGGCGGCCAGCGGGGCGCGGCCGGTCGCGGCGGCGGCCAGCCGCTCGGCGAGGCGGGCGGGAGAGGGGGCCTCGAAGAGGTCCCGGACCTGGAGTTCGGCGCCGAGTTCGGCGCGCACCCGGTTGACGATCCGGGTGGCGAGCAGCGAGTGGCCGCCGAGGGTGAAGAAGTCGTCGTCGACGCCGACCCGGTCGAGTCCGAGCACCTCGGCGAAGACACCGCAGAGCTGCTCCTCCTCGCGGGTGCGGGGGGCGCGGGCGGAGGTGGCGTACGCGGGGGCGGGCAGGGCGCGGCGGTCGAGCTTGCCGTTGGCGGTCAGCGGCAGCGCGGCGAGCGGGACCACGGCCGCCGGGACCATGTACTCGGGCAGCCGCTCGGCGGCGAACTCCCGCAGGCGCGACTGGAGTTCGCCGTCAGCGTCGCCGCCCGGCACCACGTAGGCGACCAGGCGCTGGTCGCCGGGCCGGTCCTCGCGGGCGATCACGGCCGCCTCGGCGACCTCGGGGTGCCGGTCGAGCACGGTCGCGATCTCGCCCAACTCGATGCGGAAGCCGCGCAGTTGAACCTGCTCGTCGGCACGGCCCAGGTACTCCAGGGTGCCGTCGGCCCGCCACCGGCCGAGGTCGCCGGTGCGGTACATCCGGGTGCCGCCGGGCTCGAACGGGCAGGCCACGAAGCGGGCCGAGGTCAGGTCGGGGCGGCCGAGGTAGCCGCGGGCCAGGCCGGGGCCGGTGATGTACAGCTCGCCGGGCACGCCGGCCGGGACGGGCTGCAGGGCGCCGTCGAGCAGGTAGACCCGCAGGTCCGGGATGCCGCGCCCGATCACGCTGCCGCCGCCGGCGGCGGCCGTCGGGGCGTCCAGCTCCTGGTAGGAGACGTGCACCGTGGTCTCGGTGATGCCGTACATGTTGACCAGTCGCGGCGCGTCGTCGGCGTGCCGGGCGTACCAGTCGGTGAGCTTGCCGATGTCCAGCGCCTCGCCGCCGAACACCACGGTCCGCAGGGCCAGTCGGCGCGGCCGCTCGGCGTCGGCGCGCATCAGTTGGTAGAAGGCGGACGGCGTCTGGTTGAGGACGGTCACCCGCTCCTCGGCGAGCAGGTCCAGGAAGGCGTCGGGGGAGCGAGACACGTCGTACGGCACCACGACCAGCCGGCCGCCGCGCAGCAGCGCGCCCCACAGTTCCCAGACGGTGAAGTCGAAGGCGATGGAGTGGAACAGCGTCCACACGTCGCCGGGCCCGAAGCCGAACCAGCCGTCGGTGGCCTCCAGCAGCCGCACCACGTTCTGGTGCGGCACCACGACGCCCTTGGGGCGGCCGGTGGAGCCGGAGGTGTAGATGACGTAGGCCGGGTGCTCGGGGGAGGCCGCGGCGCCCGGCGCGGCGGCCGGGCAGGCGGCCAGCGTGGCGGCCGTCCCGGGAGCGGCCAGGTCGAGGCGCGGCACGTCCGGGGCCTCGGGCAGCTCGGGCAGCACGCCGCCGGAGGTCAGCAGTAGCACCGGACCGGCGTCGCGCAGGGTGTAACCGATCCGGTCGGCCGGGTGGCCGGGCTCCAGCGGCAGGTAGGCCGCGCCCGCTTTGAGGACGGCGAGGACGGCGACGATCAGCTCGGTGCCGCGCGGCAGCGCGACCGCCACGAGGCTCTCCGGGCCGGCGCCGTGGGCGGCGATCAGGTGGGCGAGCCGGTTGGCCCGCTCGTCCAGCTCGCGGTAGCTGAGGGCGGCGCCGGGCGCGGTGACCGCGACGGCGTCCGGGGTGCGGGCGGCCTGCTCGGCGAACAGCTCCGCGATGGTGGCGCGCCGCGCGGGCTCGCCGGGGGCGGCC
The DNA here is from genome assembly GCF_044742585.1 of Kitasatospora sp. NPDC087861. Taxonomy (NCBI): domain Bacteria; kingdom Bacillati; phylum Actinomycetota; class Actinomycetes; order Kitasatosporales; family Streptomycetaceae; genus Kitasatospora; species Kitasatospora sp. NPDC087861. Next base: position 143,341 of record NZ_JBIUUS010000001.1, read on the forward strand.
GAGGCGCCGCTCCACTCGTCGAGGATGCGGGCCAGTTCGGCGGGTTCGGGCGCGCCGAGCCGGGCGAGCGGGGTCTGCGGGTCGTCCGCGACCTGCTCCAGGACGCGGCGCAGCCGGTCCAGGACGCGCTGCGCGGCGGCCTCGGCGGCCTCGGCGGCGTCAGCGTGCTCGGCGGCCTCGGTGAAGGCCTCGGTGAAGGCCGAGGGCTTGTAGGCGAGGTGCAGGTCCAGCCGCTCCCCGGGGAAGACGGTGAGGCTCAGCGGGTAGTGGGTGGCCGAGAGCACCTGGGCGGCGCTGACGGTGCCGCCGGACTCGCGGTACAGCGCGGCCTCGTCCAGCGGGTAGCTCTGGAAGGCGAGGACGGTGTCGAACAGCTCGCCCTGGACGCCGGACGCGGCCTGCGCCTCGGCGAGCGGCAGGTGCTCGTGCGGCATCATCGCGAGCTGCTGGCGGGCCAGCGCCTCGAACAGCTCGCTCGCCCGCTGGTCGGGGCGCAGGTCGGCGCGGACCGGCAGGGTGTTGGCGAACAGCCCGATCATCGACTCGACGTCCGGCACCTCGGCCGGGCGGCCGGAGGTGACCGAGCCGAACACCACGTCCTCGCGGCCGGTGAGCCGGCCGAGCAGCAGCGCCCAGCAGCCCTGCACCACGGTGTTGAGGGTCAGGCCCCGGGAGCGGGCCCAGCCGGTCAGCGCCGCGGTGCGCTCCGTCGACAGGAACCCCCGGACGAACGACGGCAGTTCGGGCGTCCGGCCGGCCTCGGCCTCGGGCAGCGCCCGGACCGGCCCGTCCAGGCCGTCCAGCAGCTCCGCCCAGGCCGCCCGCGCGGCGGCCCGGTCCCGGCCGTTCAGCCAGGTCAGGAACGAGCGGTACGGCGCGGGCGCGGGCAGCGCCGCGGCGCCCGCCTCGTCGCCGAGCAGCACCAACTCGCGGACGGCCAGCGGGAACGACCAGCCGTCCATGACGATGTGGTGCACCGACCAGAGGAACCGGTGGTGCCCCTCGCCGAGCCGGATCAGGGTGAACCGCATCAGCGGCGGCCGCGCCAGGTCGAACCGGCGCAGCCGGTCCTCGCGCATCAGCCGCTGCGCCGCGGCCTCCCGCTGCGCCTCGGGCAGGTCGGTGAGGTCGTGCAGCCGCCACTCCGGCTCGACCTCGCTCTCCTTGAGCACGACCTGGACGGGCTCGCCGGTCTTGCGGTTGCGGAAGCAGGCCCGCAGGTTGGGGTGCCGGCGCAGCAACGCGGCCGAGGCCTGGCGCAGCCGGGCGGCGAGCTGCTCGCCGTCGCCCGCGCCCGGCCCGTCGATCTCCGCCACGAACTGGAGGGTGTACAGGTCGGGCGAGGCCTGGTCGTACGAGGACAGGAACAGCAGCCCCTGCTGGAGGGGGGAGAGCGGAAGTACTTCGCTGATCTTCGACCCGGTTCTGGGGGCGGTCGTCACGAAAGTTCCTCATTCAACTCGAATTCCAGATCGGCCAGTTCCTCGTCGGACAGGGCGATCAGACTGCTTTCGGGCTCCACCGGGGCGGCCTCGTCGGGGCTCTCCACCTGCTCCTCGGCGACCTGGGCCAGGGCGGCGGCGGTCTTGTGGGTGAAGATGTCGCGGGTGGTGAGGGTCAGGCCGGCCTTGCGGGCGCGGCTGACCACCTGGATGGAGCGGATGCTGTCGCCGCCGAGGGCGAAGAAGTCCTCGTCGATGCCGACCCGGCCGGTGCCGAGCACCTCGGCCAGGATCTCGGTCAGCACCTGCTCGCGCTCGGTGCGCGGGGCGCGGGCCTCCTGCTGGTCCCCCAGGTCGGGCTTGGGCAGGGCCTTGCGGTCGAGCTTGCCGTTGGGGGTGAGCGGCATGGCGGGCAGGACGGTCCAGGACGCGGGGATCATGTACCCGGGCAGCAGTTGGGAGAGCTCGGCCCGGATCCGGTCCGGGTCGACGCCGGGGCCGGTGAGGTAGCCGACCAGGCGGGGGTTGCCGGAGGCGTCGGGCAGGACGGCGACGGCGGTGTCGGCGACGGTGTCCAGGGACCGGATGACGGCCTCGATCTCGCCGGTCTCGACGCGGCGGCCGCGGATCTTGACCTGGTGGTCCCGGCGTTCGATGAATTCCAGTTGTCCGTCGGGTCGTTGGATGACGCGGTCGCCGGTGCGGTACATCCGGGTGCCGGGTCCGGCGTAGGGGTCGGCCATGAAGGTGGCGGCGGTGCGGGCGGGGTCGTGGAGGTAGCCGCGGCCGACGCCGGCGCCGCCGATGTAGAGCTCGCCGGGGACGCCGACGGGGACGGGCTGGAGTTCGTCGCTGAGGACGTAGAGGCGGGTGTTGCGGACGGCGGTGCCGATCGGGACGCGGGCGCTGAGGGTGTCTCCGGCGCGGATGACGGCGTGGGTGACGTCGTCGCTGCATTCGGTGGGGCCGTAGGCGTTCATCATCGGGATGTGCGGGTGGCGGTCGTGCCAGCGTCGGCACAGGTCGGCGGGCAGGGCCTCGCCGGTGACCATCAGCCAGCGCAGGTCCGGCAGTTGGGGCGCGTCGCCCTCGGTGTCCCAGGCGTCCAGCGCGGCGCGCAGCAGCGAGGGGACGACCTCCAGGACGGCGATCCGCTCGTCCCGGGCCATGCCGAACAGGGCGGTCGGGTCGGCGGCCATCTCCGTCCCCGAGACGCGGACGGTGCCGCCCACGACCAGCGGGGCGAGCATCTGCCACACCGACACATCGAAGGTGAGCGGCGCGTTCTGGACGACGCCCTCCCCGGCGGCCAGGTCCAGGTCGCCGACCTTCGCCCAGAGGTGGTTCATCATCCCCGAGCGCTGCACCATGGCGCCCTTGGGCTTGCCGGTGGAGCCGGAGGTGAACATCACGTACGCCAGGTCCAGCCCGGTGCCCGCGCACTCCGGCAGGGCCCGCGCGGTGGCGGCCTGCTCCAGGCCGATGACGGTGACCGGCTCGCCCTGGACGGCGGCGGCGAACTCCGCGGCCGGTGCCTCGTACCCGGCGCCGACCAGCAGGTGGCGGGCGCCGCCGTCCTCCAGCAGCCCGGTGTTGCGGGCGGCCGGGGCGGCCGGGTCGAGCGGCAGGTAGGCGCCGCCGGCGCCGAGGACGCCCAGCACGCCGGTGATGAACGGGACGCCGGGCTCGGCGACCATCGCGACCACCGAGCCGGTGGTGACCCCGGCCTCGACCAGGCCCGCGGACAACCCGCCGGCCGCCTCGACGAGTTCCCGGTAGGTCAGCGATCCGGCGCCGTCGGTGACGGCGGTCGCCTCGGGGGTGCGGGCGGCCACCGCGCGCACCCGCTCGACGACGCCGAGGCTCTCCTCGGGGATCGACGGGTCCCAGGCGCCGAGCAGTCCGCCCAGTTCGCCGGGGGTGCCGGTGCCGGTGAGGTCCGCCGGGGCGGTCACGTCGATCCGGGCGAGCGGCAGGTCGGGCCGGTCGGCGACGGTGCGCAGCAGGTGCTGGAAGATCGCCGCGACCCGCTCGACCTCGGCCCGGCCGAACAGGTCCGGGTTGTAGTCCAGCCGCAGGTGCAGGGTGTCGCCGGGGTGGACCACCATGCTCAGCGGGTGGTGCCGGGCGTCCCGGGCCTCGGCGTGGACGACGCGCGGACCGTCGGCGAGGCCGGTGTCGAGGCCGTTCTCGTCCAGCGGGAAGTTCTCGAACAGCACCACGGTGTCGAAGACCTCGCCGGACAGGCCGGCGGCCTGGTGGATCGCGGCGAGCCCGAGGTGCTCGTGCGGGAGCAGCGCGGTCTGCTGGTCCTGGAGGGCGTGCAGCAGTTCGGCGAGGGTGGCGCCGGGGTGCAGGCGGGCCCGGACCGGCACGGTGGTGAGGAACATGCCGATCATCGACTCGACGTCCGGGACCTCGGCCGGGCGGCCGGAGGTGACGGCGCCGAACACGACGTCCTGGCGGCCGGTGAGCCGGCCGAGCAGCAGTGCCCAGCAGCCCTGCACCACGGTGTTGAGGGTCAGGCCCTGGGTGCGGGCCCAGCCGGTCAGCGCGGCGGTCAGCTCGCGGGGCACCTCGGCGAGCACCGCGTCGGGCAGTGCCGGGAGGCGGCCCGGGTCGGCGGGGACGAGCAGGGTGGGCTCGTCGACGTCGGCCAGCACCTCGTGCCAGGCCGCCCGGGCCGCGGTGCGGTCCTGCGCGGTCAGCCAGGCCAGGTACGAGCGGTACGGGGCCGGGTCGGGCAGCAGTGCGACGTCCGCGCCGGGGGCGCAGAGCGCGAACAGCTCGCGGACGAGCAGCGGCATCGACCAGCCGTCGACCAGGATGTGGTGGCTGGTCCAGATGAACCGGTGCCGGCTCTCGCCGGTGGTGACGAGCGCGAAGCGCAGCAGCGGCGGGGCGGCGAGGTCGAAGCGGCGGGTGCGCTCGGCCTCGGTGATCCGGTCCAGCTCGGCGGCCCGGGCGGGCTCCGGCAGGTCGGTCAGGTCGGCGTCCAGCCAGGGGAGTTCGGCGTGCTGCGGGACGACCTGGACCGGCTCGCCGGTGGCCCGGGCGCGGAAGGAGGCGCGCAGGTTGGGGTGCCGGTCGAGCAGGGCCTGCCCGGCGGCGCGCAGGGCGGCGGCGTCGAGGTCGCCCTCGATGTCCGCGACGATCTGCAGGGTGTAGACGTCGACCGCGTCCGCGCCGCCCTCGGCGGCGGTGTCGTAGTCGGCGTGGAAGAGCATGCCCTGCTGGAGCGGGGTGAGCGGCAGGACGTCGGCGAGGGCGGTGCCGGCCTGGGCGAGCTCGGCCTCGTACTCCTCGATCTCGTCCTGGGTCAGGCTGACCAGCGGCAGGTCGGAGGGGGTGCGGCCGCCGGCCTCGGGGGCGGTGGCGTGCCGGGCGAGCAGTGCCAGGGCGCGGAACCAGGTGTCGGCGACGTCCTGGGCGTCCTCCTCGGCGACGGTGCGGCCGGCCCAGGACCAGTTGGCGATCAGGTGCGGGCCGTCGTGCCGGTCCTCGGTGGCCGGGGTGACGTCGAGCAGGTGCGGCAGCGGCATGCCGGGGTGCGCACCGGTGCCGACCACGCCGTCGCCGCCGGCCGGCTCCCAGAGGCCGGCCTCGCGGGCGTCGAAGCGGCCCATGTAGTTGAAGCCGATCTGCGGCTTGTGGTGGCCGGCCAGGGCGCGGGCGGCGTGCGGGTTGAGGTAGCGCAGCAGGCCGTAGCCGACGCCGCGGTCGGGCAGCGCGCGCAGCTGCTCCTTGATCCGCTTGAGGGCGGCGCCGAGGGCGGGGCCGCCGGCCCAGAGCTCGTCCCAGTCGAGGGTGCCGGGGTCGAGGCGCATCGGGAAGGCGCTGGTGAACCAGCCGACGGTGCGGGACAGGTCGAGGGTGTCGCTGAGCTGTTCGCGGCCGTGGCCCTCCAGCTCGATCAGGGTCTGCGCGTACTCGGCGTGGCCGTGCCGGCGGCGCCAGTCGGCGACGGCGAGGGCGAGGCCGGTCAGCAGGACGTCGTTGACCTCGGCGTGGAAGGCCGCGGGGACGTCGGTGAGCAGCGGGCCGGTGACCTCGGGGCCGAGCTCCAGGCGCAGGGTGCGCTGGGTGCCGTAGACGTCCGTCCCGGGGTCGAGCCGGTGGGTGCCGACCAGCGGGTCGGGGCCGGTCAGGATCGACTGCCAGAGGGCGAGTTCCGGTCCGCGGACCTGGGTGCGGGCCTGCGCGGCGAGCAGCTGCGACCAGGCGCGGTAGGAGGTGCCGACCGGGTCGAGGGCGGGGGTGCGGCCGGCGGTCAGCGCCTCGCAGGCGGCGGCGAGGTCGGGCAGCAGGATGCGCCAGGACACGCCGTCGATGACCAGGTGGTGGGCGGAGAGCACCAGCAGGGCGGTGTCGGCGCCGGGCGCCGCGCCGATCAGCACGGCCTGGATCATCACGGCGGCGGCGGGGTCGAGCCGGGCGCGGGCGGCGGCGGCCTGCCGCTCGGCGAAGCCGAGGGCGTCGTGGTCGTCGGCGCCGCCGTTCTCGGCGGTGGCGACCAGGCGGACGCCGGCGAGTGCGCCGGGCGCCAGCGCCTCCAGGTGCCACAGGCCCGGGGCCGGTTCGGTGGCCCGGGTGCGCAGCGCGTCGTGGTGGTCGACCAGGGTGTGCAGGGCGGCGTCGAGCAGGTCGGCGTCCAGGGTGGCGGGGACCCGGACGACGACGTGCTGGCTGTACTTGACGACCGGGCCGGTGAGGCTGTGGGTGTCGTCGTGCAACTGGCCCATGATCGGCGTGAGTTCGTACGGGCCGGTGCCGCCCGCGTCCTCGGCGGGGTCGGCCGCGGCCTGGGGCTCCGCCCCGCCCGCGACCTGGGCCAGGGCGGCGGCGGTCTTGTGGGTGAAGATGTCGCGGGTGGTGAGGGTGAGACCGGCCTTGCGGGCGCGGCTGACCACCTGGATGGAGCGGATGCTGTCGCCGCCGAGGGCGAAGAAGTCCTCGTCGATGCCGATCCGGCCGGTGCCGAGCACCTCGGCGAGGATGTCGCAGAGGACGCGCTCGCGCTCGGTGCGCGGGGCGCGGGCCTCCTGCTGGTCCCCCAGGTCGGGCTTGGGCAGGGCCTTGCGGTCGAGCTTGCCGTTGGGGGTGAGCGGCATGGCGGGCAGGACGGTCCAGGACGCGGGGATCATGTACCCGGGCAGCAGTTGGGAGAGCTCGGCCCGGATCCGGTCCGGGTCGACGCCGGGGCCGGTGAGGTAGCCGACCAGGCGGGGGTTGCCGGAGGCGTCGGGCAGGACGGCGACGGCGGTGTCGGCGACGGTGTCCAGGGACCGGATGACGGCCTCGATCTCGCCGGTCTCGACGCGGCGGCCGCGGATCTTGACCTGGTGGTCCCGGCGTTCGATGAATTCCAGTTGTCCGTCGGGTCGTTGGATGACGCGGTCGCCGGTGCGGTACATCCGGGTGCCGGGTCCGGCGTAGGGGTCGGCCATGAAGGTGGCGGCGGTGCGGGCGGGGTCGTGGAGGTAGCCGCGGCCGACGCCGGCGCCGCCGATGTAGAGCTCGCCGGGGACGCCGACGGGGACGGGCTGGAGTTCGTCGCTGAGGACGTAGAGGCGGGTGTTGCGGACGGCGGTGCCGATCGGGACGCGGGCGCTGAGGGTGTCTCCGGCGCGGATGACGGCGTGGGTGACGTCGTCGCTGCATTCGGTGGGGCCGTAGGCGTTCATCATCGGGATGTGCGGGTGGCGGTCGTGCCAGCGTCGGCACAGGTCGGCGGGCAGGGCCTCGCCGGTGACCATCAGCCAGCGCAGGTCCGGCAGTTGGGGCGCGTCGCCGTCGAGGTCCCAGGCGTCCAGCGCGGCGCGCAGGAGGGAGGGGACGACCTCCAGGACGGCGATCTTCTCGTCCCGGGCCATGCCGAACAGCGCGTCGGGGTCGGCGGCCATGTCGGTGCCGGAGACCCGCACGGTGCCGCCGACGATGAGCGGGGCGAGCATCTGCCACACCGACACGTCGAAGGTGAGCGGGGCGTTCTGGACGACGCCCTCCCCGGCGGCCAGGTCCAGGTCGCCGACCTTCGCCCAGAGGTGGTTCATCATCCCTGAGCGCTGCACCATGGCGCCCTTGGGCTTGCCGGTGGAGCCGGAGGTGAACATCACGTACGCGAGGTCCAACCCGCCACCGACGGACGGCAGTTCGCCTTCGTGCGCGGCGTCCGCCGGGTCGGCCAGCGGCAGGACGGCGGTCGCCTCGGTGGCGACGTCGGCGGCCTGTGCCTCGTACCCGGCGCCGACCAGCAGGTGGCAGGCGCCGCTGTCGTTCAGCAGGCCGGTGTTGCGGGCGGCCGGGGCGGTCGGGTCGAGCGGCAGGTAGGCGCCGCCGGCGGCCTGGACGGCCAGCACGCCGGTGACGAAGGGGACGCCGGGCTCGGCGAACATCGCGACCACCGAGCCGGTGGTGACCCCGGCCCCGGTCAGCCGGGCGGCCAGGCCGGCCGCGCGGGCGACCAGTTCGCGGTAGTCGATCCGCTCGGTGCCGTCGGCCGCGGCGATCGCGTCGGGCGTGCCGGCCGCGATGGCGCGGACCCGCTCGACCAGGCCCTGGTCGGCGGCGGTGGCCGGGTCCCAGGCGCCGAGCAGCCCGAGCGGCTCGTCGGTCGCGCCCAGGCCCACCTGGCCGAGCGGCCGGTCCGCGGGCATGGTGGCGAGGGTGCCGAGGAAGGTCTCGAACCGGGCGAGGTGGGTGGCGAGTTCGGCGGCGGTGTACAGCTCGGGGTTGCCGTCGAGGTGGATCTCGACGGTGCCGTCGTCCGCGTTGAGGACCGTCATGATGAGGTCCTTGACGATGCCGGTGGACAGGTTGACCACGACACCGCGGCAGCCGTCCCCGAAGGCCAGCTCCGGGTCCTGGTTGAGCACGTTGATGAACGGGCCGAAGGCGCGCTGGTCGTCGATCCGCAGACCGATGTCGCGGCGGACCTTGTCGCCGCGGTAGCGCTGGTGCTTCAGGGTGCCGGCGACCTCGATCCAGGCCGCGCGCAGCAGCTCGGTGCGGGTCATCTCCGGGCGGACCCGGACGGCCAGCGGCAGGTAGTTGGCGAGCATGCCGGGGATCTCGCGGCTGACCGCGCCGACCCGGCCGGTGACCGGCAGGGTCAGCAGCGGAGCCGGGATCCCGGTGACGCGCTGGGTGTAGGCGGCCATCGCGGCGACCATCAGGACCGGCATGGTGACCTTGCCGTCCTGGGCGAGGGCGTGCAGCGCGGTGGTGGTCCCGGGGGAGAGCCGGGCCGTCTCGCGCAGCGCGACCCGGCCGGGGGCCGGCTCCTGCTCGGAGAGCGAGACCAGCTCGGGCACCGCGCCGTGCCGGGCGGAGGTGAGGCGGTCCGTCCAGTAGGCGCGGTCCTTCTCGACCATCGACGAGTCGAGGTACTTGCGCTCGGCGTCCAGCAGCCGGTGGAAGGCCGGCATGCTGTCGGCGTCCAGCTCGGCCGGCCCCTCGCCGGCGGCCAGCCGGGTGTAGACGCCGGACAGCTTCGGGTAGAGCAGCGAGCGGCTGAACCCGTCCGCGAGGATGTGGTGCATGCACAGGTAGAGCAGGTGGTGCTCGCGGTCCAGCCGGATCAGCGCGCCGCGGAACAGCGGGAAGTCGGTGACCTTCATCGGGTCGGCGTGGTCGGCCCGCATCCACCGCTCGGCGGCCGCCAGCGGCTCCGCCTCGCCGCTGAAGTCCAGCGTCTTGAGGGGGATCCGGGCGAGCGGGCGGATGATCTGGCCGGGGACGCCGTCCTCCTCGACGAACTGCACGCGCAGCCCTTCGGCCTCGTGGCCGAGGCGCTGCAGCGCCCGTCCGAGCAGCTCGGCGTCGAGCGGCCCGCGCAGATCGATGTAGTCCGCCATGTTGTAGGCCAGCGGCCCGGCGGCGAACTGCTCGTCGAACCAGATCTCGGCCTGCGCCGCGGTGAGCGGCAGGACAGCGTTCCGGTTTGTCGTCACTGCTTTGCTCTCCGTCATCCTCAGCCTCAGCCCCGCCTCGAAACTCTCGACCTCTGACACCGCCGACCCCGCCCCGTACGTCCGCTCAGCCGGACACGGTCTGGAGCCCGGCGGCGACGCCCGTCCCCAGCCCCCGGTGCTCGACCCCGGGCAGCAGGCCCTCCGGGCCGACCGAGCCGCGGACCCACTCGTCGTGGTAGACGGTGTCCATGTAGCGCTCGCCCAGGTCCGGCGAGATGGTCACGGCGGTCACCCGCTCGCGCACGCCGCCCGCGCCGTCGCCGTAGTGCTCGTTCAGCCAGCGCAGCGCCCCGCTGACCGCCGTCCCGGTGGAACCGCCGAACAGGAAGCCGCTGCGCATCAGCTCGCGGCAGGTGCGGACGGTGTCGGTCTCCTCGACGTGGATCGCGCTCTCCACCAGCGACTCGTCGAGCAGCGCCGGGCGCACGCTGGTGCCCAGGCCCGGGATGTGCCGGGTGGCCGGCGGGGCGCCGAAGGTGACCGAGCCGACGCTGTCGACCGGGATCACCCGCACCGAGGGGCGGCGCTCGCGGAAGTACCGGGCGCAGCCCATCAGCGTTCCGGTCGTGCCCGCGCCGATGAACAGCACGTTCAGGTCCGGGAACTGGCGGGCGATGGCCGGCGCGGTGGTCCGGTAGTGCGACATCCAGTTGCCCGGGCTCAGGTACTGGTTGAGCCAGACCCGCTTCGCGTCGGCGGCGAGCAGCGCCTTGACGTGGCGGATCCGCGCACCGAGGAAGCCCTCGGTCTCGTGCGGCTCGGTGATCAGGTGCACCTCGGCGCCGTACGACTCCATGGTGCGGCGGGTGACCTCGTTGCAGCGAGAGTCGGTGACACAGATGAACTTGTAGCCGCGGCTGGCGGCGAGCACGCTCAGGGCGACGCCCATGTTTCCGGACGAGGATTCGACCAGGGTCGAGCCGGGGCCGAGCACGCCCGCCGCCTCGGCCTGCGCGACCATTTCCCGGGCCGCTTTCAGCTTGATGGACCCGGCGAAGTTGAACCCTTCGACTTTCAGAAAGAGACGGTGCCCGAAGAACGGCTGCAGATTCACGAAGAGGTCGCTGACCTCGAATTCGTGCGACGCGGAAATGACCGGCACTGGAGACTCCTGGCCTTCGGTAACGAATTAGCCTCGGCGGCAAGCCTCTCGCCGGGCGCTGACGAGGGGCTGACGGATTGCTGACGGGGGCCGCCACCAGGGTTTCGGGCCGGTTCGGCGGTGCGCGTCAGCGGTTCGTCAGCTGCCGGTCAGTTGCCCGTCAGCGCCATCGGAAAGCGTTTCTTATTCCGCACCTGCAGGCCTTCCCGAGGAGCCCGGTTTGAATCGGCCGTCCGCCATCAGTGAAGTCCTTCCGCTCTCGCCGCTGCAACAGGGACTGCTCTTTCTCTCGGAGTACGACCGTGAGGGGACGGACGTCTACACCATTCAGCTGGTCCTCGACCTGGACGGGCTGACCGACGCCGACGCCGCCGCGCTGCGCACCGCGGCGGGTCTGCTCCTGGAGCGGCACCCCAACCTGAAGGCCTGCTTCCGGCACCGCAAGAACGGCGAGGCGATCCAGGTCGTCCCGACGTCGGTCGAACTGCCGTGGCGGGAGGTCGCGGTCGCGGCCGGTGCGGCCGGGCCGGAGGCCGAGTTCGACCGGCTCGCCGAGGAGGACCGGCTGCGCCGCTTCGACCTCGCCCGCCCGCCGCTGCAGCGGCTCACCCTGGCCCGCGCCGAGGGCGGGCGCAGCCGGCTGGTCTGGACCGTCCACCACATCCTGGTGGACGGCTGGTCGATGGTCTCGCTGATCGGCGAACTCGCCGCGCTCGCCGAGGAGCTGAAGGCCGGCGGCACGCCGGCGAACCGACCGGAGGCCGGCTCGGCCCGCTACCAGGCGCACCTGGCCTGGCTCGGCGCGCAGGACAAGGAGGCCGCCCGGCAGGCCTGGACCACCGCCCTGGCCGGGGTCACCGACCCGACCCGGCTGGTGCCGGCGGGCCGGGCCCGGGCCGAGGGGGCGGGGGCGCTGCCGCAGGCCGTCCCGCTGGAGCTGACCCCCGAGGTCTCCGCGGCGCTGACCGGTTTCGCCCGCTCGCGCGGCCTGACCGTCAACGCCGTGGTGCAGGGCTGCTGGGCGCTGCTGCTGTCCCGGCTGACCGGCCAGGACACCGTGCTGTTCGGCGCGGTCACCTCCGGCCGGCCGGCCCAGATCCCCGACGTCGAGCGGATGGTGGGCCTGTTCGCCAACACGCTCCCGGTCCGGGTGGACGTCGACCCGGCCCGCACCCCGGCCGAGCTGTTCGCCGACGTGCAGCGCTCGCAGACCGACCTGCTGGCGCACGAGCACCTGACCCTGGCGGAGGTCCAGCAGCTCACCGCCGTGCGCGGCGAACTCTTCGACACCGCCCTGATGTTCCAGAACTACCCGATGGGCGGCCTGCCGCTGGCCACCGGCACCGGCCCCCGGGTGGTCGGCGCCGACGTCCGCTCCGCCACCCACTTCCCGGTCACCCTGACGGTCTTCCCGGGCACGCCGTTCGGCCTCGCGGTCAACCACGTGCCCGCGCTGGTCACCCGGGCCGAGGCCGAGCTGGTCGGGCGGCGCTTCGCCCGGCTGCTGGCCGCCGCCGTCGACCGGCCCGACGAGCCGTGCGGCCGGCTGGACGTCCTGGACGAGGCCGAGCGGGCCGCGGTCACCGACGGCCGCAACGCCACCGGGACGCCGCTGTCCGGCCACTGGCTGGCCCCGCTGCTGGACGCGCAGGCCGCCCGCACCCCGGACGCGCCCGCCGTGCGCTGCGGCGGGGAACGCCTGACCTTCCGTGAACTGCACGACCGCGCGGACGCGCTGGCGCACGCCCTGCGGGCCGCCGGGGCCGGCCCGGAGCGGGTGGTGGCGATCGCGCTGGACCGCTCCTGCGACCTGGTGGTGGCCGCCCTGGCCGTCCTCAAGTCCGGCGCGGCCTACCTGCCGCTGGACCCGGACTACCCGGCCGACCGGCTGCGCTACATGCTGGCGGACGCCGCCCCGGTGGTCACCCTCACCCACCGCCGGGTGCGTGAACTCCTCGCCGACGAGGGCGGGATGAGCACCGGCGAGCTGTGGGTGCTGGACGGGCCGGACGCCGTGCCCGGTGCGCCCGGGCAGCGCGCACCGCTGGCGCCGCTGGCCGACCACCCCGCCTACGTGATCTACACCTCCGGCTCCACCGGCCGCCCCAAGGGCGTCGTGGTGCCGCACCGGGCGCTGGTCAACCTGGTCGAGGACATGGTCGCCCGCTTCGCCGTGACCACCGGGGACCGCTTCCTCGCCGTCACCACCTTCGGCTTCGACATCGCCAACCTGGAGCTGTTCGTCCCGCTCGCCGCCGGCGCCGAACTGCTGGTCGCCGACCGCGAGACGGTCCGCGACCCGGCCGCCCTGGCGGACGCCGTCACCGGCCTGGACGCCACCCTCCTGCAGGCCACCCCCAGCCTCTGGCAGTCGCTCGCCGTCGACCACGCCCCCCGGCTGGCCGGCCTGCGCGCCCTGGTCGGCGGCGAGGCACTGCCCGAGCCGCTGGCCCGCACCCTCACCGCGCACTGCGCGTCCGTGACCAACGTGTACGGCCCGACCGAGACCACCATCTGGTCCACCGCCGCGCCGCTGACCGCCGCCGTGGCCGGCCCGCCGCCGATCGGCGGCCCGATCGCCAACACCCGGGTGTACGTCCTGGACGGCGCGCTGCGCCCGGTCCCCGACGGCACCTTCGGCGACCTCTACCTCGCCGGCACCGGCCTGGCCCGCGGCTACCTGGGCCGCCCCGGCCTGACCGCCGAGCGCTTCGTCGCCGACCCGTACGGCCCGGGCGGCGCGCGGATGTACCGCACCGGCGACATCGTCCGCTGGGACGGGGCCGGCGCCGCCCTGGAGTACGCGGGGCGCAGTGACCACCAGGTCAAGATCCGTGGCTACCGCATCGAACTCGGCGAGATCGAGTCCGTGCTCGCGGCGCAGCCCGGAGTCCGGCGGGCCGTCGTCACGGCCCGCACCGACCGGGCGGGGGACGCCCGCCTGGTCGCCTATGTCGTACCGGCAGGGATCGACCGCGACCGCTTGCGGGAGCGGGCGTCATCGGTGCTGCCCACGCACATGATCCCTGCCGTGTACGTTCCCTTGGACGATCTGCCGCTGACCCCCAACGGCAAGATCGACCGCAAGGCCCTGCCCGCCCCGCCGGACGAGCGGGCGGGCACCGGACGCGAGCCCGCGGGGGAGCGCGAGGAACTGCTCTGCGCGGTCTTCGCGGAGGCCCTCGGGCTCGACCGGGTCGGCGCCGACGACGACTTCTTCGAACTCGGCGGCCACTCGCTGTCCGCGACCAGGGTCGCCAACCGGCTGCGCGCCGCGCTCGGCGTGGACGTCCCGGTGCGGGCGCTGTTCGACGCCCGGACGGCCGAGGCGCTGGCCCGCGCCCTCGACCCCGGGGCGGCCCGGGGCGCCGACGCGGCGCAGCCGGTCCCCGGCCGCCCCGCACTGCGCGCCGTGCCGCGGCGGCCGTCCTCGGTGCCGCTCTCCTTCGCCCAGGAGCGGCTCTGGTTCCTGGACAAGATGGACGGCCCCACCGGCAGCTACAACATCCCGCTGGCGGTCCGCCTCACCGGCCCGCTGGACGCCGCCGCGCTGGCCGCCGCCGTCGGGGACGTGGTGGCCCGGCACGAGAGCCTGCGCACCGTCTTCGCCGAGGCCGACGGGCTGCCCTCGCAGCTGGTGCTCTCCGCCGAGGAGGCCGACCAGGCCGGCGCCCGGCTGGTCGTGGCGGACCTCTCCCAGGAGCCGCCGGGCGCGCTGGCGGCGGCGCTGGCCGCCGAGGCCGCCCACCCGTTCGAGCTGTCCGCCCGGGTGCCGCTGCGGGCCCGGCTGTTCGTCCTCGGCCCGGACCGCCACGCGCTGGCCCTGACGGTGCACCACATCGCCGCCGACGGCTGGTCGCTCGGCCCGCTCGCCCGCGACCTCTCCGACGCCTACCGGGCCCGGCTGGCCGGCGCCGCCCCGCGCTGGGAGCCGCTGCCGGTGCAGTACGCCGACCACGCGCTCTGGCAGCGCGAACTGCTCGGCTCCAAGGAGGACCCGGACAGCCTGGCCAGTGCCGAACTCGCGCACTGGCGCGAGGCGCTGGCGGGCATCCCGGAGGAACTGGACCTGCCCACCGACTTCCCCCGCCCGGCCCGGGCCGGGCACCACGGCGCCGAGGTCGAGTGCACGGTGCCCGCCGAGACCCACGCCCGGCTCGCCGAACTGGCCCGGCGCGGCGGCGCCAGCCTGTTCATGGCCGTCCAGGCCGGTCTCGCGGCGCTGCTCACCCGGCTGGGCGCGGGCACCGACATCCCGCTGGGCAGCCCGGTGGCCGGGCGCACCGACGACGCGGTCCGCGACCTGGTCGGCTTCTTCGTCAACACCCTGGTGCTGCGCACCGACACCTCGGGCGACCCGGCGTTCACCGACCTGCTCGGGCGGGTCCGGGAGACCGACCTGACCGCCTACGGGCACGCCGAACTGCCCTTCGAGCACCTCGTGGAGGAGCTCAACCCGGTCCGCTCGATGGGCCGCCAGCCGCTCTTCCAGGTGATCCTGGCCTTCGAGAACAGTGCCGACCCGCTGCCCGCGATGCCCGGCCTCACCGCCGAGGTGCTGCCGGTCGACAGCACCACGGCCAAGTTCGACCTGTCCTTCCAGGTGCAGGAGCGGACCGGCCCGGACGGTGCCCCGGCCGGGCTGGACATCCGGCTGGAGTACCGCGAGGACCTGTTCACCGGGGCGACGGCGGCCCGCCTCGCCCGGGCCCTGGCCACCCTGCTCGACTCCGCCGCCCGCACCCCCGAGGCCCCGCTCAGCGCCCTCGACCTGCTCACCGCCGAGGAGCGCCGGGTCCTGCTGGAGGAGTGGTCCGGCCCGACCGTCCCGCTGGCCCCGGTCACCCTGCCCGCCCTGTTCGAGGGCCTGGCGGCCGCGGACCCGGACCATCCGGCGGTGGTCGCCCCCGACGGGGTGCCGGCCGGGGCGGCGACGCCGCGGCTGTCCTACGCGGCGCTCAACGAGCGCGCCAACCGGCTCGCCCACCTGCTGCTGGAGCGCGGGGTAGGCTCGGGGGACGTGGTGGCGCTGGCGCTGCCGCGCTCCCCGCAGCTGGTGGTCGCGCTGCTGGCGGTGCTCAAGACCGGCGCCGCCTACCTGCCGGTGGACCCGCAGTACCCGGCCGAGCGGATCGCCTACATGCTCGGCGACGCGGCGCCCGCCCAGGTGCTGACCGCCGAGGCGGTCGCCGACCGGCTCCCCGGGCTGCCCGACGGCGTCGTCCCGCTGGTCCTGGACTCCCTCGACACCCGGTCCGACCTGACCGGCCGGCCCGACCGCAACCCCGTCGACGCCGACCGCACCCGGCCGCTCAGCCCGCAGGACGTCGCCTACGTGATCTACACCTCGGGCTCCACCGGCCGCCCCAAGGGCGTCGCGGTGCCGCACCTGGGGGCGGCCAACCTGGTCGCCAACCACCGGGCGCGGATGGGCGCCGGGCCGGACACCCGGGTGCTGCAGTTCGCCTCGTTCAGCTTCGACGCCACCGTCTGGGAGCTGTGCGCCTCGCTGTACTCGGGCGGCACCCTGGTGGTCGCCACCGACGAGAGCCGGATCTCCGGGGAGGTGCTGGGTGCGCTGCTCGCCGAGCACCGGATCAACCACGTGGTGCTGCCGCCCACCGTGGTGGCCGGCCTGCCCGAGGACGTGGCGCTGCCCGCGGACCTGCACCTGCTGGTCGGCGGCGAGGCCTGCCCGCCCGCGCTGGTCGACCGCTTCGCCCCGCTGGTCGAGTTCCGCAACGCCTACGGCCCGACCGAGACCTCGGTCTGCGCCACCTGGAGCGACCCGCTGCGCCCGGGCGGCGGCCGCCCGCCGATCGGCCGCCCGCTGGACAACCACCGGGTGTACGTCCTGGACGCGGCCCTCGCCCCGGCCCCGGTCGGCGTCACCGGCGAGCTGTACGTCGCCGGCGCCGGCCTGGCCCACGGGTACCTGGGCCGCCCGGTCACCACCGCCGAGCGCTTCGTCGCCGACCCGTACGGGCCGGCCGGCACCCGGATGTACCGCACCGGCGACCTGGTCCGCTGGCGGGCCGACGGCACGCTCGACTACGTCGGCCGGGTCGACCACCAGGTCAAGCTGCGCGGCTTCCGGATCGAGCTCGGGGAGATCGAGGCCGCCCTGGTCCGCCACCCGGTGGTCACCCAGGCCGCGGTGCTGGTCGCCCCCTCGCCCACCGGCGTGCCCCAGCTGACCGGGTACGTGGTGCCGCTGCCCGGCGTCGCCGCCGTCGACGTGCCGGTGCTGCGCGCGTTCGTCGCCGAGTCGCTGCCCGCGCACATGGTGCCCGCGACCCTGGTGACGCTGCCCGCGCTGCCGCTGACCGCGAACGGCAAGCTCGACACCCGCGCCCTCCCGGCGCCCGGTGCCGCGTCCGCCGCCGCCGTAGGGGCCCCGGAGCAGCCGCCGAGCACGCCGGCCGAGGAGATCATCGCCGGGGTCTTCGGGGAGATCCTCGGCCTCGACCGGGTCGGCGCCGACGGGGACTTCTTCGCCCTCGGCGGCGACAGCCTGCGCTCGGTGCAGATCGTCAGCCGGGCCGCGAAGGCCGGGCTCACCCTCTCGCTGGCCGACGTCTTCACCCACAAGACGGTGGCCGCCCTCGCCGCGGCCGCCCGGCCCGCCGACTCGCACCGGCTCCCCACCGCGGTGCTGGAACCGGTCCTGCCGATCCGGCCGACCGGCACCGCCGAGCCGCTGTTCTGCGTGCACGGCGGCGTCGGCTTCGGCCTGCCGTACGCGGAGCTGGCCCCGCACCTCGACCCGGACCGGCCGGTGTACGCGCTGCAGTCCGACGGTGTCGCCGCGCCCGAGGGGGAGTGGGAGCGGCCGCAGGGCGTACGGGAGTTGGCGGCCACGTACCTGGCGAGGATCCGGCGGGTGCAGCCGCACGGCCCGTACCACCTGCTGGGCTGGTCCTTCGGCGGACTGGTCGCGCACGAGATGGCGGTGCAGCTCCAGGCGGCGGGCGAGCGGGTGGCCTTCCTGGCGGCGCTGGACGTCTTCCCGGTGCGGCCGGGGGACCACAACCCCACCGACGAGGAGATCCGCGAGGCCTTCCTCGCCCACCACGCCACCGGGACCGGGATCGACGACGGGGAGCTCCGCCGGCTGATGGCGGTGATGCGCCACCACACCGACATCGCCCGGGAGTTCACCCCGGGCCGGTTCGACGGCTCGCTGCTGCTGTTCACCGCCGCCGACGAGGTGCAGGGCGCCCCGGCCGCCGAGCTCGCCGACCGCTGGCGCGCGCACCTGACCGGCCCGCTCACGGTGCGCGACGTCGCCTGCGGCCACGAGGAGATGCTCGGCCGGGCGGCGGCCCGCCGGATCGGGGAGGTGGCCGACGCCGCGCTGCGCCGGTCCTGAACGGCCGGACGGCCGGGCCCGGACTCCGGGCCCGGCCGCTGCGGGGCCGAGGCGCATGCACCGGTGTCGGGGCGCCCACGCCAAAGCGCCGACGGCCCCCGAGGGGAGCCGTCGGCGCGACGGGGCGTGCTGCCCGCGCCCCGGCGGACTACAGCGACGGATCCTGCATCAGGATCGCCTGGTAGAGGTGGTGGAGACGACGACTCGGCTTGAGCCCCAACTCGTCGTCGAGCCACTTCCGGGTGCGGTGGAAGATGTCGACGGCCTCCGACTGCCGGCCGCACCGGTACAGGGCGATCATCAACTGCTCGCTGAACCGCTCGCGTTCCGGGTACTGGGCGAGCAGCTGCTTCAGCTCGGCGACCACCGCCCCCGCCTCACCGGCCTGCAACTGCGCCGAGATCAGGTCCTCCCGGGCGGTCTTGCGCTGCTCGTCCAGACGCAGCGCGACAGCCCGGCACCAAGGCCCGTCGCTCGTGTCGAGCAGAGCCGGTCCGCGCCACATCGCGAGCGCCTCGCGGAGCGTGTCCATCGCTTCGAACGGCCGGTCACCGACCAGCCCCGCGCCCTTCTCCGCCGTCCGCAGGAACCGGTACGCGTCGACCGAGCCCTCCGAGACGTTCAGCATGTATCCGTTGTCGACCGTGCGGATGAGCTCCTGGTCCGGCCCCTCCAGACCAAGCTCCGCCAAGGATTTGCGCATGCGTTTGACATTGGCCTGCAAAGCATTGCGCGCGTTCTTGAGCGGCGCCTCCCCCCACAGTTCGTCGATCAGCTCGTCGAAGGCGACCACCTGACCGGCGTTGAGCGCCAGCATGGTGAGCATCACGCGGTTCTTCTTCGCCCGTAGACCTACGGTGCGCTGACCGTCGCCGATCAATAGTGGGCCTAATATGGAGATGTACACCAAATTCCCCGTCCCTAGCGATGAACTCCAGCCACAAGCTTTTCTCTTGCGACCTCAGGCCTGCCACCGCAAACAGTGGTCGACTTGTTTAGGGTGGCCTGACAAAGGGGAAAAGCCTGGGTATCATTCGCGCTGGTCAAGTATCGGACACGCAAGGCTCGTCCGGCCATGTACCTTCGTACATGAGTTGATGAACCTGTGCGACCAGCCCCACCTGAAGTCGGGACTCCACCCCCAGTTTCGCCAGGATGTTGGCGACGTGCGCCTTCACCGTGCGCTCCGTGACGTGCAGTCGGTCGGCGACGCCGCGGTTGGAGTGTCCGGCCCCGATCAGATAGAAGACCTGTCGTTCCCGTCCGGACAGTGTCCCGACCCGGGTGAGTTCATTGCGCCAGCGCGCTGAGGCGAGGCTGCCGTCACTGTGCATGGCCACCCCCCTGACCGCCCTGCTTCCCCGTGGTGCGTCCACCGGCAGGTGCGCCCCCCGGCGCCGGGAAGGCTCTCACGTGACGACGAACGCGCATGCGATTCTACAACTCCCGTAACAAACCACCATGGGACAGTCGGCGTCAAACCCCTTGTTACGACTGGTTGCGTCCGGGTGTACGCACGAAAACGGCCGGGGAGGGGCTAAGCCCGTCCCCGGCCGTCGAGTTGGCCGTGCCCCGTGTTACGGGAGGGTCGTGCGCGCGGCGGAGGCCGCCGCCGCGGCCACCACGATGGCCGGCAGCCGCGGGGTCCGGGTCGTGGTCTGGCGCGCGAGCCGCGAGGGCCAGAAGGTCTTCCAGCCGAGCAGGGTGACCACGGCCGGCAGGACGACGATCCGGATCACCGTCGCGTCGAGCAGCACCGCGCAGGCCATGCCGACCCCCATCTGCTTCATCTCGATGAAGTTCAGCGAGGCGAGCAGGGCGAACACGCAGACCATCACCACCGCGGCGCTGGTCACCACGCCGGCGGTGCGGGTGATGCCCTGTTCGACCGCCTCCCTGACGGAGAGTCCGCCGCGCGCCGCCTCCCTGATCCGGCTGACCACGAAGACGTGGTAGTCCATCGACAGGCCGAGCAGGATCACGAAGAGCATCAGCGGCAGCCAGGCGACCACCCGGCCGGTGGACTCGAAGTGCAGCAGGTCCTCCGCCCAGGTGTGCTGGAAGATCAGCGCGAGCAGGCCGAAGGAGGCCGCCGCGGACAGCACGTTGAGCACCACGGTGATCAGCGCGAGCATCACCGAGCGGAACGCGGCGGTCATCACCAGGAAGGTCAGCACCAGGGCCACGCCGAGCACCCAGGGCATCTTGTGCATGACGTTCGCCCGGTAGTCGACGTCGAACGCGACGTCGCTGCCGCCCACCGCGAACTCGGCGCCCGCAACCGCGCCGAGGGTCTGCGGGGCGAGGTCCTGGCGCAGCCGGGCCAGCGAGGCGCGGGCCTGCGCGGAGCCGCTGTCGAACCGGGTGCCGATCGCGACGGTGGCGACCGTGCCGTCCGGGGAGGTGTGCACCACCGGCGCCGGGTCATGGACGAAGAGCTCGTCCTGGTCGGCGCGTTCGACCAGCGCGGCCACCGCCGTGCCCAGTTCCGCGGTCCGGTCGGCCGGGACCTTCACCGCGACGGTGTGGGTGTCCGCCTGGCTCGGGAAGGAGTTGGTCAACCGCTCGTTGGCCTGCATGGCCGGGATCGACCGGGGCAGGTCGTCGATCCCGGTGGCCTTGAGCTTCAGGCCGAGGGCGGGCACCGCGAGGAGGAGCAGCGCACCGACCGAGAGCACCAGCGCGATGACCGGGTGGCGCAGCGAGGGCTTGAGCATGGTCGACCACAGCCGCGGCTTGACCCCGCCCTTCTGGGTGAGCCGCCACACCAGGGGGATCCGCGGGGAGTCCAGGTAGCGGCCGAACCGGGACAGCATGGCCGGCAGGACGGTCAGCGAGGAGGTGATCGCGATGGCGACCACCAGCACCGCGCCGGTGGCCATCGACTCGAAGGCGAGGTGCCCGGCGAGGTAGAGCGCCCCCATCGAGATCATGACGACCACTCCGGACACCAGCACCGAGTGCCCGGAGGTGGCGGCCGCGATCTCGATGGCGTCGATGTTGTTCGCGCCCAACGCCCGCTCCTCGCGCTGGCGCTTGAGGTAGAACAGCGAGTAGTCGACCCCGATGGCCATGCCCATCAGCACGATGACGTGGGTCACCGGCCCCGGGTCGGGCACCAGTTGGGAGGCCACCCCCCACAGGCCGAGCCCGGCGAGCACCGAGGACAGGCCGAGCACGACCGGGACGCTCGCGGCGACGATGGCGCCGAAGACGAAGACCATGACGAGCAGCGTCACCGGCAGGCTCAGCACGGTCGCCTTGCCGAGGTCCTTGCTCAGCATCTCGTTGAGCCCGGCCTTGATCGAGCCGGCGCCGACCAGTTCCATCCGCAGCTCGGTGTGCGACTCGTGGGTCCTCGCCACGCTGTCGATGAGCGGCTGCACCCGGTCGGCGGCGGTCTCCGGATCCCCGTCGAGGGTCACCGGGACCAGCAGGGCCGAGCCGTTCGGGGCGGGTACCGGGGCGTCGATCGCCCGGATGCCGGGGAGCGCCTTCAGGTCGCGGGTGGCGTCCGAGGCCGCGGACTGCGCCTGGACGGAGTCGAGCCGGCCGCCGCCCCACGGGGTGATGAGGACGTTCTCCACCGCGCGCTCCTGGAGGCCGCCGCTGCGTGCGATCGCGGCGGCCCGGCCGGACTGGCCGATGGAGAGGTCGGAGGTGGTGGCCTGCCGGGTGCCCGTGACGCCGCCGACCACGAGGGCCCCCACGACGAACGCCACCCAGAGCGCTATCGCCCACCAGGGGTGGACGGCGCTCCACCGAGCGGCCCTGGTGATCACGTTCCTGCCTTCCACGATCACGTTCCCCTCCTCAAAAGAAATGCCCGGATCGGACACGAGCCTGACCAATGAGTCCGGCCGGTGCGGTGCGGCGTGCGCCTGCGTCTCTGAATCTAGTGACGCTTCGTCGCATGATCACGGGTACAACTTCGACGATTGGAGGGGGAGTTTCTTCTACTTGACAGCCGACGTACGAGGGTTTCCGTCGGATTCCCCAGGCGGCATTTGATACCACATCCGCCGGGACACGTTAAAGGGCCCGTCGCCGATCAGGGCGACGGACCCCGCGTATTGCTCGGGAAGCGGCAGGTCGGCGACTCTCCATGGCCCGGGCAGTGGCCCGGAGCGTGCGTATACGGTCGCCTCCCGCCCGGTGTGCGCGACCGGGATCCCCATGCCCTGGGTGAGTCTGCCGCCCGAGGCCTTCACGCACGCCTCCTTCCTGGTCCACAGCCGGGTGAAGGCGTCGTGCCCGTCCCGGGCCACCAACCGCCGTTCCTCCGGTGGGAAGAAGCGACCGGCCAGCCGGTTGATGTCCAGGTCGGCGCGGGCCAGCTCGACATCCACTCCGACCGGCCGCGATGCCAGGGCGAGCAGGGCGATCTCGCCCGAGTGCGACAGGCTGAAGTACAGGCCGGCCGCACCCTCGACCTCCGGCTTCCCCCACGGGCCGCGGGTGAAGCTCAGCGCGGCCGGGGGGCGGCCGAGCCGCTCGCCGAGGACGATCCGGGTGGCGGCGTGCGCGAGCACGAAACGGCGCCGCAGCCCGGGCAGTCGTCCGCTCCGGGCTCGCGCCTTCTCCGGCTCGTCGAGCAGCTCCTCTAGGTGCCGGGGGTACCCGTCCGGGTCGTCCCCGGGGGCTTCGCCGCCCGGTTGATCCGGGTGGTCCCCGCCGTTCAGCGGAATCTGCCAGACCTCGACCGAATCTCGACCGGCCGGTTGTTCTGTCCCGTTCAGGGCCGGCCCACCTTTCCGGTGTGCAGCCCCTGGAACAGATTCAGCTTCTGGATGTTCCGTGTCCCCTCCATGAACTCGGTGCCCCGGGCGTCCCGGGCGAGTTTGTCGAGGAGCGGGTGATCCAGCCGGGCGCCCGGTCCGAAGAAACCGAGCGCGTGCATCGTCACGTCCTCGGCGAGTTCGCAGGCGCGCGCCTTCGCGGCCGAGGAGAGGTGCCCGGCGGCCGGCCGGCGGTCCACCGCGAGGGCCGCCCGGTAGGTCAACTGCCGGGCCGCGTCGATCCGCTGGCCGAGCGACTCGAACAGCTCGCGCTCCGCGCCGCGCAGCACCTCGCGGTTCTCGGCGACGTAGTCGTGGGCGGCGCGGGCGATGCCGAGGGCGATCGCGGCCACGCTCGGGCGGAGCTGGTTGAAGACCGAGACGATGCTCCACATCCCGCGCCGGGTCGGCGGCAGGTGGGAGCCGAGCACCCGTTCGGCCGGCACGTGCACCCGGTCGAGGGTGATCCGGGTCAGCTGGACGCCGCGCAGGCCGAGGGTGGGCAGCGGCTCCGCCCGGAAACCGGGGTCGGCGGTGTCCACCAGGACGGCCAGCACGCCGAGCCGCTCGGTGCCCGCGACCCGGGCGAACACGGCGCCCAGGTCGGCCCGCGCGGCGTTGCCGACGTAGCGCTTCTCGCCGTCCAGGAGGTACGAGCCGTCGCCCACCGGGGTCAGCGTGGTGGTCATCTCGCCGATGGCGGAGCCGCGGTCGGGCTCGGTGAGGGCGAAGCAGGTCCAGCGGGGGCGTTCGGCGAGCCGGCCGTACACCCAGTCCTTCTGCGCCTGGCTGCCGAGCACGCTCAGCAGCACCCCGCACATCGAGGCGCCGGGCGCGCCCAGCATCATCCCGGCGTCGCCGCGCGCCAGTTCCTCGCTCACCAGGACCCGCTCCAGGGTGGCCAGGCCGTGCGCGGGGCCGGCGCCGGCCGCGGCGGACGCGCGGTCCCACTCCGGCGGCACCTGGTGGCCGGCCAGGAACCGGACGGCGGGCAGGTCCAGGTAGCGGTGGACGGCTTCCGGGTCCCGGTCGATCTCGAGCGCGCCCGCCCGCAGGTCGTCGGCCCACCGCCGCACGTACCGGTGCGTGGTTTCCAGCGAGCCGGGCAGGCTGATCACACGTTCCCCTTCCGGGAGTCGACGTTCGGTGCGGAGTCCCCGGCCGGCCGCGGCCAGCCGCAGTACACGTCGGCGAGGAGCTCGGAGGCGTACGCCGCCCGGCCCGGTCCCTCCGCGGTGAAACCGTACGCGCCGAGCAGCCGCAGCAGCGCCCGGTCGGCCTGGGTGATCTGCGCCTGGAGCCGGGCGAGGGCCGGCCCGTCCAGGGGCAGGCCGGGGGCGAGCGGGGAGTCGCCCGGGCCGGGGCCCTCGGCGAGGTCGTCGAGGACGCCCTCGATCTCCAGGTGGTCGATCAGCACGTCGGCGAGCGCGCCCTTGACCAGCTGCTGCAGCAGCAGTGAGCTGCCCTCGACCTGCCGGGCCGCCAGGTAGGCGAGGCAGGCCTCCCGCAGCCGCTCGGACGCGCCGAGCCGCAGCCAGGCGAGCCCGGTGCCCCAGTTCCGGGCGTCGGGGGCGGACGGGTCCGGGGGCGGGCCGGCGGGGCCCAGGACGGCGAGGCCGGGCACCGGGTCCCGGTCCCCGTCCGCGTCGTCGTCACCCGACTCGGCGAGATCGCCCAGGAGTTCGCGCGGGACCACGGCGTGCCCGCGCGGGCCGCGCGGCGCCACCCCGGGGGACAGCGCGCGGGAGAGCAGGGTCAGTGCGGGGACGAGGCCGTCGTTGCGCGCGCTCGTCCGTGCCTCCCGCCAGTGCTCGCGCACCTCGGCCGGAACCGTCATCGGACCCCCAACTCCCCCGTGTCGAGTGTGCAGTAGGCCAGGAAGTCGCGTTCCCGGTCGTAGTCGGCCACCACCACCGGGCGGTCCCGGTCGGCGGCGGCGAGCAGGGCGGCCCAGCCGCCGGTGGCGGGCTGTCCGGCCGCCACCCTGATCAACGGTCCGTCGTGGGCCGGAAGTTCAGCGTCGCCCTCGGACAGCCCGGAACCGGCGACCAGCGCGGCCGAACCGTCCCAGTCGGCGAACAGCGCCGGCTCCGGGCGGCCCTGCGCCATCCCGGCCGGGGCCGCGTCGCCGCCGTCCCAGTGGATCAGCAGCGCGACCGCCGCGTCCCCGTGGACGGCGGCCGGTCCGGTCGCGGGCAGCGGGAACGGCTGGGTGCCCTGGTCCACGACCAGCAGCAGCAGCCGCGACCAGCCGCACCGCCGGGCGTACTCCACGGCGACCCGCAGCGCGCTGAACGGCGCCAGCACGCCCTGGTCGGACAGGGCGAAGGAGAGCGGCTCGCCCGGCAGCCGCCGCTTCACGCAGGAGGCGACCAGTTCGGAGTGGTCGAAGTCCGGTGCGGCGTAGGCGACCACCACCACCTCGGGGCACTCCTCGGCGGTCAGCGGCCCCAGCGCGTCGAGCGCGCCGTAGGCCAGCTCCACCGAGGTGCGCCGCCCCGAGTCGGCGAACTGCCCGCGGTCGAAGGCGGCCCCGTAGAGCGCCCCGAGCTCGCGGTAGAAGTCCTCCCGCGCGCCCTCCGGCTCGTACGGCGCACCCGGCCCCGGCGGGGTGTGGACGCCGGCCCGGACCAGCCGCGGCAGGACCGCCGTCGCCGTCGCCGGGCCGGACGGGCCGTCCGCGCCGGCCGGGGCCGGGGGCCGCACGGGCGCAGTCGCGCGGAACATGCTTAGGCGCTCGCTTCCGCGGCGACGAAGCCGGCCAGCGAGCCCACGGTCTCGAAGTGGGTCATGTCCAGCTCGTCGGCGTCGAACTGCACGTCGAGGATCTCCTCGATGGTGATGAGCAGTTCGAGCGCGCTGCTGGAGTCCAGGCCCAGCTCGTCGAAGAGGCGGACGCTCGCGTCGGCGCCGGAGACGTCCTTGTTGAGGACCTCCGACAGGCCCTTGCGGACGGCGTCGACGTACTTCGCGTCGGTGGTGGCGGTGTCGGTCATGCTGTTCTCCTTGGGCTGGTCCCGGCCGTCGGTCGGCCGGTCGGTGGTCAGTTCTGGTCGTCGCCGGCGGCGCGGTAGAGCCGCTGGCGGCCGAGCATCGCCTCGACGTCGTCGCGCTCCCGGATCAGGTGCGGCCGTCCGTCCAGGACGAGCACCTCCGCCGGGTAGCCGTGGCTCAGGAAGTGCACCGGGGAGGCGGTCGGCCCGTACGCGCCGGAGCGCTGCACCCCGATCAGCTCGCCGGCCCGCAGCGCCGGCATCGGGACCTTCTTGCCGATGACGTCGTTCGGCGTGCAGAGCGGGCCGGTGATGTGCCAGGGCTCGGTGGCCGGCTCGTCCAGGCGCTCCAGCGCGGCCATCGGGAAGTTGCGCTTCACGTACGAGCCGATGCCGACGGCCGCCATGTGGTGGTTGGTACCGCCGTCGGTGACCGCGAAGTTCTCGCCCATCGAGGTCTTGGTGTAGCGCACCCGGGTCACGTAGGTGCCGGAGGCGGCGACCAGGAACCGGCCCAGCTCCATGATCATCCGGGTGTCCGGGTGCCGCTCGCGGAAGGCCGCGATCAGCGGGTTGAGCTGGGCGGTCAGCTCGGCGACGTCGAGGTCCTTCTCGTTGTCGAAGTAGGCGATGCCCAGGCCGCCGCCGACGTCGACCGTCTCCAGCGGGAAGCCCAGCTCGGTGGAGAGGCGCTCGGCCAGCTCCAGGATCCGCCGGGTGTTCTCGACGACGGACTCCTCGATCAGGATGCGGGTGCCCAGGTACACCTGGACGCCCATCAGCCGGATGTTGGGGTAGCGGGCGGCGAGGCCCTTGCCCTCGGCGAGCAGCAGCTCCTCGTCGGTGCCGAACTGGCGCGGCTTGCCGCCCATCGTCAGGCCCGAGCCCTTCACCGAGAAGCTCGGGTTGACCCGCAGCGCGACCCGCGCGGTGATCCCGCGCTCGCGGGCCACCTCGTCGATCAGGTCCAGCTCGCCGATCGACTCGCAGACGATCGCGTGGATGTCCTCGTCCAGGCAGGCCGCCACCTCGCCGCGGCTCTTGCCCGGGCCGAGGAAGATGATGTCGTGCGGCTCGACCCCGGCCCGGCGCGCGGTGACCAGCTCGGTCAGCGAGGACACCTCGGCGCGGGAGCCCAGGCTGTGCAGCAGCGCGCAGACGGAGATGTTGGGGTTGGCCTTGAGCGAGTAGAAGACCTCCAGCGCCGGGTGCAGCGCCGCGCGCAGCCCCTGGAAGCGGGTGGTGATCTCCTCACCGTCGTACAGGTAGAGCGGGGTGCCGAACTCCTCGGCGAGCTCGGTGATCCCGAGGCCCTGCACCTCGAATGCGACGCTCACGGTCAGCTCCGTTCCGGGTAGGCCGCGAGGCGGCGGGTGATGTCGGTGTCCAGCGCCTCGATCTCCTCGTCGGAGGCGCCGACGAGCACGCCGTACAGCCGGCCCTCGAAGCCGTCCGCGTCGGTGCCCGCGGCGGCGTTCACCGTGGCGTAGTTGTTCACGAACAGGCCGCGCGGGCGCGCGCCCCGCTCGGTCAGCAGCAGTCCGTCCAGCACCTCGGCCAGCTCGGCGAAGGGCAGCGGGCGGGCCAGGCGCAGCGGGAAGTGCCGGGCGACGGCGACCTCGTCGGCCCCGGCCAGGCCGCCCTCGTGCACCACGTTCTGGTACGTGGACATGTTGTTGCGGGCGTTGATCTCGATGACCGGGTACAGGCCCTCGTCCGGGTCGACCATCGCGTCGACGCCGACCACGCCGTAGTAGCCGTCGGCGGCGAGCCGCTCGCCGAGCCGCAGCGCGGTCGCGGAGATCTCGGCGACCTGCGCCCCGGTCAGCCGGGCCGGGATCCGGTGGCCCTTGTGGACGCCGTTCTCGGTGAGCAGCTCCTTGACGAAGTCGAAGTGCGTGGAGCCGTCCCGACCCACCGTGAACTGGTAGTTGAGGTCGCAGCGCTTGGCGACCCACTCCTCGATCACCAGCGCGGTGCGCGGGGCCCCGCCCGCGGCCTTGGCGGCGCGCTCGGCCTGCTGGACGGCCATCCGGTGCAGCCGGCCCAGCCGGGCCTCGCTGTCCAGCACGACGATGCCCTTGCCGGACACGCCGAACGCGTCCTTCAGCACCACCTTGCGGCCCGACGCCAGGAGTTCGCCGGCCGCGGCCACCGCCTCGGCCAGCTCCTCCAGCGTCTCGCAGGCCCAGCCGCGGGCCTGGCGGATGCCCAGCTCGTCGGAGAGCCGGCGGCTGTACACCTTGCTGTTGACCCGCTTGCAGACGGCGGCGCTCGGGGCGCCCAGCCGCAGCCCGGTGCGCTCGGCCAGCTCCTCCTCGACGGTGGAGATCCCGTGCGCGGTCAGCCGGGCGCCCTCGCCGGCGACGGCGGACAGCGCGCGCAGCAGCTCCGGGTCGGCGAGGGCGTCCTCGCTGACGGTGCGCTGCGGGTCCTGGTCGGCCACCACGTGCACGGTGGGCAGCTCCAGGCCGAGGCCCTCCAGGTAGCCGCGGTAGCCCTCGTCCAGGGCGGTCTTCAGCACGACGTGGTCGTTCTTGCCGCCGAGCAGCAGCGCGAACTCGTCCATCCGGTTCACCACCGCGCTGCCCGCGTGCGAGGCGACCCGGGGCAGCGCGGGCTCGCCGAGCGCCCAGTGGTTCTCCACCTCGAAGTTGCCCAGGAACACCAGCGGGGTGTCCGCGGACCCGGTCACGGCGCGCTTGAGGCGCGCGCTGAAGCCGGAGGACGGTAGATGCATGTCGACCTCGTCATTTCTCGTGTGCGCTCGGGCGCGGTGCGCGGGGTGCGCGGCGGGCTCAGGGCCTGGCGGCCCTCAGTGCTCGAAGACCATGGCGGCGAAGGTCGCCCCGAGCCCCACGCTGGTCATCAGGTAGCGGTCGCCGGGGCGCAGCCGCCCCAGCTCGGTGGCCTTCTGCAGGTTGATGAAGGGGTCGGCGCAGAAGCAGTGCCCGGTCTCGCCGATCAGGTCCAGGAAGACCTTGTCGAGCGGCAGTCCGAGTGTCTTGCACACGCCGATCCACGACAGCCGGTTGACGTTGTGCGGCAGCACCAGCGCCAGCTCGTCGAGGCCGCAGCGGGCCTCTTCCAGGGCGGCGCCGATCACTTCGCAGAGGCCGGGGCCGTACAGGTCCTGGAACTCCTTGGCGGCGGCGTCGCCCATGATGAACTCGTCGCCGAACTGGGTGTGGGTGCGCGTCGCGTAGCCGAGCATCCGGTCGGAGCCGGTGCGGTCCGCGCTCACCAGGAAGGCCACCGTGCCCTCGCCCATGACGGTGACGTCCGGGATGGACTGCGTCTGGGCGGTGGCCGCCTTCTCCCCGGCCAGGACCAGGGCGAGCGCGTCCGGGTCCGGGTCGGCGGCCAGCAGGGTGCCCGCCAGATCCAGCGCGAGCAGCCCGGAGGCGCAGGCGTGGTGCGAGACGACGAACCCGGCGGCGTGCTCCAGGCCGAGCTCGACCTGGAGCGGCCGCAGTGAGGTCATCGGGTACGGCAGCGGCGCCGGCATGGTGCGGGCCTGCAGGACGTACTTGACGCGCTGTTCCTGTCCGCGCAGCTCCACCAGCTTGGTGGCGGCGCGCAGCAGCAGCTCCGTCTCGGTGGCCGCGGGGTCGCGGCACACCTCGGCGAGCCCGTAGAAGCGCTGGTAGCGCCGGAGCTGCACATCCGTCAGCTGGAGTTCCTTTTGGAAGCGCGCAATCGGGATGGTGTCGGGAAGACAGCTGGAGACTGCCGTGATCGACGTCATGCCAACTACAGTCGCCTGGAGCGCTGACGCTTAGCTGACGCTGCGCTGACCACCCCTCTCCCGGCAGGTCGGCCCGGATCCCCGGGACGGTGTGGCGCTCATCGCGCGGCGTGCCGGGCCGTGTCCAGGGCGAGCGCGCCGAGTGCCAGGGCGGCGGCGACGGCGGCGACCGCCGCCGGGGCCGGGGCGCGCTCCCCGGAGACGCCGAGGAAGTCCAGTCCGCCGACGTGGTTGATCATCCCGTACCAGAGCATCGGGTAGAGCGACTGGAACAGCCGCGGGCCCCGGGTGACGGCCCCGCAGAGCAGCGCCAGGGCGGGCACCAGCAGCGCGCCCGCCAGCGCGCCCGCGGCGGCCCGGGGCTGCCCGGCGGTGAGCAGCAGGACGGCGGGCACCGCCACCACGGCCAGGGCCGGGACGACCCCGGCGAGCAGCACGGCCAGCCCCCGGCGCACCGGCGCGGGACAGGCCCCGAGCAGCTCGGCGGTGCTGCCGCCGCCGGCCCGGTGGCCCAGCCGGGACCACACCAGCACCGGCCAGAGCATCGCGAACGGCAGCACCGGGTGGCTCGGGCCGTCCGGCGCGACCCCCGCCGCCAGCACGGCGAGGGCGGCCGCCCCGGCCCACCACAGCCGCCGGCCCGGCACCAGGATCCGCAGCTCGCCCAGCAGGGCGGCCGCCACCGTGCCGCCGTGGCGGGCCGGGGCCGGTCGGCCCGGGGCCAGCCGTCCGGGGGCGAGCGCGAAGGCGGCCGGCCCGGCCTCGGGTGCCGGGCCCCCGGACCGGACGGCTTCGGACGCCCCTGCGGCCGGGCGCGGCCCGGCCCCGTCGAAGCGCCGGAACCAGAGCGCCCCGAGCAGCGCCAGCCCGACCGCGACGGAGGTCAGCAGCACCGCCCCGAGGACCTGTGCGCCGGCCTCACCGGGCCCGAGGCCGGGCCAGTCGAAGGTGCCCAGCACCCGGTTGTCCGCGGTGAGCCCGACCCCGAACTCCACGCCGTCGGCCGGCCGCCCGCCGGCCGCGATCGACTCCCGGATCGACGCGGTGATCCGGCGCATGCCCAGCAGGTCCGGCCCGCCGCCCGCCTGCGCGCCGAGTACGGCGACCAGCCAGACCGCGAACCACACCGCCGCCCCGAGCCCGCCGCGCAGCCCGGGCAGGGTGTCGAAGAGCACCGCGCACCCGGCCACCGCGGCCAGCAGCGGCAGCGTGATCAGCACGTACGGCAGCAGCAGCCGCAGCACGTCCATGTGCCCCGAGTCGCCCTTGACCAGCTGCACGGCGAGCGCCGTCCCGGCCAGGGCCAGCAGCATCGAGCCGAACAGCAGCAGGTTGCTGCCGAACTTGCCCGCCAGGTAGGCGACCCGGGTCAGCGGGGTGGCGGCGAGCAGCCGGCCGACACCGCTCTGCTCGTCCCGCCCGATCGCCCCCCGGGCGATGCCGAAGCCCGCCAGTGAGAGCCAGACCGCGCCGCCGAGCGCCGTCACCGTCCCCACGTAGCCGCTGGTGTAGCGGCCGTGCAGGTCGGTGACCTGGAACACCTCCCAGCGCGAGTCGCCGACCGGCGCGGCCAGCAGTCCGAGCGCGAGCGTGCCGAGCAGCACGACCAGGTACCCGGGCCGACGGCGGCGCTCCCGGAAGTCGGCGAGCGCGAGCGCCCAGAGGCCGGTCGTCATGCCGCCACCCGCTCGGACCCGGCCGGGGCGGCGGCGAGCAGCAGGTACGCGTCGTCCAGCCGGGGCGGGACGGGCTCGGCCCCCGGCGCCGGCGGGTGCCCGGACAGCACCCGCACCCGGACGCCCTGCGGGGTGCGGGTGGTGCCACCGAGCAGGAACCGCGAGCGCAGCGACGGGAGTTCGTCGGCGGCCACGGTCAGCTCCCAGACCGATCCCCGGGCGCCCCGCAGCAGCTCCTCCGGGGTGCCGTGGTGCAGCAGCCGGCCGTGCCCCATCACGGCGATCCGGTCGGCGGTGGCGGCCACGTCGGAGACGATGTGCGTGGACAGCACGACGATCCGGTCGGCGCCGAGCCCGGTCAGCAGGCCGCCGAAGCGCAGCCGCTCCTCCGGGTCCAGCCCGACCGTCGGCTCGTCGACGATCAGCAGCGCCGGGTCGTTCAGCAGCGCCTGCGCGATGCCGACCCGCTGGCGCATCCCGCCGGACATCGTCCCCAGCCGCTGCCCGGCCGCGCCCGACAGGTTGACCAGGTCGAGCAGTTCGTCGATCCGGGCCCTCGCGACGCGGTGCCGCAGGCCCTTGGCGGCGGCCAGGTAGGCGAGGAACTCGCGGGCGGTGAGCTGCGGGTAGACGCCGAAGTCCTGCGGCAGGTAGCCGACCGTACGGCGCAGCGGGCCGGGCCGCCGGGTGATGTCCGCCCCCTCCCAGAGCACCCGCCCCGAGGTGGGCCGGGTGACCGTGGCCAGGATGCGCATCAGGCTGGACTTCCCGGCGCCGTTGGCGCCGAGCAGGCCGAGCACGCCGGGCCGCAGCGTCAGCGAGAACGAGTCCACCGCGCGCTTGCCGCGGCGGTACTCCTTGGTCAGGTCGAGGATCTGGAGTTCCGTCACGCCCGCCATGCTTCCGGCGCGGGCGGCCACGCACATCTGCCGTTCGGCAGAGATACCGGGCGGAAACGACCGGAGGGGTGGGCCTTTCGGCACACCCCTCCGTCGGTCCGGTCAGGTCCTACTCGTCCCGGTCAGGTCCTACTCGTCGTCGGCCCCGCCGAGGTCGGCCTCACCGAGGTCGAAGCCGTCCGGGGCGCCGCTGATCGCGTAGCCCTGGCGGCGCGCCTCGTAGCAGGCCACCGTCGCGGCCGCCGACACGTTCAGCGAGCCGACCCGGCCCAGCTGCGGCACGAACACCACCTGGTCGCAGAGCGCCAGCGCCTCGGGCGTGATCCCGCGGTCCTCGTGGCCCAGCACGAAGGCCACCGCCGGGGTCAGCTCGGCGGCGAACATCGGCACCGCCTCGTCCGCCAGCTCCAGGCCGACCACCTTGAAGCCGTCCGCCTTCGCCGCCGCGACCGCCTCGGCCACCGTCGGGAAGTGCTCCACCTTCAGGTACTTGTCGGTGCCCATCGCGGCCTTCTGCGCGCCCGAGGAGCGCACCGACGGGGTGTCCCCGGTCAGGTACAGCTTCTCGGCGCCCATCGCCGCTCCGGTGCGCACCACCGAGCCGACGTTGAACGGCGACTGCAGGTTCTCCAGGATCATCGCGAGCCGGAACTCGTTGCTGCGCCGCCAGGAGCGGTGCAGTCGCTTGAGTTCGGTCCCGCGCAGCTGCTTCACGTCGACGTACCCCGTCCACTCTCCGTGCCCTCGCCCGAATCAGGGCGGGGCCGTGCTTCCAGAATCCGGAACCCGTTGACCGACGCGACCCGGCTGGTCGGGTAGCCCTGGTCGGTCAGCCACTTCTGCAGCGAGTCCGAGCCCAGGTGCTTCTGCACCACCAGGAACGCCGAGCCGTCCGGGGTGAGCCGGCCGAGCCAGTGCACGAGCAGCCGGCGCAACGCGGCCTTGCCGATCCGGATCGGCGGGTTGGAGTAGATCGTGGCGAACCGCACGTCCTGCGGGACGTCCTCGGGCAGCGCGGCCTGGACGTTGCCCAGCCGCAGTGCCTCGGCGTTCAGCCGCACCAGCTCCAGCGCGCGCTCGTTCACGTCCACCGCCCAGACCGGGAGGCGCTTGCGCCGGCTCGCCCAGGTCAGCGCGATCGGACCGTATCCGCAGCCGACGTCCAGGATCGGGCCGCGCACCCGTGGGGGCGGCGCGTGCTCCAGCAGGATCCGGGTGCCCGGGTCGAGCCGGCTGCGGGAGAACACCCCGGCGTCGGTGGTCAGTTCGAGGGTGAGGTCCGGCAGGGAGACCGTGATCGGCCGGCGCTCGCTGGCGACCTCGGGTGCACCGGTGAAGTAGTGCGAGCCGGACATGATTTCCCCGTCGTTCGTAAGGGCCTCGGGGCCACCGGGTGGGTGTGGGTAAGCCCTTGGTACGGCACCGATCGTACCCCCGGTGGCCTGCGGCGCGTTCCGTGCGGGCCGCCGGCCCCGGTGCCGCGGGGTGTCGTCGGGCGCCGCCCGGTGCCGCCGCGGCGCCGGGCGCTACCGGGTGCCCGGGGTCTTGCGGGTGGCCACGTTGATCCGGTTCCAGGCGTTGATGGTGAAGCACACCGAGATCAGCTGGGCCAGCTCCGCCTCCCCGAAGTGCGCGGCGGCCCGCGCGTACACCGCGTCCGAGACCCCGCCGCCGATCCGGGCGACCTCCTCGGCCAGCGCCAGGGCCGCCCGCTCGCGCTCCGAGTACACCCCGGCCGGGGCCTCCGGCCACACCGGCAGCAGGTAGATCCGCTCGTCGTTCTCGCCGGCCTTGCGGGCGTCCTTGACGTGCATGTCCAGGCAGTACGCACAGCCGTTCAGCTGCGAGGTGCGCATCTGCACCAGCTCCACCAGCGCCGGGTCCAGGCCGTCGCGGGCGGCGGCGTCCAGGGCGATCATCGCGCGGAAGACCTTGGGGGCGGTCCGGGCGAAGTCGATGCGGGCCGGGGAGGCGGTGGTCTCGTTCGTCTCGTTCGTCTCGTTCGTCGTCATGACGACGAGCCTAGGCACGGAATGCACCCGTGCCATGGGTCATTCGAGCACCGGTTTCACGGGTCAATCGTCCTCGTCGCGACGGGTCCGGCCACCCACCCGGGCGGCTGCGGCACATCGCGCCCGGCCGTCCGGCGGCGGATACTGCCAGTACCGCCACCCGGGCCCGTGGGAGCCTCCGAACAGCGAGGACGGACGCCATGCCGCAGAATCACGAGGACTACCTGATCGACGAGGCCGTCGAGACCGTCGAACCCGACGACGCGGCGCCCGACGGCGACGAGTACGACGAGGTGGCCGAACGCCGGGCCCTCGGCGCCGACCCGGCCACCGACGTCGCCGACGCGGCCGAGCAGAGCCGCGTCGTCGAACTCGACGAGGACGAGTACCGCGAGTAGCCGCCTGGCAGGCCCTAGAGCGCCCGGCGGCGCTGCAGCCAGGTCATCGCCGCCCAGCCCGGCAGCACCGGCAGGATCAGCGTCAGCAGGCGGTACATCGCCACCGCCGCCAGCGCGCCGCCCTTCTCCATCGACGCGGTCTGCTGGAGCAGCGTGATCAGCGCCCCGTCCACCGCGCCGGCCCCGCCCGGGGTCGGCGCCACGTTGCCCGCCGCGTTGCCGACCAGGAACACCACCGCCACCGAGGCGAAGGACGGCTCCCGGCCGATCGCCCGGGTGCAGCAGTACAGGCAGCCGATCAGGCAGATCGACACCATCAGCTGACCGGTCAGCCCCACCGCCAGCCGGGCCGGGCTGCGCAGCAGGTCCAGCAGCCGCGGCAGCACCTCGGCGGTCAGCGGCCGCAGCCGCGCCGCCAGCCAGCGCCGGGCGGGCGGCACCGCCGACACCACCGCCAGCAGCGCCGCCGCCCCCGCCAGCCCGCCCACCACGGCGGGCAGCGCGTCCAGCTCCGAGCCGCCCGGCTGCAGATCCAGCAGGTAGACGAAGGCGCCCAGCTGGAGCAGGTGCAGCACCAGGCCGATCAACTGCCCCACCCCGACGCTGGACAGCGCCTGCGCCGTCGGGATCCCGGCCTGCTGCAGCAGCCGGGTGTTCAACGCGACCCCGCCGACGCCCCCGGGCGACACCAGCTTCGCGAACGCCCCGGCCAGCTGCGCCAGCACCGCGTTGCGGAAGTCCAGCCGCTCCGGCACGAACCCGACGAACCCCATCGCCGCCGTCACGTGGCTCAGCGCCGCCGCCACCAGCGCCAGCGCCAGCCACGCCGGGTCGGCGTCGGCCACCGCCGCGATCGGGTTGTCCTCGGCGGCGAACAGCTGCGGGATCAGCAGCCACCCGGCGACCACCCCGCCCACCACGGCCAGCAGCGTCCGCGGCTTCAGCCGCTCCAACCGCACCGGCCGCACCACCGCCTGCGGCCGGGTTCGCAGCACCTCGGCCCGGATCTCCTCCAGCAGCCCGCCCGCCGCACCGTCGGCGGCGGCGGTGTCCGGGGCGGTCCGGGGGGCGGGCAGGACTTTGGCGGTGCAGCCCGCCCGTGCCGCGGTGCCGCCCGCCCGTGCCGTGGTGCCGCCCGCCCGTGCCGTGGTGCCGCCCGTCCGGGCCGCGGTCGCGGTCGCCCGGTCGGCGCGTTTGAGCGCGTGGCGGGTGCTGCGGGCGAGGGCGATGGGCTGCAGGAGGGGGAGCGCGGCGCCGACCGTGTCGGGACCGAGGACGGCGACGGCGGTGCGGACCGAGCGGGCCGCACCGGCGCGCAGGGCGAGGGTGGTGAGGAGCTGGGCGAGGTCACAGCGCAGGACGAGTTCGCTGGCCGCGATGTCGCCGTCCGCGAAGTCGACCAGGTGCACCGCGCCCGTCCCGTCCACCAGCAGGGCGGACGGGACGAGCGCCCGGTGGGCGACCTCCCGGCGTTGGAGCCGGGCGAGTTGCCGCCAGGCGTCGGCGAGCAGCTCGTCGGTGATCTCCTGGTCGGCGAGCAGGTCGAGGGTGCGTCCGGGGAGGCGTTCGTACGCGATGAGGGCGGTGTCCTGGCCGAGGCCGGCGGTGGCGGCGATGCGGCGGGTGCGGACGCCGGCGGCGAGGGCCGCGTAGGTGACCAGCGCCTCGTGTTCGAGGCCGGCGCGCGGGGAGCGCAGGGCACGTGGGTGGGGGGCGGTGCGCAGCCGGAGCCGGCGCCAGGCGCGCTGGACGGCGGCGGCGGTGACGGCCTGGCGGTCGAGGAGCTGGACGTCCAGGCCGGGCCGGTCGTCGCCCTGGTGGACCAGGTACCGGTCGGGCCCGGCCGGGTGGGCCTCGACCGGGCGCAGGCCGCTCTCGTGCAGCGCGCGCAGGATGTCGCCGGGCCTGGGCAGGGGGTCCGGGGTGCCGACGGCGTAGAGGGTGCCGTGGGCGCCGGTCCAGCCGATGAGCAGGCCGAGCAGGAGGGCGGTGGGGGTGGCGTAGCCGCCGGCGAGTCCGGCCAGGCCGGAGAGGGTGAGGACGGCCCAGGGGACGCGGCGTTCGCGGGTGCCGGAGGCGGTCATGAAGGCCAGGACGGGGGCGAGGTAGCCGTAGACGGGCTCGGTGTGGCCGAGGACGCCGTCGGGCCGGGCCTGGGTGAGTGCGGCGAGCAGGGAGACCGGGGCGAAGCGGTCGGCCCACAGGTCGAGGGCGAGGGTGGCGCCGTAGGCGAGGACGGCGGCGAGCAGACCGTCGGAGACCTGTTGGAGGGCGCGGCGCCGGTCGGGGCCGAGCAGCCGGCGGGCGGCGAGGACGACGGGCAGGAGCAGGACGGCGGCGGTGGTGAGGCCGCCGGCGAGTCCGGCGAGCGGCCGGGGCACCAACTCGGCGGCTCCGGCGACGTCGGCGGCGATGCCGCCGGTGGTGGCCTGGGCGTAGTCGGCGAGCAGCAGGGTGAGGGCGACGGCGACGAGCCCGGCGAGCAGCCGGATGAGGGCGACGGGCTGCCGGATCCGGCCGGTTTCCGGCACCGCCCGGGGCGAGGGCCGGTCGGTGCCGGTGCGCGCCGGTATGCCGGTGTCCGCCGGTACGGGCGTCCCGGTGGCTTCGCTACCGCCGGTGTCGCCGTTCGTTCTCCCCGTCACGATAGCCACGGGTGGCATGCTCCCATGCCTCCCGTGGCGGCGGAGCCGGAGTCCACAAGCCCGCCCGCCGCCCGTGCCGGGCAGCAGGCCGGCCCCGGGGGAGGGTGCCGGGAAGGCCGACCGGGCGCGCGGCGTGTCCTGAGACCGGGCCCGGCCCGGCCGTCACTACCCTGCGTGCATGAGTGCCTGCGAAGACCTCGCCGCGGCCCCCCGGGACATCGACCCCCTCCCGCCGGCCGACGGCTGCGCCGACTGCCTGGCCCAGGGGCGCCGGGACTGGGTGCACCTGCGGATCTGCCTGGACTGCGGCCACATCGGCTGCTGCGACTTCTCGCCGCAGCGGCACGCCACCGCGCACTTCCACAACACCTCGCATCCGGTGATCCGCTCGTACGAGCAGGGCGAGGACTGGCGCTGGTGCTTCGTCCACGAGGTCATGGGCTGAGGTCAGGGGCCGGGGGCCCGGCCTGCGGGCCCGGGCCGGCTGTTCCCCGTTCCCGGTGGCAGCGGCGGGCAAGCCCGATAAAATCCGGACATAAAGCCCATGTGGCCCCTCCGGTCGACAACCGTCCGGCCGGTGGCCGCCGAAGGGAGGCCGACGATGACCAAGCGAACACCGGGCAGTACCGCCAAGCTCCGCCAGGGCACCCAGGAGCTGCTGGAGCGCCGCGGCATGGCGACCGCGCCCACCCGGCTGGTGCCGGGACTGCGTGCCGACGCCATGTCCACCGCCGGCGCCGGGTACGCCGCGCCCGACGCCTTCCGGCACGGCGGGCGCGACCGGGCGTCCTCGGCGGCGCACGCCACCCCGGCGATGCACGCCGAGCTCAAGGGTCACCGGCACCGCGGCGCGGAGAAGCACTCCGCCCACTGATCGGTTCCGAGTCCGGGGGCGGGCGCCGAGTTCCGGCGCCCGCCCCTGACGCATGCTCAGGGGTGTTCTCCGGGACGGTTCCGGGGCGGCTCGGGGTCGCCCCGGATGGTCCGGACGGTGGCTCTGCCGAAGACTCGTCCCGTCCGAACCACCGCCCGACGGGCGAGCCGCAGTTGGAGAGCCTTCAGATGAACACCCTTGTGCGCAACCGCCGTTGGACCACCCTCGCGGCGGCCGGCGCGCTGCTCGCCGCCGTCACGGCCGGCGCCGCGACGCCCGCCCTGGCCGCGGACGCCCCGTCGACCGCCGCCGCCACCGCCTCCGGCGCCCGGCCGGGCCCGCTGGACCGGGACGCGCTCGCGCGGACCCTCGACACCCTGCCCGCCGACATCACCGGCGGGCTGGTCCGGGTCGGCGGCCCGGACGCGCGGTGGCGCGGCACCTCGGGGGCGGATGTCCCGGCGGACGCCCGGTTCCGGATCGGCAGCATCTCCAAGGTGTTCACCGCGACCGTGATGCTCCAGCTCGTCGCCGAGGGCAGGGTCGACCTGAACGGCACCGTGCAGCAGTACCTGCCCGGGCTGCTGCCGGCCGGCTACCCGGCGGTCACCGTCGGCCAGCTGCTCGACCACACCAGCGGCCTGCCCGGCGGTGGCGGCATGACCTCGGGGGACGGCAGCACGGCGTGGTTCGCCGCGCACAAGGCGGACTCCTTCACGCCCGAGCAGGTGGTGGCGGACATGCTCACCCAGCCGATGGGCTTCGCGCCGGGCACCGCGCAGCAGTACAACGGCAACAACACCTTCGTCGCCGGGATGGTGATCGAGAAGATCACCGGCGACACCTTCGCCGACCAGGTGCGGCAGCGGATCACGCGTCCGCTGGGCCTGCACGCCACCTACGTCCCGGCCGCCGACGACCTGTCCATCCGGGGCCCGCACGCCTCCGGCTACGTGGACGTCCGCGCCGCCGACGGCACGACGACCCGGGTGGACGTGACCGAGCAGAGCCCGTACCCGTGGGCCGAGGGCGGCATGATCTCCTCCGCCGCCGACCTGGAGCGCTTCTTCACCGCGCTGTTCCGCGGCCGGCTGCTGCCGCCCGCCCAGCAGGCCGAGCTGTTCGCGGTGCCGGACGTGCCGAACAACCACAACAAGTCCTGCGACCTCGGCCCGACCGCCGGGCACGCCTGCTTCAGCAAGGGCCTGATGCGCGCCGTCCTGCCGAACGGCACGGAGATCTGGGGCAAGACCGGCGCCCGGCCCGGCTACAGCAGCGCCGTGTTCGCCACCCGGGACCTCTCCCGCACCGTCGTCGTCGGCCTCGACCCGACCGGGATCAGCGGCGAGGAGTTCCCCACCCTGTGGAAGCTGGTGACCACCGGGTTCGGCTCCGGCCAGGTGTACGGGAAGCGGTGAGCCGACTGTCAGTGCCCTGCGCTACGTTCGTCCCGTTCGGCAGGGCACGGCAGGACGACGGGGGCGCACCATGACCGACCTGATCACGGAGGAGCCGGTCGAGCTCCAGCTGGAGCGGTACCGGACGGAGCTGACGGGCTACTGCTACCGGATGCTCGGTTCGGTCTTCGAGGCCGAGGACGCGGTGCAGGAGACGATGGTCCGCGCCTGGCGCGGCCACCGGGGCTTCGAGGGCCGGGCCGCGCTGCGCTCCTGGCTGTACCGGATCGCCACCAACGTCTGCCTGGACGCGCTGAACGGCCGCAACGGCCGGGCCCGCCCGATGGACCTGGCCGGCCCGGTGACGGTGGCCACCGCGAACGGCACCCAGCTGCCCGAGGTGACCTGGATCGGCCCCGCGCCGGACGGCCGGGTGCTGCCCGAGACGGGCGATCCGGCCGAGGTGGCCGCCCAGCGCGAGTCGGTGAAGCTGGCCTTCGTCGCCGTGCTGCAGCGCCTCGCGCCCCGGCAGCGGGCGGTGCTGATCCTGCGTGAGGTGCTCGGCTGGAGGGCCGCCGAGGTGGCCGAACTGCTCGGCGTCACGGTGGCCTCGGTGAACAGCGCGCTGCAGCGTGCCCGCGCGGTGCTCGCCGCGGACGGCGAGGCCGCCCGCCCGGCCCCCGCCCTGGACGACGACCACCGCGCCCTGCTGGACCGCTACGTCCGCGCCTTCGAGGCGTACGACATGGACGGCCTCGCCGCGCTGCTGCACGAGGACGTCACGCTCAACATGCCGCCGTTCGCGATGTGGCTGCGGGGTCGGGACGAGATCCGGGACTGGATGCTCGGCCCCGGCCACGGCTGCCGCGGCTCCCGG
Organism: Kitasatospora sp. NPDC087861; assembly: GCF_044742585.1. Lineage (NCBI taxonomy): Bacteria > Bacillati > Actinomycetota > Actinomycetes > Kitasatosporales > Streptomycetaceae > Kitasatospora > Kitasatospora sp. NPDC087861. The sequence goes on from NZ_JBIUUS010000001.1 coordinate 183,527, forward strand.
CTGCTCCCGGTGACGGCCAACGGGGGCCCGGCCTTCGCCCAGTACCGGCCGAGCCCGGCGGGCGGGCACGAGCCGTGGGCGCTGATCGTGCCGGAGGTGTCAGCGGGCCGGATCACCGGGTTCACCAGCTTCCTGGACACCGACGTGCTCTTCCCGCTGTTCGGCCTCCCGCCCCGGTTGGACGCCGAGTAGCCACTCGACGCCGAGGGGGTCCACGGCCCCCGGCAGCAGGGCGGCGAGCCCGCTGAACGCGAGCAGTTCCCGTAGCGGGCCGCTCGCGTTCAGCAGTACCACGCCCACCCCGTACCGCGCGGCGGCGAGCCGCAGCCGGGCGAGGGCGTCGACGACGGCCAGGTCGGGCGCGGCCAGCGCGCCCAGGTCACAGGTCAGGACGGGGGCGGTCGGGGTCTTCCGGGCGGTCTCCATACTGCTTGGACCGGCCTGGCGGCCCGGGCTCATCGGCCCCGGCGGAACTTTCCCCGGCACTCCGCAACCCGGCACTCCCCAGAACCCGGAACTCCGCAGAACTGCTCAGCACTTCTCAGAACTTCTCGAAAACATCTCCGCGGGGAGCGATGAGTTTCGGATGCGGCCCCGGTCTACCCCTGTGCAAGCGCACCACGGACACTCACGAACACGAAGGACCATGCCATGACCGAGAACCTGGGCGAGCTGACCATCACCCGCGAGCTGCCGGCCACCCCGGACGCGGCCTTCCGCGCCTACGTCGAGCCCGAGCAGTTCATCCGCTTCTGGGGCCCGGTCGGCACCCACGTCGAGCTGGACACCGTGACCATCGAGCCCACGGTGGGCGGGCGCTACGACAGCACCATGACCATCGACGAGACCGGTGAGAAGTACCCGATGCGCGCCACGATCACCGAGATCCGCCCGGGCGAGCTGATCGCCCTGGCCGAGGAGGGCGTGGGCATGCGCTCCACGCTGACCTTCAAGGACCTCGGCGACGGCCGCGCCGAGGTGGTCCTGCGTCAGACCGAGGTGCCGGCGATGTACTGCGGTCCGGAGGCCGAGGCGGGCCTCAACTCCAGCTTCGACCGCCTGGTCGAGCACCTCGCCGCCCGGCACTGAGCCCGCCCTGCCACCGGCGGGCCCGGTGGCCCGGTGGCAGAGTAGGCGGTCCAGGACCACCGTGCCCCAGGAGGATCGCAGTGACGGCTGAGCCCTTGAAGTCCCGCGAGGAGTGGTTGGCGTCCTTGCCCAGGATCTACGCGGCGGCCGGCTGCCTGCTGCGGGACGAGTCCGGCCGGGTCCTGATCGTGAAGGCCGGGTACCGCGAGCACTGGCAGTTCCCGGGCGGCACGATCGACCTCGGCGAGGGCCCGGTCGAGTGCGCCGCCCGGGAGTTGTGGGAGGAGACCGGCATCGTCAAGGCGGCCGGGGAGCTGCTGGCCATCTCCTGGACCCACCCCTCGGCCGAACTCGACCACCCCGCCGAGCACTTGATGTTCGACTTCGGCACCGTCCCGGACGGCACCCCCGTGACCGTCCCGGTCGGCGAACTGGACACGCACCGCTGGGCCACCGTCGAGGAGGCGCTGGAGCTCCTCGGCCCGGCCCGTTCGGCCCGGTTGCGGGCGGCGCTGGAGGCGGCCGTCGACGGCCGGGTGCGGATCGTCACCACACACGTCTCCGGCTTCTGAGCGGTCCAGCCGAAGTGCCGTGCCCCGGGTGGGAGTTCCATCCGGGGCACGGCTGGGGCGAAGTGCCTCACTGCTGCTGCTCGGGCTCCGCGTTCCGGGCGGCGATGATGGCGGCGATGGTCTCCGAGACGAAGGTCTCCGTCTCGGGCTTGTCCACCTTCAGGCCGGCGAGCACGCCCTCGCCGTGCTCCAACTCCAGCAGCGCGAGCAGGATGTGCTCGGTGCCGACGTAGTTGTGCCCGAGCTTGAGCGCCTCGCGGAAGGACAGCTCCAGCACCTTCTTGCCCTGCCCGTCGTACGGGATCAGCGCGGGCGGCGTCTGCTCGACGGCGGCCGGCAGGACGGCGGTGGTCGCCGTCCGGACGGCCTCGGGGGTGACGCCCTGGGCGGCGAGTGCCTTGACCGCGATGCCCTCGGGCTCGGCGAGCAGGCCGAGCAGGATGTGCTCGGCGGTGATCTCGGCGTTGTTCGCCCGCCGGGCCTCCTCCTGTGAGGCCACCACGACCTTGCGGGCCCGGGGCGTGAACCGGCTGAAGCCCTGGCTGGGGTCGAGGTCGGTGGGGGTGCCCGGGTCCTTGGGGACGAATCGCTTCTGGGCGGCCTGCTTGCTGACCCCCATGCTGCGGCCGATGTCGGTCCAGGACGCGCCGGAGCGGCGGGCCTGGTCGACGAAGTGGCCGATCAGGTGGTCGGCGAGGTCGCCGAGGTGGTCGGCGGCGATGACCGCGTCGGACAACTGGTCGAGCGCGTCGGGGTGGACCTTCTTGATCGCGGCGATCAGGTCGTCGAGGCGCAGCGGGGTGGTGGTGGGAACGACGGGATTCTCCATGCGTCAACCGTAGGTTGTCGATCCCGTGTCGTCAACCATCGGTTGACGATGGGTGTGGATGGTTTTCCCCGGTGGCCAGGAGGGGTCGGATGGGCCGTCAATCGCGGCCGAGGTGCTACGAGTTGGGCAGGAGGCGGGCCCGGACGGCGGCGACCTCGGCGGGGGTGGCCCCGGCGGCGAGCAGGTAGCCGGCCGGGTCGAGGTCGTCCAGCGCGCCCGACAGGGCGGCCTCGGCGGTGGTGCCGGCCTCGGCGAGCACCGCGTCGATTCGGCGGTACGGGTCCGGCAGGCCCAGCATCCCGTACAGCGGGCGGACGTTGGGGCCGCTGAGCAGGTAGTCCTCGACGATCGCGGCCCGTTCGACGCCGGCCAGGGCGAGCAGCAGCAGGGCTGCCAGGCCGGTGCGGTCGCGGCCGGCGCCGCAGTGCACGACCAGGCCGCCGGGGCGGGCGCCGGCGATGGCGGCGATCAGCGCGGCGGCGGCGTGCGGGCAGTGGTCCAGGTAGGGGCGGAGCGCGAGCGGGGTGCCGTCCAGTCGGCCGTAGGCCTCCCACCAGGCGGGGCCGGCGAGTTCGTCCAGCGGGACGCGGATCAGCTCGACGCCCTCGGGGAGCGGGAGGAGCGGCTTGTACTCCTCGGCGTTGCGCAGGTCGACCACGGTGCGGACGCCGTGGTCCAGGAGGCCGTCCCAGCCCTCGGCGGTGAGGCGGTCCAGGTTGTCCGCCCGGACTATCGCCCCGCGCGCGGTCGGCCGGCCGGAGACGGTGGGCAGCCCGCCCAGGTCGCGGACGTTAAGGCAGCCGTCCCAGACGAGGGTGCGTTCCTCGGTGGTGCTCAGCGCGTGCGTCCTGCTCATGGGATCCCCGTTTCCTCGACCGGGGGTCCCGTTACCCCCTCGTTATGAAGGACTCCCGGGAGATCCGGATGGTTCCTCGCCGTTCGGATCGCCGGCATCCTTGGTTCAGCTCGTCGCGGGGTCCGGGTCAGGCGGCGGTGGGGGCCTCGGCCTCGGCGCGGACCAGCTTCGCCATCGGCTCGACCGCGATCTGACCGAGCATCGAGCCGGCCGCGATCGCGCCGATCAGGAACACGGTGGACAGCCAGGCCATGGTCGCCACCGGGAGGGTGAAGGCGCCGACCACCCGGGCGACGCACTCCGCCAGCAGCGCGGTGCCCCAGATGCCCGCGAACACCCGCTCGTGGCGGCGGAAGGCCCGGGAGCCGGCCGCCCGGCCCTCGACCAGCCGCTGCCAGGCGGCGGCGCGGTCGCGCTTGCCCTTGGTGATGAAGGGCATCACCATCGGGGTCATCACCGAGCGGCCGATCAGCCCCGAGACCAGGACCGCCAGCGCCACGGTGCCGGTCAGCCCGCCGTCCTTGGCGATCATCAGCCGGGCGTCGCCGGTGACGAAGGTGAGCGCCAGGCCGGCCAGGTTCACGACCAGCATCAGCGCGGCCCACAGGTTGAGCCTGCGCTCGCGCAGCAGGCCGAGGACGGTCCGGCCGGCCGGGATCGCGCTGCTCCACGCCAGCGCGGCGAACTCGCTCAGGCCGCAGGCCGAGTGCAGCAGGTAGTAGCCGACCAGCGGGGCGGCCACGTCGAGGGCGAGCGGGCGGAGTCCGGAGACCGCCGGGTTCGGGGCCTTGCCGGCCTTGGCGGGGGCGGCGGGGGCGGTGGGGGCAGCGGCGCTGACGGTCTGGCTCACGGTGGGTTCCTCCCCGACTGGTGGCCGCGGGCAGGTGCCCGCGTCGTGCCTCCAGTCTTTCCGTCCGACCCTCCGTCAGAGCAGTGTCGTCCGTTGCGGGATCCGCGTGACAGTTGTCATGGTGCGAGCCGTGACACCCGCGGCGTTGACGTCCTCCAGCGCGGCGGGGAAGAGGGAGGTCTCCGCACCGGCCCGGTCCGGCTCGGCCCCGTCCCGTTCGGCCCGACCCTTCGCCCGCACCCCGAGGCGTTCGCCCGGATGGCGCATGATGTGGCGGGTGCAGAGTGCAGAGCGCCCCGGAGCGGGCACCGGCAGCCCCGTCGGCCGGTCCGGACCAGTACGGCCCGCCGGGCCGCCGGCGGGCCGGGCCCCCGTCCCCGTCGATCTGACCGAGGCCGTCCGGGCCGCCCAGGCAGGGGACGAGGAGGCGTTCCGGCTGCTGTTCCGGACCGTCCAGCCGGGCCTGCTGCGCTACCTGCGGGTGCTGGTCGGCGGCCGGCCCGAGGACGCCCAGGACGCCGAGGACATCGCCTCCGAGACCTGGCTGCAGATCGCCCGCGACCTGCACGGCTTCTCCGGCGACGGGGACGGCTTCCGCGGCTGGGCCGCCACCGTCGCGCGCCACCGCGCCCTCGACCACCTGCGGGCCCGGCGCCGCCGCCCGGTCGCCGACCTGCCCTTCGAGTACCTGGCCGGGCTGGCCGCCGGGGACGACACCGCGGGCGCCGCGCTGACCACGGTCGGCACCGCCGACGCGCTGGCGCTGATCTCCCGGCTGCCGCGCGACCAGGCCGAGGCCGTCCTGCTGCGGGTGGTCATGGACCTGGACGCCGAGAGCGCCGCCCGGGTGCTCGGCAAGCGGGCCGGCAGCGTCCGGATGGCCGCCCACCGGGGGCTGCGGAGACTGGCCAAGGTGCTGGAACAGCCCTTCTCCGCCGGGGTCGGGATCCCGGCCGCGCGCGAGGCCGCACCGGCGGCGGGGTGGCCCGTGCGGCGGTCGGCGCAGAAGCCCGCCGGGGGAGCTGCCGAAGAGCCCGCTGAGGAAGCCGCCGGGAAAGCGGAAGTCGCCGGGAAAGCCGCGGGGAAGCCCGCGAAAAAAAGTTCTCCGCAAGGTGTGACAGAACGCCGGGCCGCGACGCTGAAGGACATGAGATGAGCACCAACCGATCCCGTCGGATCGACCGTGACGCTGCCGAGCATCTGCTCGGCGGTGCCGTGGGCGGCCCGCCGGCCGGGCAGGACGCCTCGCTCACCGGACCGGACGACGGTCCCGGGCAGCTCGCCCGGGTCCTCGCCGCGGCCGCCGCCCCGGCGACGGCCCGCGAACTGGCCGGGGAGGAGGCCGCCCTGGCCGCGTTCCGGGAGGCCCGTCTCACGTCCGACCCCCTAGTGACCGCACCCGTCCGGAGACGATCGATGGCGACCGCCGCGCTGGCCAGGGCCTTCAGCACGAAGGCCACTGCCGCCGTGCTCGGCGCCACCGCGCTGTGCGGGGTCGCGGTCGCCGCCGGCACCGGCAACCTGCCGTCCCCGCTGGGCGGCGGCTCCTCCACACCGGAGCACACGCTCGCCGCCGCGGGCGGGTCCTCCGGCAGCGCGCCCGGTACCCCGTCCGCCGATTCGTCCGCCGGTTCCTCCTCCGCCTCGCCCGGCACCTCCTCCGGTGCCCCGTCCGCCCGTCCGTCCGGTGGTTCCTCCGGCGGCGGCCCGCAGGTGGTCGGGCCGTCCACCGCCCCGACGACGCCCGGCAGCCCCTCCGCCGACGCGGACGCGGACGGGCACGGCACCCGGTCGGTCCCGCCCGCTCTGATCGCACTCTGCCGCGCGTTCGCCGACCGGACGGGCAAGGGCGAGCGCCTGCTGGGCACCGAGCCGCAGTTCGGTCCGCTGGTCTCGGCGGCCGGCGGGGCGGAGAAGATGGCGGACTTCTGCGCGGAGGCGCTCGGCGCGGCGGGCGACGACCACCAGGACGCCACCGCGCCGTCCCCCGGGCCCGGCAGGACCGTCCCCGGCGCGACCAAGGGGAACGGCGGCGACGGGAAGGGCAACGGGAAGGACAACGCCGACGGCGGGAACGGCAAGGGCAACGGCCAGGACAGGGCCGACGGCGGCGCCGGAGCCAAGCCCGGCCGGTCCGGCGCGACGATCCCGGCGCTGCCGGCCGTGCCGACCCCGCCCGACGTCCGCCCGAGCAGGCCCGACCGGTCCGGCAGCAGCCAGTCGGATCAGCCGGATCAGAGGTAACCCCCAGAACTCCGGGTGAGCGGCGAGCGACTCCCCCCGGGCTCGCCGCTCACCCGGATCGCACCACCCGCAGTACCCGCAGTACTCGCACCACGGCAGTGCCGCCGCCGCGCGGCACCGCTGGTCAGCACCACCCGAAGACCCCGGGTGGCCGGTCGGCTCCCCCGTGCCCGCCGACCGCCCGGCCGGCCCCGGCCGGACCGGCACGCGCTCTCCCCGGACGCGCCGCCGGCCCGGCCGGCCCGGAACGTGCGGCCCGCCCTCCCGCAGTCAGGGCGGGCCGCACTCCCCCCGTGCCGGCGGCCGGGGGACCGCTGCCCGGTCCCCCGACCGCCTCCCCGCCCCCGGCGGAGCGGTCGGGCGGGGCGGCTATCGTGCACAGGTGCACGAGGCGGCCCGGAACCCCGGGCGCGGCACGTGAGGGGAGTTCCAGGTGATCGGACGGGCGCTGAACGGGCGTTACGAACTCGTCGAGATACTCGGCGTCGGCGGCATGGCCACCGTCTGGCGCGGCGTGGACCACGTGCTGGGCCGTCAGGTGGCCGTCAAGGTCCTCAACGGAGGGCTCGCCGACGACCCCCGCTTCGCCGAGCGGTTCAGCCGCGAGGCGCAGCACGCGGCCATGCTGGTGCACCCGAGGATCGTCATGGTCTTCGACTCGGGCGTCGACCAGGGCACGCCGTTCATCGTCATGGAGCTCGTCCACGGCCGCTCGCTCGCCGCCGTGCTGGCGCAGCAGCCGAACCTGCCGGTGGAACGCGCCGTCGGCATCGCGGCGGCGGTCTGCGAGGCGCTGGCGGTCGCGCACGCGGCCGGTCTGGTCCACCGGGACATCAAGCCCGGCAACATCATGATCACCGACGACGGCGGGGTGAAGGTCGTCGACTTCGGCATCGCCCGGGCCGGGTCGTCCAGCAACCTGACCCAGACGGCGAGCGTGCTGGGCACGGCCGCGTACCTGTCGCCCGAGCAGGCCACCGCCTCGGCCCTGGACGGTCGCACCGACCTCTACGCCGTCGGCTGCGTGCTCACCGAAATGCTCACCGGCGAGACCCCGTTCACCGCCGAGACCCCGGTGGCGATCGCCTTCAAGCACGTCAGCGAGCAGCCCCTGCCGCCGTCCGTGCGCCGGCCCGGCCTGCCGCCCGCCCTGGACGCGGCCGTCCTGCGCCTGCTCGCCAAGAACCCCGCCGACCGGCCGGTGGACGCCGCCGCGGCGCGCGTGGAACTCCTCTCCACCATCCCCGGGTTGGCCATCGGCGACCCGACGGCGGAACTCCTCGCCACCGCTGCCCCGACCCAGCTGCTCCCGCCCGTACGGCCGGTGAGCCCCAACCAGCAGCACACCACGCTGCTCCCGCCGCAGGCCCCGCCCGCCACCTCGCTGATGGCCGCCGTCCCGGCGGCCCCGCCCGCACGGGCCGGCCGGAGCCGGAGCCGTGGCCGCAAGCCCCTCGTCCTCGGCGCGCTGGGCGTGGCCGGACTCGCCGGCGTCGCCGCCCTGGCCGTCACCGCCTTCGACGAGCCCGCCGCCCCCGCCGCCACCAAGGCGTCCGCGGCCACCGCCACCAAGGCGCCCACGGCCCCCACGCCCACCCCCACGCCGACCCCGACGCCCACCACCGCGGCCCCCACCACCCCGGCCTCCCTCCCCGGCGCCCCCAGCCCGACCGTCCCCCGCAACCAGGCCCCGGCCCTGCAGCTCAACGCCTTCCGCCAGGCCGTCGCCCAGACCCAGATCGGCGGCAAGGAGCGCGACCACCAGGTGGAGCTGCTGCGCATCCTCGACGACGCCTCCGCCCGCCTCAACGAGGGCTCTCCCGACGACGCGGCCCAGGAGCTCAAGGACGCCCAGAAGGTGATCCGCGACCTGGCCAAGAAGCACGCCATCGACGGCCCCACCTACGCCAACTGGAACGCCCGCCTCAGCGCCCTGTTCATCACCCTGCACGCCACGGCCGCCACCGACAACCAGGACTGGTGACCCGGGGTCCGTCGTCGAACCCCGGCCTGCGTGGCGGTGCCCGGGCGCCGACGGGCTCAGCCGAGCCAGCGGCCGTCGCGCATGAGGTCGCGGCCCTGGATCTCGTGGGCGCCGCCCGAGGCGCCCGCCGTCGCGACCCAGAGGTCGACCTCGCCCGCCGGCTTCGCGCGGGTGTCCCGCAGCCTCTCCTCGAACCCGCGCGGCGCCGTGTCCGTCAGGCTTCCTCCGGTCGTCTCGGGGATGGCTCTTCCTGCGGCGGGCGGGCTTCGTCGGTCAGGACGTGTGGGCCGGCTGCGGGAGCTCCCAGGCGAACCCGTCCGGGTCGGCGAAGGGCCCGGCGGCGCTGCCGATCGCGATCCGGTGCGATCCGGTGCCGTCGGGGGAGACGCCCGCGTCCTTGGCGAGGGCCCGGCGCTTGTACAGCGCCAGCTGGACGGGTCCCGACCCGGTGGCGAACTCCACGTACACGGGGCCGAAGCTCTTCGCCACGGCGAGGCCGCGTTCGACGTAGAACCGCTTGCTCGCGCCCACGTCCGCGACTCCCAGCAGGAGCACGATCCGGTCGATCTCCCGGGTGGCCGGGCCGGTGTCCTTCTTCGCGGAGGTCGCGATCTTCCAGATCGTCCCGTCCGGGGCCTGGACGACGCCGCCGTAGCCCCACAGCGACTTCGCGGCGGGCTTGAGGGCCGTGGCGCCGGCGGCGAGGGCGGCGTCGACGAAGCCGTCGACGGTGGCGGGCCGGGCGACCGTGAGCGAGAGCGTGAACCCGCGGAAGCCGGTCGTCGCCGCCTGGGAGGCCCGCAGGCGCAGCTGCGTGTCGAGGCCGAAGGCGGTGGTGTAGAAGCGCTGGGCGGCCGTGGGGTCGGCCACGTCGAGGGTGATGGAGTCGATGGAGGTCATGTCCGTCACGCTAGTTGCGGCTCGGTGGCCGGGGCTTCTCGAATCCTGACCGGTCCCACCGCCCGTCGGACCAGGCGTCGGTACTCGGCGGGCGGCATGCCGACCAGCTCGGTGAAGCGGGCGTCGAAGGCGGCCGGCGACGGGCAGCCGACGGCGAGGCGGGCCTCGGCGACACCGAGGGCGCCGCAGCGCAGGAACGCGGCCGCGCGCTCGATGCGGCGCGCGGTCAGGTATCCGTACGGCGAGTCGCCGTACGCCAGCCGGAACTCGCGACCGAGCTGACCGGCCGCCATGCCCACGCCGCGCGCGAGCGCCACGACGTCCAGCGGTCGCGCGTACTCACGGTCGATCCGGTCCCGGACGCGGCGCAGTCGCGCGAGGTCGCTCAGGCGCTGCGCCTCGGCGCGTGCGCGGGCCCACGAGGGGTGACACACGGGGAGGACTCCTTTCGTCGACTCACGTCGGCCTTCGGCGGCCTTCGTCGGCCTCCGTCGATCGCGGAACCGGTGGTCGGGGCCGGTTCAGCGCACCTCCTGGATGCGGATCAGGTTGCCCGCGGGATCGCGGAAGGCGCAGTCGCGGATGCCGTACGGCTGCTCGGTCGGCTCCTGGACGACCTCGGCGCCGCTGCCCTGCACCTTCCCGAAGGTGCCGTCGAGGTCCCGGCTGGCCAGCAGGATCCAGCCGTAGGTGCCCTTGGCCATCATCTCGGCGATGGTGCGGCGCTCGTTCTCGGTGATGCCGGGGTCGGCGGCCGGCGGCGCCAGCAGGATGGAGGTGCCGGGCTGGCCGGCGGGGCCGACGGTGATCCAGCGCATCCGGCCCTGTCCGACGTCGCCGCGGACCTCGAAGCCGAGCACGTCGCGGTAGAAGGCCAGGGACGCGTCCGGGTCGTCGTGCGGGAGGACGCTGGTGTGAATGGTGATGTCCATGGCGCCGATGCTAGGTCCGGCGCTGCGGCCGTGCTTCTCGATTCCTGACGGCCACCGGCTCATCCACAGCCTGTGGACAACCTGTGCACGCTAGGGCCCCCGGTGGGCCCGGACGTCGAGGCCCGCCCGGATCGTCCGCGACAGCGTCCCCGCCGCCGCCGCGAGGAAGACGAAGTTGTACCCGATCTGCAGGATCACCACCAGGCGCGGCCCCTGGCCGGACGGGATGATGTCGCCGTAGCCGACGGTGGCCAGGGTGACGATGGTGAAGTAGAGCGCGTCCAGCCGGGTCCGTAGCCCCTCGAACTCGCCGGTCCGCTCGGCGAGGACGTAGTAGGTCGTGGCGAAGACGGTCATCGACAGCCCGATCAGGAAGACCAGCCAGATCACCGGACGTCGCTCGGTGCCGCGCACGGCGCCGAGCATCTTCGCCAGCAGCAGGGTGCTCAGCCCGGTCAGTGCGGCGGCGAACGCGAGCCAGCCGAGCAGCGGGTGCGTCCGGCCGAGGAAGCGCAGCGGCAGGGTGAAGTACGCGGCCATCAGGAGCGTGAAGGAGCCCAGCAGCAATCCGGTGGCCCGCAGGTCGACGAAGCCGCCCGGCGGCGGTGACGGCGGTGGTGACGGCGGTGACTGGGTTTCGGACATCCCGTCCAGCCTCCGGCCCCGTCCGGCGGGCCGCTGTCCGGGCTGGGCCGATCGGGGCCGGCCGGCCGACCCGTGCCGGAGGGCCGGCGCCGCTGATCGCCCCTCAGGTGGCGGCCGGGGCTCCTCCTTCCGGTCGGCCCGGTTCGTCCAGCAGCTCCAGCACCGCCAGGACGCCGACCAGCGCGAGCGCCAGGCAGAGCGTCACCAGCACCGTCGGGTAGCTCCACAGCACGAACGCCAGCGCCGCGCCCGCCACCGCCGCCCAGCCCAGCCAGGCCTTCCAGCGGTGGACGAACCGGCCGACCGGCCCGAGCCGCAGCCCGGCCCGTTCGGCGGTGTTCCGGGCGGCGCCGAGCGCCGCGTGCCAGCCGCCGCGCACGGTACGGGCCCAGCGCCCGCCGCCGCTGATCCAGGCGCCGAGGGCGACGACGAGTCCGAGCGCGACGACCACCCGGACGGCGGAGCGCAGGTAGCGCACGAGCGTGTCGTACACCGCCTGGGCGGCCGCCTGGTCCACCCCGGCGGGGAGCCTGTCCAGGTAGACGGCCCGGAACACGCTCAGCCCGAGGCCCAGCAGCAGCGCCCCGGCGGCCATGCCCAGCGCCGCCGTGACCGCCGCCCGCCGCCGCCGACCCGCCAGCAGCACCCCGCCGACGGCGCAGGCCAGCGCGAGCACCGGCACCCAGAAGCCGGCCAGGTCCAGCAGCCGGAGGCCGGTGCGGACCGTGGGGATGGCGTCGGACTGCACCAGCGTGTACGAGGTGTGGATCTCCGGGATCTTCGAAGCCACCGAGAGCCCGTTGTCGACCAGCGCGGTCTTCACCCGGGCGATCACCGGGGCGAGGTCGAGCACCACGGTGTCGTTCCTGATCTCGACGGCGCCGCCGCCCTGCCCGGTCAGCATCCGGTCGATCGCGGCGTGCGCCTCCCGGTTGACGTCCGTCCAGATGGTGACGAAGGCGTCGCTGTCCACCACCCGCTGGACCTGGGTGTGGACGAAGCCGGTGAGCCCGCTGGTGAGGGCCTGGCCGATGCCGTTCAGCAGTGCGCCGAGCTTGGGCCGGTCGTCGGGGGCGACGTTGTCGAGCAACGAGTCGACCGGGATCTGCTGCATGATCGCGTCGGTGACCCGGTTGGTGACGGCCGCCTTGACCGCCGGGTCCCTGGCCAGCGGCGCCATGGTCGCGACGTACCGGTCGGTGTCGCCGACCTGCGATTTCGCCCAGACCGCGACGGCGCCGAGCGGGGTCAGCACGCAGGCCAGCAGGATCAGCAGGACGGCGAGCAGGGAGCGCGCCCGGTGGCGGCCCTGACTGCCCTGACTGGCCCCCAGCTGCCGGTCCAGCCGGGCCTCGTGGGCCTCGACGGCGCTCAGCCGGGCCCGCAGGTCGGCCAGTTCGTCGGGCGACCCGCCAGGCGGTCCGGCGGGCCGGCCGGCGGGCGGCTCGTCGGGGGACGCGCCCGGCTCGTCGGTGGGCATGCCGCGACTCCGTTCCTCCAGTGGTGAAAACCAGGAGATAACGGATCAGATCGGACGGCCAGTCGAGTGCGCTCCGGGGTCTACCCCTCCCCGGACACGGCGGAAGCCCCCGGTACCGTCGTCGGACGGTGCCGGGGGCTTCCGGAGGAACGCGGGACTCAGGCGGTCGTCTCGGGCCGCTTCGTCTCGGTGGCCTTGGTCACGTTGGTCGGCGTGACGGCGGCCGGCTGCTGCGCGGCGGTGCTCTGCGCGGTGCCGGCGCCCGGGGCCGCGGTGCTCTGGGCGGTGGTGTTCTGCGCGGCGTCCGCCGGAGCGTCGTCCTCGCGCAGCGCCTTCGTCTCCGCCTTCAGGATGCGCATCGACTTGCCGAGGCCGCGGGCCATCTCCGGCAGCTTCTTCGATCCGAACAGCAGGACTACGACCGCCAGCACCACCAGGAGGTGCCAGGGCTCAAGACCGTTCCGCAGCATCCCTGGCCACCGGTCCCTTCTTGTCTAGAGTCACGGGTGGGCTAGCGCCCATGCTGGCCAGTATGCCTGGCTGCGACGGTGAACGGATACACCGGCCGGGAAACGCTGGCCAAAAACCAGGTGCCGTTCGAGCGGAACGCGAGCAACTGCGGCGGCGGCGGGCCCGGTCGGGTCGGTTCGCGGCCCCGGTGACCAGCCCGCCCGCCCCGCGGGCCCGGCGGGGCGGGGATCAGTGCACGAAGGGCACCAGCCGCTTCGAAACCTGCCGGTACTCGGCGTACGCGGGCCCGAAGGCGGCCGGCAGCAGTCGCTCCTCGGCGCTGATCCGCCAGCCGTGCGCGGCCGGCAGCAGCGCCGCCACCAGCAGGGTGGCCGGCCGGCTGCCCAGCCCGAGCGCGTAGCCCGTCCGGACCAGCGGGCGGCCGGCGTAGTCGAGGTGACGGACCTGCCGGTACGGGCCGCTGCGGACGACGTACTGGGTGTCCACGGTGCGCAGGGTGCGGGTGTGGTGGCGACCCGGGGTGCGCATGCCCCAGGCCCGCAGCGCCGGCCCGGCGGCGATCGGCGCGATGCCGAACCAGCGCGCCCAGGGGGGAAGTTCGCCGATCCCGGCGCGGCCGAACAGCACCACGACCAGCACCGAGGCGAGGTGACGGAGGAAGTCGCCGAACGGGCCGGGGACGAGTGGCTGAACCGGCTCGCGGCCGCGGCCGAGGGCCTCGAAGGCTCCGTCTCCCCGGAGGTCATGGCCGCCCTGCTCCGCTGAGAGCGGGGGACCACCGGATGCTGCGACCGCCGCGAGGCCTACCGGCACCGGTGGGCCCTGGGCCGTGGACGGCGGAGAGCCCCCGCCCGGGGTGGGCGGGGGCTCTCGATGACTCGCGTGGATCGGGCCGGGTGGGTCAGGCGGTGGCGGCCTCGGGCTGCGGGGCCGGGGCGGCGGCGGGGAGGTGACGCATCAGGCGGTAGGCCAGCAGGGCGGCGCCGAGGGCGAAGACCAGGCCGACCACGGCGGCGACGTGCAGGCCGTCGGTGAAGGCGGCCCGGGCGGTCTCCAGCAGGTCGGCGCCGACCCGGCCGGGCAGGTGGGCGGCGGCGGTGGCCGCGCCCCCGAGGGTGTCCTGGGCGGCGCGGGCGGTCTCGCCGTCGACGCCCGCCGGGAGGGCGCCGTCCAGCTGGTGGCGGTAGACCGCGGCGCCGGCCGCGCCGAGCAGGGCGATGCCGAGCGAGCTGCCGAGTTCGACGGCGGTCTCGGAGGTGGCGGAGGCGGCGCCGGCCCGCTCGACGGGGGCGGCGGAGACGACCATCTCGGCGGTCATGGTCATGGTGCCGACGGTGCCGGCGGCGAGCACGCCCGCCGCGATGAGGATGAGTGCGAGCGGGGAGTGCGCGCCGACCTGGGTCATCAGCGCGAAGCCCGCCGCGCCGACCAGGAAGCCGCCGCCCATCAGGGCCGCCGGGCGGACCTTGCCGGCCAGCGCCGAGCTGATGCCGACGGCCGCGCCGACGCCGACGCTGGGCACCAGCGACCAGAGCGAGGCGGTGAGCGGGCTCATGCCCTTGACCAGCTGCAGGTACTGCGAGGTGAAGAGGGCGAAGCCCATCATGGCGAACATCGCGATGGTGTTGACACTGATCGCGCCGCTGAAGGTGCGGATCCGGAACAGGCCGAGGTCGAGCAGCGGGTCGGCGGCGGTGCGCTGGCGCCGGACGAACGCGGCGGCGAGCAGCAGGCCGGCCGGGACGGCGAGTGCGGGCAGCGGGCTCCAGCCGTCCACGGCGAGGGTCTTGACGCCGTAGACCAGCGGCAGGATCGCGGCCATCGACAGCGCGGCGCCGGGCAGGTCGAAGCGGCCGGTGCGGGCGGCGGCGCGGTACTCGGGGAGCAGGACCGGGGCGGTGAGCAGTACCAGGGCCATCACCGGGACGGCGATCAGGAACACGGAGCCCCACCAGAAGTGGCCGAGCAGCAGACCGCCGGCGACCGGGCCGAGGGTGGCGCCGGCGGTGAGGATGCCGCCCCAGGCGCCGAGGGCGATCTGACGCTGCTTGGGGTCGTGGAACATGCTGCGGATCAGCGCGAGCGTCGAGGGCATCACGGTGGCCCCGGCGGCGCCGAGCAGGGCGCGGGCGGCGATCAGCTGGCCGGCGCTGTCGGCCCAGGTGGCGAGCAGCGAGGCACCGATGAAGCCGGCGGCGCCGATCATCAGCAGTCGGCGGCGGCCGAACCGGTCGCCCAGCGAGCCCATGGTGATGAGCAGCCCGGCGAGCAGGAACGAGTACATGTCCATGATCCACAGCTGCTGGGTGCCGCTGGGCGCCAGCGTGGTGGAGATGTACGGGACGGCGAAGAAGAGCACGCCCATGTCCATGGCGAGGACGAGGGTCGGGAGCAGGAGGACGGCCAGGCCGATCCATTCGCGACGGCCTGCGCGGCCGGTGGTTGCGGTCATGGGGAAGACCGTACGGGCGTGTCAGACGTTTGTCTAGTACATACGTGTAAATCGATCGTGTGAGACGTTCGTGCAAGACATCTGTGCAGTCCTTCCGTAGGATCGGGTCATGGGAAACCGCGAAGACCTGATGGCCGGCGCCAAGCGCTGCCTCTACGAGAAGGGCTACGGGCGCACCACCGCCCGTGACATCGCCACCGCCTCGGGCGTCAGCCTGGCCGCGATCGGCTACCACTTCGGTTCGAAGGACGCGCTGCTCAACGCGGCGATGATCGAGGCGATCGGGGAGATGGGCGAGGCCCTGGGCGCGGTGGTGCACGCCGCGAACCAGGTGTCGGACGACCGGGAGGAGCGCTTCGCCGCGGTCTGGGACGGACTCAAGACCGTCTTCGTCGAGCACCGCGGGCTCTGGGCGGCCCAGTTCGAGGCGCTCGCCCAGGTCGCACACGAGCCCGAGCTGGCGCACGCGTTCGCGCAGGCGCAGAAGGACGGCCGGCTCGGCCTCGCCGCGCTGTTCCAGGGGCTGCCCGAGGTGCCGGACACCGAGGAGGAGATCGCCCGCGGGGCCTTCTATCAGACCCTGCTGGCCGGGTACGCCGCCCAGTGGCTGGCGGCCCCCGAACTGGCGCCGAACGGGCGGGACTTCCTGCGCGGGCTGCGGCTGGTCAGCGCAAGCGTGCTCAGCCCCGCGACGCGGTGACCGCGCCCGGCGGTGCGACGCGGCGCCGCCGTTGCCGCTAGGTGGTGACCACGGTCAGCAGCACCACCGAGTCGACGTGGGCGAGCAGTCCGTGCCGCTCCTGGGGCACCGGTTCCAGCCGTCCGACCGGCAGCTCCTGGTGCCGGCCGGCGATGGTCAGCGAGACCCGGCCGCGCAGCACCTGGACGCTCCCGGCGCTCGGCGGGGTGTGCTCGTCCAGTGAGGTGCCGGCGGTCAGCGCGATCACGGTCTGCCGCAGGACGCCGTCGTGGAGCACCAGGTGGGCGCTGCGCCCGTGCGGGCTCTCGGCCGCCCGGGTGGCGTGCTCCACGGCGAGCTGTTCGAGATCGGGCATCGCGCGTCCTCCTGACCCGGTGCGCCCGGGCCGGCCCCGTGCGTCCGGGCCGACGCCGTGTGCCCAGGTTCGCGGACGCGGTCGGCTCCCGCACCCGGAGCCCCGCTCCCCGCGCACCCGCGGCATCGGTGGCCGTCCGCACCCGGAGCCGTTCGACGTGCAGCCCCCGGCGCGTGCACGCATCGTGGAGGCATGGCGATCAACGAGAGAATCTCCGGCGGGTTCCAGGTCAACCGCTCGCTGCTGGTCGGCGGCGCGGTGCTCACCGGCATCGGCGCCGTGCTCGGCGCGGCCGGGGCGGCGATGGTGTGCGCGGCGCTGGCCACGGCCGGCCGCAGCTGGGTGCGGAGCCTGGAGACCGCGCCGGCCGCGTTCGCCCAGCGGGCGCTGCGCGAGGCGAAGGTGGCGTCCGCCGCCGGCTGGGAGGCCTGGCGCGCGGAGCACGGTTCGCCCAACTGAGCGCACCCGGCCGGGGTGCGGCGGGCCGCCATGGGGGTGCGGCCCGCCGCGGCTGTGTCCCCGCCCGCAGACCGAGCGACTACCGGCCCGGCGCCTACAGGCCCATCGACTTGGCGATGATGCTGCGCATGACCTCGCTGGTGCCGCCGTAGATCCGGAACACCCGGTTGTCGGTGTAGAGCCGGGCGATCGGGTACTCCAGGATGTAGCCGTAACCGCCGTGCAGCTGAAGGCACTTGTCGATGACGGTGGAGGCCGACTCGGTGCAGAACAGCTTGGTGGCGGCCGCGTCGGCGACGGTCAGCTCGCCCTCCTGGTACAGCTCCAGCGCGCGGTCCACCATCGACTGCTGCGCCACCACCTGGGCCTCGCAGTCGGCCAGCGTGAACTTGGTGTTCTGGAACTCGGCCACCGCCTTGCCGAACACCTTGCGGTCCTTGACGTACTGCACCGCGAACCGCACCGCCGCGGCGGCCGCCGCGTACGCGCCGACCGCGATCGCCAGCCGCTCCTGCACCAGGTTGTGGGTCAGGTAGGTGAAGGCCCGGCCCTCCTCGCCGAGCAGGTTCTCCACCGGCACCTTGACGTCGCTGAACGCCAGCTCGGCGGTGTCCGAGGTGCGCAGGCCGATCTTCTGCAGCTTGCGGCCGACGGAGTAGCCCGGGGACGTGGTGTCCACGCAGAGGATGGACAGGCCGGCCCGGCGGTTGTCCGGGTCGTACGGGGAGGTGCGGCAGACCACCAGGACGAGGTCGGCCAGCACGCCGCCGGTGATGAAGGTCTTGGCGCCGTTCAGGACGTAGTGGGTGCCGTCCTCGGAGCGGCGCGCGGTGGTGGTGATGCCCGCGAGGTCGGAGCCGGCGCCCGGCTCGGTCATCGCGATGGCGGTCATGATGTCGCCGGAGATGAAGCCGGGCAGCCAGCGCCGCTTCTGCTCCTCGGTCGCGTACTCCAGCAGGTACGGCAGGACCAGCCCGGTGTGCACGCCCGAGGATCCGAAGCTCACGCCCGCCCGGGCGGTCTCCTCGGCGATCACCGCCTGGTACTTGAAGCCGCTCTCGCCCGCGCCGCCGTACTCCTCCGGCACCTCGATGCCGTAGATGCCGAGCGCGCCGAGCTGCCGGTAGAAGTCGCGCGGCGGGTGGCCCTCGGCCTCCCAGCTCTCGTAGACCGGGACGACCTCGTTGGCGACGAAGTCCCGGATGGTCTCCCGGAAGGCCTCGTGGTCCTCGGTGAAGACGGTGCGGCGCACGGCGGCGCTCCCTTCGGTGGTGACCGGCTGCGGGCGCCGGCCGGGACTGAACGTGCCAGGTGATGGCCTCACAAGTTAATCCTCGGTAGCTTCCGCTGTCCAGGGTCGGCGACCCCGGAGAAAGCCGGTGGTCGTCGGTGGAAGACCCCCTCAAGTGAATCCTTGCTAGCCTTCGGTCGGCGGTTTGGAGCGTGAGCGGTCCGGAGCACGGGCGGTCCGGAGCACGGGAGGGAGGCTCGCCATGGTGGTCCGACGGCCCCCCGGTCGGCGCGCCCAGATCCTGGCCGTGGCGGCCGACCGGTTCCACCGCAGCGGCTACCACCAGGTCTCGATGACCGAGGTCGCCGCCGGGGTCGGCATCACCGCGCCCGCCCTCTACCGGCACTTCCGCGGCAAGCCCGAACTGCTCGACCGCGCCGTCCGGCTGGGGCTGGACGCGCTGGCCGACGGGCTGCGCGCGGCTCGTACCACCGGTGACCTCGGCGCCGCGCTGGCCGCCGTCGCGGTCGGGCACCGCCCGCTCGGCACCCTGGTGCAGCGCGACGCCCGGCTGCTGCCGCCGGCCCGGCGGGCGGCGCTGCGCCGCGAGCTGCGCGCGGACGTCGCGCTGATGACCGCCGTGCTGTCCGCCGAACGACCCGAACTCCCGCAGCCGGACGCCGAGTTGCTCTGCTGGTCGGCGCTCTCGGTCTGCGCCGGGCTCTCCTACCAGTCGGTCGCGCCGCAGCCCCGTCGCGCCGAGGCGGTGCTGCGCGAACTGGTCGTGGCGGTCCTCGCGGCCCGCCCGGGCGGCGCCGCGACCGGTCCCGCCCCCGCCCCCGCCCCCGCCCCCGCGCCGCCGGAGCCCCGACCCCGGGCGCGCCGCGAGGAACTGCTCGCGGCGGCCGTCCGGCTCTTCCACCAGCGCGGCTTCGACAACGTCAGCACCGACCAGCTCGGCGCCGCCGTCGGCATCGCCGGCCCCAGCGTCTACCGGCACTTCGACAGCAAGGCCCAACTGCTCGCCGCCTCGCTGGTGCGCAGCCGCGAACGGCTCTGGCACGAGGTGGACGGCGCGATCGCGGCCGCCACCGGGCCCGAGGCGGCGCTGGCGGCCGGGTTGGGTGCGTACGTCGGCTTCGCCCTGCGCCACGGCGACTACCTGGGCGCGATGCTCAGCGAGACGGAGCGGCTGGCCCCGCCGGACCGCCGGGTCGCGGTGGACTTCCGGCGCGACTTCCTGCGCACCTGGGTCGCCCTGCTGCGGCAGGTCCGCCCCGGGTACGACGCGGTCGAGGCCCGGATCCGGGTCCACGCCCTGTTCGCGCTGGTCAACGACGGGGTGCGGAACCGTCCGCACAGCGCCCGGCCGGACCTCGGGGACTGCCTGCTGCGCCTGGGCCGGGCCGTCCTGGGGCTGTCCTGACGAACGGCGGCGGGGGGCCCGCCCCGGGGTGCGGGGGGGGCCCCCCGGCCCGTGGCTGCGCCCGTGGGGCGGAAGGCCTAGTGGAGCGGGAGGTGGACCCGGGCGTCGAGGTTGCCGTTGCCCTGCAGGGCGCCGATGTTGCCGGCGTTGCCGGTGGCGGCGAGGCCGTTGTTCTGGTTGCTCGCGCCCGAACCGGTGGCCGTCTGCTGGGTGATGACCACGTTGCCGACGACGTTGCCGACGACGTTGGCGGAGCCGTTGTTGTTCACCACGCTGCTGTTGGAGTGGTCGAGGGCGCCGGCGCCGTTGTCGGCGTGGGCGCCGGCGGCGCCGAAGCCGACGAGGAGGAAGGCCCCGAGGGCGGTGGCGGCGGCTGCGCGAATACGGGACACGGTGGTCTCCCTGAGCTGGTGCGAAATTGGCGCGATCCGGAGTGGCCGCTCCGTTGCGCCGTTGCCTGACGTCGCACGTTCAGCATTCACCAGCGGTGTGGACGAACTCCACCAAACGGGTGGCAATTCCCCCGATGGTGTCATGGTGACGTTGTATCCGGAGATTGCCGACGGTCCCGGCGGGGGCTTCCGTGGCGTCCAACGCTGCTGGTGGGGGCGGTAGTTGGGGTGCAATGCGGTAATCCCCGGCAACCCTTCGATGTCAACGCAGAGTTGACCGAGTTTCTTCATGGAGAAAGAAATGGTCGCCGGATAGTCGCACTGGCACACTGGGGACCCATGTCTGAAGGTGCCCCGCCCGAGCCCACTCCCGCCGAGGATCTGCGTACGACCGAGGTCGATCTCGGCGGACTGGTGAACGTCCTCGCCACCCACCTCTACTCCACCCCGCTGGTCGCCCTGCGCGAACTCGTCCAGAACGCCCACGACTCGCACACCCGCCGACTCCTGGAGGACCCGGACGGCGACCACCACCCGCTGATCAGGGTGCGCGGCGACGCCGCCCGGCGGACCGTCGCCATCGAGGACACCGGAGCCGGCCTCACCGAGCCGGAGATCCACGCCTACCTCGCCACCGTCGGCACCGGCTACACCCGGATGCTGCGCGACCTCACCGGCAACCAGGAGCTGATCGGCGCCTTCGGCCTCGGGTTCCTCTCCGCCTTCTCGGTGGCCGACGAGGTCGTCGTCACCACCACCTCGCACCGCGAACCGCAGCTGGGCCACCGCTACCGCAGCCGGGGCGGCGAGCAGTACCAGGTCGACCCGGTGCCCGCCCGGCCCCGCCCGGGCACGGTCGTCGAGCTGACGCTCAAGGCCGAACACGCCCACCTCGCCGACGAGGACGCGCTGCGCGAGGTGCTCGGCCGGTACTGCGTGCTGCTGCCGATCCCGGTCTACGTCGGCGACGACGAGCAGCCCGTCAACAGCGTCGAGGTGCCCTGGCGCGGCACCGGCCGGCCGGCCACGGCCCCCACCCCCGACGAGCACGCCGTCCGGATGCGCTTCGCCACCGCCTTCGGCCGCCGCTTCGAGCCGCTCACCGCCTTCCCCGTCGACCCGGTCGGGGGCGGCACCGACGCGATCGGCCTGCTCTGGGTCCAGGACGGCGGGACCTACGGCAGCAGCGACAACCGCGACCTCGCCGTCTACCTGCGCGGCATGCTGCTCGCCGAGGACGCCCGCGACCTGCTGCCCAGCTGGGCCGGGTTCATCGGCGGCGTGGTCGAGTCCAACCGGCTCACCCCCACCGCCAGCCGCGAGGACCTCCAGCGCGACGAGCACTACCGCGCACTCCAGCGCACCCTCACCGACGCCATCGTCGACGGCCTGTACGAGACCGCCCGGCTGCGGCCCGCCGCCTGGCGCCGGATCCTCACCCGGCACGGCCAGGACCTGCTCGGCGCCGCGCTCTGCGACGAGCGGCTGTTCACCCTGCTCGCCGACGACGTCCCGGTCCCCACCTCCCAGGGAGACCTCACCGCCGGCGCGCTGCGGGCCATGGGCGGGGGAGCGGTGCACGTCGCGCTCGGCAGCGGCGGCGGCTTCGAGGAGATGCTGTACCGGGCGATGCGGGTGCCGATCGCCCGCGGCGACCGCTACGCGGTGCTGCCCTTCCTGCGCCGCTACGCCCAGCTGCGCGGCTGCCGGCTGGTCGAACTGGGCAGCGAGCACGGCGACCGCGAGCTGTTCCGCGACCCGGAGCGCCCGCTGCCGGCCGGGGAGGCGGCCTGGCTGGCCGGCGCCCTCGCCGACGAGGGCGAGCAGCTCGTCCCGGCCCGGTTCGACCCGCCCGGCCTGCCCCTGGTGCTGGTGCCGGACCGCGAGGCCGAACTGAAGGCCCGGATCGAGGACGACCAGGCCGACGCCCGGATCCCGTCCGCGGCGCTGCGGCTGGCCCGGGCGTTCACCGCCCGCACCGACGGCGAGGTCAGGGCCCGCCTCTACCTCAACCTGTCCTGCCCGGCCGTGCTGGACCTGCTCGCCGCCTACCGCACCGGGCACACCGGCAGCGCCACGGCGGCCGGGCTGCTCCGCTCGCTCAAGGTGATCATGGCCGCCGCCTCGGCCGGCTCGGCGGACTCCTCCGGCGGCGACCTCACCGCGGCGCTGTCCGGCATCGGCACCGCGGTCTCCGCCCTGACCGCCGCCGTCCCGGTCGGCCTGCCGGACGTCCCGGACACCCTCGGCGCCCTCTCGGAGGAGACGTGAGCGGAGGAGACGTGAGCGGACGAGGCGTGAGCGGGGCGCGTCCGACACGTCGCGCGCCCGGCGGGACCTGCCCGGCGCGCCCCGGCCCCGACGGATTGTCAGTGGCCGACGGCAGACTTCTCAACAGCACCACGCAGGGGGACACGACATGAGCACCGACATCTGGGCCTGGGTGCACGACGCCCACCGCCAGCTGGCCGAGGCCGGCCACCGCCGGCTGGCCGACGCCATCTACGAGCTGCCCGGCCACGCCAACGAGGGCCGCAACGACCAGCTGGACGCGGTCTACCCGGAGGCGCTGGCCGCCTCCCGGGCGCTCGGCCTGCCCTGGGTCGAGGTCTACCTGCGGCACTGGCGGATGCAGAACCTGCTGAACAAGCGCCACCAGGGCGAGCAGGCCCTGCCCGAGGCGGTCGACCTGCTGGAGTTCGCCCACCGGGAGGAGACGGCGGGCTGCCCGCAGTCCGTCTGCGTGGTGCAGGACTTCGCGATCTGCCACGCCCGGGTCGACGGCCCCGGCTACGTCCCGGAGCGGCTGGCGGTGCTCGGCGAGACGCTGGAACGGATCGAACCCGCCCGGGCCTGCTTCGACTGCCTCTCCCGCGAGTACTCCGACGCGCTGGAGGACGACGGCCGTCACGCCGAGGCGCTCAGCCACCTGGACACCGCCGCCGCCCGGATCCAGGCGGCCGGCGAGCGG
Source organism: Kitasatospora sp. NPDC087861 (assembly GCF_044742585.1). Lineage (NCBI taxonomy): Bacteria > Bacillati > Actinomycetota > Actinomycetes > Kitasatosporales > Streptomycetaceae > Kitasatospora > Kitasatospora sp. NPDC087861. The sequence continues at coordinate 206,365 of NZ_JBIUUS010000001.1, forward strand.
CTCTCGCTGCACTTCCACCACGCCCGGGCCGGCACGCTGAGCCGGCTCGGCAGGCACGAGGAGGTGCTCACGCTGGTCGACACCGCCGAGCAGGCCGAGCGCTCCCGCGGCCGCGAGATCGACGAGAGCGACCGGCTCTGGGGCGGTCTGCTGCGGGCCCGCGCGCTGGCCTCGCTCGGCCGCACCGAGGAGGCGCTGGCGCTGCTGCCCGCCCGGGAGGCCGCCGAGCGCCACGCCGACCTGCGGGACGGCTGGACGCGCACGGTCGAGCTGCTGGTCGCGGCCGGTGCCTGGGAGAACGACGCCGAGCTGGGCGCCGTCCTGGCCGGCTGGGTCGGCTACCTGGACGGCACCGGCTCGCACCGCCCGTGCGTGGACCTGCTGCTGGCGGCGGGTCGGCTCGCCGTCGCCCGCGGCGCCCGGACGGTGGCGCTGACCCTCGCCGAGACCGGGGAGCGCAAGCTCGCCCGGCTGCGCCGCACCGAGGGCGTGGCCGAGGAGGTCGCCGCGCTGCGGGCGGCCGCCGAGGCGCTGCAGGTGCCCGAGCTGCCCGTTCCGCCGGGCGAACTGGCGGCACACCTGGCCGAGGCCGGGGTGCCCTACGAGACCGGCGCCGACCTGCTCTCCGTCGCCCTGGACCGGTACCAGGGTGAGCAGGCCGCCGCCACCGAACTGGCCGTCAACCTGGCCGCGGTGCTCGGCGGCCTCGGCCACGCCCGGGCCGCCGCCGACCTGCTCTGGCAGTGGCTCGACGCCGCCCCGGGCGACGAGGTGCTGACCGGCATGCTCGGCTCCGCCCTGATCGACGCGGGGGACGCCGAGGGCGTCCGCCGCCTCGCCGACCGGCTGGCCGGCACCAGCCCGGCCGACGGGCACTGGATACGCGCCCGCTGGGCCGCCGCCGAGGCCCGCTGGGCCGAGGTGCTGGAGCAGTGCGAGGCGATCCTGGCCCTGGACCGGAGCCGGATCAACACCCGCCGGCTGGCCGCCGGCGCCGCCACCGAGCTGGGCGACCACGCCACCGCGCAGCGGCTGTACCAGGAGCTCCTGGAGCACGCGCTGCCCGCCGGGGCCGCCCCGGAGGAGGAGCGCCACCGCACCGTCCAGGAGCCCGACCTCTGGCACCTGATCACCGCGGCCACCGCCAACCGGGACTGGGCGGCGGTCCGCTCCGCCGGCGCGCTGCTCGGCATCGAGTTCGACGAGCCCGGGGGGCCGGTGGACGAGGAGTGGCAGCTGGTCACCGTCCGCGCCACCCGCACCAACGGCGCCACGGCCGACCTGCCCGCCGTCCGCACCGGTCCGGCCACCGCCCGGATCCTGCCGGTGCTCGGTGACGACCTCACGCTCAACCACGGCGACGTGGTGGTCTTCGCCCCGGCGCTGCTGGAGCCGCCGCCGGCCGAGGACGCCCCCGAGGAGGAGCGGCGGGGCTGGCGCCCGGTGTTCGAGCTGCTCACCCTGCTCGACCCGGCGGGGTACGCCACGTACTGGATCGACGGCGGCTGGCCCGGCGACGAGCCGTGGGCGGCGCTGCGCGAAGACCTGCAGCAGGCCGGCTACGCGGTCTGGGCGTACAGCGGGGAGCAGTACCGCATCACCGACCCGGCGGACGAGGACGCCACGCTGCCCGGCGTCTACGCCGCCGTCGGGGTGCCGCCGACCGCCTCGGCCGCCGAGGCCGACGCGCTGCTGCACCGGCTCACCGGCGACTGGCCGCACCCGCTGGCCTGGCTGGACCTGGCCAAGGCGGCGGGTGCGGACGTCGCCCGGCACGAGGAGACCATCGAGCGCTACGGCCTCTGACGGCCCCGCACCCCTGCACCCCTGCACCTCCGCACCCCCGCACCTCCGCGCCCGCACGCCCCGGCCCGCACGGCCGCGTGCGGGCGCGGGTGCGTGCAGGCCCGTCATGACCTACCGGTTTATCGATTCTTGGTGAATGCTTTACTGTTTCATTGCCAAGACTCGACCCTCAGGAGTGTCCGCACGTGACCAGCCTCGCCCTCGGCCCGTCCTGGCTCGATCCGACCAACCTGATCTCCACCTTCGGCCTGATCGGCATCCTGGCCATCGTCTTCGCCGAGTCCGGCCTGCTGATCGGCTTCTTCCTGCCCGGCGACTCGCTCCTGTTCACCACCGGTCTGCTGGTGGCCGGCGGCACCTACCTGCACCAGCCGCTCTGGCTGGTCTGCGCGCTGATCGTGGCCGCCGCGGTGGCGGGGGACCAGGTCGGCTACCTGTTCGGCCGCAAGGTCGGGCCGGGCCTGTTCCGCCGCCCCGACTCCCGGATCTTCAAGCAGGAGAACGTGGAGAAGGCCGCCGCCTTCTTCGACCGGCACGGGCCCAAGGCGATCGTGCTGGCCCGGTTCGTGCCGATCGTGCGCACCTTCACCCCGATCGTCGCCGGGGTGAGCAGGATGAACTACCGCACCTTCGTGGTCTTCAACCTCGTCGGCGGTGTGCTGTGGGGCGCCGGTGTCACCGTGCTCGGCTACTTCCTGGGGCAGATCCCGTTCGTCCGGGACAACATCGAGGCCATCCTGGTCGGCATCGTGCTGGTCTCGGTGGTCCCGGTGGCGGTCGAACTGCTGCGGGCCCGCCGTTCCGGTGCGGCGTCCACCGACCGCCACCGCGCCGGGTAGGCGCCCGCCGCCCCCGTCACGGTACGCCGCGTATATGTGCGTCGGACTGTTCGATCAGGCAAGGTGTATCCCGAGATCGAACGGTGGCCGGCGGCCACCAGGGGCGGCAAGGAGTGGAAGTGCCTAAGCGGGGCCGACCGGGCGGAGGCAAGCGGGCGAGGGGAGGCCGGGCGGTCCGTCAGACACGGCGGACGCCGCCGGTACGGCCGGTGCACCCCGCCGAGGCGCCGCCCACCGAGGGCCTGCTGGGCCACCCGGCCCCCACCGTCGAGCCCGCCACCGTCATCCCGCTCGTCCCGCCGGTCCCGGAGACCAGGGGCCTGCTGGCCCCGGAACCGGAACCGGAACCGGAAGCCGAACCGCGCCGCGAGCCGGCGCCCGAGGCGGCGCGCCCCGCCCGCCGCCGCTCGGTCGCCGAGGACACCCTCACCCCCGAGGAGTGGCGCGCCGCCGGCTACGCCCCGCCCACCGGCACCCCGATCCCGGAGCTGACCGCCGGCGCCCCCGGCGAGGCCCCCTGGCCGGACCGGATGCGCACGCTGCTGCGCACCCCGATGTCCGAGCGCCCCGCCTTCGAGCGGACCGCCCGCGAGCTGCACCCCTCTGCGGCGGCCACCCGCAACGTCCCCCGCATCCTCGACCTGACACTGCGCATCGGCGAGCTGCTGCTGGCCAGCGGCGAGGCGGCCGAGGACGTCGAGGCGGCCATGCTCGGCATCGCGCACGCCTACCGGCTGGACCACTGCGAGCCGCAGGTGACCTTCACCCTGATCGGCATCTCGCACCAGCCCTCGCTGGTCGAGCCGCCGATCACCGCCGACCGGGTGGTGCGCCGCCGTACCTCCGACTACACCCGGCTGAACGCGGTCTACGAGCTGGTCGCGGACATCACCGCCGAGAAGGTCACGGTCAACGACGCCTACCGCCGGCTCGCCGTGATCCGCCGCAACCGGCACCCCTACCCGTCCTGGATGCTCGCGCTGACCACCGGTCTGCTGGCCGGCGCGGCCACCTTCCTGGTCGGCGGGCGGATCGACGACAAGGCCTGGCTGGTCTTCGCCAGCGCCTTCGTCGCGGCCGTCCTCGGCGACCGGCTGGCCTCCATGCTGGCCCGGCGCCGGCTGCCGGAGTTCTACCAGTTCGTGGCGGCCGCGATGCCGGCCGCCGCCTCCGGGATCGTCCTCTCCTTCAACGACTGGGGCCTGCGCGGCTCGGTGGTGATCACCGGTGGCCTGTTCGCGCTGCTGCCCGGGCGGGCCCTGGTCGCCGCCGTCCAGGACGGCCTGACCGGCTTCTACATCACCGCCGCGGCCCGTCTGCTGGAGGTGATCTACCTGGTCGCGGGCATCGTGATCGGCGTGATGCTGATCCTCTACCTGGGGGTCGGCTTCGAGGCGAAGCTGCGGCCGGACGAGAGCCTGGCGGGCGTCAGCTACCCGCCGGTCCAGTTGGCCGCCGCGATGCTGCTGACCCTGGCCTTCGCCACCCTGCTGCAGACCGACCGCCGCTCCCTCGCGCTGGTCACCCTGAACAGCGGCATCGGCTGGGCCAGCTACGGCGTGCTGGCCTACAACGCGGGCTTCTCCCCGATCGTGGCGACCGGGGTGGCGGCCGGCCTGGTCGGCCTCTTCGGCCAGCTGATGGCGCGCTACCGCAACGGCTCCGCGCTGCCGTACGTGACCGCCGCGATCGGCCCGCTGATGCCCGGTTCGGCGCTCTACCTCGGGATGCTCTCCTTCGCGCAGGGGCACTCCAGCGCCGGCCTGGTGTCCGTCTCCCGGGCGGCCGCGATCGCGATGGCGCTGGCGATCGGGGTGAACCTCGGCGGCGAGATCGCCCGGCTGTTCATGAAGCTGCCGGTCGGCGGCGAGCGCCCGTCGCTGTACCCGGTCGTGCCGCGCCGGGCGGCCAAGCGCACCCGCGGGTTCTGACCGCGCGTTGGACCGGTGTTGGGCTCCGGGCCATGTCGCGGCAGACCGGAGGAAGGACCAGGAACGAAGGTAAGACGCATGACCACACTGCTGGACGGCTACCGCGAGCACATCGTCGCCGCGCACAAGCAACCGCTGTTCCTGCTGCTGGTCGGCTTCATCACCTCCTTCGTGTTCATCCGGTTCAGCGTCCGGATGATCCGTGCCCAGGTGCGCTGGTGGCCCGGCAACGTCACCCCCGGCGGCCTGCACATCCATCACATGGTGTTCGGCCTGGGCTTCCTGCTGGTCGGTGGCGTCGGGGTGTTCGCCACGTACGGCGGTCACCCGTGGATCGACTGGTTCGGGCTGGTCTTCGGCATCGGCTGCGGCCTGGTGCTGGACGAGTTCGCGCTGATCCTGCACCTGGACGACGTGTACTGGAGCGAGCAGGGCCGCAAGTCGGTGGACGCGGTGATCTTCGGCATCCTGTTCACCGCCCTGCTGCTGGTCGGGTACGTGCCGCTCGGCGTGGTGCCCGGCCAGGAGACCAGGTGGGGCCTGATCACGGTGATCTCGGTGAACGCCCTGGCCTCGGTGATCAGCCTGATCAAGGGCAAGCTGTGGACCGGCCTGCTCGGCATCATGGTCCCCGGCCTCTCCTGGATCGGGGCGGTCCGGCTGGCCCGCCCGAGCAGCCCGTGGGCCCGCTGGCGGTACGCCAAGCGTCCCCGCCGCCGGGCGCGTGCGCTCCGGCGCGAGCGCCGACTGCACCGGCGTGCGGACCGGGCCCGCACCTGGCTCTTCGACCTGATCGCCGGCGCCCCCGACAAGGTGTCCGCGAACCACCCCGCCGCCCACCGGGTGGCCGAGCGGATGGCCGCCCGGGCCACCGCCCACCTCGACGCGCACGCCGCCCGGGCGCTGGCCCGGCGTCAGGCGCGGCTGGCCGACCGCCGCTCGGCGGCCGCCGCCGGGGCGGCGGAGGGCGGGGCGTACGGCGCGGGCGGCAGCGGCCCGGGCCGGTCCCACGGGGCGCGGCAGCGTCGCCGCACGGTCCGGGCGGGGCGCAGCCGGACGTACGCGGTCCGTCCGACCGGGGTGGAGCGCCGGTCCGAGCGACACCTCCAGCTGCGGACGCGCACCCGCCGGATCCACCGGTAGTTCGCATACCCCGTGCGCCTGACCGACGGTGACTCATGATCGGATCATCTGATGGTCACCCGGCTGGCAGGGCGCGTTCGAGGTGCGAAAAGCGTCGGAGTTGAGAACATGATCGACGAGTGACCTTTCTGTCACTTGATGGGATGATTCGTCGGACCTCCTCCGCCTGGCCGCCCCGGTCCGAGCACCGCGCACCGTCCGACCGCCGTCCCCTCCGGACCCGTGAGAAGGGATGTCTCGTGGCGCGCAGGCTCCTGCCGACCCTCCTGTTGTCCCTCACCGCCCTGCTCGGGCTGCTCCCCGCCGCCCAGGCCGCCCCGGCGGACCCCGAACCCACCGCCGGCCCCGCCCGACCGGACGACCCGTACCCGACCACCGAGGAGATCGACCGGGCCCGCTCCGAGGTCGACCGCACCGCCGCCTCCGTCACCGCCATCGAAGCCGGACTCACCGCCGCCCGGGCCGAACTCGACCGGGCCGGCCGCAGCGCCGAACAGGCCGTCGAGGCCTACAACGGCGCGCAGCTCGCCCTCGCCCGGGCCCGCACCGAGGAGGCCGCCGCCGGCCGGCGCGCCACCGCCGCCGAGGCCGAGCGCTCCGAGGCGGCCGCGGACGCCGCCCAACTCGCCGCCGAAACGTACCGTCAGGGCGCGGGCGCCGAACTCTCCGCGCTCAACGCGCTGCTCGGCGCCCGCGGCCCGCGTGAGGCCGGCGACCGCGCCGCCGTGGTCGGCGTCGCCAGCGAACGCACCCGGCAGATCCTCGACGCCGCTACCTCCACCGCGGCCGCCGCGAACCGGGCCTCCGCCGCCGCCCGCACTGCCACCGAGGCCGCCGAGAAGGCCGCCACCGAGGTCGGCGCCGCCAAGGCCAGCGCCGAGGCCCGGCTCGCCGCCCAGCAGGACGCGGTCCTCGCCGCCGACCGGCGCCGCGAGCAGCTGCTCACCGACCTGGCCGCCGCCCGGCACACCACCGTCGACCTGGAACGCCGCCACCGCGAGGCCCTGGAGGAGATCACCACCCGGGAGGCCGAGGCCGCCGCCCGCGCCGCCGCCGAGCAGGCCGCTGCCAAGGCCACCCAGGCCGCACCCCCCGCCGACCGCCCGTGGTCCGCCGAGGGCGCGGCCGCCGCCATCGACTTCGCCCGCTCCAAGATCGGCCTGCCCTACATCTGGGGCGGCGAGGGTCCGGCCGGCTACGACTGCTCCGGGCTCACCATGATGGCCTGGCGCGAAGGCGGCAGACAGCTCAACCACTTCGCCGCCGACCAGTACGCCCAGAGCACCCCGATCAGCTACCGCCAGCTGCGCCCCGGCGACCTCGTCTTCTGGACGCACACCGGCCGTGCCGCCGACATCTACCACGTCGGCCTCTACATCGGCGACGATCAGATGATCGAGGCCCCCCGCGCCGGCAGGCCGGTCAAACAGGCCAGCCTCTGGATCATGGGCACCCCCGACTTCTACGCCCGCCCGTAGGGCCCGTCCGCACCCCCTGTAGGTTCCCATTTCACTTTGCGCTTTCCCACTGACTCTGCGCCCGAGTTGCGCATGCGCAAGATCAGTGGGGCCGTGAGTAGGCAGTTCGACGGCGGCGCCTACCGATTCCCTGATTCTTCACCATCACGGGTGATCTGAAGCTGATTCACCCTGTCCAGGCTCGGCGGGAGGGAGATGGTCGCGCCATGACTGACTGGTCTGATGTTCTAATCGCCGAAGATGCCTCTGTGCCTTCGGCCCCTGATGTGACGGTGCGCTACCGCAGCGGGACTGGCGCCTTCGTGGACACCTCGTTGGATCGGGTGTCGGTCGATGACGTGCTGGCGGGTCTACCAGTACGGGAGATGCGCTGGTTCGCAGGGCGGCAGTGCTACTCAGGGTGGTACTGGTCCGCAACTACGGGCGGGCACGTGGTCTACGAGAGCCGGCTGGAGCTGGCTCGGATCCTGCTCGCCGACCATGATCCGAAGGTCGTATCGATCGCGGCCCAGCCGTTCTGGCTGCAGTGGTTCGACGGCAGCCGCATGCGTCGGCATGTTCCGGACCTGCTGCTTGGCCGTGCGGACGGCTCAGTGGCCGTGGTGGATGTGAAGGCCGCGCATCGCCTTGACGATCCGAAGGTGGCCAGGCAGTTCGCGTGGACCGAGCGCTTGGTCCACGCTCGGGGCTGGGACTTCGAGGTGTGGTCTTCGGCAGACCGGGTGCTGCTGGAGAACGTGCGATTCCTGGCTGGCTATCGCCGCGACGCGATGATCGACCCGGATCTGGCAGAGGCGGTTCTGGACGCCGTGGGCGAGTCGGTTTTGATCGCGCACCTTGAGCGGTCGTTGCCCGAGATGGGGGAGGCGGCCGTCATCCGGCCGGCGATTCTGCATTTGCTGTGGTCCGGTCGGCTGCTGGCGGACCTGTCCCGTCCGCTCGGTGGCGCGACCCATGTTCGGCTGGGGGTGGCGGCGTGAACGGACACACGGTGACGGTCGTGATTGGGGCGACGCTGCTGGTAGACGGCGACCCGGTCGAGGTAGTCGAGTTCGACGGCCGATCGGTGATGGTGCGGACGCTCGGCGACGGCGCCTACCGCAGCCTGAACCTGGCCGAGCTCGCGTCGCGGGCCCGTGGCTTGGGAGCGGGGCCAGCAGAGGGCGATGACCCGGGGCTGGTGCTGGCCGGCTTGTCGGCAGCCGAACAGGAGAAGGTGGCGGCTCGCGCGGGGCACGTCCGCGAGGTGCTGACCGGCTTCACCTCCGGCCATGCGGAGTCGGCACGGACGGGTGAGCCGCGTCCGCAGTTCGCCCCTGGGGTTGCTCTGAAGGAGAAGTACGCCGCGAAGGCCGCTGAGCTGAAGGTCTCGGTCCGGACCGTGGAGAACTGGACGTCCGCCTATCGGGCCTGCGGCGAGGCCGCGTTGGTGGACGACCGCAAGCGGGTCGGGCACCGCCGATCGGTCGACCCGCGCTGGGATGCCGCGGTGCTGGCGGAGCTGGCGGCCGGAGTGGACGCATCGACGCCGACCCGAAGCGCGGTCCTGATGCGGGCTGCGGAGCGCTTGGAGCGCGAACACGGAGAAGGAGTCGTTGGGATTCCGCCGAAGACCACGGCCTACCGACGCCTGGAGGAACTGACCAAGGGCCGCAACGCCGTGTCCGGTTCGGCGAAGGGACGCAGGTCGATCGCGTCCCGGCCCCAGGGGACATACGGCCGGCTGCGAGCGACCCGACCGGGCGAGTACCTGATCCTGGACACCCAGGACCTGGACATGTTCGCGATGGAGCCGGTGACCTGCCGCTGGCTTCGCGCTCAGTTGACGGTCGCTCAGGATCTCTTCGACCGGCAAATTCTGGGGCTGAGGGTCACGCCGGTGTCCACCAAGGCGGTCGATGTCGCCGGGGTGCTGTTCGAGGCGATCACCGGCCGCAGCGGCGGCCGAGCCGCCCTGGGCTCTCCACACGGAGTCCCACAGCGGCTGGTGTTCACCGAGCACGAGGCCGAGGAATCGTGGTGCCTGCCGGAGACGCTGGTCGTCGACCACGGGAAGGCGTTCCTGTCGGCGCACGTCATCGGAGTCTGCGCGCGCTTGGGCATCTCCATCCAGCCCGCCCAGCCGAAGAAGCCGACCGACAAACCCACCGTCGAGCGGTTCTTCAAGACCCTGCGTGAGGGGCTGATCCAGCACCTGCCCGCCTACAAGGGGCCCGACCTGCACAGCCGGGGGATCGGACTGGAAGGGAAGGCGTTCCTGTTCCTGCACGAGTTGGAGGACGTAATCCGCGACTGGATCATCACTGTCCACCACACCGACAAGCATGACGGGCTCACCATCCCGGAATGGCCGGGCCTGCCGCTGTCGCCGAACGAGATGTTCACCCTCGGTGTCGGAAAAGCGGGGCGGCTTCGGTTGCCCGCCCGGCCCGAACTGGCCCTGGAGTTCCACCGGGTGGCCTGGCGAACGGTCCAGCACTACGGCGTCGAAGTGAACGGGCTGCTCTACAACGGAACCGCCCTGGACGGGCACCGCAACCAGACCAGCCCCTACGGCGGGATCCAGGCCGGCAAGTGGCCGATCCGCGTGAACGACGAGGACGTGCGCTCGGTCTACTTCCAGGAGCCGGCCGACGGATCCTGGCACCAACTGGATTGGGAGCACGCACCCATGTTGGGCACCGCGTTCTCGGCCGAGGCTGCCCAGTACGCCCGCGCGTTGGCCGCGCAGAAGGACCGCTTCGCCGACCCGGTGGCTGCGCTCAAGCAGGTGCTGCAGCGCTGGGAAAGCGGCCAAGTGATGGACCGCCGTGAGCGGCGGATGGCCGCCCGCTTGTCCGCAGAGCGCTCTGGCATCCCGTTGCCCTCCAGTCCCCAGGACGGCGACCCGGCAGTACTGCCCGCACAGGCCGGTCCGCAGCTTGTCGGTGACGACGACAGCGAGGACGAGCTGTTCGACGACACCGAGGGTTACTACGACGATGCGCTGGAGGTGCTGGAGTGACCACCGCCTACAGCTTGTCGCGCAAGCAGGGCTGGCGCCGTTTCACCGACACGCCCGCCCGGATCCGACCGGATCGGCTGGCGGCGGCCGCGCTGGCGCGCATGGCGCCGGTGGACCGCGCCCGCTTCGACGAGACCCGGCACGACTGGCACGCGAACTTCGGCACGATCGCCACACCGCAACTCGTGCAGGTCCGCGAGGAACTGGACCTGATCGTCGCCTCCAACCGGCAGGACAGCGACCGAGTCCGCGGGGCGGCCGTGATCGACGGCTTCCCCGGTCTGGGCAAGACCACGATGGTCAACCTGTTCGCCCGCGACTTCGACCGCACGGCCCGGCAGTTGGGCGGGGACACCACCGAGGACGGCGACGAGCGGATCCCGGTCTTCCGGGTCGGCCTGACGTCGAACACCACGCTCAGGACCCTGAACAAGATGATCTGCGAGTTCTACGGCCACCCCGGAGCCACTAACGGCACCGCCGCCCAACTCGCCACCTTCGCACTGGACTGCGTCCTCAAGTGCGAGACCAGCGTCGGGATCATCGACGACGTCCACTTCATCAACCAGAACAGCCGCGACGGCCTGGCGGTCAGCAACCACCTGAAATGGCTGGCCAACGAGTTGCCCGTCACGTTCATCTACGCGGGCGTCGGCCTGAGCGAGCGCAGGTTCTTCGACGAGGGCTTGGCCGGCGAGTCCACTGCCCTTGCCCAGACCGCCGCCCGCTGGACCCGTCTGGAAGTCGTCCCGTTCGAGCGGGACGACAGCTGGACCGTGCTGATCAAGGCGATCGAGAAGCAGCTCGTCCTGGCCAAGGCCCGGCCGGGCCGGCTGGTCGCTCTGGACGAGTACCTGTTCGAGCGGACCGGCGGGCACATCGGCTCGTTGATCACCCTCGTCACTCGCGGCTGCTTCAAGGCCATCAAGAACGGGACCGAAGCGCTGACCTGGGATCTGCTGCAGACCATTCGGATCGACGAGGCGGCGGAGCGTTCCCGGCCGCGCCGCGCTGCCGAGACCAAGCGCCGGGGACGGAAGAAGGAAGGGGCCAGCCGGTGACCGGCGACTGGCCCACGCTGCCGCTGCGGACAGCACCGGTCGAGGGCGAGAGTATCGACTCGTGGATCGAAGCACTGGCTCGCCGGCACCGGCTCTCCGCAAGCCAGCTGCTGCCGGCGTTCGGACTGTCCGAGCGGGCCCGCTCGGTCCACCGCTTGATCAAGGTCACCCCAGAGGAGACTTGGCGGCGGATGGAACACGTGGCGGGCCTGCCGAGCGGAACACTGCTACCGGCTCAACTCGCGGGTCAGTCAATGGGGATGACCCTCGTCGGCGGAGGTACGCGGTTCTGCCCGCGCTGTCTGGGCGAGAACGGCGGGCGCTGGCTGCTGGTCTGGCGATCGAACTGGGCTGTTGCCTGCCGCCGGCACCGACTGCTGCTGCTCGACAACTGCCCGGTCTGCACGAAGACCCCGAGGGCCTTTCTCCCTGGCGGCGTCACGGTGCCTCCGCCGGGCGCCTGCTCCTACCAGCGCCTCCGCTATGCCCCCCATTGCGGCACTGACCTCACGTCCCTGCCGACAACGCCTGCGCACCCTGCTGTCCTTGCCGCCCAGACTTGGCTCGACGGGCTGCGCGAAGCCGCCGACCGTGACGATCAGGATGCCGCCGCCACCCTGGGGAACCTTCCCATCGTGGCTTACTGGCTGATGACACACGAAGGGGTCGACTGGCAGGGGCGGGCTGCCGACTTGGCCTCCGGCCGTGCGCCGACGGAGGTGACTGTGGTCAACGGGCGCTTGCCGCGGATGGACGCCGCCCTGATCGCGAGTGTCCTCGACCTGAGCCGGACTGTCCTTGGCCCCGACGACGATGCCGCTGTCACAGCCATTCGCAACCTCCCGACCAGCCGATCCACGCGCACGGGAACCATGCCGACCGGGCTGAGTTGGTACCGCTGGCAGGCCATGACGGGGCCCTTCCCCAGCCGCTTCCTCCGGGCGATCGACCCCGATCTGGCCGCGATGGACCGACTGCGGTTCAAGTCCCCCACCCCACAGGCAGCACTTCCCGCCGGCCAGGCTGCGGCAGATCGCGGACGGTTCATTCCCCACCTGATCTGGCCGGACTGGGCCGGGCGCCTTCTGCCTGTTGCCGGCTTCCATACCGATCTGTTCCGCGCCACCGCAGCCACCTGTCTCCTCGGCCCCGGGACATCGGAACGCACCTACCGCGCACTCACCAACCGGTTCAACGACCGCGTCACCCCAGCCCACCTCTCCGTCCTCTTGCAGGGATTCGGTGACCTGCCTGCCCCGACGCTCCTGCATGTCCTGACGCTGTTCTGCCGCATCGCCACCTACCTCGACACCACTGACTCGCCCATCGACTACCAGCGACGACGCGTCCAGGTCCCCACCCACCCGCTCATCACCTGGCCGAGATGGCGCGACCTGGCACTTGAGATCGGCTCCCACCCGGGAGACACCCCCGGCAAAGGCCGGACAAGTCGCGGTCGCCTCCGCCACGTCCAGCGTCACCTGCTGCAACTGCTGACCGGCGCGGACCTCGGTGACGGCGGACACCACCTGTCCTTCACCAGCCCTGGCGACCGGGGGAATTACATGACCTTCACCACCAGGATGGCCTCGCCCCTGCGGGCCGCACTCGCCGGACATGCCGAGACGATCCTCGCTGACCTGGGCATCGACGAGCCGGTCACCTGGTCGCCGCCCGCTGAACTCGCCGACGGCCTTGTCCTGCCCGGCACGGACCCCGCCTCCCTGGACACCGACACAATCCGCCGGATCGTGGTCGATGAGCGACGAAGCGTCCGCGAAGCAGCCCAGGCGCTGGGCGTCAACTTCGAACATGTCCGGTTCGCCCTCGATCACCTCGACCGGCCTGAACGAGACTGGCGCCCCACCGCACTGCCCAGGACGTGGCAGCGCCAGCAGGAGATGGCACAGGTCGCCACCCGGGACTTCTTCGAACGCGAATACGTCCAGGGCCGTCGGAACCTCAATGACCTGGCTGCCGAGACCGGCTACAGCCGTCACCTTCTCGCCAAGGCCGCTCGCACCAACGGAATTACCCTCAACAAGGGCAAACCCCATCTCGTGAACGATGCCGTCTGGCTGCGTGACCAGTACGAGAGGCAGCGCAAGTCGACTGGCGTGATCGCCGAGGAGCTCGGCATCAGCCAGATGACCGTCAACCTCGCGCTGCACCGGTTCGCGATCGCCCCCAGGCCCTCAGGGGTCCATAGCTCACCACAGATGATCAACCGGCTCGATGGCCGACTCGCCGCGGACATCCGAGCCGCCGTCGAAGGAAGCCTGCAGGGCTGGCAACGGCTGCACCGGTTCCAGATCGCCATGGCCTTCCCCACTCTCAAGGCCGCCGCCGCACACCTCGGCATCAAGCCAGAAACCCTGGTTGTCCAGTTCCAGCGCCTCGAACAAGACATTGGCGCGACACTCTTCCACCGAGCCACCCCGGCCACAGCACAGAAGCCGACCGAACGCGGGCGCCGTCTCCTGAATCACCTGGCGAAGAATCACATCCGCAGTCTGATGGCCAAGTCCATCCCCAACGACGATCTCTCCAAGCTCCCCGAGCACCAAGCGGCAGCAGCTCGCCAGCAATTCCCCCGCCCTCGCCGCCCGATCAGCCCCTTCACGGAGATCCCCGTTGCCCGACTCCGGATCACCACCGCCTTGCTCGACCTGCTCAACGACCTCATGACCCACGGTGACGAACAGTGCTACGGCGCCCTCCTAATCACCCGCCTCCAACGCGACGCCAGTAGCACCTACGAGCAACTGCACCGACTCCGAACCGCCGGCTGGATCACCAGCCGAATCGAGGACGACGACTCCTGGCGCTCCAGAGCCTCACCCATCCGGGGACCCGGACGCCGCCGCACCTACTACCAATTCACCCCGGCTGGACGAGACGCCGCCATCTACGAGACCGCTCGCCTGGCAGCACACCCACCCCGACGACAAGGAAAGCGATGAGGTGCAGCGTGACGACCGCGGTCGACACACCCGACACCTGCAGCGGGCTGCCGCCGACCTACAGAGCCAGGAAACGCTCTACATCTCGCCTCAACGACGGCGTGAGACCACGCAGCTCCGAGACGATCAGGTGGAGAGCACGCCCGAGTTCGGGCGACTCGCTCCAGACCTCCGGGTTCATGGAGAGTACGGCGGCCAGCAGATCGCCCTCATACATGTCGCCCTCCGCCATCGGGTCGTCCCGGAGCACCTCCAACGCTACCGGCAGGACATGGGTAACGCCCACGTCCTGCCTGATCAGCAGTCGCAGGTCCTCGACGGTCAGCTCGCCGATTGCCTTTCGCCGGAGCGCGTGCATCGTCGCCACAAGGCGGGTGACATCGCCTGACGGGGCTGGCCAACGACCATGCTCAAGCTCCTCAAGGGAGCGATCACGGTTCACGAGTCGAGTCACCGAAGGATCGTCCCACGGCAGATCTCAAACGCGCTCCGAGATTGCAGAGTGCCTGTCGGAGTCAGCGGCACAGCTCCATGATGGTGTCGTCGAAATTGGGGAACTCCCGGGTCGCCTGCTCGATGACAACGGTGGCCGGCTGCTGCCGACCGGGGGCGAATCGCTCCGCGACGGCCGCCAGTTGCCGGTTGGGATGTGGGCTCCAGTCGGGCTCGTACGTGGTGGCCGCCTCCCAGGGGCCGAAGCCGCCAGCGAGCAGCCACAGAAAGTCGCCCAGGTCGCGTGCCAGTACGGCGGTCTCGCCTTCGGAGCCGAGGAAGACGATGGGCTGGTCGATGAGTGGGCGGCCTGGGCGGATCAGCCAGAACGTCGCGTATCCACCCGTGCCGTCTTGGCCGAACACGCGGAAGTCGTCACCACTCAACTCCGTGTTGCCGGTCCAGGCCCGGAGCCAGTCGGTGGTGTCCTCAGCGGACAGGAATGTCGGGAAGGGCTCGAAGTCGATCCCTTTGCCGTCGTCGTAGTCGAACGGGACCGACAGTGCGGCGGCGAGTGCGGCAGGGAGCTGTCGATCACTGGTCTGAGTCACGCGGAGAGGCTAGCGACTACCAGTGTCATCAACGTCGGCTCACCCCGGACGGACGAGACGCCGCCATCCATCGGACCAGGTTCTAGGGTCGCCACTCCTCCCGGTAGCTGGGGTGCTCGGCGTACGACTGCGCGAGCACACGCACGGCATGACCGAGGCCGGCGTAGCGCGCATCGGACGGATCCATTGCCTCGTAGTCCCGGGCCAGCATGTCGACGAGGTCGAGCATCGGCAGGTGGCTGTCAAGCAAGGCGTCAGCCCCGAAGCGGTAGGCCACCTCGGCATAGGCATGGTTGTCCGCCTCGTAGCGGGCGTGAAGGAATTTCAGGAGGTCATCCATGAAGAGATCATCGCCCAGCTACGGCGATGCGGGGGGAAGAGCTCTGTCCGTGAGCTCACGGCTCCCACCCCGAGCTCTCAGAATCAGTTGGCCGCAGACCAATGGAGAACGGGAAGATGCCGACATGCGCTTTCCTCGTTCCTCGGACCCCGAACTGCTCGATGTCATCGAGCGCTACGTCAAGCCCACGACCAACGACACCGGGCGCTACCTCCACCTCCTTCACGGCAACTTCACCCGTGACGACGAGGGTGAGCGCACACGCTTCCTCCAGTCACTGCGCTCAGCTGCCCAGGCGATCACCGATGAGGAACTCGAAATCCTCCTGGAGAGCGAGTGGCGCTCACGCCTCACCGCTGCCTGGCTGATCGGCGTGGACCGCCGTCAGCACTTCCGAGACGTGCTGGGTGACCTGCTTCTCGCCAGCCAGCTGTGCTTCTCCGGCCAGGGCTACTGCTTCGCTCTCGCACGCTTCTGCACGGAGGAAGATTCCCTGCACCTGGTGGCCTACCTGGATCGCTATCTCCAGCAGCCTGACTGCCAGTACGACCAGCACTGGGCCATCAGCGCGCTCCTCCACATCGACAGTCAGGCGGGAACCGAACACGCTAGCCGCTTCCTCGCCCCCGGAGGCCTGTGGCACCAGTGGAACGACGCCCAGTTCAAGCCCTCGCCGCCGAGTCGGTTCATCGATGAGCTGTGCGCACTGGCGGACCCGCCCACGTAGACGTCGCAAGATCCACGGCAGCTCCCGGCAATCCCGTACCTGCCTGGGCACTTCAACGAGTACGCAGAGACGGCCCGCCCACCCCGCCAGCGAGGAAAGCGCAAAGAAGATGGGTCAAAACCCGCGCAAGATCACTGGGAAGAGCGACGACAGCCCAGCTCATGCCGAAGCCGAATGAAGATCACGAGTGGAACCTACACCCCCGGCCTGCGCGCCGACCCCTTCCCGGCCGTCGGCCGGGAGGTGCCCCCGCCCTCGCCGCCCTCGCCGCACCGCGTTCCTCCTCCGCCGTGCGGTGCACGTACCCTGACGCCGCCGCCACCCCCGCCTGCGCTCCGGACGTGTCGGTGATGGGCGCTAGGATCCGCCGGACCGGCCCCGGCGTGGCCGGTTCGAGCACTCGGGAGGAGACGCGATGAGGCTGCGTGATGTCGAGGCGGGGGACGTCGACGCGTACGTCCGGATGCGGTGCGACGCGGTGATGATGGCCGGGCTGGGCGGGCCGCTGCCCCGGGATCGGGTGGAGGCGCGGCTGCGCAAGGACGTCGTGGAGGTGGCGGAGGACCGCGCGTGGATCAAGATGATCGTCCCGGACGGGGCCGGGCCGGAGGTGGTGGCCGGAGGGGTCACGCTCTGGTCGTACGAGGAGGACGGCGCCGCCGTGACCGAGATCGGCTGGATGGTGCTGCCCGAGTTCCAGGGGCGCGGCCTCGCCAAGGCGGCCGTCCGGGAGCTGCTGGACGCCGCCGCCGCGGACGGCCGGTGGGGCCCGGTGCACGCCCACCCGGCGGTCACCAACGGCCCGTCCAACGGGATCTGCCGGGCACTGGGCTTCCGGCTGCTCGGTGAGCGGGACGTCTCCTTCGCGGACCGTGTCCTGCGCTGCAACCACTGGGTGGTGGCGCCGGGGGAGCACGTCGGGTCGGGCACGGAATAAATCGGGTGCCGTCGGACAACGACGGCCGTACGGTGGCCCGATGGGCAACACAACCGATGACGGGGCCGTCGACATCGTGAACGGCCTCCAGATCCGCGCGATCACCGAGGGCGAGGTGGCCGCGTGGGATCGGGCCCTCTCCTTGGGCTTCCTGCGCTCGCACGCGGACAGCGCGGGCGACTTCCGCCGGCGGCAGTGGCAGCCGGGCCGCATGCTGGCCGGCTTCGACGGCGACCGTTGCATCGCCACCTTCCGCAGCTTCGACGTGGAACTGACCGTCCCGGGCGGGGCCGTCGTCCAGGCCGACGCCGTCACCGGTGTGACGGTCAGCTCCACCCACCGTCGCCGGGGCCTGCTCGGCACGATGATGCGCCGCGACCTCGCGGCCGCCGCCGAGCGCGGATCGGCGGTCGCCGTCCTGATCGCCGCCGAGTACAACATCTACGGCCGCTACGGCTACGGGCCGGCCACCCGCGGCCACGGCTGGAACATCGACCTGCTCCGCACCCGCGGCCTGCGCGACGACCTGCCCACCGTGCCCGGCGGGCGGATCGACTTCGTGACCATGGCGGAGCTGCGCGAGCTGGGCGCCGACCTGCACGAGCGCTGGCGGCGCACCCAGCCGGGCGCGATCGCCCGCGACGAGCTGTGGTGGAAGCGGAGCACCGGTGAGCTCCAGGTGCCGGGCTTCGAGTTCAAGGAGCCGTTCGCGGCCGTCCACCGCGACGCCGACGGCGTGGTCACCGGCCTGGTGGTCTACCGGATCGACGACAAGTGGGACGGCAGCTACCCGAACTGCGTCCTGACCGTGGCCGACTTCCTCGCCCTCGACCGGGCGACGGCCGCCGAGCTGTGGCGCTTCGTCCTCGCCGTCGACTGGGTGCGCAAGGTCGTCGCGGAGAACATCGGGGCGGACGACCCGCTGCCGCTGCTGCTCCAGGACCCGCGCGCCGCCACCCCGTACGTGGACAACGCCGACTTCACCTGGTTGCGGGTGCTGGACGTGGCGGCCGCGTTCGACGCCCGGACGTACGGCGCGCCCGGCCGGGTGGTGCTGGAGGTGGAGGACCGGCTCGGTTACGCCTCCGGCCGCTGGGCGATCGAGGTCGCCGCGGACGGCACCGGCCGCTGCACCCGGACCACGGACGACGCCGATCTCGCCCTGGACTCCTCCGAGTTGGGTTCGCTCTACCTGGGCGGCGAGACGGCGCCCCGGCTGCTCGCGGCCGGCCTGCTCACCGAACTGCGCCCGGGCGCGGCGGCCGCCGCCGACCTGCTGCTGCGCACGCCGTTGCAGCCCTGGAACCCGGACCTGTTCTGAGCGGGCTGCCGCACCCCGCCGAAGGCCGGTCCGCACTGCCGCGGGCCGGCCTTCGGCCGGTCCAAGCCGGGCCTGGCGAAGGCTACTTGACGGCGGTCTTCCCGGGGGTGGGCAGGATGAAGTCCTGGCTGAGCGGCTGGCGTCTGTGGACGCCCGCTGTCGTACGGCATCTTCACCAAGTGCGGCATCAGCCATCGGTCAAGGGGACGGCTACGCGACCCGGGACATCACACATCGCCACCGCCCTCGACGTCGACCACATCGCGCCCATCGCACCCGGCGGTGCGGATGTGGCCGGGAACGTCCAACTCCTCTGCCACGACCGCCATGCGGCGAAGACGCGCGGGGAGTTCCGGGCGAGGCGCCCGGCGTTCTGACCTGCAGAACGCCCCCCCCGCGATGTGCGGAGGGCGCCGGCGTTGCCGGGAGATCAGTCTTCCCGGACGAAGTCGTTGCTGTTGAGCTTGTCGAGGGCCAGCCAGTTGTCGAAGCGCACGTTCAGTTCGTAGGTCCCACCGGCAGGCAGCTGCTTCTCCAGCTCTGGGATCGCCGCCCTCAGCTTCCGGGCCTCATTCCACCTGTTCCAGGCGTCGAAGTCCTTGTTCATGTCTGGCCTCGTGGCCGTGGCATCCACGTTCAAGGCGGTGAGCTCTTCGCGCATCTTGTTCAGCTTCCGGCTTTGCTCTTCGCTCGCACCGCCGCGCTCCGGATCTCCTTCACCCAGGTGACTACGCCCCGCGCACCCGCAGCGAGCAGCACACGCGACCCGATACGGGCCGACGACCGGGACGTCTCCCCCAGGCCGTCACCGGTCTGGAAGCTATCGACGCTCGTGACGATCGAGGACGGCACGATCTCAAGATCCTTGGAGAGCTTGACTCGCTGCCCCTTTTCAAACGCCATGGTTGCCCACCCCTTCGTGATCAAGCGCCTACCCGGCGGAGTCTTCCATGGCTCAGTGTTATCGCACCACTACTTCACGAACCGGGAGGGGAAGAACATGGGTAAGCGTGGCGGCGGGTCCGGCGACGGCAAGGGCGGCGGGCAGCAGGACGACAGCAACAAGGGCGCCGGACACGGTGGCGGCGGGTCCGACGAGGGCGGCAACACCAGCGACGGCAAGGCCCCGGCGGACGGCAGCGGCAAGTGACCGGCGAGATGCCCAAGGAGGCGGGCCCCAGGGGCTCGCCTCCGCGCTGGTTGCCAGCGGCGCACGCGTCGGGCCCGAAGGTCACGCCGTGTGGCTCGATTCCCCGGAGAACCCGGTGCCGCGCCGAGGCTGAGGCCTATTGGCGAGGCCAGGTACCCGAGCGTTTGCTGGCCGGGTGCTCCCAACGTTGGGAGCACCCGGCCCGCGCAGTTGATCCGGTCTTTGCGGCCGCTACTTGACGGCGGTTTTCCCAATAGTGGGCAGGATGAAGTCCTGAATAAGGCCCTTGGCGTCGCGGACGATCGGTCGGAATACCCGATAGCGCGAGAGGTTGATCACCCGGGCCGCCATGGGAGTGGACCGGCGGACGAATTCCCGCGTCCGCTCGGTGTCCTCGGTCCGGTCGAAGACCCAGTAGAGGACCACGACCATGAGGTGCAGCCAGAGCACGTCGGGCAGCAGCTCGACCAGCTCGGCGTCCAGCTTCGGTGCCAGCTCGGAGCCCTGCAGCACGTCGCGGAACAGCTCCACGGCGGTCGCCCGCGCCGGGTGCGACTCGTTGGAGAACGGGCTCAGTGAGCTGGTCGGGTCGGCGGCCGTCCGGAAGAACTGCGCGGCGAACTCGTGGTACGGCGCGGCCGTGTCGAGCCAGGATTCCAGCGTGATCTGCAGTCGCTCGGAAAAATCCCGAGTATTGCCCATGCGATTCCTGGCATCCGCCGCATGGTCGTACGTCATTCGGTCATAGAATCCTTGAATCAAGAATTCCTTCGCCGAAAAATAATAGTAAGCATTTCCGACCGAAACGCCTGCCTCGGTGGCGATCGCGCGCATGGTGGTCTTCTCGTAGCCGCGCTCCTGGAACAGGCGCATGGCCGTCTCCAGGATCAGGGCCCGGGTCTGCTCGCTCTTGTCGGTCTTCGGTTGTGCCCGGCCGCCGGGCAGGGGCCCGCTTTCGGTGCCGGGTGCGGCCGTGGGCTCGGCCGCACCGCTCGTGCCGTCCGTTCGGTTCGTCGCTGCCAGGTCGTCCACGGGGACGAGCCTAACCGGAGACGAGGCTCCAGCCCGTGTCGGTGGATGTGGCACCGGGCGTCCCCTCCACGCCCGGTGCCGCACCCACCGCCCCCATGATTTCGAACACGTTCAAAGGCGTGGCAGAACTGTAGAGGCTTCGATTGAACATGTTCAACTCCAATGATGTGGGAGGCTCGTCACATGATCAGTTCCGTGCGGACCACCATCCGGCGCGGCGGCGCGCAGGACGCCGCGGCCGTCGCCGACCTGCACGCCCGCAGTTGGCGCACCACCTACCGCGGGATCGTCCCCGATGAGGCGCTCGGCGACGGGCTGCCGGTCCAGCGGCGCGAGCTGTGGGAGCTGCGCCTGACCGTCGACTACGGCGATCCGGCCGCCGAGCCCGAACTGCTGATCGCCGAACAGGCCGGGGAGATGGTCGGGTTCGTCTACCTCGTCCCGCAGCCGGACGGCCGGGTGCTGGTCGACAACCTGCACGTCCGCCCCGGCCGGACCGGCGGCGGCATCGGCCGCGCGTTGTTCGCCACGGCCCGCGCCCACGTCGCCGAACGTCATCCCGGGGCCGAGTTGTACCTGGAGGTGCTGCGCGGCAACACCCGCGCGGTCGCCTTCTACGAGCGCGAGGGCGGCGTGCGGACGGGTGCGCAGGAGGGTGTGTTCCCGGGCGGGTACGTGCTGCCCGAGTACGTGTACAGCTGGCCCGCCGAGCGCCGTGCGACGGACCCGGTGGGCGGAGCGGGCCGGGCGTCCGCCTAGGGCCTGCTGTCAGACCCCCGGTCCGCGACCGGCCCTAGTCGTGGTCGTAGACCGTCACCGACACCCCCCGCGCCACCAGCCGTGCGGCCACCAGCGGTTCGACCCGCTCCCAGCGGCCGCCGGCCAGCCCACAGCCGATCCGCGGCATGTGGACGGAGGCGCCGAGCTCCGCTGCCCGGTCACCCAGCGCGGCCAGCGCGGTGTCGATCGCCTCGTACCGGACCGGCACCCCGGTGGAGCGCCCCGTCCGGATGCCGCGCTGGCCGACCAGGTTGGCCACCCAGACGTACGGTTCGACCTGCACCACCTGCAGGGCGCCGAGACCGAAGTCGTTCCCCGCCCGCTCCCGGTGCCAGCGCCGGAACGCGGCCTCGGGCTCGGGCCAGCGTCTGGACAGCGCGAGCACGAAGCCCTTGCCCCAGCCGCCGAGGTCGTTGCAGACATGCGCGATCACCTTCACGCCCTTGCCCCGGGGCGCGGTGGCATCGCCTCGGACATAGGTGATTTCCGCCATGCCCGAACGCTAGACCGAGGTACTGACAGCCCGCTCGGCATTTTCCGCCGGGGCCCGCCGGGCGGGCGCGAGCGAACGGCGCCCGGCCAGGGCGATCAGCAGGGCGAGCACGGCCGCGGCGGCCGGCAGCACATAGCCGGTACCGGGGGCGGTGTGCTCGGCGACCGCGCCGGCGAGCGCCGCACCGCCCGAGATGCCGACCACGATGCCGGACACCGCGACCGCCATCCCCTCGTTGAACTGCCGCTGCGGCAACAGCTCCTGGACCAGTGTCATCCCGGTCACCATGGTCGGCGCGGTGGCCGTGCCGGCCGCGAACAGCACCGCCCCGAGCAGGCCGAGCCCGGCCCCGCCCAGTCCGGCGGCGAGCGGCAGCAGCAGCACGCCGGCCATCGCCGCCGTCCCGCACAGGAAGCGCAGGCCGGGCGCCCGACGCGGCGTCAGCAGCCCGAACAGCAGCCCCGCCGCGCAGGATCCGGCCGCGACCAGTGCCAGCAGCCCGCCGGCGGCGGCCTTGTGCCCGAGCGTGTCGGCGTACGCCACGGTGGTGATCTCGGTCGAGCCGAAGACCATGCCGGTGGCGAGGAAGGTGAGCAGCAGCACGCGCAGTCCGGGTACCCGCAGTGGCGAGCCGTGGCGGTCGCGCGCCGAGCGGGCGGGCAGCGGCGGTTCGGTGCGCCGTTGGGCCGCGAACAGCAGGGCGCCGGTGGTGCCGAGCGTCCCGGCGGCGAGCAGCCCGGCCTCCGGGGTGACCGCTGTGCAGAGCGCCATCGCGAGGACGGGCCCGGCCATGAAACAGAGCTCGTCCAGTGCTTGTTCGAGGGAGTTGGCCAGGTGCCGGGCGGCCGGGTCGGCCCGGTACAGGTGCGCCCAGCGGGCCCGGGCCATGCCGCCGAGGTTGGGCGCGGCCGCGCAGGCGGCCCAGCAGGCGTAGAGCGTCCAGTCGGGGGCGCCGAGCCGGACGCAGAGCAGCAGGGCGGCGAGCGGGGCGGCGTTGTAGAGCGCGGCCGGTACGGCCACCCGCGCCTGCCCGTACCGGTCCACCAGCCGCCCGAGCAGCGGCATCCCGATCGCGCCGGTGACCAGCCCGGTCGCCGAGACGGTGCCGGCCAGCGCGTACGAACCGCGCCGCTCGGCGAGCAGCACGACCAGCGAGACGCCGTTCATCGACAGCGCGAGCCGGCCGAGCAGCCCGGCGAGGGTGAAGGCGGCGGCGCCGGGGGCCGCGAACAGCCGCCGGTAGGAGGCGAAGAGGGCGCGCGAGGGCATCGGGCTCCTGGGGAGGGTGAAGGGGAAGGCCCCCAGCCTCGCCGCGTTGCCCGGTGGCCGTCCAACACCTGTTCCGCCGCATTCACAACAGGATGTTGTCGGAACGGCGTGTTGTTAATCTGCCGCCCATGCCCCGCGACCTGCACCCCCGCCTGCTCCGCGGCTTCGTCGCGACCGCCGAGACCCTGCACTTCGGCCGGGCCGCCGGGCGGCTGCACGTCGCCCAGCAGGCGCTCAGCCGGGACATCCGGACCCTGGAGGGGCTGCTCGGCGACGCACTGTTCACCCGTACCACCCGCAGCGTCGAACTCACCCCGGCCGGGCTGCGGTTGCTGCCCCGGGCACGCCGGCTCCTCGCCCTGCACGACGAGATCCTGGCGGGCGCCGCCCGGCCGCTGCTGCTGGACCTGAACAGCGACGTCACCGGCCCGGACCTCACCGCCGACCGGGTGCTCGAACGGGCCCGCGCCGCCTGGCCGGAGGGGGAACTGCTGGCCCGCTTCCACGGTGGCCTCACCGCGGCGGCCGCCGAACTGCTGGCGCACCGGCTGGACGTGTCCTTCGGCCGGTACGCGGGCCTGCCCGCCCAGCTGCGCGACCAACTCGCCCAGCGTCCGGTCCGGTTGGAGCGGATCTCGGTGATGATGGCGGACACCCACCCGCTGGCCGGCCGCCCCGCGCTGCGTCTCGCCGAGCTGGCCGGGCACCCCGTCGACGTCTGCGCCGGCAACCCGGCCACCACCGAGTGGACCGACCTCGGCGTCCGCCTGCTGCGCGAGCACGGCCTGACACCGGCCGCGCCGTACGTCCCGCCGGTGGGCGTGGACGAGACGGCCCGCTACCTCGCCCGGCACGGCGACCCGATGCTGACCACAGTCGGCGGGCCGAGGATCCCGGGGGTGGTGAACCTGCCGCTGGTGGAGCCGGTGCCGCTGAGCCTGGTCAGCCTGGTGCACCGGCCCGGTGAGCGCCACCCGGGGCTGGCCGCGCTGGTCGCCGCGGCCACCGGGCTCGGTGCGGCCGAGGGCTGGTTGCACCGGCCGTCGGGGAGCTGGCTGCCGGTGGCGGACGCGGCGCTGCTCGGCTGATCGGCGCGGTCGGCCGGCGAGGGTGCTGAGGGCCCCGGTGCGCGGAGCACGGGTGCCCAGGGTCTGGAAACGCGGCCCCCGGGGCGTGCGGGCGGACATGGCACCGCCCCTGCCGTCGGGGGTCGGCAGGGGCGGTGGGCGCGCGGACCGGGCCGTACGGCGGGTCCCGCTGGGGTGGCAGCCGTGGACGGCCGGT
This sequence comes from Kitasatospora sp. NPDC087861, assembly GCF_044742585.1. Taxonomy (NCBI): domain Bacteria; kingdom Bacillati; phylum Actinomycetota; class Actinomycetes; order Kitasatosporales; family Streptomycetaceae; genus Kitasatospora; species Kitasatospora sp. NPDC087861. The sequence goes on from NZ_JBIUUS010000001.1 coordinate 230,966, forward strand.
CAGGCCGCCTTGACGGCGGAGATGTCGAAGCTGAGCTTGACCTTCTCGCCGATCAGCACGCCGCCGGTCTCCAGAGCCGCGTTGTAGGTCAGGCCGAAGGCGGTGCGGTCGAGGACGGCGCTGCCCTCGAAGCCGACCCGCTCGGCGCCGTAGGCGTCGGTGGCGCTGCCGGTGTACTCCAGGTCCAGGACGACCGGGCGGGTGGTGTCCTTGATGGTCAGCTCGCCGTGCATCCGGTACGTGTCGCCGTGCCGGCGCTCGGCCGAGGTGCTGCGGAAGCGGATCTCCGGGTAGGCCTCGGCGGCGAAGAAGTCGCCGGTGCGCAGGTGCTCGTCGCGCTGGGCCTGGTTGGTGTCGATGCTGGCGACCTTGATCACCAGGTCGGCGGAGGAGTTGCCCGGGGTGGTGCCGTCCAGGTGCAGCTTGCCGTCGTACTCGGTGAAGCGGCCCTTCACGTTCGTCACCATGGCGTGACGGACCGAGAAGGCGACCTCGCTGTGCGTGGTGTCGATGGTCCAGTCGCCGGTCAGGTGGGCGAGGTCCGGGCCCGCCGGGGTCGCGACGGCGGTGGCGGGGGTGGCGGTCTTGGTGCGGTTGAAAAGGCCCATGGCTCCTCCTCGGGTTCGAAGCCATTTGTTTAGGCTTCAACTTGTTGGCTCCAGCGTAAGGCTCTTTCGTTCAAGTTTCAACCACAACCGCTGGGCGTGTTCCGCGGTGTTTTCGGGGGCGTGTTCCGGGGGCGTGTTCCGGACCGTTCGACGGACCCGCCCTGTCGGAGCGCCCGGTTAGGCTGCGAAGGACGGTTCCGCCGACCGGAAGGCCCCCACATGTTCGTCCTGCACGCGCTCTGGCGGGCGGACGGACGGCTGGCCCTCTGGGCCGAGGACGCCCGCGCCCACCCCGGCGCCACCGGATCGCGCCCCGACCGGTCGGCCCCGCGCGCCCACCCCTACGCCTGCCCGGCCGGCGAACTGGCCGCCGTGCTCGGCGGCATCGGGCCCGGCCTCGGCTGGCTCGCCGGCCAGGCCCCCGAGCGCTGGGCCACCCTGCTGCTGCCCACCGTCGGTGCGCTGCCCGCGCCCTCACCCGATCTGCCGGTCACCCCGGCGCGGGGCGCGGCCGTCCTGGCGCCCTGGCGGGTGCCGGCGCTGCTCTTCGACGCCGGGGCGGCCGCCCAGCTGCTCGGCGAGGTCTTCGACCCGTACTGGGCCGTCACCAGCACCGACCTGCCCGGCGCCGGGCGCGCCGAGGTCGTCCAGGGGCCCTCGCTGCGCTGGCTCACCGGCGTGCACGACCTCGCCTGGCGGACGGTCGGCCGGGGCCGGGTGCTGCCACTGCCGGTCCTGACGGACGGCCGCCCGCAGGCCCGCTGGCGGCCCGACCTCACCCCGGCCGCCCGTCGGGAGGCCGCCGAGCTGGCGGCCGGCTGCCCGCCCGTCCTGCTGGGGGAGTGGCCGGCCGGCGGCGGCACCGGCGAGGCCCTGCTGGACGCCGCGCTGGGAGCGCTGGTGGATGCCGAGGCCCGGGCCGCGCTGGTCGGCGCGCCCCCACTGGTCCCGGGCGGCGAGACCCGTGCCGCCGAGACCCGTGCCGCCGAGACCCGTGGCGCCGGAACCGTCGGCGCCGGAACCGAGGGCTCCCGAACCCGTCGTGCCGCCGAGCGCTGGCTGCACGCCCTGACCACCCCGGACGGCGGCCTCACCGACGTCCCCTCTGACGGCTTCGCCGAACTGCGCCGCCGGATCGCCGCCTGGTACGCCGCCGCCGAACCCACCGCGCCCGCGCTCCGGCTCTGCTTCCGCCTGCTGGAGCCGCTCGGGCCCGCCCCGGACGACCCCGAGGGCAGGCCCTCCGACGACGCCTGGCAGCTGGAGTTCCTGCTCCAGGCCGTCGACGAGCCCTCCCTGCTGGTCCGCGCCGCCGACCTGCACGAAGGCGGCGCCGCCCGCGCCGCGCTGGCCCGCAAGGCGCCGGACCCGGCCGATGTCCTGGTCTCCGAACTCGCCCGCGCCGCCCACCGCTGGCCGGCCCTGGACGGCCTGCGGCACCGCTCCCGCCCGGCCGCCCTCCCGCTCGACCGGGCCGGGGCGCTGGACTTCCTGCGCACCGCCGCGCCGGCCCTCGCCGAGGGCGGCTTCGGTGTGCTGCTGCCCGCCTGGTGGCGCCGCCGGCCCCGGCTCGGCCTCACCCTGCGGGCCACCACCCCGCCCGCGCCCGGCATGCTCGCCGTCACCGCCCAGGTGGACCGGGACGCCGTGGTCGCCTTCCGCTGGCAGGCCGCGCTCGGCCCGGACGGCGCGCCGCTCACCGAACAGGAGCTGGCCGAACTCGCCGCCGCCAAGCAGGGGCTGGTCCGGGTCCGCGGCACCTGGCTGGAGGCCGACCCGGCGCAGATCGCCGCCGCGCTCGCCTTCCTCGCCGACCGGCGCGACGGCGTGCTGGCCACCGCCGATCTGCTGCGGCTGGCCCTCGACCCGGAGGCGACCGTCGCCGGGCTGCCCGTCACCGGCGTCCGCGCGGACGGCCCGCTCGGCGACCTGCTCGCCGGGCGCGCCGCCCCGGCCCCCGCCCCCGCGCTGCCACCGGACTTCCGGGCCACCCTGCGCCCGTACCAGGAACGGGGCCTGGCCTGGCTGCGGTCGATGAGCGGGCTCGGCCTCGGGGCCGTGCTGGCCGACGACATGGGCCTCGGCAAGACCGTCCAGACCCTCGCCCTGCTGGCCGTCGAGCAGGCCGAGGGAGCGGTCGGCCCCACCCTGCTGGTCTGCCCGATGTCCCTGGTCGGCAACTGGCAGCGGGAGACCGAGCGCTTCGCCCCCGCCCTGCGGTGGCACGTCCACCACGGCTCCGGCCGGCTCGGCGCCGACCGACTCGCCGACGCCGTACGGGAGGTGGACCTCGTCATCACCACCTACGGGCTGGTCCAGCGGGACCTCGCCGCGCTGCGCGCGATCCGCTGGCGCCGGGTGGTCGCCGACGAGGCGCAGCACGTCAAGAACGCCGGCACCGCCCAGTCCCGGGCCGTCCGCGCCCTGCCCGTCACCCGCCACCGGATCGCCCTGACCGGCACCCCGGTGGAGAACCGGCTCGCCGAACTGCACGCCGTCCTCGACTTCGCCAACCCCGGCCTGCTCGGCCCGGCCGAACGCTTCAAGGAGCGCTACGCGATCCCGGTCGAACTGCACCGCAGCCCCGAACGCACCGCCGAACTCCAGCGCCGCACCGCCCCGTTCGTGCTGCGCCGGCTCAAGTCCGACCCGGCGGTGGCCGCCGAGCTGCCGGCCAAGCAGGAGATGACGGTCTGGTGCAGCCTCACCGCCGAGCAGGCCGGCCTCTACCAGGCCGTGGTGGCCGACCTGCTGCAGCGGGTCGAGGGCATCCGGGGCGTGGAGCGGCGCGGCACGGTGCTGGCCGCGATCGGCAAACTCAAGCAGGTGTGCAACCACCCGGCCCAACTGCTGCACGACGGATCGGCGTTGGGCGAGCGTTCGGGCAAGGTCGCCCGGTTGGCGGAGCTGCTGGAGGAGGCGCTGGCCGAGGGCGACCGGACGCTGGTCTTCACCCAGTACGCCGAGTTCGGCGAGATGCTCCGCCCGTACCTGGCCCGCCGGCTCGGCGAGGAGGTGCTCTACCTGCACGGCGGCGTCCCCCGGGGTCGCCGCGAGGAGATGGTGGAGCGCTTCCAATCCCCGGACGGGCCACGGGTGTTCCTGCTCTCGCTGCGGGCCGGTGGCACCGGTCTCAACCTGACCGCCGCCAACCAGGTGATCCACCTGGACCGTTGGTGGAACCCGGCGGTCGAGGAGCAGGCCACCGACCGCGCGTTCCGGATCGGCCAGCGCCGGGACGTCCAGGTCCGCCGCCTGGTCTGCGTCGGCACTGTCGAGGAGCGGATCGACGAACTCCTCGCCGCCAAGCGCGCGTTGGCCGAGGCGGTGGTGGGGGAGGGGGAGCGCTGGCTCACCGACCTGCCGGTCGAGGCCCTGCGCGAACTGGTCGCGCTCACCCGCGAGGACGCCGTCGCGGAGGAGGACGCATGACGGACGGACGGCGCATGACGGACGGACGACCCGTGCCCGACGACGGCCGCACACCCGACGGCGACCACGCCCCCGCCGTGACCACTCCCGCCGTGAACGCCCCTGCGGTGAACACCCCCGTCGTGAACGTCGCCGCCTACTGGGGTGGCGACTTCACCCTGCGCCCGGCCCCGCCCGAGCCGGCGGACGACCCCGACGAGCCCTCGCCGCACCGCCTCGGCCGCTCCGGCGTCACCGTGCGCGGCCGCGACCTGGCCGCCCTGCTCGCCCCCGCCTACGAGGCCTTCCGCAGCTGACGCGATGGGTGCAGCTGATGCGGCTGACGCGCCCCCAGCCGCGCCGATGCCCGTGCGGTAGCGTCGGAACGGTGACCGACATCCTCAGCGCCCCCGGCCTCGACGACTTCGAGCGGCACCGCCGGATGATCTTCGGCATCGCCTACCGGATGCTCGGCAGCATCGCCGACGCCGAGGACCTGGTCCAGGACACCTGGCTGCGCTGGAGCCAGGTCACCGGTCCGGTCGCCAACCCGGGCGGCTACCTGGCCCGGACGGTCACCAACCTCGCGCTCAACCGGCTCGACTCGGCCGCCGTCCGCCGTGAGGCCTATGTCGGCCCGTGGCTGCCCGAACCGCTGGTCGTCGAGCCGGACGCGACCGGCGACGTCGAGCGCGCCGAGACCGTCTCGCTCGCCCTGCTGGTGGTGCTGGAGAGCCTGTCCCCGCTGGAGCGGGCCGTCTTCGTGCTCAAGGAGGCCTTCGGCTTCTCCTACCGGGAGATCGCCGAGGCGCTGGAGCGCACCGAGGCCGCGTGCCGGCAGGTCGGCAGCCGGGCCAAGGCGCACGTCCAGGCCCGCCGGCCGCGCTACGACGCCCCGCCGGAGCTGCGCCGCCGCGCCACCGACGAGTTCCTCGCGGCCTGCGTCGGCGGCGACCTCAACCGGATGCTGGAGCTGCTCGCCCCCGACGTCACCGCCTGGACCGACGGCGGCGGCGTGGTCCGCGCCGCCCTGCGCCCGGTCACCGGCGCCGGCAACGTCGCCCGCTTCCTGCTCGGGGTGCTCGACCAGCTGGGCGAGGGCGTCGCAGCCCGGCCGGTCCTGGTCAACGGCCAGCCCGGGGTGCTGCTCACCCTGGACGGCGCGGTCGACGCCGTCTCGGTGTTCGACTTCGTGGAGGAGCCCGACGGCCGGCTCCGGATCGCGGAGCTGCGCACCGTCCGCAACCCGACGAAGCTCACCCACCTCACCGGCCGGGCTTGACCCTCGACCTGGTCGAGCCCGCAGAGTCACCGGCATGGAGAGCGAGCTGCACAGCATCGGCGAACTGGCCCGCGCCAGCGGCCTGGGCGTCGGCACCCTGCGCTACTACGACGGCGCCGAGGTGCTCACCCCCGCCTGGGTCGACCCGCAGACCGGCTACCGCTGGTACCGGCCCGGGCAACTCGCCGACGCCCGCCTGCTGGCCCGGCTGCGCCGGGTCGGCCTGCCACTGGCCGACATCCGCGCCGTGCTCGGCGCGGTGCCCGGCTCCGGCCAGGCCCGGCGGGTGCTCGACTCGCACCTGCGCCGGCTGGAGGACGGCCTCGCCGACGCCCGCCGCGAGCTCTCCCTGATCCGCGTGATGATCGACCAGAGGGAGCAACCGATGACCACCACCCCCGCCGAACTCCGCTGCACCGTCCCGGCCGAGGAGCTGGCCGCCGCCTTGGACGCGGTCCGCTTCGCGGTCGGCGTCGACCCCGAAGTCCCCTCGCTCGCCGGGGTGCTGTTCGAGCCGGACGGCCCGGTGCTGCGCCTGGTCGCCACCGACCGCTACCGGATGGCGCTCGCCGAGGTGCCCGCCGCCGAGGTTCCTGCCACCGCGGTGCCCGACCGACCGGTCGGCGGCACGATCGTCCCGACCGCCCTGGTGGACGCCCTGCGCGCGCTGCTCGGCGCGGGCACGCCCGAGGTCGCGCTGACCCTCGGCGGCGGCCTGGTCCGGGCCGAGACCGGCGGCCACCGGATCGAGGGCGCCGCCCTGGACTTCGACTACCCCGACTACCGGGCGCTGACCCGGCTCGACCCCGGGCACCGGATCGACCTGTCCGCCGCCGAACTGCGCGGCGCCGTCGAGAACGGCGTCACCCGCACCCTGCCCTCCGGCCCGAACGGCGCCGACTGCCCGGTCACCGTCCTCACCCTGGCGGCGGACGGCCGCCTCGCGGTCGCCGGCCCCGAGCCCACGCCCGGCGACCTGAGGGTGGCGGTCAACCGCGACTACCTCCTGGACGCCCTGCGGGCCGGCCGCCCCGAGCAGCTGGTGCTCGAACTCGGCGGCCCGATCGCCCCCTTGGCGATCCGCACCCCGGGCCGGGCCGGCACCTACTCCCTCCTGATGCCGGTCCGCGCACCCGAACTCACCTGATCCCCCGGTCGGGGCTCGGGCCGCCGCGCCGTTTGCTGCTGCTAGCGTCCTGCTTGCATGTGCAAGCGGGATGTTGCAGGCTGCTGGCATGGCCTCACTGAACGTCGGCTCGCTGGGCGAGTACATCCGCGAGCAGCGCCGCAACGCGCAGTACTCCCTGCGCCAGCTGGCGGAGGCCGCAGGCGTGTCCAACCCGTACCTCAGCCAGATCGAGCGCGGGTTGCGCAAGCCGAGCGCGGAGATCCTGCAGCAGATCGCGAAGGCGCTGCGGATCTCGGCGGAGACGCTGTACGTCCAGGCCGGGATCCTGGAGGAGCGGCGCGGTGAGGGCCTGGAGCTGCGGGCCTCGATCCTGGCCGATCCGCTGATCAACGAGCAGCAGAAGCAGGCGCTGCTCGCGGTCTACGACGCCTTCCTCAAGGAGAACGCCGCCCTGCGGGGTCCGGTGGCCGAGGGTGCGCCCGCGGCCGGTGCCGGTACCGGCGTTCCACCAGCCTCCGGCCCGACGACCGACGGCTCAGCCACCCAGAACACCCACCGGGAGGACCGGTAACCATGCCGATCACCGACGAGATCAAGAAGACCCTCAGCGACCCGACCCCGCTGTACGCCATCGCCGGCGCCGGGGATCTCGCGTACGAGAAGCTGCGCGAGGTGCCGGGCCGGGTGGAGGCGCTCGCCGCGGACCGCAAGGGCGCGCAGGAGAAGGCCACCGCCCGGTTCCAGGAGGCGCAGACGAAGCTGGTCGAGGCGCAGGCCAAGGTCGCCGAGACCGTCACGACGCTCCCCACCGACCTCAGGGCGCTGCAGGAGCGGGCCCAGGGTTTCGCCCTCCAGCAGGTCGGCCGCGCGGTCGAGCTGGCGGTGAAGGCCAAGGAGACGTACGACGAGCTGGCCGAGCGCGGCAAGGTCGTGGTGGACCGGGCCCGTCCGGGCGTGCCCGGCGAGACCGCGCCGCCGGCCGAGGTGCCGGAGTCGCTCGCGGCCGAGCTGGTCGAGGCCGAGCTGATCGAGGACGACGCCGACACCGGCGACGCGGGCACCCAGGGCGCCCCGAAGAAGGCCGCCCGCGCCCGGAAGGGCCCCGACCGCGCGGAGTGAGTGAAGGCGCGCCGGACGGGCACATCCGGTGACCGCGGAACGTTGACACGGAGCGGACGGCCCGCCGTGCCAGGATGGGCGGCGGCCGGTGCGCCGGAGCCGAGAGACAGAGGAGAGCACGATGGGCGGAGTGGCCCAGATTCTGGACTTGGCCTACCTGAACCCGATCTGGTGGCTGTCCGTGGCCATCCTGGGTTTCAAGCTGTTCGCCCTGCTCGACGCGGTCACCCGCCGTGAGGACGCCTACCGGGCGGCGGACAAGAAGACCAAGCCGTTCTGGCTGACAATCCTGGCGATCGCCTTCGGCTGGGACCTGTTGTTCGGGGTGAACTTCTTCACCGGCATCGGGACGCTCGCCGGGCTCGTCGCGTCGATCGTCTACATGGTGGACGTGCGTCCGGCGATCCGGGCGCTCACCGGCGGTGGCGGCCGCGGCGGTCGCAGCAACACCGGCCCGTACGGGCCCTGGTAGGCCGAACGATCCGACAACACCACGGCCCGGGCGGGGAGTTCACCCGCCCGGGCCGTGTCGTGTCCGGCACCCGGCCGGCTCAGCCGAGGATCAGCTGCACCGGGTTGCGCTCCAGCAGCAGCACCGCGACGTCGTCCGTCAGCGCGCCGCCGTTCAGCTCCTCGACCTCGGCGATGGCGCTGTCGACGAGCCGGCCCCGGGTGAGCCCGGCGGACTGGTGGTCGCCGATGAGGTCGGCCAGCCCGTCCTGGCCGAGGCGGCGGGAACCGGCCCCGACCCGGCCCTCGATCAGTCCGTCGGTGTAGAGCAACAGTCGCCAGCCGGGCTGGAGTTCGAGCTGGTGGGCGGGCCAGGCGGCCTGCCCGTCGTAGCACGGCAGCAGGCCGAGCGCCGGCCCGGCGAGGTCGGCGGGCAGGGTGACCGGCGGGTGGTCGCGGCCGAGCAGCAGCGGCGCCGGGTGCCCGGCCAGGTAGAGGCGGGCCTGCTCGCCGGCGCCGAGCGAGCCGAGGTCGCCGCTGGCGCCGCCGGGTTCGATGACGAGCATGCAGAGCGTCGCGAAGATCTCGTCGCTGCGCCGCTCGTGTTCCAGCACGTGCTGGAGGGTGGTCAGCAGGGCCTCGCCGGTGAGTCCGGCGAAGACGAGGGTGCGCCACGCTATCCGGAGGGCGACGCCGAGCGCGGCCTCGTCCGGGCCGTGGCCGCAGACGTCGCCGATCACGACGTGGACGGTGCCGTCGTCGGTGCGGACGGCGTCGTAGAAGTCGCCGCCGAGCAGGGCGCGGCGGCGGCCCGGGCGGTAGCGCCGGGTGAAGGAGAGGCCGGCGCCGTCGAGCAGTGGGGTGGGCAGCAGGTGGCGCTGGAGGCGGGCGTTCTCCTGGCCGCGCAGTTCGGCCTCGACCAGGCGGCGCTGGGACTCGTCGGCGCGCTTGCGCTCGACGGCGTAGCGCAGGGCGCGGGCCAGCAGCGGGCCGTCCGTCTCGTGCTTGATCAGGAAGTCCTGGGCGCCGGCCGCGACGGCGGCCGCGCCGAGTTCGGCCCCGGCGGCGTCGGTGAGCACCACGACGGCGGTGTGCGGGGCCCGGCGGAGCAACTCGTGCAGGCCCTCCAGGCCGTCGGAGTCGTCGGACGGGTGCGGCAGGTCGGCGGGCGCGGCGAGGTCGAGCAGCACGCAGCTGAACTCGCTGCCGCGGGAGCGCCCGCGCCGGGGGCCGTGCGAGGGCACGGCGAGCAGTTCGCCGGCCTGTTCCAGGCCGCGGGCCCAGTGGATCTCGATCGAGGTGCCGCTGTCGGCGACCGCGGCCTTGATCAGCTGGGCGTCGGAGGCGTCGTCCTCGATCACCAGCAGTTTGAGCGGCGCGGTGCCGCCGGCGGCGGGTGCGTCGGCCGCGGCCGGGAGGTTTCCGGTCCGGGGCCGGGGGTGAGGTATCGGGGGAGCGGTCGTCGCCGAGCCGGTCGCGTGCGGGCGGTTGCGGGCATGGCCAACGGGGGCACCGTGATGGGTGCCCGACAGGCTCGCGGCACCAGGTGCCCGCCCGTCTCCCGTTGCGGGCATCGGTGGTTCCTCCCTTTCCCCGAGTGCGTAACGGTCAGCGTCCGTCCGCAGTGCCCGCCTGGCACCGTGCGCCGGGGAACTTCTCGCGACCATAACGTGATCTCCGGGGATTTCTCTGGCCGACCGGCGCCGTTGTGGCTTTTGCCACGCCGGTGGCGGTGCGGTGATCGGACTCGGACGACGACTGTCATCCCGTCCCGGCGGCTGCCGGGCGGGGAGAGGAACGGGACGGGCGATGGTGACACGGATCACCCTGGTCGAGGGTGACATCACGGAACAGCAGGTGGACGCCGTGGTGAATGCCGCGAACTCCTCTCTGCTGGGCGGCGGCGGGGTGGACGGTGCGATCCATCGCAAGGGCGGGCCGCGGATCCTGGAGGAGTGCCGACGGCTGCGCGCCTCGCACTGGGGCGGGGGGCTGCCCACCGGGCGCTCGGTGGCGACGACGGCCGGACGGCTGCCGGCCCGGTGGGTGGTGCACACCGTCGGGCCGGTGTACCTGGCGGAGGAGTACGAGGAGCGGGCGGAGCTGCTGGCCTCCTGCTATCGCGAGTCGCTGCGCACGGCGGCGGAGCTGGGCGCGCGCACGGTGGCGTTCCCGGCGGTGTCGGCCGGGGTGTACGGCTGGCCGCCGGCGGACGCGGCCCGGATCGCGCTCGGCACCGTCGCGGAGGTGCTGGACGGCGGCGACGCGCAGGCGGGCGCGGAGCTGGCGGAGGTGCGGTTCGTGCTGTTCGGGGCGGAGATGTGCGGCGTGTTCGAACGGGCCTTGCGGGAGCTGCTCGGGCAGGGCGGGTGACGGCGGAGAAGGGCGAGCTGGGCAGGGCTGGGGCCGAGCGGCGGCGGTGGCGCCGTTCGGTGGCGTCCATCGTGGCGTGACGGGACGTCAACACGCCAGGGGTATTCGATAACTCGTTCGAGTGAATGCGCCGGGTCGCTCACCGCGCCGGCTCGCTCACCCGCGCCGGACCCCGCGACCCGGGCTACGGCGCGAGCGCCGCCCAGGGCACCGTGACCTCGCCCTGCCGCCACCGCCCGCGCGCGTCCACCAGCGGCCAGTCACCCGCCAGCGCCGTGCAGGCCGCCACCCAGCGCTGCCGCGCCCCGAACGCCCCGTACGGCGCGGCCGCCGCCCAGGCCCGGTCGAAGTCGGCGAGGAAGGCGTGTACCGGCCGGCCCGGCACGTTGTGGTGGATCAGCGCCTTCGGCAGCCGTTCGGCCAGGTCGGAGGGCTGGCCGAGGCCGCCCAGCCGGGCCGCGAAGGTCACCGTCCGGGGCCCCTCCGGGCCGAGCGCGACCCAGACGTGCCGTCGCCCGATCTCGTCGCAGGTCCCCTCGACCAGCAGCCCGTCCGGGGCCAGCCGGGCGCAGAGCCGCTGCCACACCCCGGCCACCGCCGACTCGTCGTACTGCCGCAGTACGTTGGCGGCCCGGATCAGCTGGGCCGGCGTGCCGCCGTCCAGCGGCACCTCGAAGCCGCCGCGCCGGAAGGTGAGCAGCGGCGGATCGGCGTACGGCAGCGCGGCCGCGACCCGCTCCGGCTCGATCTCGATCCCGACCACCCGGACGTCCGGGCGCACCGCGCGCAGCCGCCCGGCCAGCTCGACGGCCGTCCACGGCGCGGCGCCGTACCCGAGGTCGACCGCCACCGGCGGGCGCCCGGCGGTGCGCAGCGCGCGGCCGAGGGTGTGGGCGATCCAGCGGTCCATCCGCCGCAGCCGGTTGGTGTTGGTGGTGCCCCGGGTGACCGTCCCCACCGGCCGTCCGGTCCGCCCACGGGAGGACGCGGTCGCGGAGTCGAAGGAGGCAGCCATGCCTGGAAGGGTAGTCGGGCCGCTGCCGGCACCGCTGTGACCTGGGACGTCACCCCGCCCGGCATCTCGTCCGCCGGACCGGGAATGCCGGGCGCCGCCCAGGCGGTTGGCACTCTGGCGGTGATGTGTGCCCGGGACGGGGCAGCGCACACCGGACAACGGGCGGCCCGTGCGCGGGCCGCCGAGACGGGCCGCACAGAGGAGGCTTCAGCCAGGTGATCCAGCACCCCGTCCGTTCGGTACGCCGTGCCCAGCCCGCCCCGCCCGCGCGAGGCCGGCTGCAGTCGCTCGTGCCGGGCCGCCGCCGCCCGCGCCGGATAGCGATGCTGAGCGTCCACACCTCGCCGCTGCACCAGCCCGGCACCGGGGACGCCGGCGGGATGAACGTCTACATCGTCGAGCTGGCCAAGCGCCTGGCCGCGCTCAACATCGAGGTCGAGGTGTTCACCCGGGCGATCTGCTCGGACGACGCCCCCACCGTCGAGCTGGCCCCGGGCGTGCTGGTGCGGCACGTCACCGCCGGGCCGTACGAGGGCCTGGTGAAGGAGGACCTGCCGGCCCAGCTGTGCGCCTTCACCCACGGGGTGCTGCGGACCGAGGCGGGCCACCGCCCCGGCCACTACGACCTGGTGCACTCGCACTACTGGCTCTCCGGGCAGGTCGGCTGGCTGGCCGCGCAGCGCTGGGGGGTGCCGCTGGTGCACACCATGCACACCATGGCGAAGGTGAAGAACGCCGCGCTGGCCGAGGGCGACACGCCCGAGCCCGCAGCCCGGGTGATCGGCGAGACCCAGGTGGTCGAGGCGGCCGACCGGCTGATCGCCAACACCACCGAGGAGGCCGCCGAGCTGGCGCTGCACTACGCCGCCCGGCCGGACCAGCTGGCCGTCGTCCACCCCGGCGTCAACCTGGACGTCTTCCGCCCCGGCGGGTCGTCGGCGCGGGCCGCCGCCCGAGCCCGGCTGGGTCTGCCGCAGGACGCGGCGGTGCTGCTGTTCGCGGGCCGGATCCAGCCGCTGAAGGCCCCGGACGTGCTGCTGCGGGCGGTCGCCGAACTGCTGGCGCGCCGCCCGGAGTTGCGCGAGCACCTGGTGGTGCCGGTGGTCGGCGGCCCCTCCGGCACCGGGCTGGCCCGGCCGGAGAGCCTGCACAAGCTCGCCGCCCAGCTGGGCATCGGCGACGTGGTGCGGTTCCACCCGCCGGTCGGCCAGGCCGAGCTCGCGCAGTGGTACCGCGCGGCGACGGCCCTGGTGATGCCCTCGTACAGCGAGTCCTTCGGGCTGGTCGCGCTGGAGGCGCAGGCCTGCGGCACCCCGGTGGTGGCGGCCGCGGTCGGTGGTCTGCCGGTCGCGGTGCGGGACGGCGAGACCGGCACGCTGGTGCCCGGCCACGAGCCGGCGGCGTGGGCGCACGCGCTGGAGCCGTACGTCACCGACCCGGGCCTGGTCGCCCGGCGCGGCGAGGCGGCGGCCCGGCACGCGGGCGGGTTCGGCTGGGACACCGCCGCCGCGACCACCGCCGAGGTGTACGCGGGCAGCCTGGCCCGCCCGGCCGGCCGACTGGCCACCGCCCGGCGGCGACTGGCCTGACCGCCGCCCCGGACGATCCCCAGGGCCGGGCGCCGATGCCGGGGGCGCGTCACCGCTGGTGCGCGCCCCCGGTACCGCCGAGTAACGTCACCCCCATGGCAATCCGCACCAAGGACGAGGCCCTGACCCTCCTGCGCACCGCCCTGGACGACGCCGGAGCGGCCTGGGAGCCGGCCACCACCGACCCGTACACGCTGGTGGCGACGCTTCCGGGCACCCGCAAGCTGAGCACCACCTGCGCGCTGCGGGTCGGCGACCACACCCTGTCGGTGAACGCCTTCGTGATCCGCCGCCCGGACGAGAACCACGAGGCCGTCTACCGCTGGCTGCTGGAGCGCAACACCCGGCTGTACGGCGTCGCGTACGCGATCGACCCGCTCGGCGACGTCTACCTGGCCGGCCGCCTGCCGCTGGAGGCGCTCACCCCGGACGCCGTGGACCGGCTGCTCGGGACGGTCCTGGAGAGCGCCGACGAGCCGTTCAACACCCTGCTGGAGCTGGGTTTCGCCTCGGCGATCCGGCGCGAGTGGGAGTGGCGTACCAAGCGCGGGGAGTCCACCCGCAACCTGGCCGCCTTCGCCCACCTGGCCGCCCCCGCGGCCGACTGATCCGCGGCCGACCGACCGGGGCCGTCCGGCCGCGGTCGGCGGGCTGTCCCCGGTGTCAGGCGCCCGCCGGGGCCTTCCCCTCCACGGCGGGCACGGCCACCTCGGCGGCGGGCACCGCCACCTCCACGGCCTCCACGGCTTCGAACGGACCGCCGTCCGCCGCGGCCCCGGTGCGCCGCCCCAGCACCGCGTATCCGGCGGCGGCGACCGTGCCGCACACCCCGCACGCGCCCCACAGCACCCCGCCACCGGCGTGGTCCAGCACCACACCGCCCACGGCCGGGCCGAGGAACAAGGCGAGCGACCAGGAGAGCGAGTAGACGCCCTGGTAGCGGCCGCGCGCATGGGTCGGCGACAGTTCGGCGACCAGGCCCATCAGGGTCGGCGTGTAGAGGATCTCCCCGACCGTCCAGACCGCCACGGTGAGGGCGTAGAGCCACGCGGACGACCCGGCCAGGGCCGTCATCCCGAATCCCCAGCCGATGAGCAGCGCGGCCGCCGCCAGCATGGCCGTCCGGCTGCGGCCCTCGACCCACCGGGTGAGCGGGATCTGCAGCAGCACGATCAGCAGCCCGTTCAGGCCGATGACCAGGCCGTACTGGGAGGACGTGATTCCCTGCTCGCCCATGTCCACGGGGAGTGTGGTGGAGGCCTGCTGCATCACCAGGGCGAGCAGCAGGGTGAGCCCGACCACCGACATGAAGCGGCGGTCGCGGATCACCGTGACGAGGCCGACCGCCGGGGCGTCGGCATGTGCGGCCGGGGTATCGGGCTTGGTCTCCGGGATCTTGACGAAGATCACCACCGCGCAGAGCAGGGTGGAGACCGCGTCCAGCAGGAACAGCGTGAGGTAGCCCTGGGTGGCGATCAGGCCGGCGACGGCCGAGGAGAGGCCGAAGCCCAGATTGATCGCCCAGAAGTTCAGCGAGTAGGCGCGGACCCGGTCGGCGGCCGGGACGATGTCCGCGATGATCGCCGAGATGGCCGGGCGGGTGGCGTTGTTGCAGAAGCCGACCAGGAAGGCCACCACGGCGATCGAGACCTGGCCGTCCGTGAAGCCGAGCACGGCGGTGAACAGGGCGGTGCCGAGCTGGGCGCCGACCAGGGTCGGCCGGCGCCCGATCCGGTCGGTCAGCACGCCCGCGACGATCGACGAGACCGCCGCGCCGAGGCCGAACAGGGAGGCGACCAGGCCCGCGTAGGAGGCCGAGTACCCCCGGCTGCTGGTGAGGTAGAGCGCCAGGAAGGTGACCACGAAGGCGCCGAGCCGGTTGACCAGCGTCGAGACCCAGAGCCACCAGAACTGCCGTGGCAACCCGCCCGCCGTCTCCTGCACCATTCTTCGGATCCGGGGGTTGGTGACCAGCGTGAAGAGCATGTGGGGGGCTCCCGGGGGTGGGCGTCCGCTGAGCGGCATGGGCAGGTCCGGCCAGCCGACGCTTGTAAGTGGTGGATAAGCGGAGCACACATTACCCACGGGCAGAAGGTCCCGACCAGCGGTTTTCGGGCCTCCACTAAGCTGGGGGCCATGGCTGACACGACGTACCGACTCATCCTGCTCCGCCACGGCGAGAGCCAGTGGAACCAGAAGAACCTGTTCACCGGTTGGGTCGACGTCGACCTCAACGAGAAGGGTGAGAAGGAGGCCGCGCGCGGTGGCGAGCTCCTCGCCGCCGAGGGTCTGCTCCCCGATGTGCTGCACACCTCGCTGCTGCGTCGCGCGATCCGCACCTCGCAGATCGCCCTGGACAAGGCCGACCGCCACTGGATCCCGGTCAACCGCAGCTGGCGCCTGAACGAGCGGCACTACGGCGCACTCCAGGGCAAGGACAAGGCCCAGACCCTGGCCGAGTTCGGCGAGGAGCAGTTCCAGCTGTGGCGCCGCTCGTACGACACCCCGCCGCCGGTGCTGGCCGATGACGCCGAGTACTCGCAGGCCGGTGACGCCCGCTACGCGGAGATCCCGAGCGAGCTGCGTCCGCGCACCGAGTGCCTGAAGGACGTCGTCGAGCGGATGCTCCCGTACTGGTACGACGCCATCGTCCCGGACCTCGCCGCCGGCAAGACCGTCCTGGTCACCGCCCACGGCAACAGCCTGCGCGCGCTGGTCAAGCACCTCGACGGCATCTCCGACGAGGCCATCGCGGGCCTGAACATCCCGACCGGCATCCCGCTGGTGTACGAGCTCGACGCCGACTTCAAGCCCGTCGCCACGGGCGGCCGCTACCTCGACGCGGAGGCCGCCGCCGCCGCCATCGAGGCGGTCAAGAACCAGGGCAAGAAGTAGGCCGCTTGCCGCTACGGCCCCTCACCAGCGCTTTCGGTGCCGGTGGGGGGCCTTCGCGTGTCCACCCCACCCCTGCTTCAACTGGCCCGCCTGGTCGATGAGTTGACGGCCACGAGAATGGTTCAGACCATTGACGGGTGGCGGTGTCGGCTCCTACCGTGAGGTCACCGGACTGGCGCAGGCATGCCAAGGATCCCCCTGTCCCGGCCGCCGTACCCCACGCGCGCGTCTGCGCCCCGGCGCACTCTCCATCCACCCCCACGGAGGAGCACCATGCGCACACGCCACATCGTCGGGGCGGCGGTCGCCGCGCTCGCGATACCGCTCACCTTCGCGCTCCCGGCGCAGTCCCACGGGTACATCTCGACGCCGCCCAGCCGGGCCGCCCTGTGCGGCGCGGAGGTCGTCACCGACTGCGGTGAGATCCAGTGGGAGCCGCAGAGCGTCGAGGGCCCGAAGGGCTTCCCGGCCGCCGGCCCGTCCGACGGCACCATCTGCGCCGGCGGGAACTCGCGCTTCGCCGAACTGGACGACCCGCGCGGCGGCGCCTGGCCGACCACGCCGGTGACGGCGGGGCAGCAGCTCACCTTCACCTGGACGTTCACCGCCCGGCATGCGACCACGAGCTTCACGTACTACCTGACCAAGCCGGGCTACGACGCCAGTCAGCCGATCACCCGGTCGAGCCTGGAGCTGACGCCGTTCCTGACCGTCCCCTACAACGGCCGTCAGGTGCCGAGCACGGTCAGCCACACCGCGACCGTCCCGAGCGGGCGGACCGGCCACCAGGTGGTCGTCTCGGTGTGGGAGATCGCCGACACCGGGAACGCCTTCTACTCCTGCACCGACGTCCAGTTCTGACGGATCCCGCCGGGCTCACGGCCGGCGGAAGACCGGGGTGCACGCCCGTCTCCCGCGGCGGCCGTGCACCCCGGAACCCCCGGGGCCGCCGCCCTCGCGGCGGCCCGGCTCAGTGGCCGCCGCAGCAGCCGCCGTCCGCGCCGCCGCACTGGCAGGGCGCGCCGGACTGGCAGCCGCAGCCGCAGCCCGGGCCACAGCCGCAGCCGGCCGCGAGGACGGGCAGCAGCTTCGGGGAGGGCGGCGCGACGGTGTCGTGTGCCGGTGTCGGTCGGGTCGGGTTGGCCTTCATCGTGCTGAACCCTCCTTGTGACGGGCACACTTCGGTGCCTACAGCTTCGAGTGAAGCCGCCGATCGGAGGGAGCGTCAACAGGCGCGCAGTGGTGGGGCGTACGGGACATCGTGCGCCCCCACCACCCCCGTCACGGGTTTACCCGCCCTCGGAGTGAGCGGCCGCCCCTCGGAGCCCCATGCTCCGGGAGTCCCGGGACTCCCGGGACTCCCGAGGCCCGGAGACCCCGAAGCCCCGACCGGGCGACCGCACCGCACCGGCGGGAGGTCACTCCGCCGCCGCGGCCTCCGAGGCGGCCACGAACTCGGCCACGTGCTCGCCCGTCACCAGGTACACCACGCGCTTGGCGACCGACACCGCGTGGTCCGCGAAGCGCTCGTAGTAGCGGCCGACCAGGGTGATGTCGACGGCCGTCTCGATGCCGTGGTGCCAGCGGTCGTCGATCAGGTGCGACAGCAGCTCGCGGTGCAGGGTGTCGATCGCGTCGTCGTCCTGCTCCATCTCCAGGGCCTTGTCGACGTCCTTGGTGGCGATCACCAGACCGGCCTTGGCCACCAGGCGCTGGGCGAGCTGGCCCATCTCCAGGACGGTGGAGTGGAGGTCGCCGGGGACGGCGGAGTCGGGGTAGCGCATCCGCGCGACCTTGGCGACGTGCCGGGCGAGGTCGCCGCAGCGCTCCAGGTCGGAGCTCATCCGCAGCGAGGTGACGACGATGCGCAGGTCGGTGGCGACCGGCTGCTGGCGGGCGAGCAGGTCGATGGCGCGGTTCTCCAGCTCGTGGTGGAGATCGTTGATCTTCTGGTCGGCGGCGATCACGCTCTCCGCCAGCGCCAGGTCCGCGTCGAGGAGTGCGGTGGTCGCCCGGCCCAGTGCCGAGCCGACCAGCCGGGCCATCTCGACCAGGCTGTCGCCGATCGCATCGAGTTCCTCGTGGTACGCGTCGCGCATGCTCTCTCCTCAGTAGCTGTGTCGGTGGCGGTGCCGACCGGCCGGCCCGTCCGACCGTCGTTCCGGTGTTCGGGTGACCGCTGCTGGTGGCGCGAATCGTACGCGCACACCTGAGGCGGCGGCCGGTGGTCCGGCCCGCCACCCACTCCCACACGGGCTGCATGGCCAACCCTGCGCCGTCCGGGCGACGGTGCACGGCCGGTGTGGTGAATCGGCGGCCACGTGGAGGTGAATTCTCGGCAACGCGTGGCCGATGCCTTGATCGGCCCCTTGGGGAGTGCCCTGGCCATGCGCTTACGCTGGCCACATGGACGTGAACGTGGCCGCCGCCGCTGCCTGCGCCATAGCCGGGCTCGGCGTCGGCCTCACGGCCTCCATCGCCTTCCGCTGGAGCGAGCGCGAGCAGGCCAGGGGCAGGCACAGTGGCACCAACAGCAGACACCACGGTCGGCAACAGGGATTGGGCGCCGGCACCCCGGAGCCCCCGCTGCCGCCGGGGGTGGACACCGTACTCTCCGTCCTCCGCTCCTGCGCGATCGTGCTGGGCGAGGGCGACGAGGTGGTCAAGGCCAGCTCCGCGGCGTACGCGATGGGCCTGGTACGCGGCGGCGCGGTCGCCGTGGACCAGATGCTCTCGCTGGCCCGCGCCACCCGCCGGGACGGCGAGATCCGCCAGGTCGAACTGGAGGTGCCCCGCCCCGGCGTGGCCCGTGCGGGCGAGCCGCTCGCGGTCTCCGTCCGGGTCGCCCCGCTGGGCTCCCGGCTGGTGCTGGTGCTGGTCGAGGACCAGACCGAGCGCCGCCGGGTGGAGGCCGTCCGCCGGGACTTCGTGGCCAACGTCAGCCACGAGCTGAAGACCCCGGTCGGCGCCCTGTCGCTGCTCTCCGAGGCGGTCGCCGACGCGGCCGACGACCCGGAGGCGGTGCAGCGCTTCGCCGGCCGGATGCAGATCGAGGCGACCAGGCTGGCCAGCCTGGTCCAGGAGATCATCGACCTCTCCCGGGTGCAGGACGACCGGCTGATGGTGGACCCCGAGCCGGTCGCGGTGGACGAGCTGATCGCCGAGGCGATCGACCGCTGCCGCCAGCAGGCCGCCGCCAAGCAGATCCTGATCACGGCCGGCGGCATCGCCGGCCTCTACCTGCACGGCAACCGCGGCCAGCTCGCCGCGGCCCTGGGCAACCTGGTCGAGAACGCCGTCAACTACAGCACGCCCCGCACCAGGGTGGCGATCGCCACCCGCCGGATCTCCAGCGCCGCGGCGCTCGGGGAGGCGGACGGCGAGCTGATCGAGATCTCCGTCACCGACCAGGGCATCGGCATCTCCGAGAAGGACCGCGAGCGCGTCTTCGAGCGCTTCTACCGGGTCGACCCGGCCCGCTCCCGGGCGACCGGCGGAACCGGCCTCGGCCTCTCCATCGTCAAGCACGTCGCCGCCTCGCACGGCGGCACGGTCTCGGTGTGGAGCGTCGAGGGCCAGGGTTCGACCTTCACCATCCGCCTGCCGGCCGGGCAGGCGCCCGAGGCCGAGGACACCGACGACCTCGACCGTGACCGGCACGCCCAGACCCTCACCACGGACCGGACGGCCACCACGGGCCGCGCGGACCGTTCGCTCCCCACGGGGGAGCGGGAACACCCCCTGTCAGACACAACCCCCCAGCTTGCCCCGGAGGCCTGATCGTGACCCGAGTACTGGTGGTCGAGGACGAGGAGTCGTTCAGCGACGCCCTCTCGTACATGCTTCGCAAGGAGGGCTTCGAGGTGGCCGTCGCCGCCACCGGCCCCGACGCACTGGAGCAGTTCGAACGCAACGGCGCCGACCTCGTCCTGCTCGACCTGATGCTGCCGGGCCTGCCGGGTACCGAGGTCTGCCGCCAGCTGCGGGTGCGCTCCAACGTCCCGGTGATCATGGTCACCGCCAAGGACAGCGAGATCGATAAGGTGGTCGGCCTGGAGATAGGTGCGGACGACTACGTCACCAAGCCCTACTCCACCCGTGAACTGGTCGCCCGGATCCGCGCGGTGCTGCGCCGCCGCGGCGAGGACGGCGGCGCCGGCGACAACGGCGGCGGCCCGGGCGCCCTGGAGGCGGGCCCGGTCCGGATGGACGTGGACCGGCACGTGGTGACCGTGGACGGCGCCAAGGTCGACCTGCCGCTGAAGGAGTTCGACCTGCTGGAGATGCTGCTGCGCAACGCGGGCCGGGTGCTCACCCGCATGCAGCTGATCGACCGGGTCTGGGGCGCGGACTACGTCGGCGACACCAAGACCCTGGACGTCCACGTGAAGCGCCTGCGGGCCAAGATCGAGCCGGACCCGGGCGCCCCGCGCTACCTGGTCACGGTCCGTGGCCTGGGCTACAAGTTCGAGCCGTAAACCGCGGCCGCGGACAGACGCGGAAGGCCCCCGCCGGCAGTTGCCGGAGGGGGCCTTCGCGTTGCGTCCGACGGGCCCGGGAGGGGCCCGCCGGACGCGGGGTGGCGCGTCAGTGGGCGCCGGCGGACGCAGTGGCGCCCGCGGGGGTGGTGGCGGCACCGGACGGCGTGGCCGCACCGGTGGTGGCCGGGGCGGCCGGGGTGGTGCTGCCGGTGACCGGGGCGGTCGCGGCGGGGGTGGCGCCCTTGGTGGGCACGGCGGCCGGGGTCGCCGTCGGGCCGAAGCCCTGGTAGAGGCCCTTGTTGGGGCTCACACCGGCCTGGGCGTCGACCTTCTGACCGTCCTTGAAGGTGAACGAGGCCGGGACGAAGCCGCCGACCTGGACACCGACCGAGGCGACCTTGGCGGACGGGTTGCCGGCGCCGCCGATCGCCACGGCGCCGCCGGCCGGGACGACGATGGTGGACAGCGGGGCGCCCGCCGCGTCGGTGAACGCGGCGGTGGCACCGTTTCCGACGGTGATGGACTGCAGCTCAGCCGGGGTGCTGCCGGTGTTGGAGATGTTGACGGTCACGGTGGCGGGACCGGTGTGCTCGCCCGAGGACTCGTCCCCGGTGACGACCACGATGTTGTTCAGCCGGAGGTTCGTTCCGAGGGTTGCCGCCGCGTTGTCGGGCTTGACCTGCAGCGTGTCCGGCGTGTTGCCGGCGGCGCAGGAAGACAGCGAGGCGATGGCGATGGCGGCGATGGCGGCGATGCTGCCGCGTCGAAGGCTGCGGCTCACGGCGGCGGCTTCTCCTAAGTCACGTGTCGGTAGGTCAGGTCTCAGATTATCGACCTCACTTATGCGGTCCTCACGGGGTGGTCCCCGTGTCGCACTCCTGAGGCCCGTGGGGCGGCCGTCCGGCCGCATCCGTGGCGTGTCCAGATCACTCTCGGGACAGACTTCGACCAAGATCGAATAACGATGTGGATACGGCCCGATAAACGGTGAAAGCCCAAGATCCAATCACGGTTTCGCGGGTGTTGCACAAGGTTTCGCTGAGCGCCGGAACGGCCTCCGACCTGCGGGAAGCCTCTCTCGAACATCGGTCGCAGCACGTCATGGGGGTCCTTGTCAAGCCCCGAGACCGGCCCTGACCTGCGAAAACGCCCTTCGGGTGCGCCGAAAAGCGTGTTATTCTGGAAAGCCACGGAAGGGGTCCTGTCACATGACGTTCAAGGTTGGCGACACGGTGGTCTACCCCCATCACGGGGCTGCGCTGATCGAGGCCATCGAAATTCGCCAGATCAAAGGTGTGGACAAGACCTACCTGGTGCTCAAGGTGCAGCAGGGAGACCTGACGCTCCGCGTGCCCGCCGAGAACGCGGAGTTCGTCGGCGTGCGCGATGTAGTCGGCCAGGAGGGTCTGGACCGGGTCTTCGAGGTGCTGCGCGCACCGTACACCGAAGAGCCGACCAACTGGTCCCGTCGCTACAAGGCGAACCTGGAGAAGCTCGCCTCGGGTGACGTTATCAAGGTCGCCGAGGTTGTGCGCGACCTCTGGCGTCGTGAGCGCGAGCGCGGTCTGTCGGCCGGCGAGAAGCGGATGCTCGCGAAGGCGCGCCAGATCCTCGTCAGCGAGCTCGCGCTGGCGGAGAACACCAACGAGGACAAGGCGGAGACGCTGCTCGACGAGGTGCTTGCCTCGTAGTGCAGTCGGGCTACCGCCCACCGCTCACAGCGCCCGGTGTCGGCGCGCCGCTCCCAGGACGAAGCGTCCGGGGGTGGTGCAGTGGCACTTCGGGCGCTGAGGCGTGTCCGGACGACGCCCCCGGCCTGAGCCGGTCCAGGCCCACAGGACCACTCCGCCCCGCAAGACGCCTTGCAAGACCGATTCTGCGGGTTGTGCGGCGGACGGTGGACCGTGGTTCTTCGGAAGGGGCCCGTTGCGCCCGCCGGGCACGCCAAGGCCATACCCACTTCGCCGAAGGAGTGAAACCTGAACGCCGCAGCAGCAGTCGCAGCAGCAGTGGTGCCCGCCGCCGGACGCGGTGAGCGGCTGGGGCCCGGCGCCCCGAAGGCCCTGCGGGAACTGGGCGGTGTGCCGCTCCTGGTGCACGCCGTGCGGGCGCTGGCCCGCAGCCGGGCGGTCGGCCTGGTCGTGGTCGCCGCGCCCGCCGACGGGGTGGCCGAGGTGGTCGCCCTGCTGGACAGCCACGGGCTGGACGACAAGGACATCCGGGTGGTGGCCGGTGGCGCGACCCGCCAGGAGTCGGTCCGGCTCGGCCTGGCCGCGATCCCGGCCGAGGTGGAGGTCGTCCTGGTGCACGACGCGGCCCGCCCGCTCGTCCCGGTCGAGGTGGTGGACGCCGTGGCGGCCGCCGTCCGGGCCGGAGCCGAGGCGGTGGTGCCGGCGGTGCCGCTGGCCGACACGGTGAAGCGGGTCGAGCCGAGCCCGGGTCGCCCCGAGCCGGTGCTCGACACGCCCGACCGGTCCACCCTGCGTGCGGTGCAGACCCCGCAGGGCTTCGACCGGGCCACCCTGGTCGAGGTGCACGCCAAGGCCCTGGCCGAGGAGGCCGCGGGCGCCGCCGACACGCCGTCGGTCACCGACGACGCCGGCCTGGTGGAGCGCTACGGCGGCCGGGTCGTCGTGGTGCCCGGCCACGAGGAGGCGTTCAAGGTCACCCGTCCGCTGGACCTCGTGCTCGCCGAGGCCGTACTCGCCCGCCGGAGGGCCTCCGATGCCTACTGATCCGCTGTCCACTGACGTGTCGGCCACCGAGTCGCCCGCTCCTGAGCCGTCGGCTCCCGCACTGCCGCGCATCGGCATCGGCACCGACGTGCACGCCTTCGAGGCCGGTCGCCCGCTCTGGGTGGCCGGACTGGAGTGGCCGGACGCCGAGTTCGGGCTCTCCGGGCACTCGGACGCCGACGTCGCCGCGCACGCCGCCTGCGACGCGCTGTTCTCGGCCGCCGGAATCGGCGACCTGGGCGCGCACTTCGGCACCGACCGGCCGGAGTGGGCCGGCGCGTCCGGAGTGAAGCTGCTCGGCGAGGCGGCCCGGCTGGTGCGTGCGGCGGGCTTCGAGATCGGCAACATCGCGGTCCAGGTGATCGGCGTCCGGCCGAAGATCGGCAAGCGGCGGGCCGAGGCGCAGGCCGCGCTGTCGGACGCGGCCGGTGCGCCGGTGTCGGTGTCCGGCACCACCACCGACGGCCTGGGCCTGACCGGCCGGGCCGAGGGGCTGGCCGCGATCGCCACCGCCCTGGTGTACGAACGGCGTTGAGCCCGTCGGTCCGGGGCGGGCCGGAGGCCGGCCGGGACGGTCCGGTGCGGGGCCGGCGCCGGTCCGGTGCGAGGTCGGTGCGAGGTCGGGAATTAATCCACGGTGACGGGTGTTCAGGAGCCGGTGTCAGGGCCCGGATCGATACGGTTCGGTGCGGGCCCGGGCGCAGGCTCCGCCTGGCAGTGGCCCGACCTCCGACCCGACCGACCGGAAGAAGGTCTCCGATGACCACCCAACTCTCCGACCGCGCCAAGGCCTTGATCGACGGCAAGAGCTTCGCCGTGGTCTCCACCATCCAGCCCGACGGCAGCCCCCAGTCCTCGGTGGTCTGGGTGGAGCGCGACGGCGAGGACATCCTGTTCTCCACCGTCGAGGGCCGTCGCAAGCACCTCAACCTGCTGAAGGACCCGCGCATCTCGCTCGTGGTCAACCCGCCGGAGAGCCCGTACGAGTACCTGGAGGTGCGCGGCTCGGCCACCCTCACCACCGAGGGCGGCCGCGAGTTGATCAACCGGTTGGCCGCCAAGTACCGCGGTGAGGACGTCTACACCTTCGACGGACCGGAGGACGTGCGGGTGATCGTCCGGCTCACCCCGCGCAAGGTGGCCGGCGGCATCTGACCCCGGAGGAGCGGGTGCCTCCGACCGGACGCGGCGGGGAAACGCCCTTGTCGCGGTATTGACATTCGGGAATGTCGCGGGGCACCCCCTCCTGCCCACTACGCTTGACGCTGTGAGCATTCGCCTGTACGACACCAGCACCCGCCAGGTACGCGACTTCGTCCCGCTTGTACCGGGCTGTGTCTCGATCTACCTGTGCGGCGCTACCGTCCAGTCGGCGCCTCATATCGGGCACATCCGGTCCGGGCTCAACTTCGACATCATGCAGCGGTGGTTCGCCTACCGCGGCTACCAGGTGACCTTCGCCCGGAACGTCACCGACATCGACGACAAGGTGATCGCCAAGGAGCGCGAGCTCGGCACCCCGTGGTGGCAGATCGCCTACGAGAACGAGCGCGCCTTCAACGACGGCTACACCGCGCTCGGCTGCCTGCCGCCGACCGTCGAGCCGCGGGCCACCGGGCACATCCCCGAGATGGTCGAGATGATGCAGGGGCTCATCGCGAAGGGCCACGCCTACGCGGCGGACGGCAGCGTCTACTTCGACGTGAAGTCGTACCCCGACTACCTCGCGCTCTCCAACCAGAAGCTGGCCGACCTGCGCCAGCCCTCGGCCGAGGGCGAGACCGGCAAGCGCGACCACCGCGACTTCGCGATGTGGAAGGCCGCCAAGCCGGGCGAGCCGAGCTGGGAGACCCCGTGGGGCCGCGGCCGTCCCGGCTGGCACCTGGAGTGCTCGGCGATGGCCCACAAGTACCTCGGCCCGGCCTTCGACATCCACGGCGGCGGGCTGGACCTGATCTTCCCGCACCACGAGAACGAGATCGCCCAGTCCAAGGCCTACGGCGACGACTTCGCCAACTTCTGGGTGCACAACGCCTGGGTCACCATGGCCGGCGAGAAGATGAGCAAGTCGCTGGGCAACTCGGTGCTGGTCTCCGAGATGGTCCAGCGGTGGCGGCCGATCGTGCTCCGCTACTACCTGGGCGCCCCGCACTACCGCTCGATGATCGAGTACAGCGAGGAGTCGCTGCGTGAGGCCGAGGCCGGTTTCGGCCGGATCGAGGGCTTCATCCAGCGCACCATCGAGCGCTGCGGGACGGTCGACGCCGCACCCGAGGTGCCGCCGGCCTTCGCCGAGGCGATGGACGACGACCTGGGCGTGCCGCAGGCGTTGGCCGTCGTGCACACCGCCGTCCGCCAGGGCAACAGCGCCCTGAACGCGGACGACAAGGAGAACGCGGTGGCGCGACTCGCCGAGGTCCGTGCGATGCTCGGAGTGTTGGGTCTCGACCCGCTCGACCCGCAGTGGGCCGGGACGGAGCGCGGCGAGGCTGGGACACTGAAGAGCATGCACGGTGTGGTCGACTCGCTGGTCCGCCTGGTCCTGGACCAGCGGCAGGCGGCGCGGCAGCGTAAGGACTTCGCCACCGCGGATGCCATCCGCGACCAGCTCGGCCTCGCCGGGCTGGTGATCGAGGACACCCCGTCCGGCCCGCGCTGGACGATCAACAGCCAGTAACCCCATCTGACGATCGGGGTGAGGGTGGGCCGTACCGGACCGGTGCGGCCCTCCCGCATGACGTAGCGCATGCCGTCGGCCGCCGCCGGACAGAACGGGGCGGCCGGGCATGCCGAACAGACAGGATGTACAGCCATGGCCGGCAACAGTGCGCGCAGGAACCGCCGCAACCCCGGATCGAAGAAGGGCGCGTCTGTCGGTACCGGCGGGCACAGCCGCAAGGCGCTCCAGGGCAAGGGCCCGACCCCGCCCGGGGAGGAGCGCAAGGGCCACCCGAAGCAGCGCGCCGCCAACGCCGCGATCAAGCGCGAGCGGGACGCCAAGGCCCGCGCCGGCATGCGCCGGTCCGGCGGTGGCGGGCGCGGCGGCCGCGGCGGCGCGGGTGCCGCCGAGCTGGTCTTCGGCCGCAACTCGGTGGTCGAGGCCCTGAAGGGCGACGTGCCGGCCACCGCGCTGTACGTCATGCAGTTCATCGACACCGACGACCGCGTCCGCGAGGCCTTCCAGGCCGCCAACGACCGTGGCATCCCGCTGATGGAGGCCCCGCGCCCGCAGCTGGACCAGATGACCGGCGGGCTCAACCACCAGGGCCTGGTGCTCCAGGTCCCGCCGTACGAGTACGCGCACCCCGAGGACCTGCTGGGCGAGGCCGCCGACGCCGGCCAGGACGCGCTGATCATCGCGCTGGACGGTGTCACCGACTCGCGCAACCTCGGCGCCGTGGTCCGCTCCGCCGCCGCCTTCGGCGCACACGGCGTGGTCATCCCCGAGCGCCGCGCGGCCGGCATGACCGCCGGTGCCTGGAAGACCTCCTCCGGCGCCGCCGCCCGGCTGCCCGTCGCCCGGGCCACCAACCTCACCCGCACCCTGGAGGCCTACCAGAAGGCCGGCCTGATGGTGGTCGGCCTGGCCGCCGACGGCGAGGCCGAGCTGGGCGACCTGGAGCTGCTGACCGGCCCGGTGGTGATCGTCGCGGGCAGCGAGGGCAAGGGCCTGTCCCGGCTGGTCTCGGAGACCTGCGACATGCGGGTGCGGATCCCGATGTCCGGGCTGACCGAGTCGCTGAACGCCGGTGTCGCGGCGGGCATCGTGCTGTACGAGGCCGCGCGGCTGCGGGCCAAGCGCTGATCCCTGGCGCACCGGCGGCCGCCGCAGCACGGGCCGCCGCCGGAGCGCGGGTCGCCGCCGGGGGCGCAGGCCGTTGCCGCAGCACGGGTCGCCGCCGCAGCACACGCGGTGGCCGGTGCGCAGGGGATCTTCTGAATTCTCCGCAGTCCGAGTGAAAAGCGATCGGGCCCGACCGGGCTCGATCGCTTTTCTCATGATCATTTCAAGCAGGCGCCGGACATCCACTCGGGAGAGTGTCCTAAGCGGCCGTCACCCGGTTAGACGGGCGTGGACACCAGAACACCTCGGCGCCCCCTGTTCGGCGGCGGCAGCACCGGGATAGACGCGGGCCCCGGCCTTGACACGGTCAAGGTGCCGTCCGACCCCGCGCGCCTCAGCAACACGCAGGCGAGCTTCCGGCTCCGGCTCGGCGCCCCGGTGCCGCCGCTGATCGAGGCCCCGGCCGGACTGCTGTCCACCGGTGCCGCGTTCGGCGACCCGTACGCGAACCAGGGCCTGATCCGCCGTCCGCTGGTCACCCCGCAGGTCGTCGTGCCCGCCTCCGCCGTCCCGGCGATGGCGGGGGCCGCCGGGGGCGGTGCGCCGCGCCGCAAGGGCCGGGTCACCGCCGTCACCTGGACCGGGCAGGCGCCCCCCGGGGACCTCGCGGCCACCCAGCTGCTGGAGGCCGTCCGGCTCACCGGTTCCGCCTCCGGGGGCGTCGGCCTGGCCGAGTCGGACACCCGGGTGATCCCGACCTACTCGGGTGCCCGGACCGTCCCGCGCCAGCCCCGGACGGGTGCCGGCACCGCCACCTACGCGGGCGTCGGCCCGGTCGGCGCGCCGCAGGGCTGGACCCCGAGCGGCGAGCTGCCCGAGGTCTCCGCGACGGCCGCCGAGGGTCGGCAGGCCTGGTACCCCGGACGCCGGGTCGACCTCGGCCTGGTCCTGTTGCCGCTGCGCGCCGTCCTCGGCTCGCTGTCCGTCTACGCCGGGTTCAGCAAGCTCTGCGACCCGGTGTACTTCGACGGCGGCGAGCGCGGCTCGATGATGCGCTGGCTCGCCTCGCTGCACCCCTGGAAGGTCGCCGAGCCGCTGCTGGCCTTCGCCATGGCGCACCCGGTCGGTGCCGGCCTGGCGGTGTCGTTCACCGAGATCGTGGTCGGTGTGCTGACCGTCCTCGGCCTCTGGCAGCGGCTCGCAGCCGGGGCGGCGATGCTGCTCTCCGCCGCGCTGCTGTTCACCGTCAGCTGGCGGGCCGTACCGGTCTACGACACGCCCGACCTGATCTTCCTGGCGGCCTGGAGCCCGCTGCTGATCGCCGGCGCGCCGTTCGCCTCCCTGGACGGGCGGCTCAGCCTGGAGGCCTGGCGGCGGTACGGCGCGGACGCGCCCGCCGCGCTGCGCCGACGGGTGCTGCGCCGCGGCACGGTGGTCACCACGGTCGTCGTCGGGCTGACCCTGCTGCTCGGCTCGATGCTCGGCGCGGCGGTGCGCACCGGCGCCCGGCCGCACCAGGCGCCGGCCCGTCCGGCCACCGACTACGGCACGCCGGTCTGGCCGGGCGGCGCCCCGACCGGCACCCCGGGCGGCCAGGGCTCGTCCACCTCGCCCTCGCCCGCCGCCCCGCGACCGGCCACCCCCACACCGAGCCCGACCGCTCCGCCCTCCTCCGCCCCGGCTTCCCGGCCGACCGGTCCGACGCCGAGCGGCAAGGGGCACTCCACCAAGGCGGAGAGCGGGGCCGGTGCGAGCCCGGCCGCGTCGTCCGCCGGCGCGCCGCCGGCCGGCTCCTCGCCCGCCCAGCGCAGCACCCCGGCCCCCGGCGGCTCGGGGACGGCGTCCAAGCCGAGCCCGAGCTCCGGGGCGGGCTCCGGGCTGCTCGGCGGGGTGCTGGGCAGCGCCCCGCTGGCCGACCTGTCCGGCGGCGCCCGCTCCTCCCGCCCGGGGGCGCCTACGTCCACCTGAGGGGTCTGACGGTTCGCGGACGCGGTCGGCCGGGTGCTCCATGGCGGAGCACCCGGCCGATTGCCGTTGCCGCTCGCTGCTGCTGCTCGTGCCTCGAGGGGTTGCTGCTTTGCCGTTCGTGCCCGGGGGCGTCACTGCGGGGCGCGGCCGGCCCCGGCGGCGAGCTCCTTGGCGGCCTCGGTGAGGTCCTTCGCGGTGTCGATGGCGCGCCAGTACACGCCCTGCGGCAGCTGGTAGCCCGCCAGCCGCTTGCTGCGCGCCAGTTGCGGGAACGTGGTGCGTTCGTGGTCGCCCACGTCCGGCAGCAGCTCGGCGAACTCCGGGCTGAAGACGTACAGCCCGGCGTTGATCAGGAACGGCGAGGGCGGTGCCTCGATGAAGTCCAGCACGTTGCCGAACTGGTCGGTCTCCACCGCCCCCCACGGGATCCGCGGCCGGGCCAGCGCGAGCGTCGCGACGGCGTCCCGCTCGTGGTGGAAGGCGGCCATGTCGCGCAGGCTGAACCGGGTCCAGATGTCGCCGTTGGTGGCGTACCAGGGCTCGTCCGGGCGGGGCAGCGCCTTGGCCGCGTACTTGAGGCCGCCGCCGCGCCCGAGCGGCTCCTCCTCGACCACCGTGCGGACGCGCAGCGGCAGGTCCGCCTTGTCGAGCCACTCCTCCAGCACGTCGGCGAGGTGCCCGCAGGAGACCACCACGTCGGTGACGCCCTCGGAGGCCAGCCAGGCCAGCTGGTGGCCGAGGATCGGCGTGCCCGTTCCCGGGATCTCGACCAGCGGCTTGGGGCGGTCGTCCGTGTAGGGCCGCAGCCGCGAGCCCTGGCCGCCGGCCAGGATCACG
Organism: Kitasatospora sp. NPDC087861; assembly: GCF_044742585.1. Lineage (NCBI taxonomy): Bacteria > Bacillati > Actinomycetota > Actinomycetes > Kitasatosporales > Streptomycetaceae > Kitasatospora > Kitasatospora sp. NPDC087861. The sequence goes on from NZ_JBIUUS010000001.1 coordinate 260,642, forward strand.
GCCTGGGTGACGGGCGTCGTGGTCGGCCGGGGCGGATGGGGCGGCGGGGACGTGAGGTCGGCGGTGGGGCCGGAGTCAGCGGTCATGCCTGAACAATAAGGCGCCCACCGGGCCGGTCGGCCGGAGCCGTGGACGCCGGTGGGGGCCGCCGGTTGAGGTCGCGGGGGTCGGCCGGATCCGCCGCGGGGCAGCCCGAGCCGCTGACGTCGTCAGCCGGCGATGCCCGCCGCGAACGACCCGTCGCAGACCGGGCGGGCGAACGACCGGGCCCGCTGCACGTCGCCCTGGTACTTGCGCACCGCGGCCTTGCCCAGCTCGGTGGCGAGCGAGGTGCAGTACGGCGTCAGCGACGGCTGCTCGCGCATCGAGCGCTCCAGCAGGTCCAGCGCGGCGGACGGGTTCTTCGCCCGCAGCTCGTCCAGCAGCACCACCCGCAGCGACTCCTGCGGGGCGAGCCCGTCCGAGGACGTGCCCGCGGCCGCGTTGGTGGCGGTGTTGGGGGCGGCGTTGGTGGTGGCGGAACGCCCGATCCCGGCACCGTCACCGCTGGACGCCGCCACGACCTGCTGGTCGAGGCCGGTCGGCGGGGCCCACGGCACCCGGGTCACGGCGAGGGTGCCGGTGGTCACCAGGACGACCGGCAGGGTCAGGGCGACGGTCTGGCCGATACGGCGCACAAGCTGCTTCACCCTCAGGAGAGTAGCGGTGGGTGCGGGTGTGATCGCCCTCCGTTACACCATCGAGTGACACCGTGTCCGGTTTCGTCCCCACACCGTGTTGACGCGGGGGTGTACGGACGGAGCCCGCCGGACCGGGAGTGGTCCGACGGGCTCCGCGTGGTGGCTCGCCCGGACGACCGGGCACGCCGTGCTCAGCTGCTCAGGCGGGCACCCGAGCTGGTGGAGAACACGTGGGTCTCGTTGGCGATCGGCACGACGTGGATCGTCTCGCCGCGGGCCGGGATCTGCCGGCCGTGCACGCGGACGACCAGCTCCTTGTCCTCGCCGCCGATCTTGGTGGTGCCGTACACGAAGCCGTCCGAGCCGAGCTCCTCGACCACGTTCACGGTCACCGCGACGCCCTCGATGCCGCCCGCCGGGACGATCTCGAAGTGCTCCGGGCGGATGCCGACGGTCACCGACTTGTCGGTGCCGGCGCCGGCCAGGTCGTCACGCGAGACGTTGACCACCGAGCCGCCGAACTTCACGCCGCCGTCCACCAGCGGCACCTCGACCAGGTTCATCGCCGGCGAGCCGATGAAGCCGGCCACGAACAGGTTGGCGGGCTTGTCGTACATGTTGCGCGGGGTGTCGACCTGCTGCAGCACGCCACCCTTGAGCACCGCGACCCGGTCGCCCATGGTGAGCGCCTCGGTCTGGTCGTGGGTGACGTACACCGTGGTGATGCCCAGGCGGCGCTGCAGGCCGGCGATCTGGGTACGGGTCGAGACGCGCAGCTTGGCGTCCAGGTTCGACAGCGGCTCGTCCATCAGGAAGACCTGCGGCTGGCGCACGATCGCGCGGCCCATCGCGACACGCTGGCGCTGACCGCCCGACAGCGCCTTCGGCTTGCGGTCCAGGTACTCCGTCAGGTCGAGGATCTTCGCGGCCTCCTCGACCTTGGTGCGGATCTCCGCCTTGTTCACGCCGGCGATCTTGAGCGCGAAGCCCATGTTCTCGGCGACGGTCATGTGCGGGTACAGCGCGTAGTTCTGGAACACCATGGCGATGTCCCGGTCCTTCGGCGGCAGGTGTGTGACGTCCCGGTCGCCGATCCGAATGGAGCCGCTGTTGACGTCCTCCAGACCGGCCAGCATGCGCAGGCTGGTCGACTTGCCGCAGCCCGACGGGCCGACCAGCACGAGGAACTCGCCGTCCGCGATCTCCAGGTCCAGCGCGTCCACCGAGGGCTTGTCCGCCCCGGGGTAGACACGGGTCGCCTGCTCGTACGTGACAGAAGCCATGGTCGTACTCTCCTCCACCGGCAGGAACGTGCCGGACGATCCGAGTAAAGGGGGATTCGTTCGTCTCCATCAGCCCGCCCAGTGGTCTGAACCACCACACGAACCGACTTCCGGCGACGCTACCTGCGCTTCCGCGGCTTGTCAGCCCCCAGCCCGCCCGATTTCGGCATCGGTTCCATCACGCCCACCCCACTCCACCAACCCCCGGATATCCCCACACCCCACCACCCCGGCCCGGTAGACTGCCCCCGGTGCCGCCGTGATCCATCGCGGACGGTCACCGTGCCTCCTTAGCTCAGCTGGCCAGAGCACCGCTCTTGTAAAGCGGGGGTCGTCGGTTCGAACCCGACAGGGGGCTCTCGTTTCCACCCTAGATGAGCTGCAGTTTTGGCCTTCTGGGGGGCTTCGTCACCGGCCTCGGACGTCTCGTCCGGGGCCGTTTGCGTGAGCGGATAGCCCGGTGGGCTGGGGGAAGTTGTGGGGTAAGGAGTCCTTACCCCGGCCCACGCCCCTTGGGGCGGAGCACGTTGTCGCGTTGGATATCCAAAGGGCTACCCAACGCGCCGCCCTCGACCAGGGGGCCGAGGGCCGGTCATCTGGTGATCGCGGAGAGCCGCCTTCGCAGGGGCTCCTCCAGGTCGAGGTTGTCCCCTCGAGTAGTGGTCTGCAGCAGTTCAGTGATGACGACCAGTTCGGCGAACTGCCCGGCCGGCGTGTCGAGGATATGGGCGAGTTGGTGACGGACCTGGGCGGCGGTGTCCGGCACGAGGAGGCTGTACGAGTGCAACAGCGCCGCGTCGTACCCGGCAGGCGCGGTGCCCCAGCCTTCCCAGTCGAGGACCGTGAGGGTTGGGCCCGTGAGGTTGGCCCAGTGCAGGTCACCGTGGGCCGTCGTCCAGGTGGGCACTGCGGTGTCGATCGGGATGCCCAGGTACTGGGGCATGGCGCGGTCCAGGTATTCCTGCCGGACCGCCACCCGGTTGCTGGGAACGGTGGCAATGGCGTCGAGGGCGGTGCTGAGCCCGTCCCACCAGGCGTCGTCCAGATCGGGCGCTTCCCGGAGGATCGGCTCGTGGGTAGTGATGGTAGAGGTGGCGATTTTGTCGTACAGCTCCGCCAGGTAGCCGTGCCCGTCCTCGGTCCAGGTACGCCGCTCCCGCAGGCGCGGCCTGGGTACCGCAGGAGGCATGAGCCGTTCTGCCTCCTGCGGTCCCTCCCAGAGCTTCCCGCCGGCCCTGTCGGCCGGGGCGGACACCAGGCGGAGCCAGAGCTCGCCGGACGCCGTGGCAACCGGCCGGCTGAGGGTGCGCCCTCGCCAGCCCCATGTCTCGCGTGAGCCTATCGCCGTCGCGTCGAGCGTCGCTGCTGCTGTGGTGTGCATTCCGCGCATCCGCCTGGCGGTGTCCGGCTCAGGTTCCGAGTACATCAACGACCCTTCGGAGTACGTCCGGAGACAACGGCGGTTGGCCGACGGCTTCGGCGGCCCGCATCCAGTGTTCCGGGTTTCCCGTCGACAGGAGCACGCGCTTCACCCCTGGGGCTGAAGCAACGACTGCGAGGGCGGTCTCGGCAGGGGTCTTGCCAGGGGTGATCAGCTCGGACAGTTCCGGGGGTACCAGGCCAGGGATCTCGCCGCCGTGGAGCGGGGCGGAGGCGAACACCTCCAGTCCCGCAGCCAGGGCATCGGCCAGCGGGCCGTGTCCGTCGAGAGCCTGGGCGACGGGCGCAAGGTGGACGAGGGAGACCGGGAGCTGGATGGCCCACAGGTGATGATCCGGTCCGCCGGCCTTGGTCGCGAGTTCGATCAGCGTGGGTACGTCGAAGAGCCCGCTACTGAAGCCGCGCCAAGTCGCCACTCCGTAGGCGCTGATGATCTGTTGGCTGCACGCCTCCTCCAGGGCCAGGAAGGCGTTGGAGAGCCGGCCGGTGATCTCGCCGTCCGGGCAGGAGTGCTCGGGGTTGTGCACGAACACCAGGTCGGGTACCCGGCCGAGCATGAGCCTGCTCCGCGCGAGCTGCCAGGTGATGTAGTCCGGGGTGAGACAGTGCCCGCCCTCGGCGTCCGCCGGGGACAGGGCACCGGCTCGCACACCGATGTGCCCGGCGCCGGCCGGGACGAAGCCCACCTTGGTGGAGACGCACAGATCGGGGTAGGCAGCCAGAACCACGGCGAGCGACATCTCCGCCCGGCCGACTGCGTAGTTGGGCGCTGTGTCCACCCAGCCCGCACCACTGGAGGCGGCCATCAGCGCGGCCTCGGCCACATCGAGGCAGCGGTAGGTGCCAAGGCCCAGCCGGGCAGTCATCGTGGGCCTCCGACCGCGGCGGCCTGGCCGTCGACCAGCTCCGTCACGACAGCGGCCGCCTGGCCGAGAGTGATGTGTGCGGCCTGCGCGAGATCGGCCAGCCGGTGAGGTTCCCCGTCGGCGAGGAGCGCGAGCATCGGCTCGGCCTTGGCGGCAAACGTCCACTCCTCACCTCCGGCGGTAAACCGGACGGTGCCGTCGGGCATGGCCGCGAGCGCGGGCCGCGTGGTGACCAGGTGTACCTGCAGGTCGGCATCCGGTGGGGCCGCCGTGATGTGGGGCAGCGACGGTGCGAGCCGGGCTCGCTCGGTGGCGTCGCGAGCGGAGGAGAAGCGGGTGAGCAGGTCGTCGCTCTCCAGCTCGGTCGCGATGAGCTTGCCGATCGTGTCGAGGAAGGCGCGCTGCTCCTTGGCGGCCGCGAGGCGTGGGACATCCGCTCGGACGGCCTCGTGGGCACGCAGCATCTCCGACAGCCAGGTGATCAGATCGGCGCCGGTTGTGCTCTGCAGCCCGCACGTGACGTGCAGCGAGTGCTGGCCCTCGGAGGCGGCGACGGCGTGCCACCAGCCCCGAGGCAGATAGAGCACATCGCCGGCGGTGAGGACCAGATCGGCAAGGGGCTCTTCCGGCGGCGGCTCCGGTGTCTCGACGTCGCGGTGCATCGGCACCGTGCGGGTGGGGCCGTAGATACGCCAGCGCTTCGCGCCGTCGAGCTGGACGACAACCACGTCGTGATCGTCCCAGTGGACGCCGAAGCCTTCGATGCCGGTCCAGGAGGCGTACAGGTTGGCCTGCACGCCGGTCCGCAGCCGGCGCTCCAGCTGGCCGGCCAGAGCACCGATTCCGGGGTGCAGTTCGTCAACGGCGTCCAGGACCAGCGTGGCGCCCTCGGCGAGACGCTGGTGCAATTCGGAGGGTTGGAGCTGGTGCCAGATGGTGTTGCGCCGGGTGGTAATCGGCCGGGAGTACGTGTGCGCGGGCAGCTGCTCCCCGTTGGTGGCGAGTCGCAGGCGAGGGGGTTCGAACCGGTGGTGGGTCAGGATGGCGTTGAGGTCATCCCAGCTCATGAGTCCAGCGAGTGACGCGGCTTCACCGCGTGCGACCTTGAAGCTGCGGCCGAGCGTCTGGGCGAGGAAGTCATCCCCGCCCAGATGCTCAACCACCGAGAAGTGCTCGGCGGTCATCGTGATGCAGCCGTCAGTCGTTGGTGTCGGTACGGCCGGTGGAGCCGCCGTCCGACCCCTGCTCGCCGCGCGAGCGGGCCGCGGTGACCTTCGCACGGGCGACCAGCAGGCCGTCGCCCTCCAGGTCGGTGTTGGCCGTCAGGTTCTCGGGCATGAAGCACTCCTTCGGTTTCATGGGGCGGGCCGACTGCCCGGCCCCGTAGTGGGTGCAGCGATGGATCCGTTGCCAGGGCAAGCCGTTGGCAAGGAACCTCAGGTGCTTGTGCCGCGTGGCTGTTGACCAGCGCGGCCACCTGCATCCCCCCAAGCCCGCGTCGGGGCGGGAGGAAGTCTTGTCAGGCACTGGTCGGGACGACGTCCCGTGCCTCCGGGGCCGCGGCCCTCACCAGCACGGTGAGTCGCTCGTCGCCCGAGACGGCGGCGGTGGTGCCGACCTCGAACCAGATCCGTTTGCCAGCGGGGTCCGGCTCGGCGCCCCAGTTCGTCGCGAGCGCTGCCACCAGGAACAGCCCGCGCCCGTCGGTGGCGTCGAGATCGATCCGGCCGGCAGCCGGGAGTTCGTGGCCGACGTCCGTCACCTCGACGCGCAGCCGTTCACCGTCCCAGGACACGCACACGACGCACGGGGCGTGGGTGTGGGACACGGCGTTGGTGATCAGCTCGCTGGACAGCAACTCGACATCGCGGAGCGCGTCCTCGGCCAGCGGCAGGTCCCAACCGCGCACGGTCCGTATCACCCGCCGCCGGGCGTCCGGCACGGCCTCGGCAGTGGGTAGCACGCGAAAGCCGAACGGGGCGGGCGGAGTGGCTTGGCGAGTGGCGACGGACATGAGCGCGGACCTTTCACCGGGACGAGGTCGGCAGCGGGCCGATTCGCGCCGGGATTCACCCGGCAGGTATCTACGGAACCGTCTCCAACGCCGGTGAACCAGAGCAGAATTGAAGCGGCAACGAGGCATCCGTGCTGCAAACCTGGGCATGACCAGGCCTGTTATGGCTACAGACGAACTGACGTACTTCTGGAGGACGCGGGATGGCATCCAGGAGGTCCCGGCTGATACAGCGCAGGGAGGCTGTCGGCCACACCCAGGAATCCCTGGCTGAAGCCCTCGACGTGGACCGTACGACCGTGGGGCGATGGGAGAGCGGTAGGGGTGCCCCACAACCCTGGATGCGGCCGAAGCTCGCCCGCGCTCTGGAACTCTCGGTCGATCAGTTGGCCGACCTGCTGGCAGCACCCCCTGCAGTCGCCGAAGTAGTTCCACCGCCCAGCAGCGTCGGCGACGCCTCGACTCCCGTGCCTGCCCGGCGCACGGACCACGACAACGATCTCATAGTGGCGGTGGCAGCCGACTCGGCAGAGTCCGCGCTCTTCCTTCGCTTCGCGAGCGCCTCCAACGTGGACGACATGCTGCTCGAACAGATCGACGCGGACATCGCGAGGCTGGCAGGGGACTACGTGAGCAAGCCGGTGTCCGAGCTCTTTCACGACATCGGAACCCTCCGGCGAGGAGTGTTCGACTTACTCCAAGGCCGCCAACACCCTTACCAGACAAGCCATCTCTACCTGCAGGCCGGACGCCTCTGTGGCCTGGCCACCCATGTCGCCCTCGACCTCGGCCAGTACGCAGCTGCGGCTACCCATTCGCGAACGGCCTGGCGCTGCGCGGAGTCAGCCGGCCACAACGGTCTCCGGGCCTGGATCCGATCCGTCCAGTCCCTGATCGCCTACTGGCAGCAGGACCACCGCCAGGCCGCCGAGCTGGCCAGAGCCGGACTGCCGTACGCGGACAGCGGGACGATCGCCGCCCGCCTGCTCAGCCTCGAAGCACGGGCCACCGCCGCGCTCGGCGACAGCGCGAGCGCGCTACGGGCCGTGGAAGCGGCCGCGGTGGCGCGGAGCACAGCAGCCGCCGTGGATCTTCCCGGCGTGTTCACGTTTCCCGAGGCCAAGCAGTGGACCTACGCCGGCACCGCCCTCCTGGCCTTGGGCAGCCGGTCGTATGTGAACCGCGCCATCGAGGCGTCCTCCAGGGCCATCGCCTTGTATCAGTCCGCACCGCGGCAGGAGCAGTCCTCCGGTGACCTGCTGGCCGCCCGCCTCGACCTCGCCAACGCCCACCTCGCCCACGGCGATCTCGACGGCGTGCAGGAGAAGCTCTCGGTGGTGCTGGACGCTGCGCCGGACCGGCGAACAGCGAGCATCTCTGCCCGACTTCGGGCCCTGAGCACTCGTCTCGCCGAGCCCGCCCACGCAGGCTCCCCGATCGTCCTGAGCCTCCGTGAGAATGTCAGAGAAGCCTGCTCCCGACCCGCACTCACGAACCCGCCGGAGCTGCCACAGTGACGAGCAACACCGCACAGCAGGACGCCGCAGTCGCCGACAAGACGATCCTCGCGAACAGGGCCTACGCCGACGGACGCCACCTGGCCGCCCGCCAGTCCATCTACCGGTGGCAACAGCCGCAGTACGACCTGCCCGGGATCGTCGTCGAGGAGCTGGCCAACACCAGCGGCACCGTCATCGACGTCGGCTGCGGCAACGGCAAGTTCGTCAGCCGTCTGCACAGGGACCGCCCAGACCTTCAGGTCGTCGGGATGGACATCTCAGCGGGCATCCTCGCCGACGTCGAGAAGCCAGTCCTGGTGGCCGACGCCCAGGCCCTGCCCTTCGCCGGCGACAGCACCGACGCCGTGTTGGCCCTGCACATGCTGTACCACGTTGGCGACATTGAGGCGACTATCGAGGAGTTGGCCCGAGTCCTCCGTCCTGGTGGCGTACTAATGGTCTCGACCAACAGCGATATGGATAAGCGAGAACTCGGTCAACTCTGGGCCAGGGCTGCAGGCGAGGTACTGGGCATCCCCGAAGGACCAGCGCGAGTCTCCCTCAGTTCACGCTTCTCGCTGGAAAAAGCTCCGAGCTACCTTCGGGCGGCGTTCAAGGAGATCCGCGTTCGGGGATTGCCAGGCACCATTGACGTGACTGACCCGGCGCCGATTATCGCGCACCTAGCTTCCTATGAAGCGTGGGCCGAGCAGTGTGGTGTCCCTTTTCGTGAGACGGTCGACCGGGCCGCAGAGATCGCCGCTGGCGCCATCAAGGCGGACGGCTCATTCAAGATCACGTGCCGTGGTGGCATCCTGACTTGCAGGCGGTAAGGGGCCATGTCGGCAAAATGACATGGCGATTCCCTGGCGCCATTGCGATTATTCTGACTCATCCGGCCTCTTCCAAGGCGGAAAGAGTAGTCGTTCAAATGCTTTCTTTGCATCGCGGATGAAGTTGGCGTGGTTTTGGTAGTCGTAGTGCCACGCTTTGCCGCCTCTGCCTGTGCGGTGCCCGTATAGATTGTTCCAATCTCGACGCAGAGACTGCCAAGTGGCCCCGTCTGCTGGCTCGATAAAATGAGCCAGTCCGGTCGGGCCTGCCTGCAGTGGACGGCCTGTCCTGCCAGTCCGCCGCGGATGGTCGACGCGGGAGGCTACGTGCGGCCCGATATGTTGGGCGAGTCGGTAGTGCTTCTCTGACAGTGATTTGATAGGGCCTGAATGGAGCCGGGCCTTGAGTCGACTGTAAATGTCTGCCACTTGGTCGGGCGTGAGGAATGGATCAAGGGTCATTGTGACGCGGCTGCAAGCGGCTGTCGCGCCATGGCGAATAGATGCGGATCCCGTGTAAACGAACACCTCGGGTTGTCGTCCTGTGAGTACGAAGGTTGCCGCCTCTGATTGGCGCCACTGGTAGGCGCCCGCAATGTCCATGGAAATCTTGGCAAGATCCCCCAGTGTCCAACGAGAGTCCACCGTCAGAGCCAACTCGCGGTGGTTCGCAATGTACCAGAGATCGACGACGGGGTTTTCGCTTGGTCGGCGCGCAGTAAGAAGGGCCTCGATGTGTCGGGTTCCGTTGCTGTCGGAGGAATCGGCATTGAAGTGATCCATTATCCACTGATTCACGTCTTCCGGTGGGAGGAGTTGAAAGTCGGGGTAGTCGCCTCGCCCTGCTATCCAGGCTTCGTACTCTGGCGTGTCTTGGGGGACCAAATAGGAGCGGCGAAACCACTCCACCTTGGAGTCACTGTTTGCCCAGGCCGCGTAGATGGCAGAGAGTGCATCGATCCTCGCTGAAGCAGAAACCGTGGTTGGCCGCATCGATGGGGTTGGACCGTCCGCCCGAGTGGCAGGAGTGTGCCCGTATATGGCCATTCTCTGCTTGATGGCTGTGACAAGCTCCCGGCGGACCGCCGCACGGTCGGTGCGCTGGCTCATCGCCTCTCCGTCTCCGGCGAGGTCCTCCCACATGGCGTCGGACATCCGCCAACCCAATGCCTTCTCGACATCAGCACGGAGGTTTGTCATCTTGGCTCCCCTCAAGATGACAAACCATCCTAGGCCCGTCGACCGAAGAACGGGTGGGTAAGGAGATGTCGTGGGAATGGCCGCAGATCTGGTCTGCATGCACATGGCTGCAGGAGGGCAGTGGCTTCTCGGTGCAGTGGTTGTCACACCGGTGGCGCTCATCTGCGGCACCATCGTCATCTTGGTTCTATCGGTAGCCCGAAGCCATCGGCTTCTTGCTGTCAAGGCGCTGGCACCGGTGTTGGTGGCCCTCGTTGAACGGATCAGAAGGCAGCGTGGGGGAGCTCGCCCCAGGATTCGTGACTGACCATGGTGCTGTCGTAGGCCAGAGCGCACAACGTCGCGGGCGGACGTCCCTTCCTCGGTAGCGGGTCTGCGAGTTCTCTGCGTGAGCGGACGGGGCGGCAGGGGCCATCTGGAGGCGGATCACGTAATCGGCCGTGTGGCGCTGACCTGCAGGTTCAGCGCCACACGACATCAGGCGTCACACCCCGTCATGATCCGAGTTCGTCTTGTAAAGCGGGGGTAGTCGGTTCGAACCCGACAGGGGGCTCTGTGTGAGGAGTGGTTGGTGGGAGTGCCCCGGGTCGGGTCAGTCCGGGGCGTTTTCGTTGGTGGGCCGGGCCGGTGGCGTCTTCAGTGGGGTGGGCGGAGCTGGCGCAGGGTCCAGCCGGGGGTGTGGGTGGTGAAGAGTTCGGCGGCGCGGCGGTAGGAGAGGCGGGCGCGGCCGGTGTGGGGGCAGCGGTCGGTGGTGGGGGTGCCGGCGGGGGCGCGGCGGTCGGTGAGGAAGAGCGGGCCGGTGGTGCGACCGGCGGTGAGCAGGGGGAGTAGGCGGGCGGTGCCGGTCTGCCAGTGGACGGCGGCGCGGCCGGGCCGGGGGAGGGTGCGGCGGCAGGGCAGGTCGAGGTCGTCGATGTTCAGCGCGAGGACGGTTTCGATGGCGGCGCCGGACTCGTGGAGCAGGTGCCAGAGCGCCTGTTCGCGCAGGGGTGCGCGGAGGGCGAAGAGGGCGCGGAGGTCGTCGGGGGTCAGGGGGGTGGTGGCCGGTTCGGGCCGTGAGCGGGGGTGCAGGTCGGTGGTCGGGTCTCCGTCGAGCCAGTGTTGGGCCCGCCACCAGGCCACGGCGGCGCGCAGGGTGGAGAGTTCGCGGTTGAGCGTGCGCGGGTCGGTGTCGGCGCTGCGGCGGTCGGCGGCGGCGCGCAGGCGGTGGGCGGCGTCCGGGTGGTCGAGCAGGGCGAGGGGGAGGACGGGCGGCCGGGCGCGCCGCCGTTCGGGGCCGGTGGGGGCGGGGCGGTCGGCGAGGGCCCAGGCCCAGGTGTTCAGGGCGATCCGATAGATCCGGCGGGAGCCCTCGGCGAGCCCGGAGTCGGCCAGGTAGCGCTCGACGGCGACGGCGTACTCGACCGGGGGAAGCTCTGCCATGTCGGGACTCATTCCGCAGTAAATCGGCTGGGATCGGCCACCCAGAGCATACTCATCAGGTGCAGTAAATCGCAGGTGAATGGCCATGAATGGTGATGTTTACTGCGGCAGTTGGCGCGGTCGGAAATATTGAGGCCAAAAGGCTCAACTTTTCCCCGGAAACCCTTGAACGCCACTCCCGCCCGGAGGCAGACTTGCCGCCCATGGCAGTGGATACGGAACGGATCCCGGCCCGCCGGAGGCGGCTGGGAGACCGGCTCGCCGTGCTGGGCGAGCGCGACTTCACATGGTTCTTCGTCGGCTACTCGACCTCCCTCCTCGGCTCCTCGATGGCGCCGGTGGCGGTGGCCTTCGCGGTGCTCGACGGCGGTGGCAGCGGGACCGACCTGGGGTGGGTGATGGCGGCCCGGATCCTGCCGGTGGTGCTGGTGCTGCTGGCCGGCGGGGTGATCGCGGACCGGTTCGGCAGCCGCCGGGTGATGCTGGGCTCGGACGTCGTGCGCGGGCTCGTCCAGGCGGTGTTCGCCGCGCTGCTGGTGGCCGGGCGGGCGCCGCTCTGGGCGATGGTCGTGCTGGTGGCCTTGTGGGGGCTCGGCGAAGGGCTGTTCCTGCCGGCCCTCGGGGCGATCGTGCCCGACCTGGTGAGTCGGAAGGAGCTCCTGGCGGATGCGAACTCCCTGCTGGGGCTGTCCCGTTCGGTGACCACGGTGGCCGGGCCCACGGTGGCCGGTCTGGTGACGGCGGCTCAGGGTCCGGCGGCGGTGCTGCTGGTCGACGCGGTGACGTACGGCGTCGGCGCGTTCGCCCTGGCCAGGCTCAGGCTGCCCGCGCGGGTGGCGAACGCGGACGGCGGTGAGGAGTCGATGCTCGCCGACCTGCGGGCGGGCTGGTCGGAGTTCGCCTCCCGGCCGTGGTTCTGGATCACCACGGCGCACATGGGGCTGTTCAACCTGCTGGTCTGGGCGCCCTTCCTGGTCCTCGGCCCGCTCACCGCGCGGCAGGAGCTCGGCGGCGCCCGCGCCTGGGGCCTCGTGATGGGTGTGTACGGCGTCGGTGCGGTGCTGGGCGGGCTGTTGATGCTCGGGCGCCGGCCCGGCCGACCGCTCGTGGTGGCCACCGTGGCCACGCTGGGTTGGGCGTTGCCCTCCGGCGCGCTGGCGGCCGGCGCGCCGCTGCCGTGGGTGGTTGCCGGCGCGCTGGTGGCGGGCGGCGGTTCGGCGGTCTGCGGGACGTTGTTCAGCACGACGATGCAGCACTGGGTACCGCCGGAGGTGCTCGGCCGGGTCAACTCCTTCGGGGCGCTGGGCGCGTTCGTCCTGGGACCGCTCGGGCTGGCCGCGGCCGGTCCGGTGGCCGGTCGGATCGGGGTGGAGAAGGTCCTGCTGCTCGGCGTGGTCTGGCAACTCGCCTCCTGCGCCGTGGTGTTGGCGGTTCCGGCGGTACGGAACCGCCGCTGGGAGGGGGACGGTGGCCGGGAGGGCGAACATCACGGCGAGCGGGAGCGTTGACCGGACGGGCGAGCGCCCCAGGAAGCAGGACGGGCGAGCGTCCCAGGAAGGGCGAGCGTCCCAGGGAGAGGGGCGGCCGCGGCGAGGCCCGCCCCCGACCCGCCCCCCGAACGGCTCCGGGGCGCACCCCCGGCCCCCGGTGCGGCCCACCGCGCACCGGCCCCGGCCGGCCCCGGAGCGCTGCCCCGCCCGGCCGCCGCACCCCCACAGCCCTGTGGCGGGCACGGCGGCCGGGCCGGTCGTACCGTGGAGGGTGCGGGGGTGGACGGAGGAGGTTGCCATGCCCGGTTCGCTCACCATCAGCCACCACGAGTCCGCGGTCACCCTGGACCACACGGACGCCGAGCGCCTCGCCACCGTACTGGCGGAGCTGGCGTACCTGCTGGAGATCCCGGGGCCGAACCGGATCAACGACGCCCAGCTCACCCTGCTGTGCGAGGGCCGGGCGCCGGACCGCGCCGAGCTGTCGCACTGGTCCCGGGCGCTCGCGGCCGAGCTGAAGGGGCGGCTCTGACGGCCCCGGTGCCGGGCGAGGCCGACGAGGCGCCGCCCCGCCCGCCGTACGATGGCGCGCGGGGCGGACGGGTCGCGAACGCCCTGCGGGCGCCGGGATGGCCGGCGGCCGGCCCGGCGGAGGGTGGGGGCCCGAGCGTGCCGCAGTCCTGGTCGATGTCCTGGCTGACCGTGGAGACACCGCTACCCAGCGGTCCGATGCACATCGCCGTGACGCCGCTGGGCGTGGCGGCGGCCGGGTACGGCGGCCGGGACGGCGAGCTGCCGCCGTGCACCGACGCGTCGAAGACCGCCGCTGTCCGGGAGCGGATCGGCGCCTATCTGGCGGGCCGCAGCCACGAGTTGGGCCTGCCGATCGACTGGAGCCTGAGCTCCGGGCCGCACCGCACCGTGCTGCGCACGCTCTGGCAGGAGGTGCCGTACGGCCGGACCATCACCTACGGCGAACTGGCCGCCCGTAGCGGGGTGTTCGAGGACGTGGCCGAGCCCGGCCTGGCGGCGCGGACGGTCGGCCAGATGATGGCCGCCAACCCCGTCGCCCTGCTGGTGCCCTGCCACCGGGTGGTGGCGGCGGACGGGATCGGCGGCTTCGGCGGCGGCCGGGTGGGGATCGACGTGAAGCGCTGGCTGCTCATCCTGGAGGGGGTGCTGGAGCCGACCCTCGACTGGAACGGCCCGCTGTAGCGGCAGCCCGGGCGGGCGCTGCCAGGCAAGGCCCGCGGTCGTGCCCGCCCGGGCCGCCGCTGCCACCCGAGACCGGCCGTAGCGCCCCCGGCTACCGCTGCCGCACCAGGGAGACCACGCTCGGCGCCCGGCGCGGCCGCACCGGCTGGATGCCCGAGACCAGCGTGTACTCGACGCCGTGCACGTCCGGCTCCACCCCCGTGGGCTCCGGCCGTTCACCGAGCGCCAGCCGTACGGCCTCCCAGGGCAGGTTGAGGCCGCACAACCGCAGTTGGTGCAGCCCGGCGGCGGGCCGGGTGTTGACGTCGATCACCACCGGCCGCCCGGCCAGTTCGCGGAACTGGACGTTGGACAGGTACGCCATCCCGCTCGCCCGGACCAGCTGCCGGACCGGCTCCAGGTACCGCGCGTCGGTGGTGAAGCCCCGGCGCCGGCCCTCCTTGGTGCGGCCGACCACGGTGAGCGGGCGGCCGTCCCGGTCGGCGAGGCAGTCCACCGAGACCTCCGGCCCGTCCAGGTAGGGCATCACCAGCAGGTCGACCGGGTCGATCCCGGCATTCCCCGGACCCGGTCGGGCGGACAGGGCGGCGGCCACCTGCTCGACCTGGACCCGGTGGTCCCAGCCGTTCAGCCGCCGAGGCCCGTACGGCTCCCGGGTGAGCACCCGGAAGCCCGCTCCGCCCGCGCCGGTGGTGGGCTTGAGGCAGGCGGTGTGCCCGGCGGCCTCGATCCGGTTGATGGCGTCGAGCAGTTCGTCGGCGGTGCGGACCCGCCACCAGGGCGGGGTGGGCAGCCCGGCGGCGGCGATCGCGCGGTAGCCGTCGGCCTTGCTGGCGTACGTGGCGATCGCGGTGGCGGGGGGACAGAGCAGGGTGGTGCCGATCGCCTCGAACTCGGGCCCGGCGAGGGCGATGGCGAGTTGGTGGAGCTGCGGCAGGAAGACGGTTATGGAGTGCCGGGCGCAGTAGTCGAGCGCGTAGCCGACGTAGGCGTCGGCGGGCAGGTCGGCGGGTTCCAGGGTGCCGTGGTCGGCGGCGGCGAGCATCGGGGAGTCGGGGTCGGCGTGGGTCGCGTGGACCGTCACCGGGCGCGGGGCGGTGCGGAGTTGTTCGATGAAGAAGATGTTCTCGGCGTAGGTGCGGTTGAACCAGACGCGTGCGGGAGCTGTCAAGACTGCCTCCCCGGGCATGGAGTGACGGAAGGTCAGGGTCCGGTCCCGGCCGTGCTCGTCAACTGGCCTGGCGGCCCTGTGGGGTGGCACCTTAGCGGCCGGTTCCTCGGGCCTGGGCGGGAGGGGCATCGCGCGCGAGGGTGTCCGGAGGCGACCTCGGAGGGGGCGTCGATGGGGGAGGATGGGAGGCGACGCTCCGATGAGTTCGATTAATCAGTCGAACAAATATCGATCGGGTGATCCAGTCGTACTATTTGTTCGGCTATTCCGACCACTCGAATGAGTGATTGCGGCATACCGCCGAATGGGCGCACCATGAAGCTGCAACATGAATGTGCAAGGCGACACTTTCATCGGGCATGCGAAGGGCTCCCCTTATGTCGACCGAAACCAATGCCGGTGTTCCCGCCCCGGGCGGGCAGCCCGAGATCCGGCAGCAGCAGAGTCTGAGCACGGCGGGTGCGCGCAACCTCGCCACGACCACCAAGTCCGCGCCGCAGATGCAGGGCATCAGCCCGCGCTGGCTGCTCAGGATGCTGCCCTGGGTGCAGGTTTCCGGCGGTACCTACCGGGTCAACCGCCGCCTGCGCTACTCGGTCGGCCGAGGTCGGGTGAGCTTCGTCAAGACCGGTGCCGAGGTGCGGATCGTCCCGCCGACGCTCGCCGAGGTGCCGGTGCTGCGCGGCTTCCAGGACGAGGCCGTCCTGGAGGAGCTGGCCGGGCGCTTCGTGCAGCGGGAGTTCTCCGCCGGCGATGTGCTGGTCTCGGCCGGGACGGCGATCGACGAGGTCTTCGTCATCGCGCACGGCAAGCTCGACCGGATCGGCACCGGCAAGTACGGCGAGGAGACGGTGGTCGGCACCCTCGCCGACGGCGACCACCTCGGTGACGAGGCCCTCCAGCAGGAGGACGGCGCCTGGCCGTACACCGTCCGGGCCGCCACCTCCGGCACCGTGATGGCGCTCTCCTGGCCCGCCTTCCAGGAGCTCCACGACCGCTCCGAGGCGCTGCAGCTCCAGGTCATCGAGTACCTGAACGGCTTCCAGCAGGCGCAGAACAAGCACGGCGAGGCCGCGATCGACCTCTCCGCCGGCCACCAGGGCGAGTACGAGCTGCCCGGCGCCTTCGTGGACTACGAGCTCAGGCCCCGCGAGTACGAGCTGAGCGTCGCCCAGACCATCCTCAAGGTGCACTCCCGCGTCGCCGACCTCTACAGCCAGCCGATGAACCAGACCGAGCACCAGCTCCGGCTGACCATCGAGGCGCTGCGCGAGCGCCAGGAGCACGAGCTCGTCAACAACCCCGAGTTCGGCCTGCTGGAGAACGCCGCGTACGACCAGCGGATCCAGACCCACTCCGGCCCGCCCACCCCGGACGACATGGACGAGCTGCTCAGCCGCCGCCGCAGCACCAAGATGTTCCTCGCCCACCCCAAGGCCATCGCCGCCTTCGGCCGGGAGTGCAGCAAGCGCGGCCTCGTCCCGGGCACGGTCGAGGTCGAGGGCAGGCACGTCACCGCCTGGCGCGGGGTGCCGGTCTTCCCGTGCAACAAGATCCCGGTCATCGGCGGGAGCACCACCTCGATCATCGCGATGCGCGTCGGCGAGGACAACCAGGGCGTCGTCGGCCTGCACCAGACCGGAATTCCGGACGAATACCAGCCCAGCCTTTCGGTGCGGTTCATGGGAATCGACGACAAGGCCATCATTTCTTATCTGGTCAGCGCCTACTACTCCGCCGCGATTCTGGTGCCGGATGCGGTCGGTGTCCTGGAGAACGTGGACGTCGCGCAGCGCTAGGGCCGGACGGCCACGCAGCACCAGAGCCCGACAGCCGAGCAGTGCTGGAGCCGGACGGCCACGCAGCACCAGAAACCGGGCAGTCACCAGAACCCGGCAGTCGCCAGGACCGACCGGGCCGGTCGGAATCGAAGCCGCGCCGCCCGGCCGGGGAGCCCACACCCCGGCCGGGCGGCGTGCCGCGGCACGTCCGGAAGCCGGGCCGGCCATCCCACGGCCGGCACCTCACACCAGGCCGCCTCACGGCAGGCCGACAGGGGGAGAAGACCCATGACGAGTCCCACGCTGGAGCGGGATCACAAAGAGGGGCACGAGGCGGCGGACGTCCTCGCCCGGGCCCGCACCCTGGTCGACCCGGTCCTGCGGGCCGCCGTCGACTCGCTGCCGGGCGCGATGCGCAAGGTCGCCGGCTACCACTTCGGCTGGTGGGAGGCGGACGGCTCGCCCGCCGAGGCGCCCTCCGGCAAGGCGATCCGGCCGGCTATGGTCCTCGCCGCCACCCAGGCGCTCGGCGGTACGCCCGCCACGGCCACCGCCGCGGCCGCCGCCGTCGAGCTGGTGCACAACTTCACCCTGCTCCACGACGACGTCATCGACCGGGACGGGACGCGCCGCCACCGGCCCACCGCCTGGCGGGTGTTCGGCACCACCGAGGCCATCCTGGCCGGAGACGCCATGCACTCGCTGGCGCTGCGCCTGCTCGCCGAGGACGACCACCCGGCCGCCCGGAGCTCCGTACGCCGGCTCACCGACTGCGTGGTCGAGCTGTGTGAGGGCCAGCAGATCGACTGCGCCTTCGAGCAGCGCAGCGACGTCTCGCTCGCCGAGTGCCTGGCGATGGCGGAGGCGAAGACCGGCTCCCTGCTCGGTGCCGCCTGCGCGATGGGCGCCCTGTACGGCGGCGGGGCGGAGGAGGCCGCGCAGGCGATGGACGGCTTCGGCCGGGAGATCGGGCTGGCGTTCCAGCTGATCGACGACCTGATCGGGATCTGGGGCGATCCGGCGGTGACCGGTAAGCCGGTGGGTGCGGACCTGGTCGCCCGGAAGAAGTCGCTGCCGGTGGTCGCGGCGCTGGGCTCCGGCACCCCGGAGGGGGACCGGCTCGCCGCGCTGTACGCCCTCGAACGCCCGCTCAGTCCGGAGGAGTTGGCGCACTGCGCGGCGGCCGTCGAGGGCGCCGGCGGGCGCGGCTGGGCGCAGGGCGAGTCCTGCGAACGGATGGCCGCGGCGATGGCGCAGCTGGCCACGGCCGTTCCGGAGCCGTCCGCGGCCGACGAACTGCTGGCGCTCGCCGAGCTGGTGACCCGCCGCACCCACTGACCGGGCTCGTCGGGAGTGGGAAGTCGGCCGGCCCGACGTCCCACTCCGCAGGCGTCCGCCCCGCACCGGTGGACAGCCCTCAGGCGTCCGCCCCCGCACCTGCGGCCAGGCCGCAGGCGCCTGCCCCGCGCCTACGGCCAGGCCCCACCCGTGCCCGTCGAGCACCCGCCACCGGCCCTCAGTCGAACGCGGCCAACAGCCGCTGCTCCTTGGCCGGTTCGATGCCCTGCCGCACCTGGGCCTCCGTGCGCCCCTTCCGCCCCTCGGCGTCGGTGTCCTCGGCCGGGCCGCGGGTGCGCAGCCACTCCCAGGTGTCCCGCGCGGTCTCGGCGAACGGGCGGCAGTGCAGCCCGGCCGCCTCGGCCCGGGTGGTGTCGGCGAGCCAGACGCCCGCCATCTCGGGCAGGTCCGGTGCCCAGAGCGGGAGTTCGGTCCACGGGTCGACCTTGTCCGGCCCGTCGGCGAGCAGCGGCGCGTCCTCGACCCAGGCCAGGCGGGTGTCCGCGGCGCCGGCGATCTCCCGGCAGGTCTCCAGCCACTCCCCGAAGGTGAGCCGTCCGGGCGGCGCCGTGGTGATGTAGCGGCCCGCCGTCCGGGCGGTCAGCAGGTCGAGCCCGAAGGCGGCGAAGTCCCGGACGTCGATCACCTGCATGGTCCGCTCCGGGTCGCCAGGGGCCAGCACCTTCCCGCCGCGGGCCATCCGCTCCAGCCACCAGGGCAGCCGGCCGCCGTTCTCGTACGGTCCGATGAGCAGCCCGCTGTTGAGGACCAGCGACCGCTCGGCGCCGAAGTCCTCCAGCACCGCGCGCTCGCAGCCGGCCTTGAGGTGGGTGCCGAGCGGCTGGTCGGGCGGGGTGTCGGCGGGGCAGGGGTGCAGCGGCGAGTCCTCGGCGATGGTCCGGGCGGGCCAGTCGGTGAAGGCGTGCACGGAGGAGACGAGGGTGTAGTGGTGGGCGCGTTCGCGCAGCAGCCGGGCGGAGATCGCGGCCTGGGCGGGTTGTTGGGCGGAGGTGTCGACGACGGCGTCCCAGGTGCGGCCGTCGACCAGCCGGGCGAGGTCGTCGGCGCGGTCGCGGTCGCCCCGGACGGCCTCGACGCCGGCCAGGTCGTCGGCGCTGCGGCCGCGGTTGAAGGTGGTCACCTCGTGGCCTCGGGCGAGCGCCTCGGAGGCGTAGGCCCGTCCGAGGAAGGACGAACCGCCGAGCAGAAGGATCTTCATACCGGTCACCCTCTCCCGGCCGCCCCGGTCGCATGCCCGGATTCGCGCTGAGCAGAGCGGACGCCCGGGTATCGGCGGCAACGTCCGGCGTCCTGGCCGACGCCCCGCGCACCGGTCGACCCGACCCCGGCTCCCGGACGGTGGACCATTCGACATGCTGACCAGCCCCACCCCGCATAGCATCCCCTATGTACTGGTATGTCCTGGATTCCGGTGCGCTCCGGCGCCGCCGGCCTTCCGTGCACTGGGGAGAGCGACGAGCATGGCCAACCCGGCACTCGTGGACCCGGCCACCATCCGCGCGACCACCGCCGAGGCCTGGGTCCGCGGCTACCCGATCCTGCAGAACTACCGCACCCTGTACGCACAGGCGCTGGACGACGCGGACCCGGGGTACGTCGGCGGCTTCGGCGTCTTCCGCCACCGCCCGCCGCCGCCCAGCCCGGCCGCTCCCGGCATCCCCACCCCCGGCGGGGCCACCGCCGAGAGCGACACCGCGTACTCCCGGGCCTGGCTCGACCTGCGCACCGAACCGTGGGTGCTGTCCGTCCCGGCCGTGGACCGCCCCTACGTCCTCCCGCTGCACGAACTCGACACCGTGTACGCCGGGTTCATCGGCACCCGGACCACCGGCCGGGAGGCCGGCGACCACCTGGTGGCAGGCCCGGACTGGCGCGGCGAGGCCCCGCCCGGCGTCCGGGGCGTGATCCGCACCGCCACCCGGCTGGTCGGCATCCTCGGTCGCACCCGCCTCGCCGACCGCACCCCGGCGGACGTCGCCGACCTGAAGACCGCCCAGCAGCAGTACCGGCTGCGCCCGCTGCACGAGTACGCCGGAACCCCGGCGCCCGACCCCGCACCGGAGCCGGTCTGGCCGGTCTGGCGAGCCGAGGTGCTGGACACCGTCGAGTTCCTCGGCTTCCTCGACTTCCTGTTCGGCTTCTTCCCGCTCCGCGGGGCCGTCGAGCTGCCGCCCGCCGAGATCGACCTGCGCGGCCGCCTCACCGACCTCGGCATCGACGGGCGCGGCGAGTTCGAGCCCGCCACGCTGCCGATCGAGGTCCGCGCCGAGATCGAGCGCGGCATCGCCGACGGCCGCGCGCGGCTGGAGCGGGCCGCCGCCGGACCGGGCGCCCCGGCCGGGTTCTGGGGCACCCGTGAGCAGATCGGCGCGGACTTCCTCAGCCAGGCCCTGGGCGCGCGGCTGGGTCTCTACGCGCTGCCCACCGAGGAGTCCCGGCACGGCGGTTCGGCGGCGGACGGCACGAACGGCCCGGACCGCGGGGGCACCACAGGCAGTGCGGGCACCACAGGCAGCGCGGACCACACGGAGCCCGCGACGACCGGACGAAGGACACCCCGATGAACCAGCCCGAGCTGGAGGCCCTGGCCGCCGACGCCTACGTCTACGGCTACCCGCTCGTCGCCGGCCTCACCATGGTCGAGCGCTTCGCCCGGGGCGGCCTGGGCACCCTGCCGGCGGCGTCGTTCAACCACTTCAGCCACGCCACCCGGCTGGCCGGGCCCAAGGACCACTTCGTCTCGGTCAACAACGACACCGTCTACTCGATCGCCCAGCTCGACCTCTCCGAGGGCCCGCAGGTGCTGCGGGTCCCGGACACCGCCGGGGCCTACTACGTGCTGCAGGTCGTCGGCGCCTGGACGGACAACGTCGCCTACATCGGCAGCCGCGCCACCGGCACCGGTGCGCAGACCTGGCTGATCGTCCCGCCCGGCTGGCATGGCACCCCGCCCGACCCGACCCGGGTGATCGAGGCGCCGTCCACGGTGGCCACCATCGTCGGCCGCTTCGCCTGCAACGGCCCGGACGACCTCCCCCGGGTCAAGGCCCTCCAGAAGCGCCTCACCCTGGAGCCACTGGAGCCCGGCGGGCTGGTCGCCGGACTGCCCGAGCCCGACCCCGAGGTGCCCGAGCGGCTGGCCTTCTTCGAACGGCTGCGGGTCTGGATGCAGGCCTTCCCGCCGGCCGGCCCGGACGTCGAGTACCAGCAGCGCTTCGCCCCGCTCGGCCTGCTCGACGAGGGCATCTCGCCGTACCGCGCGACCACCGCCGACTGGACCCTCACGCTGGCCAAGGGCCTGGCCGCCGGCCGCGAACGGGTCGAGGACGCCACCCGCCCGCCCGAGGAGCACCCGCCCGGCGAGTGGCGCTCGGCGCTCCACCTGTTCGACTACAACATCGACCACCTGGGCCCCGGCACCCTGGACGACCCCGAGTGGCGCATCCCCGACCGCCGCGCCGGGTACCTCAGCCGGGCCGGTGCCGCCCGGGCCGGCCTCTGGGGCAACCACGCGTACGAGGCCTCGTACGCGACGACCTACGACGACTCCGACGGCCGCCCGCTCACCGGCGCGCACAGCTACACGCTGCGGTTCGACCAGCCGCCGCCCGTCGAGGCGTTCTGGTCCGTCACGATGTACGCACTGCCGGACTACTACCTGGTGGACAACCCGATCGGGCGCTACTCGATCGGCGACCGGACCCCGGGCCTGGTGTACGGCGAGGACGGCTCGCTCACGCTGACGCTCCAGCACGAGCAGCCCGAGGACGCGGTGGCGGCAGCCAACTGGCTGCCCACGCCGGTCGGCGAGTTCCGGCCGATCATCCGGCTCTACCACCCGAAGCCGGCCGTGCTGGACGGCAGTTACCGGGTGCCGCCGATCGACCGGAGCTGACCGCCGCCCGGCGCCCACCAGCGCCACCCGCTCAGTGCGCCGCCGGGGACGCGGTGCCCGTCGGGACGGCCGTGGAGGTGCCCGAGGACGGCGGCGAGGACGGGTGCGCGGACGCCGACGAGGACGGCGACGGCGACGGTGATGCCGACGACGACGGCCCGGCGGACGAGGACGAGGACGAGGGCGACCCCGACGGCGTCGCCGTGCCCGTGCCCGACGGGTGCGGCGTACCACCCGGCGTCGGACCCGCCGTGGCCGTCGCCGGGCCCGACGCCGTGGCCGTCGGCGACGCGCCCGACGCGCCCGGGTCGGCGGGGGAGGAGGCCGACCCGCCCCGGTTGTGCGGGCCGCCCTCCAGGGTGACCACCGCCTGCGAGGGCGGCAGCGCGATCCGCGCCGTCCAGTGCGTCGTGGGTGCGAGGTCCTCGTCCACGGTGACGATCACGGTGATCCGCTGGCCCGGCGCGAGGGTGCCGCAGTCGCGGCTGAGCCGCAGCCAGCCGGTGTCCGTCGTGGCGTGCCAACGGATCTCAGTGGTACCGGAGTTGGTGAGGGTGAGGACGGTCCGGCTGCCGTACTCGGCGGCTTCGACGGTGAGCAGCCCGGCCGGAGCCGGGTTGGCGACGCCCGGGCCGGCCCCGGGCGCGGAGGCCCGCCCGACCGTGGGGACCGGGGCGGCGACCAGGGTCGGACTGCTGATCGGGGTCGCGCCCCGGGCCGGCACCGGCACCACCGGCCCCAGGATGGTCAGCCGCGGAAAGCCGGGAAGCAACGTTTCTGCACCGGCCTCCTCGGCACTCACCGCCCCCGCACCCGCCAGCTCCATCCCCGGCATCCCCGGCATCCCCGGCGCCCCCGACAGCCCCGTGCCCGCCGGGGCACCCGCCGCCGGCCGCCGGCCGTCCGGCTGTCCCGCCTCCTCCACCCGCACCGTGGACACCGCGGCCGCCGCCCCCGGCCCGTCGCCCCGGTGCCCCGCCCACAGCGCGACCACCGGCGCCGCCAGGACGGCCGCGAGCACCCCGGTGGTCACCACCCGCCGCCGCACCGCCAGGGCCCGGCCCGCGTCTGGAGCCCGGTGCCGGGGGAAGCCGCTCTGGTCGAACCGCAGCCCCGGCTCGGCCGCCGGCACCGCCCCCGCCCGCCGCACCGCCCCGACCGCCGACGGCAGGTACGTCACCGCCCCCGCGTCCGAGGACGCCGCGGAGGACGCCACGGAGGGCACCGCGGCCGGGGCGGGCGCCGCCAGCAGCGGCAGCCCGGACCTCCCCGCCGAGCCCTCCGCCGCCTCGCCGGCCACCCGCTCCGCCGTCCCCCGGCAGGTCGGGCAGTCCACCACGTGCTGCACCAGCTCCCGACGCAGCGCCGGGCCCAGCACCCGGTCCCGCCAGGACTCCGCCCCGGCCCCGCCGAGCCGGTCCAGTTCCGGGCAGCTGCGCACACCGAGCACCAGCAGGGCCGCCCTGGTCCGGGCGACCTCCGCCCCGGCGGCGCCGAGCAGCGCCCGGGTCCGCTCGAACGGCAGGCCCAGCACCGCCGCCACCTCGTGCGGGGTCAGCCGGTGCCGGACGGACAGTTCCAGCGCCTCGCGCTGCTCCGGATCGGTGCCGGCCGCCTCCGGCCAGGCGAGCGAGGCCAGCTCGCGCCGCCGCCGGGCCGTCTCGGCCTCGGTCGGCTCCGCCGTGGTCTCCCGCCCGGCGCCGTCCGAGAGCCGCCGCAGGCAGCAGTGCCGGGCCAGCGAGAACAGCCAGGCCCGGACCAGCCCGGGCTCGGCCAGCCGGGCGCCGTGCTGCCGCGCCAGCTCGCGGACCTCGCGCAGGGCGCTGGCGGCCGCGTCGTGCTCGCACAGCACCGAGAGACAGTAGGTGAACAGGCCGTCCACCTGCCGGTCGTACGCCGCGAGCACGGCGGCCGGCGGCCCTTCAGTACGCGTTGTCACCCGTCCGACGGTAGAGACGGCGGGCGGCGCACCCCGGCCGTTCGCCGCGCATGTACTTCTTTCGGGTAACAGCATCGTCCATCTGTGTGGACGCCGCCGGCGCCCGGCCCGTCCGGTCTTGTCGGACCCAGGCACTACGGTGGGCCACATGGCTGCCCGTTCCAAGACCACCGCCAAGCCGCGCCCGGCGTACCGCTGCACCGAGTGCGGCAACCAGCTGCCCAAGTGGGTCGGCCGCTGCCCGGAGTGCAACGCCTGGGGCACCGTCGAGGAGTACGGCGCGGTGCCGATCCGGACGACCGCCGCGGGCCCGGTCAGCGCGCCCGCGCGCCCGATCGCCCAGGTGGACGGCCAGGTCGCGACGGCCCGTTCGACGGGTGTGCCGGAGCTGGACCGGGTGCTCGGGGGCGGGCTGGTCCCCGGCGCGGTGGTCCTGCTGGCCGGCGAGCCCGGCGTCGGCAAGTCCACCCTGCTGCTGGACGTCGCGGCCAAGGCGGCCAGCGAGCGGCACCGCACGCTCTACGTCACCGGCGAGGAGTCGGCCGGTCAGGTCCGGCTGCGCGCCGACCGGATCAACGCCCTCTCCGAGCACCTCTACCTCGCCGCCGAGTCCGACCTCGGCGCCGTGCTCGGGCACGTCGAGGCGGTCAACCCCGGCCTGCTGATCCTGGACTCGGTGCAGACCATCGCCTCCGCCGAGCTGGACGGCGCCCCCGGCGGCCCGGCCCAGGTCCGTGAGGTGGCGGCCGCGCTGATCCGGGCCTCCAAGGAGCGCGGGATGGCGACGCTGCTGGTCGGCCACGTCACCAAGGACGGCCAGATCGCCGGCCCGCGCCTGCTGGAGCACCTGGTGGACGTGGTGCTCAGCTTCGAGGGGGACCGGCACGCCCGGCTGCGGCTCATCCGCGGGGTCAAGAACCGCTACGGCGCCACCGACGAGGTCGGCTGCTTCGAGCTGCACGACGAGGGCATCGTCGGCCTGGCCGATCCGTCCGGCCTCTTCCTGACCAGGCGTGACAAGCCCGTCCCCGGCACCTGCCTCACCGTCACCCTGGAGGGCAAGCGGCCGCTGGTGGCGGAGGTGCAGGCGCTGATGGTGGATTCGCAGATCCCGTCCCCGCGGCGCACCACCTCGGGCCTGGAGTCGCCCCGGATCGCGATGATCCTGGCCGTGGTCGAGCGGCACGGCGGGGTGAAGCTCGGCAAGCAGGACATCTACACCGCGACGGTGGGCGGGGTGAAGCTGAGCGAGCCGTCCGCCGATCTCGCGGTCGCGCTCGCGGTGGCCAGCTCCTCCTCGGACACCCCGCTGCCCAGCAACCTGGTGGCGATCGGCGAGGTCGGCCTGGCGGGCGAGGTACGGCGGGTGACGGGGGTGCAGCGGCGGCTCGCCGAGGCGCACCGGTTGGGCTTCACCCACGCCCTGGTGCCGCCGGATCCGGGCAAGGTGCCGTCGGGCATGAAGGTGGTCGAGGTGGCCGACATCGGCGAGGCGCTGCGGGCCATCCCGGGTCGCCGCCGGGCCGCCGCCAAGCCGCGTGCTGAGGCACCGTCGGCGCCGCCGGCCCCGCGCGCGGCCCGGGTCATCGCGCACCCGGAGGAGCTGATGGAGGGCTGGGAGCCGCTCGACTCCGACGAACTGCGCTGACCCAAGCCCTGTCGATGCCGCACGCAGTTAGACTTTCCCCAGTCTCATTGGCCAGAGGGCAGTACCGAGCGGTACTGAGCGACAGAGCAACAGACCGCGGACCGGCGCACGGCGCGAGGCGCGCGGCACGGGGTCGACCGGAGGAGTCACGTGGCAGCCAGCGACCGGGGGGCGGACAAGGCCTCCCGTGAGGAGGCCCTGCTGCGGGCCTCCCTCAGTGCCATCGCGCCCGGCACGGGGCTGCGCGACGGCCTGGAGCGGGTGCTCCGGGCCAACACCGGCGGCCTGATCGTGCTCGGTTTCGACAAGACCGTCGAGTCGATCTGCACCGGCGGTTTCGTCCTGGACGTCGAGTTCACCGCGACCCGGCTGCGCGAGCTGTGCAAGCTCGACGGCGCGGTGGTGCTGGACAAGGACATCACCAAGATCGTCCGGGCCGGCGTGCACCTGATGCCGGACTCCACCATCCCCACCGACGAGACCGGCACCCGCCACCGCACCGCCGAGCGGGTCAACCGGCAGACCGGCTTCCCGGTGGTGGCGGTCTCGCACTCGATGCGGCTGATCGCGATGTACGTCAACGGCACCCGCCGGGTGCTGGAGGACTCGACCACCGTCCTGTCCCGCGCCAACCAGGCGCTGGCCACCCTGGAGCGCTACAAGCTGCGCCTGGACGAGGTGGCCGGCACGCTGTCCGCGCTGGAGATCGAGGACCTGGTGACGGTCCGGGACGTCACCGCCGTGGCCCAGCGGCTGGAGATGGTCCGGCTGATCGCCACCGAGATCGCCGGCTACGTGCTGGAGCTCGGCATCGACGGCCGACTGCTCTCGCTCCAGCTGGACGAGCTGATCGCGGGCGTGGAGCCGGAGCGCGAACTGGTCGCCCGGGACTACTTCCCGGAGCGGGCCGCCAAGAAGGGCCGGACGGTCAACGAGGTGCTGGCCGACCTGGAGGCGCTCACCCACGCCGAGCTGCTGGACCTTCAGACGGTCGCCAAGGCGCTCGGCTACTCGGGCTCCCCGGAGTCGCTGGACTCCGCGGTCTCGCCTCGCGGCTACCGGCTGCTGGCGAAGATCCCGCGCCTGCCCAACACGGTGATAGAGCGCCTGGTCGAGCACTTCGGGGGCCTGCAGAAGCTGCTCGCCGCCAGCATCGACGACCTGCAGACGGTCGAGGGCGTCGGCGAGACCCGGGCCCGCTCGGTCCGCGAGGGCCTGTCCCGCCTTGCCGAATCGTCCATCCTGGAGCGCTACGTCTGATCCGTCGCGCCACCGCGACGCCCCCCAAGCGCTCCCCCGGGGGCCGTCGCGCATCCCGGGCGGGCCCGGAAGACGCCGAAGCCCCCGACCGCAGCGCGGTCGGAGGCTTCGAAGCGGGTTGAGGAGGGCTCAGCTCTCCAGGCGGATCGAGGAACGCGCAGAGACCTGGCCGCCGGAGAGGCCGGTGAGGTCGGCGACCACCAGGTAGGTGCCCGCCGCGGGGGGCGTCGGGTCGGCGGTGGCGCACTGCGGCTTGCTGCGGCTGCGGTCCCAGGTGAAGGTCTCGGTCAGCCCGTTGTTGGCCGGGATCTGCACCCAGCTGCTGCCGCGGTCGGCCGGGCAGTCGCCGGAGGACCAGACCCGGTCGCCGTTGCTGGCGGTCACGGTGA
The DNA here is from genome assembly GCF_044742585.1 of Kitasatospora sp. NPDC087861. Taxonomy (NCBI): domain Bacteria; kingdom Bacillati; phylum Actinomycetota; class Actinomycetes; order Kitasatosporales; family Streptomycetaceae; genus Kitasatospora; species Kitasatospora sp. NPDC087861. The sequence goes on from NZ_JBIUUS010000001.1 coordinate 288,026, forward strand.
TCGCCGAGGCCGTCCGGCCCAGGTCCACCCGGCAGTTGGCGCCGGAGGCGTTCTTCACGGTGAGCGAGAGCCGCGGCTTGTCCTTGGGCTGGTACGAATTCTGTGCGCTGGCCAGTTCCAGGGTGACCTGGGAGGAGACACAGACCGGAAGCGCCATCACCTCGGGCGTGTTCACCACCGGGGCGCCGCCGGAACCACCGGAGCCACCCGCGCCACCCGAACCGCCGGCCGCCGCGCCGTTGCCCGTGCCACCGCCGGTGGCGGGAGCCGGGTTGGGGGCGCCGCCGGTGCCGCCGGTGCTGAGGCTGACCTCGCCGCCGCCGGATCCGGCCACCGGGCCTCCGCCGGTGCCGCCGCCGGGGCGCGCCGCGGGGCCGCTCGGGGACGCGCCGGGCGTGATGGACTGGGCGGGGGTCGGGGTCGGGGACTGGGGCGGAACGGCCTGCGCGGCCTTGCCTTGTGAGCCGCCGTCACCGCCTCCGCCCTGATCGGTCATCAGCCAGGCGATCAGGGCGACGACCGCCGCGACGGCGGCGAGCACGACGACGCGCCGACGCCAGTAGATCGAGGCCGGCAGCGGTCCCACGGGTTGACGCAGAGAGGGCACGCCCAAACTCTACGAGACTGTGTGTGCTGCATGACTCACCAACACCGCACAGTCGCCCCTTCCTTCACATGATCCGCCATTTGCGCCGTTCGAGGGAGCCCCGAAACGGTGATTTCGGCAGATCCACCGGCCGGTTCGCGGGCCGATCCGCCGGAAGATCCGGAGCATGCTCCTCCGATTCGTTCGAGTCCATCGGCATGGGAGGATCGGAGGGCCATGGCTGCCATCACCGTCACCCCCGCCCCCGTCTCCCCGGCAGGCGCCGCGCCGGACGCCGTCCGGCCGCCGATGCCCCTGCCGCTGCTGCACGCGACCGTCCTCGACTGGTACGAGGCCGGAAAGCGCGACCTCCCCTGGCGGACGCCCGCGGCCACGCCCTGGGCGATCATGGTGAGCGAGTTCATGCTCCAGCAGACCCCGGTGAAGCGGGTGCTGCCCGCCTGGGAGGCGTGGCTGACCCGCTGGCCCACCCCGGCCGACCTCGCGGCCGACGCGCCCGGCGAGGCGGTCCGGATGTGGGGCCGGCTCGGCTACCCGCGCCGTGCGCTGCGGCTGCACGCCGCCGCGGTGGCGATCACCGCGGACCACGGCGGCGAGGTGCCGGACGACCACGCCACCCTGCTGTCACTGCCCGGGGTGGGGGAGTACACGGCCGCCGCCGTCGCCTCCTTCGCCTTCCGCCAGCGGCACGTGGTGCTGGACACCAACGTCCGCCGGGTGTTCGCCCGCGCGGTGTCCGGCGTCGAGTACCCGGCCCAGGCCACCACCGCCGCCGAGCGCCGGACGGCGACCGCGCTGCTGCCCGACGACGCCGAGACCGCGGCCACCTGGGCGGTCGGCGTGATGGAGCTGGGCGCGCTGGTCTGCACCGCGCGCGGCCCGGAGTGCGGGGACTGCCCGCTGTTCGCCCACTGCGCCTGGCAGCGGGCCGGCCGCCCGCCGTACGAGGGCCCGGCCCGGCGCGGCCAGTCCTACGAGGGGACGGACCGCCAGGTGCGCGGCAAGCTGCTCGCGGTGCTGCGGGAGGCGCACGACCCGGTGCCGCAGGCCCGGCTGGACGCGGTCTGGCCGGACGCGGTGCAGCGGGCCCGGGCACTGGACGGCCTGGTCGCGGACGGCCTGGTGGAGCCCGTCGAACAGGGCGTCTACCGGCTGCCCCAGTAGCCGGACCGCCCCGGTAGCCGCACTGCCCCGACAATCAACGACGGTACGACGAAGGCGCCCCCGGAAGCGGTCTTCCGGGGGCGCCGTACGTCAGCGGAAGCGCCGGGTCAGACGGCCGCCGCCTCCAGCGAGGCCTCGGCCGACTTGTCCGCCTTGCCCGCGCCGGCACCGCGCAGCGGCACCTCGCGCATGAACACCGCCGCGGCGATCGCGACCACGGCCACGCCCGCGCCCCACAGGAACACGGTGTGCATGCCGTTGGACACCGCGTGGTGGTAGGCGTCCTGGATGTTCTCGGGGAGCTTGCGCAGGTCGGCCGGGCTCATCTGGCCCGGGTCCTTCATGCCGCCGCCGCCCGCCGCCGCGTGGTCGCCGAGCCGCTCCTTCATGGTGTCGGTGACCCGGTTGTTGAACAGGGCGCCGAACAGCGCGACACCGAAGGAACCGCCGATGGTGCGGAACAGGGTGGCGGTCGAGCTGGCCACGCCCATGTCCTTGAGCTCGACGCTGTTCTGCGCGACCAGCATGGTGATCTGCATCAGGAAGCCCATGCCGGCGCCGAGCACGACCATCCAGCAGGCGGAGGTGAAGCTGCTGGTCGTGGTGCCCATGGTGGAGAGCAGCACCATGCCGACGGCCATCACGATGGTGCCGATGATCGGGTAGATCCGGTACTTGCCGGTCTTGGTGACGGCCTGGCCGACCACCAGCGAGACGACCAGCATGCCGAACATCATCGGCATCAGCAGCAGACCGGAGTTGGTGGCCGAGGCGCCCTGGACGACCTGCTGGTAGAGCGGCAGGAACACGGTCGCGCCGAACATCACGAAGCCGACGATGAAGCCGATCACCGAGACCAGGGTGAAGTTCAGGTTCTTGAACAGGCTCAGCGGCAGCATCGGCTCCTGCACCCGCTGCTCGACGTAGCAGAAGGCGATCAGCGTCGCGGCGGCGAGCGCGGCGAGGCCCAGGATCTGCTTGGAGCCCCAGTCGTACTGCTGGCCGCCCCAGGTGGTGATCAGGACGAGCGAGGTGATGCCGGTGGTGAGCAGGATGGCGCCCAGGTAGTCGATCCGGGCCTTGTTGCGGACCTTCGGCAGCTTCAGGGTGACGACGACCACGGCGAGCGCGATCACGCCGAGCGGCAGGTTGATGTAGAAGGTCCAGTGCCAGCTCAGGTGGTCGGTGATGAAGCCGCCGACCAGCGGGCCGCCGATGGTGGCGAGCGCCATGACCGCGGCGAACATGCCCTGGTACTTGCCGCGGTCGCGCGGCGGGACCAGCGCGCCCATGATCGACATGACGCCGACCATCAGGCCGCCGGCGCCCAGGCCCTGGAGGGCGCGGAAGCCGATCAGCTCGTTCATGTTCTGCGACAGGCCGGACAGTGCCGAGCCCACCAGGAAGATCACGATCGAGGTGAGGAAGGTGCCCTTGCGGCCGTAGAGGTCGCCGAGCTTGCCCCAGATCGGGGTGGAGGCGGCGGTGGCCAGGGTGTACGAGGTGACCACCCAGGACAGGTGCTCGGCGCCGCCGAGGTCGCCGACGATGGTCGGCATCGCGGTGCCGACGATCAGGTTGTCGAGCATGGCCAGCAGCATGGTGACGACCAGGCCGACCATGACGAGGCGGATTTCGCGGGGTGACCGCGGCTGCTCCTCCTCGGCTGTCTTCTCCTCCGGTACCGGGCCGGTGGTCTTGGACTCTGACATGAGGTGGTGTCTCCCGGAGGGGTGTTTCGGACGGGCGGAGGCCGCGCAATGATGCACTTACTTGTCGCCCGGCTAGTTTGCGGGCCGTCGGCACGGTAAGTTGTTTCCTAGCCGGTCGTCAAGCCAGTTTCCCGCCCGGCTGCCTGGGCAGGGAGAATAGGCCCGGGGCGGACGCCACCGGGGTCCGCAGCAGTCATCGACGCAGTCATGAGGCAGGCCATGGGCACTCCGCACAGCCCCCGCAGCGACACGCGGGCTCGCATCATCGAGGTGTCCCTGGAGCTCTTCTCCGAGCAGGGCTACGAGCAGACCTCGCTGCGGGAGATCGCCGACCGCCTCGGTGTCACCAAGGCCGCGCTCTACTACCACTTCAAGACCAAGGACGACATCGTCCTGGGCATCGTCGAGCGGATGGCCGCGCCGATCGACGAGACCATCGAGTGGGGCCGGCAGCAGTCCTGGAGCCCCGGCATGCGCGACGAGCTGATCCGCCGCTTCGCGGACGGGATGGCCGAGCGGGCCCCACTGCTGCGCTTCTTCCACGAGAACCAGCCCGCGCTGCGCGACTCCCCGGCCGGGCTGGCGTTCCGGAACCGCATGGTCACGATGATCCAGCTGGTGCACGGGCCGGAGGCGGACTTCCGGGAGCGGCTGCGCGCCACGATGGCGCTGTTCACCGTCCACTCGGCGATGTTCCTGCTCAAGCAGGACACCTCGGGCTGCGGCCACGGTGACAGCGTCTGGGGCGAGCCGTTGCAGGCGGCCACCCTGGCGGAGGCGATCGGGGCGGCCCGGGAGGTCGCGCTGGAGATCGGCGGCCGGATCAGCCACCCGGCCCCCGCCCACTCCTGAGCGGACGGGCTCAGAAGTCGGTGACGCCGTGCCCCGCGAGGTACGCGATCGGGTTGACCACCGCGCCGTAGCGGTTGCTGGTGCGGATCTCGAAGTGCAGGTGGGGCCCGGTCGAGTTGCCGGTGCTCCCGGACCGCCCGATCTGCTCGCCCGCCGACACCTGGTCGCCCTTCGAGACGCCGAGCGAGGACAGGTGCGCGTACTGCGCGTAGTGCCCGTCCGCCAGTCGCAGCACCACCTCCTTGCCGTACGAGCCGTCCCAGCCGGCCGACACCACGGTCGCGTTCCCGACCGCCAGCAGCGGCGTGCCCGGGTCGACCGCGAAGTCCACCCCGGTGTGGTACCCGGCCGCGTACTCGGAGTTGGGCACCCCGTACGGATTGCTGGTCGGCGCGTCCGGCACCGGGGCCGACCACTCGGGCGCCGGTGCGGGTGCGGGGGCCGGCTGCGCTTCGGGCTCCGGCGCGGGGGCCCCGGGCGGCGGGGCGGCGGTCGGCAGCTCGACCGGCAGCAGGTTGGCGGCCACCGCCACGAACTCCTGCGCCGAGTCGCCGTCGTTCGGGAGCCGGTACGGGCTCGGCCCCGCCACCTGGACCATCCCCGGGCTGGGCACGGCGGCCTGCGGCGCGGTGAAGGCCGAACTGCCGGGGGTGGTGGGCAGGACGGTCTGCGCCGAGGCGCGGCCCGGCGCGGCCACCAGCAGGGCGCCGGCGAGCAGCGCCGCGGCCGCTCCGGCGGAGACCACCGCGCGGTCGCGCTCGGCCTGCGGCAGGCCACCGGGCAGCGGGTGCCGGGGCGTGGCGAGCACGCGCAGCGGCGCGGCGTGGGTGCGGACGGCATGGCCGAGCCGGGGCTGCCAGGCCGCCGCCCGGGCCGCCGTACGGGCGGCGAGTCGGTGCAGGGCCGACCTCGCGGGCGGGACAGGGGACATCGGTAGCCGTACCTCACGGTCGTACGAGGGCAGCACGAAGGGCCCGTTCGGGCGCGTGCTGAGCGGGGGACCACTCAGGTGTAACCGTCACCGAGCGGACGCCCAAACGGCGTGACCTACTACGGCGTGTAGTCAGTGTCGCGCCGGAGATTCAAGCTGACGGAGTAACGATCACGAAATCCGATCGTCCGCCACCGGCTCGGGGGGCCGCCCGCCCCGGTGGCCCGGCTACTACCGCCGGTCGTACCTCGCCGGGCCGGTGTGACCAGTGCCACGGCCCGCCGGGGTTTGGCCCGGCCGCCCGGCTTTCCGCCGTCCGCCCCGCTGACCTGGCGGGCCCGCTGCGGGACCATCGACGCATGTATGACAACAGGAGTGAAGACCTCGACGGCAATGACCGCCCGAACCTACCGGACCGCCGCTTCGCCGCCCTGCGCGGCTGCGAGCGGATCCTGTCCGGCGACCGGCCGCAGAGCATGCGCGAACGCCTCGCCGCCCTCGCGGGGGAGGGCGGCGACCACGATCTGGACCAGCGCCCGGACCACTACGGCGACGGCGTGGTCCGCACCCTGGAACGCCGGGTCGCCGAACTGCTCGGCGCCGAGGACGCGGCCTTCTTCCCCACCGGCACGATGGCCCAGCAGGTCGCCCTGCGGATCCACGCCGAGGCGGCCGGGCTGCGCACCGTCGCCACCCACCCGCAGGCCCACACCGACCAGCACGAGCGGCACGCGCTCGGCGTGCTGACCGGCCTGCGCAGCGTCTGGCCGACCACGGCCCCGCGCCAGCCCACCGCCGCGGAGCTGCGTTCCTTCGACGAGCCGTACGCCGCGCTCAGCCTGGAGCTGCCGCTGCGCGAGGCCGGGTTCGTGCTGCCCGACTGGGCGGAGCTGGCGGCCCTGTCCGGGGTGGTCCGGGAGGAGTGCGGCGCCGCCCTGCACCTGGACGGCGCGCGGATCTGGGAGTCGGTGTTCCGCCTCGGCCACTCGCTGCCGGAGATCACCGCGCTGGCCGACTCGGTCTACGTCTCCTTCTACAAGACGCTCGGCGGCATCAGCGGCGCCGCGCTGGCCGGCTCGGGGGGCTTCGTCCGCACCGCCAAGGCCTGGCGGCACCGGTACGGCGGCCAGCTCTACCAGCAGTGGCCGGCGGCACTCGCCGCGCTGGCCGGTCTGGACGGCCAACTCCCGCTGCTGGAGCGGTACGTGGCGCACGCCAGGACGGTCGCCGAGGCGCTGGAGGCGGCCTTCGCGGCGGTGCCCGGCGCCCGGGTGCACCCGGCCCCGCCGCACACCCACCAGTTCCAGGTCTGGTTGCCGTACGCCGCCGAGGAGTTGGACGAGGCCGGGCTCGGGCTGGCCGAGGAGACCGGGGTCGGCCTGTTCGGCGGCTGGCGAGAGCGCGATCTGCCGGGCCTGGCGATGACCGAGGTCACGGTGACCGCGTCCGCGCTGGACTGGACGGCGGCCGACGTCGTCGAGGCGGCCGCCGCCTTCCTGGACCGGTTGCCCGCCCGCGGCGCCAAGGCCTGACGAAGCGGCCGGCCCGCCCCCGCGCGATGCGGGGACGGGCCGGCCGTGGCGGGTTGGAACCGCCTGGTCACAGGTTGATCGTCAGTGCTCGACCGATCAGTTGTCGACCGGGCGGACCCGGATCCAGGTCTCCAGGTAGTTCGAGGACTCGTTCTCGACCTCGATGCTGGTACCCGTCTTCGGGACGATCACGCTGCTGTACGGGTTGTCGCTGGACCAGTACTCCTTCAGGTCCGAGAACTCGTCGACGCCCTTGGCCTTCGGGATGACCGTCTCGACGCCGTTCTTGTGCAGCGACAGCGCGCTGACCTTGCGCGAGCCGAAGGTCGAGTCGTAGCCCTGCATGCGCGGACGCATCAGGGTGCCGTCGCTCCACTTCAGCGGGGTCGGGTGCGAGTCGATCGGCAGGATCAGACCGTGGCCCTTGTGGGCGCTGACGTTGTTGTTGGGCTGCGACTCGTCCCAGAACCAGATCAGCAGACCGGGCTGGTACGGGTAGTACTCGACCCACTTCGGCCGGCTGTTGCCCCAGCCGAAGTTGTACGGGCCGGTCTTCAGGGTCTGGTCGAAGGAGACGTACTGGCGGTTCTCCGCGATGTAGTACTGCCCGTAGTCCTTGGTGTAGCTGCCGGCGAAGCGGGTGAAGCCCTTGGCCACCCAGCCGTTGTCACCGTTCTCGACGTCGTCGCTGAAGATCGTCGAACCGTCGGCGGTCACCGAGATGTCGTCGACGGCGAAGCCGCGGTAGTGCAGGCCCGAGTCGGTGGTGTTGTGGAAGCGGACCTTGACGGCCTTGCCGGCGTAGGCGTCCAGCGGGAAGGACAGGTCGCCCCAGGCGGCGGTGAGGCCGGACAGGGCCGCGCGGCCGCTGGCATCCTTCGGGAGCGGCTGGCCGTTCCAGGTACCGTCCAGGGCGGTCCAGTTGCTGCCGCCGTCGGTGGAGACCTCGGCGAAGGCGTAGTCGAAGTTCGCCTCCAGCTCGTACCAGGCCTTGGCGTTCAGGCTGGCCTTGGTCTTGCCGGTCAGGTCGACGTCCCGGGTGAGCGTGACGTTCAGGTTGTCGGCACTGCCGCTCCACCACTCGCTCTTGCCCGAGGCGGGCTTGTTGATGTCGGTGGGGATGGTCTTCTTCGGCAGCTCGACGACCAGCGCCTGCGGGAGGCTGCTGTTGTACTCGACCGGGCCGATGTGGTGGGTCGATTCGGTGCCGGCCTTGGCCTTGTCGAACTTCAGCCAGCCGAGCTTGAGCTTGCTCCAGGCGTCGAGGTCGTTCGGCATGTCGCCGATGGCGCCCTTGCCCTCGCCGAGCCAGGAACCGGAGGACATCAGCGACCAGAAGCCGACCGAGTTGTCGACGCCCGTGCCGGCGGTGTCGTAGAGGTCCGGCAGACCGAGGTCGTGGCCGTACTCGTGGGCGAAGACGCCGAGGCCGCCGTTCTCCGGCTGCATCGTGTAGTCGCCGATCCAGAGGCCGGAGTCGCCGACCTGGACGCCGCCGAGCTTGTTGTCGGCCGGGCCCGCCTGGCCGTTCAGGTTGCCGTAGGCGTACGAGCGGTGCGCCCACAGGGCCTTGCTGCCCTGCTTGCCGCCGCCGGCCGACTTGTCCTCACCGGCGTGCACGATCTGGAAGTGGTCGATGTACCCGTCGGGCTGGTTGAAGTTCCCGTCGTTGTGCGAACCGTAGCGGTCCCACTGGTCGTACGACGCCAGGGTGGCCTTGACCTGCTCCTTGGTCTGCCCCTTGGCCAGCTGGTCCTTGTACCAGATGTCCACGGCGTCGCGGATCAGGTCCTGGGCGCTGTCGCAGACGTTGGAGCCGCAGTAGTCCGAGCCGTACCGGGCCTCGTTCCACGGCACCCGCACCCAGTCCGAGACCACGCCGTCGACCGAGTAGCGGCCCGAGGACTGCTTCTCGTAGAAGGTCTTCAGCGAGGGCTTGTCCTTGGCGAAGTACAGGTCCTGGAAGTGCTGCTGGTTGTAGTCGGCCTGCCAGGCGGTCGAGTTGTCGTTGGCGCGGTCCGGCTTCTCGATCTCGTTGTGCTTCGGGCCGGGCTCACCGCCGTACATGACCTTGCCGTCGGCGGTCTTGGTGGTGTTGTCCACCTGGTCGCCGAAGTCGACCAGGATGGTGAAGATCTTGTCCGTGCGCTCGCGGCCGAGCTCCACGTACTTGTCCTTGCCCAGCTTGATGCTGGTGCTGCCGTTGTGGTTCTCGACCTGGGCGGTGCCGGCGATCAGCTGCTCGGTGGCGGCCTTCTGCTCGGCCTCGACCTTCTCGGTCAGCGGGCCCGGCAGGTTGTGCTCGATGTTGGCGGACTGGACGGCGTCGGCCGGGTCCCGGGGCGCGGGAGCCGAGCCTGCCGCGACGGCGGTGGCCGGGAACAGGCCCGCGCCGAGCGTGACTATGACCGCCGCGGCCGTGGCAGCCCCAGCGGTTCTCCTGATGTTCTTCAACGTTGTGACGTCCTCCCCGACCGGGGCCAGCTCTTGGCCAAAGCCCGGCAAACCAAAATGAAAGACAGGTGGACGTCATTTGATACAAGCGTGGACAGAAAAGATAGACCTTGACCATGACATGGCCACGGCGCTATCCTCCGCAACTCCCCATCAGCTGACCATATGTCAACAGGATGTCCGTTAAAGCTTACCGAGAAATGGGACGTACCCATACCAGCCAGCCTCCGACGGCACCCGCCCCCGCCTGCGGGAACCCCGGATCGGGGCGACCGGAACGCACCGAGCCCCCGGCGCGGACGCCGGGGGCTCGGTGGCTGTGAAGTTGTCTGTTAAATGTTGTTACTTCGTCAGGTCCGGACCTGACGAGGCAACCGCGGCCGGGGTGTCCGCGACGGCCGACTTCTCCTCACCGCGGAAGGTGAACTTGGCCTCCTTGCCCTCACCCTCGACGTCGACGACGACGATGTGGCCGGCCCGCAGCTCGCCGAAGAGGATCTTCTCGGAGAGGTGGTCCTCGATCTCGCGCTGGATCGTGCGGCGCAGCGGACGGGCACCCAGGATCGGGTCGTAGCCGCGCTTGGCCAGCAGCTTCTTGGCCTCGACGCTGAGCTCCAGGCCCATGTCCCGGTCCTTGAGCCGCTCGTCCACCTTGTCGATCATCAGGTCGACGATCTGGATGATGTCGTCCTCGGACAGCTGGTGGAACACCACGATGTCGTCGACGCGGTTCAGGAACTCGGGGCGGAAGTGCTGCTTGAGCTCGTCGCCGACCTTCGCCTTCATCCGCTCGTACCCGCTCTGGGTGTCACCCGTGGCCGCGAAGCCCAGGTTGAAGCCCTTGGAGATGTCCCGGGTGCCGAGGTTGGTCGTCATGATGATGACGGTGTTCTTGAAGTCGACCACGCGGCCCTGGGAGTCGGTCAGGCGACCGTCCTCCAGGATCTGCAGCAGCGAGTTGAAGATGTCCGGGTGGGCCTTCTCGACCTCGTCGAAGAGGACGACCGAGAACGGCTTGCGGCGGACCTTCTCGGTCAGCTGGCCGCCCTCCTCGTAGCCCACGTAGCCGGGGGGCGAACCGAAGAGCCGCGAGACGGTGTGCTTCTCGGAGAACTCGGACATGTCGAGCGCGATCAGCGCGTCCTCGTCCCCGAAGAGGAACTCGGCGAGCGTCTTGGACAGCTCGGTCTTACCGACACCGGACGGGCCGGCGAAGATGAACGAGCCGCCGGGGCGCTTCGGGTCCTTGAGGCCCGCACGGGTGCGCCGGATAGCCTGGGAGAGCGCCTTGATGGCGTCCTTCTGGCCGATGACGCGCTTGTGCAGCTCGTCCTCCATGCGCAGCAGACGCGAGGTCTCCTCCTCGGTCAGCTTGAAGACCGGGATGCCGGTGGCGGTGGCCAGGACCTCGGCGATGAGCTCCTCGTTGACCTCCGCGACGACGTCCATGTCGCCGGCCTTCCACTCCTTCTCGCGCTTGGCCTTGGCCTGCAGGAGCTGCTTCTCGTCGTCGCGCAGGGACGCGGCCTTCTCGAAGTCCTGCGCGTCGATCGCGCTCTCCTTCTCGCGGCGCACGTCGGCGATCTTCTCGTCGAACTCGCGCAGGTCCGGCGGCGCGGTCATCCGACGGATCCGCATTCGCGAGCCGGCCTCGTCGATCAGGTCGATCGCCTTGTCCGGCAGGAAGCGGTCCGAGATGTACCGGTCGGCCAGGGTGGCGGCGGCGACCAGCGCGGCGTCCGTGATGGAGACCCGGTGGTGGGCCTCGTAGCGGTCGCGCAGACCCTTGAGGATCTCGATGGTGTGCGGCAGCGACGGCTCGGCGACCTGGATCGGCTGGAAGCGGCGCTCCAGCGCGGCGTCCTTCTCCAGGTGCTTGCGGTACTCGTCCAGGGTGGTGGCACCGATGGTCTGCAGCTCGCCGCGGGCCAGCATGGGCTTGAGGATGCTGGCGGCGTCGATGGCGCCCTCGGCGGCGCCCGCGCCGACCAGGGTGTGCAGCTCGTCGATGAACAGGATGATGTCGCCGCGGGTGCGGATCTCCTTGAGCACCTTCTTCAGGCGCTCCTCGAAGTCACCGCGGTAGCGCGAGCCGGCCACCAGGGCGCCCAGGTCCAGCGTGTAGAGCTGCTTGTCCTTGAGCGTCTCCGGGACCTCGCCCTTGACGATCGCCTGCGCCAGGCCCTCGACCACGGCGGTCTTGCCCACACCGGGCTCGCCGATCAGGACCGGGTTGTTCTTGGTGCGGCGGGACAGCACCTGCATGACCCGCTCGATCTCCTTCTCGCGCCCGATGACCGGGTCGAGCTTGGCCTCGCGGGCGGCCTGGGTGAGGTTGCGGCCGAACTGGTCCAGGACCAGCGAGGTCGACGGGGTGCCCTCGGCGGGACCGCCGGCCGTGGCCGACTCCTTGCCGCCGCCGGTCTGGTAGCCGGAGAGCAGCTGGATGACCTGCTGGCGCACCCGGTTGAGGTCGGCACCCAGCTTGACCAGGACCTGGGCGGCGACGCCCTCGCCCTCGCGGATCAGGCCGAGCAGGATGTGCTCGGTGCCGATGTAGTTGTGGCCGAGCTGCAGCGCCTCCCGGAGCGACAGCTCCAGGACCTTCTTCGCCCGGGGGGTGAAGGGAATGTGACCGGACGGGGCCTGCTGGCCCTGGCCGATGATCTCCTCGACCTGCTGGCGTACGGCCTCAAGAGAAATCCCGAGGCTCTCCAGGGCCTTTGCGGCGACGCCCTCGCCCTCGTGGATCAGACCCAGGAGGATGTGCTCGGTGCCGATGTAGTTGTGGTTGAGCATCCGGGCTTCTTCCTGAGCCAGGACGACAACCCGCCGCGCGCGGTCGGTGAACCTCTCGAACATCGTTTATCGCTCCTCAGAGCGGTCGGGCAGTTCGGGGTCGGTCCCCGCCCTGTCCTTCCGCATGCTAGTCCCGCTCAGCGGCGCGGCCCACGGATTCACTCCCCGGTACGGGAGCGAGATGCTGCGCGACCAACCGACACCAATCCCAACCTGATGCTGGGAAACGGTGTTCCCACAGGTGGCCCGGATGCACCGGATACCGCTACGCCATCGGCGAACAAGAACCGCCGGGACGGAGCCGGGCCGTCTCCGGCCGGTCACGCATACTGCCCCTGGACAGGTCGACGAACCCGTCCACCTGCATTCATACCCGGTATCGGGGCGGTTCTCGCGCAGTTTCCGCGGTGGCGGTGTTCGCCTGGCGAGAAGTCGCGCCGCGGGAACGGCCGTTCAGTGCGGCCGGTGCGGCCGGTGCGGCCGGTACGCCACCCGGTGGTGTCGGCGTTACCGCTCCGCCTCTACAGCGTTGCACGGGTCGTGATTGTTCCGCCGCCCGGACGCCCCCCGGTCCCGGCGGCCCCGCGCCCCTGCGGGTGCGCGCCGCGGGGCGCGGAGGAGAGTCCTCCGCGCCCCGCGCGTGTGTCGTCGGCGCCCTGTGCGGCCGCCGGGGCCCCGCGCCCGCTCCGGCGTTCCGGTGGCGCCGGGGTCAGGACGCGTTGGCGTCCTCGTAGGCCTGGCGCACGTTGCTCGGCACCCGGCCGCGGTCGTTGACCTCCATGCCCTGCTCCTTGGCCCACGCGCGGATCTTCGCGGTGTCCGGCGCGCTGCCCGAGGGGCGCGGCGCGGTGCCGCGGCCCGGGCGCCGGGCGCCTGCGAGCCGGCCGCTCTGCTTGCGGCCCTTCTCCACGTACGGCGCCAGCAGACCGCGAAGCTTGTCCGCGTTGGCGCTCTTCAGGTCGATCTCGTAGGCAACGCCGTCGAGCGCGAACGTCACCGTCTCGTCCGCCGAACCGCCGTCGAGATCGTCTTCAAGAATGACCTGCACCCTCTGTGCCACGGGCTTCCCTTTCCGCTAAACGACCCATTGCCTAAGGAAAGGAAAGCGCCTTTCTCCGGAAAACACAAACCCTTGACCGGCGCGGGAGCGGTTCAGAGGTGCAGCAGCATGCGCGAGTTGCCCAGTGTGTTGGGCTTCACCCGCTCCAGGTCAAGGAACTCCGCGACACCTTCATCGTACGAGCGGAGAAGTTCCTCATAGACATCCGTAGCGATCGCCGCCGGGTCTGTCGTACCATCATCGGTTTCCTGAAGCTCACCGATCTCGACGAAACCGTGTTTCGCGAAGAACGGCACCTCGAACGTCAAGCAGAAAATCCGACGGACGCCGAGCCAGCGCGCCGTCTGCAGCAGCTTGTCCAGCAGCAGATGCCCGACCCCGAAGCCCCGGCAGGACGGGTCGACCGCGAGCGTGCGGACCTCGGCGAGGTCCTCCCACATCACGTGCAGGGCGCCGCAGGCCACCACCGTGCCGGTGTCGTCGCGTTCCGCGACCCAGAACTCCTGGACGGATTCGAACAGTGTGACTGTGGGCTTGTCGAGCAGAATGCCGTCGCGTGCGTAGGCGTCGATGAGCCCGCGCACGGCCCGCACGTCCGTGGTCCGCGCACGGCGGATGGTGACCTCCATGGCGGGGACGTTATCGCGTCGCGCCCGGCGCGGTCTCCCCGGTATCCGGCCCCGGCTCCGCGGAATCGGCGGGCGGCGGATCGGGCGGGAACAGAGCGGAGACCCGCAAGGCGTCCCGGAGTGCCTCGCGCTGCCCGGGGGACATCAGGCCGAAGAAGTGCACCAGGGCCGCCGCCGGATTGTCACTGGTGGCCCACGCGTCGTTCATCAGCGCCGCGGTGTACGCCTCGCGGGACGAGACCGGTTCATATCGATAGGCCCGGCCGACCCGCTCACGGCGCAGCCAGCCCTTTCTGTGGAGCTTGTCCAGGACGGTCATCACGGTGGTGTACGCGATTTCGCGTTCCGACCGCAGATCCAGGAGAACCTCGCGAACCGTCACCGGTCGGTTCCACCGCCACACCCGGGTCATGATGGCGTTCTCAAGTTCGCCGAGTTGCCGGACCATAGTGCGGCCAGGATAGGGAGTGAATGGGGCAAATCTTGTGAAGTGCGCCAAACCGGCGCGCCGCCACCCCCGGAATCGGGAATGGCGGCGCACCGTTCGTTCGGGCGGCTGACGGCGTCAGTCGCGGGTTCGCTCGCGGGTCAGTCGAGGTCTTCCTTGGCCTTCTGGGCTCCGCCCTGGCTGCGGATGATGGCCCGCACCAGGAATCCGAAGCCGATCGCCATGACCAGCGGCGGCACGATCGCGCTGACGTAGTCCATCAGGTCACTCCTCCTCGGTCTTCTCCGCCGTCACGGCGGAAGCCTTCGCCTCCGGCTTCACCAGCGGGAAGAGCACGGTCTCCCGGATGTTCTTGCCGGTCAGCAGCATGATCAGGCGGTCCACCCCGAGGCCGAGGCCACCGGTCGGCGGCATCGCGTACTCCAGGGCCCGCAGGAAGTCCTCGTCGATCTGCATCGCCTCGACGTCGCCGCCGGCCGCCAGCAGGGACTGCGCGGTCAGGCGGGCGCGCTGCTCGACCGGGTCGACCAGCTCGGAGTAGGCGGTGCCGATCTCGGTCCCGAAGATCACCAGGTCCCACTTCTCGGCCACGCCCGGCACCGAGCGGTGCTGGCGGGTCAGCGGGGAGACCTCGGTCGGGTAGTCCTTGATGAAGGTCGGCCGGACGGCGTTCTCCTCCAGCAGGCGCTCGACCATCTCCAGCACGATCTGGCCGTGGCCCCAGTCCTTCTCGAACGGGATGCCGTGGTCGAAGGCCAGCTTGCGCAGCTCCTCGACGCCGGTCTCCGGAGTGACCTCGACGCCCAGGTGGGCGGAGATGCCCGGGTAGACGGAGACCTCCTCCCACGGCTCGGCCAGGTCGATCTCGTGCTCCACGCCGTGCGCGTCCACGCCCTTGATGACCGTGGTGCCCAGCGCGTCCCGGGCCGCGTTCACGATCGTCTCGCGGATCAGCTCGGCCTGGGTGTCGTAGTCGCCGTACGCCTCGTACGACTCCAGCGAGGTGAACTCCGGGTTGTGGGTGGAGTCCGCGCCCTCGTTGCGGAAGTTGCGGTTGATCTCGAAGACCTTCTCGGCGCCGCCGACCACCAGCCGCTTGAGGTACAGCTCGGGGGCGATGCGCAGGTAGAGGTCGATGTCGTACGCGTTGATGTGCGTCTTGAACGGGCGCGCGTTGGCGCCGCCGTGCACCGGCTGCAGCATCGGGGTCTCGACCTCGATGTAGCCGCGGTCCTCGTAGGTGCGGCGGATCGAGCGGACCACCTTGCTGCGCAGGTGCAGGATCTCGCGGGCCTCGGGGTTGACGATCAGGTCGACGTACCGCTGGCGGACCCGGGCCTCCGGGTCGGTCAGGCCCTTGTGCTTGTCCGGCAGCGGGCGCAGGCACTTGGCGGTGAGCTCCCAGCGGTCCACCATCACCGACAGCTCGCCGCGCTTGGAGGTGATCACCTCGCCCTCGACGCCGACCTGGTCGCCCAGGTCGATGTCCGCCTTCCAGGCCGCCAGCCGCTCCGCGCCCAGCTTGTCCAGGGAGAACATCACCTGGAGGTCGCCGGTGCCGTCGCGCAGCGTGGCGAAGCAGAGCTTGCCGCCGGTGCGGGAGAGGATCACCCGGCCGGCGACGCCGGCCCGCTCGCCGGTCGCGGTGTCGGGCTCCAGGTCCGGGTGCTTGGCGCGCAGGTCAGCGATGGTGCTGGTCCGGGGGAAGCCGACCGGGTAGGGGTCGACACCGGCCGCCCGAAGCCGGTCCAGCTTCTCGCGCCGGACGCGCATCTGCTCGGGAAGGTCGTCGGTCGCGGGGATGGGGCTCTGATCGCTCACCCCACAAGGGTAGCCAGCCACACACCGTGCTCCGCCACGGGATAACGCAAGAGGGGAGACCGCGTCGGCGGTCTCCCCTCACGGGCGGGGGCGGCTCAGCCCGTGCCGGTGGCGAGTTCGATGTCGTCGGGGGCCGGGGTGGCGGGGGGCGTGGGGTGGGTGGGGGGCTTGGGGCGGCGGCCGAAGAGTTCGGCCGGGGTGGGCATCCGGCGCGTCCGGGGCGGGGTCTGGGGGGCGGCGGGCCGCTCGGCGGGGGAGTCGGTGCTGCTCATCGTGATCCGTCCTCCAAGAGGGGTGGGGAAACTGCTCGGGGGTGCGGCGGGGCTCGGTACGGCGACGAGGTGGCGGTGCTGCCCGGTGGTGAGGGCGAGCCGCTCGCGGACGGCGGCCTCGGCCAGCGCGTGGCAACGGCCGGCCAGCCGGGAGCGGCGGGCGCGTTCGCTGTGGCCGCAGGGCTGGCGGGTCAGCCCGCGCAGCGCGGTGAGGTCCTCGGGGCCGGGCAGGTAGCCGTCGGTCACGGCCTCCTCCAGACGCTCCAGGTAGCCGGGGGCGCTGCCGGGCAGGGCGGCCCGGTAGCGCCCGAGGTCGGCGAGCAGGAAGGCGCGCAGTCGGCCGCCCTCCTGGACGGCCTCGTCGATCGCCTCGGTCAGACGCAGCGCGTCCTGGACGTCCTCCGCCCACAGCTCGGCGCCCGGACCGGCGAACACCGGACGGTCGGGCCCCTGGAGGTGGACGGGGACGGCGGGGTGGAGGGCTTGGGCGAGGGCGCGGCGCAGCACGCGGACTTCGTCGGCGCTGAAGGCCATGCCGCCGCGCGATCCGTGTGGCGTAGGCATGGGCTGACACTACGTGAGGAATATCCGATTTGTCGGTAACGTCGCGCCGACGCCCCGCGTTCGGCCCGGTGGAATCGGCCGCCGGAGTGGGAGGACGTCCTGGGGCGGGGGTCCTGAGGCCTGCTCAGGTGGTGGGGCGGTTGCGCTCGTAGACCAGGCGCAGGCCGATCAGGGTGAGCCAGGGCTCGTGGACGTCGATGGTGGTGGCCTCGCCGAGGACCAGCGGGGCCAGGCCGCCGGTGGCGATCACCTGGACGTCGTCCGGGTCCTTGGCGAGTTCCTTGGCCATCCGGTCGACCAGGCCGTCGACCTGGCCCGCGAAGCCGTACAGGATGCCGGACTGCATGCCCTCGACGGTGTTCTTGCCGATCACGTTGCGCGGCCGGGCCAGCTCGATCTTGCGCAGCTGGGCGCCGCGGACGCCGAGCGCCTCCACCGAGATCTCGATGCCGGGGGCGATCGCGCCGCCCACGTAGTCGCCGCGGGCGTTGACGGCGTCGAAGGTGGTGGCGGTGCCGAAGTCGACCACGATGCACGGGCCGCCGTACAGGTGGTTGGCGGCCAGCGCGTTCACGATCCGGTCGGCGCCGACCTCCTTGGGGTTGTCCATCAGGACGTGCACCCCGGTCTTCACGCCGGGCTCCACGATCACCGCGGGGACGTCGCCGTAGTAGCGGCGGGTCACCTCGCGGAGCTCGTGGAGCACGGCGGGAACGGACGAGCAGATCGCCAGGCCCTCCACCGAGGCCTCCCGCACCGCGGTGTGGTTGCCCATCAACCCCTGCAGCAGCACCGCCAGTTCATCGGCCGTGCGGCGCGGGTCGGTGGAGATCCGCCAGTGTTCGACCACTTCCTCGCCGTCGAACAGGCCGAGCGTGGTCTGGGTGTTGCCGACGTCGATGGTGAGGAGCATGGGGCGCTTTCTGCGAGTCGGGACGAAGGTCAGGCGCGCAGGTCGAGGCCGATGTCCAGGATCGGCGCGGAGTGGGTGAGCGCGCCCACGGCCAGGTAGTCGACACCAGTCTGGGCGACCTCGCGCGCGGTGGCCAGGGTCAGACCGCCGGAGGCCTCCAGCTTCGCCCGCCCGGACACCAGCTCGACGGCCTCCTTGAGCTGCGCGACGGGGAAGTTGTCCAGCAGGATCAGGTCGGCGCCGGCCTCCAGCACCGGCGGGATCTGCTCCAGGGTGTCGACCTCGACCTCGACCGGCAGGTCGGGGTAGGCGGCCTTGACGGCCCGGAACGCCTCGGCCACGCCGCCGGCCGCGACCACGTGGTTGTCCTTGACCAGGGCGGCGTCGGACAGCGCCATCCGGTGGTTGGCGCCGCCGCCGCAGCGCACCGCGAACTTCTCCAGCGAGCGCAGGCCCGGGGTGGTCTTGCGGGTGTCCCGGACGACGGCGCCGGTGCCCTCCAGGGCGTCCGCCCAGGCGCGGGTCGCGGTGGCGATGCCGGACAGGTGGCAGAGCAGGTTGAGCGCGCTGCGCTCGGCGGTGAGCAGGTCGCGGGTGCGGGAGCGGACCGAGAGCAGCACCTGGCCGGCCTCGACCCGGTCGCCGTCCTGGACGTGCCGCTCGACCTCGAACTCCTCCTCGCAGACCAGCGAGACGACCGCCTCGGCGACCCGCAGGCCGGCCACCACGCCGGCCTGGCGGGCGGTGAAGTCGGCGGTGGCGACGGCCTCGGCGGGCACGGTGGCCACCGAGGTGACGTCCTCGCCGCCGGCCAGGTCCTCGGCCAGCGCCAGGGTGGCGATGTCCTCGACCTCGATCGGGTCCAGTCCGGCCTGCTCCAGCAGCTCGGCCAGCTGCGGGTCCAGGCCGGTCTCGTAGCCCTCGCCGTCCCCGCAGGCGCAGCCGTCGCCGCAGCCGCCCTGGTCGTCGGCCAGGGGGAGTTCCTCGTGGGAGTGGGTCATGGTTCTACTGCTCCTCAGGGGTGCTGACGGGGTCGCCGGAGGCGGTGAGGGTGGTGATCAGGTGGCGCCGCCAGTGGGCGTCGTCGCGCTCGGGGAAGTCCTCGCGCCAGTGGCAGCCGCGGGTCTCCTCGCGCTGCGCGGCGGCCGCGACCAGCGCGGTGGCGACCAGCAGCAGGTTGGCGGCCTCCCAGGTCTCCACCCGGGGGTCGGCCGGCTTCTCCTCGGCCACGTGGAAGTGGGCCTGCTCGGCGAGCAGGGCCAGCCCGGCGGCGGTGTCGGCCATCGAGGCGGCCGAGCGCACCACGCCCGCGCCGCGCGACATCAGCCGCTGGATCTCGGCCCGGGCCTCGGACGGCGGCAGCGGCACCGCCTGCGCGGCCCGCGCCGTGGCGACGTCCACCGTGCGCTCGGGCAGCTCGCCGGCCGTGTGCCGGCCGGCCAGGTCGGCGGCGATCCGCTCGGCGAAGACCAGGCCCTCCAGCAGCGAGTTGGAGGCCAGCCGGTTGGCGCCGTGCACCCCGGTGCAGGCGACCTCGCCGCAGGCGTACAGGCCCGGAACGCTGGTGCGGCCCCGAGGGTCGGTGCGGATGCCGCCGGAGGCGTGGTGGGCGGCCGGGGCGACCGGGATCGGTTCGGTGACCGGGTCGATGCCGTGCGCGCGGCAGGAGGCGAGGATGGTGGGGAAGCGGTGCTCCCACATCTCGGCGCCGAAGTGCCGCCCGTCCAGGTACATGTGCTCGGCGCCCTGCTCCTGCATGCGCCGGGTGATCGCCTTGGCGACGATGTCGCGCGGGGCCAGCTCGGCCAGCTCGTGCTGCCCGACCATGAAGCGGACGCCGTCCGCGTCGACCAGGTGGGCGCCCTCGCCGCGGACCGCCTCGGAGACCAGCGGCTGCTGGCCCTCGGCGTCCGGGCCGAGCCAGAGCACGGTGGGGTGGAACTGGACGAACTCCAGGTCGGTGACGGCGGCGCCGGCCCGCAGGGCCAGGGCCACGCCGTCGCCGGTGGAGACCGCCGGGTTGGTGGTGGCGGAGAAGACCTGGCCCATGCCGCCGGTGGCGAGCACCACCGCGCGGGCCCGGACGGCGCCGACGCCGTCGCGCTGGCCCTCGCCCATCACGTGCAGGGTCAGCCCGGCGGCGTGGCCCTCGGCGTCGGTCAGCAGGTCGAGGACGAGCGCGTGCTCGATCAGCTCGATGTCGGGGTCGGTGCGGACGGCGGAGACCAGGGCGCGCGATATCTCGGCGCCGGTCGCGTCCCCGCCCGCGTGGACGATCCGGCGGCGGTGGTGGCCGCCCTCGCGGGTCAGCAGGATCTCGCCGTCCTCGCCCCGGTCGAACAGGGCGCCGGTGGCGATCAGCCGGCGGACGGCGTCCGGGCCCTCGGTGACCAGGGTGCGGACGGCCTCCTCGTCACAGACCCCGGCGCCGGCCACCAGGGTGTCGTCCAGGTGCTGCTCGGGGGAGTCCCCCTCGCCCAGGGCGGCCGCGATGCCGCCCTGGGCCCAGCGGGTCGAGCCCTCGTCCAGCATCGCCTTGGTGACCACCATGGCCCGCAGGCCGGCCTTGCGGACGTTGAGGGCGACGGTGAGACCGGCCACCCCGGAGCCGACCACGACCACGTCGGTGGTGGCGGTCCAGCCGGGGGCGGGGGCGGTGAGGCGATGCGTGGCGGACATGACGTCAGTGGCTCCTTCAGCGCGCGGCGGTCGGGGCCGCGCCGTTGCCGTCACCGTACGCCTTGTCGCCGCGGAGCAGTCCGGTGCCCTCCGAGGCCTCGGCCGGGTCGCCGCCCAGGCCGGTGATCCGGTTCCGCTCGTCCACGAAGACGATCCGCGGCTCGTAGCCCTTGGCCTCGGCCGTGTCCATCTGCCCGTAGGCGATGAGTATGACGAGGTCGCCGGGGTGGACCAGACGGGCGGCGGCGCCGTTGATGCCGATCACGCCGGAGCCGCGCGGGCCGGCGATGGTGTAGGTCTCCAGCCGGGCGCCGTTGTTGATGTCGACGATGTGGACCAGCTCGCCGGGGAGCAGGTCGGCGGCGTCGAGCAGGTCCTCGTCCACCGTGACCGAGCCGACGTAGTGCAGGTCGGCCTGGGTCACGGTGGCCCGGTGGATCTTGGACTTGAGCATGGTGCGGAGCATGGGGTCACGCCTCCTGTGAGTGCATGCCTGGGGGAACGAGCTGCCGGACGACGGTGGGGACGGGGTCCTGGCGGACTAGCGGACGATGATGCGGACGTTGTCGATCAGGCGGGTGGTGCCCACCGTCGCGGCGACGGCCAGCACCGCCTCGCCCTGGAAGTCCTCCGCCGCCTCGGTGAAGGCGTGCGGGTCGATCAAGGCGAGGTAGTCAAGGGTGACACCCCCGGCCGCGTCCAGGACCGCCGAGGCGGCCTCGCGGACGGCCTTGGGGCCCTGGGCGGCCGCGTCCCGGCCGGCGAACAGGGCCTTGGAGAGGGCGAGGGCCTGCTCGCGCTCCTCGGCGGAGAGGTAGCGGTTGCGCGAGGAGCGCGCCAGCCCGTCCTCCTCGCGGGCGGTCGGCACCCCGACGATCTCGACGTCGAAGTCCAGGTCGGCGACCATCCGCTGGATGACCGCCAGCTGCTGGGCGTCCTTCTCGCCGAAGAAGGCGAAGTCCGGGTCGGTGATGTGCAGCAGCTTGGCCACCACCGTCAGCACGCCGTCGAAGTGGCCGGGGCGGGTGGCGCCCTCGAAGCGTTCGCCCATCGGGCCGGCCGACAGGCGCACCTGCGGCTCGCCGTTCGGGTACACCTCGTCGACGGAGGGCGCGAACACCACGTCGGCGCCGTTCTCCTCGGCCAGCCGCACGTCCTCGTCCAGGGAGCGCGGGTAGCGCTCCAGGTCCTCGGCCGGGCCGAACTGCAGCGGGTTGACGAAGACCGTCACCGCCACCCGGCCGTCCTGGCCGACCTGCTTGCGGGCGGCCCGGATCAGGGCGGCGTGGCCCTCGTGCAGCGCGCCCATGGTCATCACGACGGCGTTGTCGACCGGTCGCTCGTCCGGCCAGAACGCGGCCTCGAAGTCGTCCACGGTGTGGGTGACGACGGCCCGGTGGACCTTCGGCGCCCGCTGGGGCTTGCTTCGCTGGGCCTTGCCCGCCATTCCTGCACTCCTTCGCTCATCGGCTGCGCGAGGTTCCGCCGCCTTGTTGCGCTCCGTCCCGTGCGGTGACGCACCGGGCAGGGCTTGTCCGTCATGAGGCCGCTCCGGCGGCCGGGTGGGAAGCCCGGTCTCGGCCGGGGCGGAGTCACTGGCGTTTCTCCTCGTCGAGGGCGTCCAGCACGGCGGCCGCGGAGTCGGTCGAGAGGGTTCCGTTCGCCACCGCCCGCTGGGCGGTGGCGCGGGCCATCGCCCGGTAGGCCGCCGGGATGTCCGGGGACACCGTACTGAGCTGCGCCAGGTGGCGCCGTACGGTCCCCGCGTCGCCCCGGGCGACCGGTCCGGTGAGGGCCGCGTCGCCGGAGCGCAGGCTGTTGTCCAGGGCGGCGCCGAGCAGCGGGCCGAGCAGCCGGCCGGGCTCGGCGACGCCGGCGGTGCGCAGCAGGTCCATCGCCTGCGCGACCAGGGTGACCAGGTGGTTCGCGCCGTGCGCGAGGGCCGTGTGGTAGAGCGGGCGGACGTCCTCCGGCACCCACTCCGGCTCGCCGCCCATCTCCACCACCAGCGCCTCGGCGACCGGCCGCAGCTCCTCGGGGGCGGTCACCCCGAACGGGCAGCCGGCCAGCCGGTCCAGGTCGACGGAGGTGCCGGTGAAGGTCATCGCCGGGTGCAGCGCCAGCGGCAGTGCCCCGGCCAGGGTGGCGGGCTCCAGGATGCCGACGCCGTGCGCGCCGGAGGTGTGCACCAGCAGCTGCCCGGGACGGACGGCGCCGGTCGCGGCGAGGCCGGCCACCAGGTCGGCCAGCGCGTCGTCCGGCACGGTGAGCAGCACCAGGTCGGCGGCGGCCAGCACCTGCGGCGGGGTGACGATCCGCACCCCGGGCAGCAGCGCCTCGGCGCGGCGGCGGGAGGTGGTGGACACCCCGGAGGCGGCGACCACGGTGTGCCCGGCGAGGCGCAGGGCGGCGCCCAGCGCCGGGCCGACCCGGCCGGTGCCGACCACGCCGACGGCCAGCCGGGCCGGGCGGTTGCCGGGGTCGCCCGGGTCGCCGAAGCCGTCGGCGAGCGGGGCGAAGTCGCCGTAGGCGGCGCGGTCGGCACTGTCGGACGTGTTCACGGCCCGGCCCTCGTCCTTAACTCCTCGTTCCGGTCCTCTTCGGGTACCGGACGTACCGCGCCATTCTACGGGCGCTCAGCCGGTCCTCGACGGGTGCTCAGTCCGTCGCCCCGGCCCGGATCAGCCCGGCCTCGTAGGCGAGCACCACGGCCTGGACCCGGTCGCGCAGGCCGAGCTTGGCCAGGATCCGGCCGACGTGGGTCTTCACGGTGGCCTCGGAGAGCACCAGCCGGGCCGCGATCTCGCCGTTCGACAGACCCTGGGCGACCAGCAGGAACACCTCCCGCTCGCGCTCGGTCAGCGGGCCGAGGACGTCCTGGCCGGGTGCGTTCTGCGGGGTGGGCAGCACCTCGGCGAAGCGGTCGATCATGCGGCGGGTGGTGGTCGGCGCGACCACGGCGTCCCCGCCGTGCACCGCGCGGATCGCGGCCACCAGCTCGGTCGGCGGCACGTCCTTGAGCAGGAAGCCGCTGGCGCCGGCCTTGAGCGCGGCGAAGGCGTACTCGTCCAGGTCGAAGGTGGTCAGGATGAGCACGTGCGGGGCGTCGGGCAGCGGGCTGCCGTCCTCGGCCAGGCAGATCCGGCGGGTGGTCTGCACCCCGTCCAGGCGCGGCATCCGGACGTCCATCAGGATCACGTCCACCTGGGTGTGCCGCAGCCGTTCCAGGGCCTGGGCGCCGTCGCCCGCCTCGGCGGCGATCTCGATGTCGCCCTGCGACTGCAGGATCATCCGGAATCCGGTGCGCAGCAGTTCCTGGTCGTCGACGAGCATCACGCGGATGGTCAAGGTGGCTCCTTCGGGGGGCGTCGGGGCGACGGAGGGGGGTTAGTGGGCCGCCTTGAGCGGCAGGACGGCGCGGATCCGGAAGCCGCCGCCGGGGCGGGGGCCCACGTCGAGGCTGCCGCTGACCATGCCGACCCGCTCGCGCATGCCGATCAGGCCGTGGCCGAGGCCGTCCACACCGCCGGTGGCCAGTTGCTCGTCGGTGCTGCCGCGGCCGTCGTCCTCGACCAGGACGGCCAGCTCGCGCTCGCCGAAGTCGACCGCGACCCGGGCGTGCACGTCGGGGCCGCCGTGCTTGCGGACGTTGGTCAGCGCCTCCTGGACGATCCGGTAGACCGTCAGCTCGACGCCGCGCGGCAGCTCGCGCGGATGCCCGGAGGTCGCGTAGTCCACCTGCAGCCCGGCCGTGCGGACCTGCTCCAGCAGCTCGGGCAGCTCCTCGACGCCCGGCTGCGGCACGTACTCCTCGGCGGTGTCGGCGGTGCGCAGCACGCCCAGCAGACGGCGCATCTCGACCAGCGCCTGCCGGCCGGTGGACGCGATGGTGCTGAGCGCCTCCTTCGCCTGCTGCGGCGAGTTGTCCAGCACGTACGCGGCGCCGTCGGCCTGGACGATCATCACCGAGACGTTGTGCGCGACGACGTCGTGCAGCTCGCGGGCGATCCGGGCGCGCTCGGCGGCGACCGCCACCTTGGCCTGGGCGTCCCGCTCGCGCTCCAGCCGGGCGGCGCGGTCCTCCAGCTCGGTCAGGTAGGCGCGGCGCACCCTGGTCAGCCGGCCCCACGCCCAGCACAGGATGAACGGGGTGGTCATCAGCAGTGCGTAGACCGCCGCCTCGCTGAAGGTGTACGGGCGGGTGTGGAAGTCCCCGTTGCCGCTGGGGACGGTCTTCTCCGGGTGGATCCGCCAGAACGCCAGCGGCCCGGCGGCCAGCCCGGCGACCAGCGCCAGCCGGGACGTCCACTTCTGGCCGAAGGCGGCGCCGGTGTAGGCGAAGACCAGGTAGGCGAGGGAGGAGGCGGCCGGGTCGACGTCGGCGGCCACCTGGCCCAGTCCCACCCCGGTGGCGGCGGCCACGGTGACGTCGGGGAAGCGTCGGCGGACGACCATCAGGGCCGGCAGCAGCACCGCGATCAGGATCTGCGCGTCGAAGCGCCAGCCCTCGGGGAAGTTGTCGTTCGGCAGCAGGCCGAGGAACAGCACGATCGCTGCCCAGGCGGCGTCGACCACCATGGGGTGACGGCGGAGCCAGGCGTTGAGTCGATGCACAACTCCAGCGTAGGCAGTCACGCGGTGTGCCCAGGTCCGCCGGTAGGGCGATCCGTCCTACTCCGTAGGTCGGAGACGCACCGTACCGGTGGGGAGGGCCCGCCCGGCTCCGGGTAGCGTCGCGCGCTATGACTTGGATGCGGTGGGCGCCCGCCATGGCACAGGCCCTGTACGACCCGGACGGCGGCTTCTACCGCAGGCCGGAGGGCCCCGCCGGGCACTTCCGCACCTCGGTGCACGCCTCGCGACGGTTCGCCCGTGCGGTGGCCGGACTGCTGCTGGAGGTTGACGCGGCCCTCGGCCGTCCGGAGGAGCTGGCCTTCGTCGACGTCGGGGCCGGGCGCGGGGAGCTGCTCACCGGGGTGCTGGCCGAACTGCCCGCCGGGGTGCTGGCGCGGCTGCGCCCGTACGGCGTGGAGATCGCCGACCGCCCAGCGGGCCTGCCGTCCACAGCCCTGTGGACGGACGAGGTGCCGCGGGGCCTCACCGGGCTGCTGTTCGCCAACGAATGGCTGGACAACGTGCCGCTGGACGCGGGCGAGGTGGACGAGGAGGGGGTGCTGCGCTACCGGGAGGTGGACACCGCGACCGGCGAGGAGCGGCTCGGCGAGCCGGTCTCGGCGGCCGACGCGGCCTGGGCCGGGCGCTGGTGGCCGGCCCGCGAGCCCGGGGACCTGGTCGAGTTCGGCGCCCCCCGGGACGCCGCCTGGGCGCGGGCCGTCGCCGGGCTGGACCGCGGCCTGGCCGTCGCCGTCGACTACGGGCACACCGCCGACCGGCGCCCGCCGTTCGGCACCCTCGCCGGTTTCCGGGACGGCCGAGAGGTGGCCCCGGTGCCGGACGGCTCCTGCGACGTCACCGCGCACGTCGCCCTCGACTCCGCCGCCGTGTCCGGCCTCCACAGCCTGTGGACAACCCAGCGGGACGCGCTGCGCGCCCTCGGCGTGAGCGGCGCCCGGCCGCCGCTCGCGCTCGCCTCCACCGACCCGGCCGGCTACCTGCGGGCGCTCGGCGGCGCCGGCGAGGGCGCCGAGCTGACCGACCCGGCCGGACTCGGCGGCTTCGGCTGGCTCGTCCAGGCCGTCCGTACTCCGGTACCGGAAAGCTTGGAATCCATGCCGGGATGGCAGACTCTGACCTCATGAGGGAGACCACGGTCGGCATCGGGGCGGGAGCCGAGAACTTCACCGGCGAGGCGGGCACCACCGACATGGTGCTCAACATCGGCCCGCAGCACCCCGCCACGCACGGCGTGCTGCGGCTGCGGCTGGTGCTCGACGGCGAGCGGATCATCACCGCCGAGCCGGTGATCGGCTACATGCACCGGGGCGCGGAGAAGCTGTTCGAGGCCCGCGACTACCGGCAGATCATCATGCTGGCCAACCGGCACGACTGGCTCTCCGCCTTCGGCAACGAACTCGGCGTCGTGCTCGGCGTCGAGCGGATGCTCGGCATGGAGGTCCCCGAGCGGGCAGTGTGGATCCGCACCCTGCTCGCCGAACTCAACCGGGTGCTCAACCACCTGATGTTCCTCGGCTCCTACCCGCTGGAACTCGGCGGCATCACCCCGATCTTCCACGCCTTCACCGGCCGCGAGGACCTCCAGCACGTCATGGAGGAGGCCTCCGGCGGCCGGATGCACTACATGTTCAACCGGGTCGGCGGCCTCAAGGAGGACCTCCCGGCCGGCTGGCTCGGCCGCGTCCGCACCGCCGTCGCCACCGTCCGCTCCCAACTGCCGGTCTTCGAGGACCTCGTCCTCGGCAACGAGATCTTCCGCGCCCGCACCGCCGGCGTCGGCGTCCTCACCCGGGCGCAGGCCGAGGCGTACGGCGTCAGCGGCCCGATCGCCCGCGCCAGCGGCCTCGACCTCGACCTGCGCCGCGACGAGCCCTACCTCGCGTACGACTCCGACGAACTGCGGCAGGTGCTCACCGTGGTCACCCGCGAGGAGGGCGACTGCCTGGCCCGCTTCGAGTGCCTGCTGGAGCAGACGAGCAACTCGCTGGACCTCGCGGAGGCCTGCCTCGACAAGCTCGCCACCCTGCCGCCCGGCCCGGTCAACCAGCGGCTGCCCAAGGTGCTCAAGGCCCCCGAGGGCAGCACCTACTCCTGGACCGAGAACCCGCTCGGCATCAACGGCTACTACCTGGTCTCGCGCGGCGACAAGACGCCGTGGCGGCTCAAGCTGCGCTCGGCGTCCTTCAACAACGTCCAGGCGCTGACCGAGCTGCTGCCCGGGACGCTGGTCGCGGACATGGTGGCGATCCTCGGGTCGATGTTCTTCGTGGTCGGGGACATCGACAAGTAGCCGACACGGAGCAGCCGGGCCCGGTTCGGGCCCGGCTGCTCCCGGGTTGTGCGTGGGCTGTTGCGGTCCGTTGGTGGGGTCAGGCCTTCTTGGGCCGCTTGACCGGGTCCGCCGGGTGCGGGGCCACCTTGCGGTCGCCCTTGGTGGCGATCCGCTCCGCGCACAGGCCGGCCAGCACGTCGTACGCGGCCCTGCCCATCAGCTCGGTCAGCTCGGGGCGGTAGCTGACGTACACCGGGTCCGGCCCCTGGTGCGCCGCCGGGCTGCCGGTGCACCACCAGTGCAGGTCGTGGCCGCCCGGGCCCCAGCCGCGGCGGTCGTACTCGCCGATCGAGACCTGCAGGTAGCGGGTGTCGTCAGGCCGGTCGATCCAGTCGTAGGTGCGGCGGATCGGCAGCTGCCAGCAGACGTCCGGCTTCGTCTCCAGCGGCTCCCGGCCCTCCTTGAGCGCCAGCGCGTGCAGGGCGCAGCCGGCGCCGCCCGCGAAACCGGGGCTGTTCACGAAGATGCAGGCGCCGCCCACCCGGCGGG
Source organism: Kitasatospora sp. NPDC087861 (assembly GCF_044742585.1). Lineage (NCBI taxonomy): Bacteria > Bacillati > Actinomycetota > Actinomycetes > Kitasatosporales > Streptomycetaceae > Kitasatospora > Kitasatospora sp. NPDC087861. The sequence continues at coordinate 315,919 of NZ_JBIUUS010000001.1, forward strand.
TCTGGCGGTCGCCGTCCTCGTCGAGCATGGTGACGCCGCCGTCGGAGGTGATCCGGCCCTTGGCGTCGGTGCCGTGCGCGAAGTTCTCCCACAGCTCGGGGGTCAGCCGCGCCGCGTGCCCGAGGACGCGCTTCTCGTCGTCCTCGTCCGAGTAGTGCGCGCCCAGCGTGCAGCAGCCGTCCGACTCGCCGCGGCCCTCGCGGATGCCGTGGCAGCCCTGGCCGAAGACGCACGACCAGCGGGAGGTCAGCCAGGTGAGGTCACAGCGGAACACCTGCTCCTCGTCGTCGGGGTCGGCGAACTCGACCCAGGCCCGCGGGAAGTCGAGCGGGACCTCGTCGCGCGGGATCCCGCCGAGCGGGGCCGCGCCGCGCAGGGTCGGCATCGCCAGGTCGACGGGGGCGGGGGAGGCCTTGGACTTCTTCTTGGACGTTTCTGCTGGTGCCACCCGGCAAGGGTAGAGCCTTCGGGGCGCTGCCGACCGCCCGCGGCCGGGGCGTTTACGGCGATTCGGCCGGGCCGGCTCCGGCGGAGCCGGCCCGGGCGGTCGACGCCTTGCAGCGGGCGCTACTCGGCGGCGGACGGGACGGTCTTCGACGACCCGGAGCACTGGTGGGCCGTCATCGTCGAGCAGCCGGGGGACGGACCGCCGTGAGCCGGGTGCCGCGACCCGTCCGGGTGATGTGGGGTGCGGCGCGGAGACGATGGCCGGCCGGGTCGGCGCAGGGTGAGGGGAACCGGGCGGCACTGCCGGGCGGTCAGATCGGTTTGATGATCCCGTACTGACTCGTATGTGATTCCTCCGACACCGAAGCAGGAACCGAAGCAGGAGCTGGAGCACCGAGCCGTGACCGCCTCGCCCCGCGCCGCCCAGACGGCCGTCCTCGCCGCCCTCGCGGTCCTGGCCGCCGGGTGCGCCTCCGCACCCGCGCTGCGGGCCCGGTCGGCCGCCGCCCCGCCGCTGTGCGACACCCCGGTGGTGGTGGGCCACCGGGGTGCCCCGCGCAACGCCCCCGAGAACACCATGGCCTCCTTCGAGACCGCCCTCGACCAGGGCGCCGACTGGCTGGAGACCGACGTCCAGACCACCCGGGACGGCGTCCCGGTGCTGATGCACGACCCCACGGTGGACCGCACCACCAACGGCAAGGGCGCCATCGGCGACCTGACCGCCGTCCAGATCGCCGCCCTGCGGGTGACCGTCGGCCCCGGCCCCGCCGAGCCCGTCCCGACCCTGCAGGAACTGCTCAAGCGCCTCTCCGACAGCAACGCCACCCTGCTGATGGAGATCAAGTGGCAGCGCGCCGAGGACGTCACCCGGATCGCCCGGATCGCCGCCGCCAGCAGCGCCCGGGTCGTCCTCTACTCGTTCTCGGCCGAGCACCTGCGCCAGGCCCACGCCGCCGCGCCCGCGCTGCCGGTCGTGCTGATCCAGGGCTCCGCGATCGCCGAGGACCCGGGCGACCTGCCGCTGCGCGGCATCGCCCTGGACGCGGCGCTGGCCAGCGCCTCCCGGATCGCCGCCGAGCGCAAGGCGGGCCGCGAGGTGTACGTCTGGACGCTCGACGACGAGGAGTCCTGGCAGTTGATGTCCGCCCGGGGCGCCGACGGCCTGATCACCGACACCCCCGGCCCGGCCCGCCGCTGGGTGGACGCCAACTGCCGTACCGAGCGCCGGGCCGGTCCGCGCGGCCACTGAGACGCACGGGTACGGCCGGTGAAACGGGCGGTACGGCCGGTGAAAGGGACGGCACGAGCGGCGAAGCGCACGGTACCGGCGGGACCAGCGTGAATACCGTCGTGACCGGTCTCGCCCGGGGCCGGATCGCGTAGCGTGGAGAGTTATGCGACTCGGTGTACTCGACGTAGGTTCCAACACGGTCCACTTCCTCGTGGTGGACGCCCATCCGGGTGCCGCCCCGTTGCCCGCGTACTCGCACAAGGCCGAACTGCGCCTGGCCGAGCTGCTGGACGACGACGGCGCGATAAGCGGGGCCGGCATCGAGCGGCTGGTCGGCCACGTCGCCTCGTCGCTGCGGGTCGCGGAGGACAAGGGCGTCGTCGACATCCTGCCGTTCGCCACCTCCGCCATCCGGGAGGCCGTCAACGGCGAGGAGGTGCTGCGCCGGGTCGCGGCGGAGACCGGGGTGGAGCTGCGGGTGCTGTCCGGGCAGGACGAGGCCCGGCTCACCTTCCTGGCCGTCCGCCGCTGGTTCGGCTGGTCCTCCGGCCGACTGCTCAACCTGGACATCGGCGGCGGCTCGCTGGAGATCGCCTGCGGCCTGGACGAGCAGCCCGACGTCGCCTGCTCGCTGCCGCTGGGCGCCGGCCGGCTCACCGCGCGCTGGCTGCCCGGTGACGTCGCCGACCCGGACGAACTGCGCGAGCTGAGGCGCCACATCCGCGCCGAGATCGCCACCGTCGTCGGCGAGGTCGCCCGGCTCGGCCCGCCGCAGCACGCGGTCGCCACCTCCAAGACCTTCAAGCAGCTGGCCCGGATGACCGGCGCCTCCCCCGCCGACGCCGGCCCGTACACCGACCGTCGGCTCACCCGCACCGGGCTGTCCGCCTGGCTGCCCCGGCTGTCCTCGATGACCGTCGACGAGCGGGCGCAGATCCCCGGCGTCTCCGAGGGCCGCGCCAAGCAGCTGCTGGCCGGGGCGCTGGTCGCGGACGCCGCGATGGACCTGTTCGGCCTCGACGAGCTGGACGTCTGCCCGTGGGCGCTGCGCGAGGGCATCATCCTGCGCCGCCTGGACGCCATGGACAGCCCCGCCGACCGCCGCCACCCGGCGCTCACGCCGTAAGGCCTGTCTGCACGTCGCCACGCAGGCGGGCGTTTGAGGACCGGCCCTGGGGCCGTGGGGGTCCGTCCGGGGGCTCCGGCCGGGGTCGCCCGGGATCCGTCCCCGTTCGGGGCGCGGTCCGCTTACGCTGTCTCCCGTGGTGCAACCAGCGGGTGAGGACGGGACGCGGGAGGGCCGCGCTCCCGGGGACGGGCAGCCGCGGCCGGACAGCCCGCGCCGCAAGCTGGGCAAGGCGGTCAAGGGCGCCACCGGGGCGCAGGCCGCCAAGGTCGCCAAGGCGGCCCAGCGCACCGGGCGGAAGGCCACCGCACGGAAGGCCGCCGAGAAGCCGGCCGAACCCGCAGCGAAGCGGCCCGCGCCGACCGACCCCGGCGCCAAGAAGGCCGCGTCCGCCGAGCGCGCACCGGAGAAGGCCGCGTCCGCCGAGCGCGCACCGGAGAAGCGCGCACCGGAGAAGCCCGCGCCGAAGCCGAAGAGGCCCGGCACGAAGCGGCCCGGAACGCGGAAGGCCGCCGCGACCGCCGCCCCCCGGGAGACCCGTACGGCCCGGGCCGCCGGCGCCGCCAAGGCCGCCGTCCAGTCGGTCCGCTCGGTCAAGGCCGCCCGGCGCGACGCCGCCCGCCCGCCGCTGCTGCGCACCACCGACCGGCTGGTGCTGCCCTCCCACCCGGCCCTGCACATCCCCGACACCAAGGTGGTCCTCTCCACCGCCTCGGTGTACCCGGCGAGCACCGCCGTCGCCTTCGAGCTGGCCGCCAAGCTCGGCTACGACGGGGTCGAGGTGATGGTCTGGAACGACCCGGTCAGCCAGGACGTCGAGGCCCTGCGCCGGCTGTCCGACGCCCACCAGCTGCCGATCCTGGCCGTGCACGCGCCCTGCCTGCTGATCACCCAGCGGGTGTGGACCACCGACCCGTGGACCAAGCTGGTCCGGGCCCGGGCGGCGGCCGAGAAGCTCGGCGCGAGCGCCGTCGTCGTGCACCCGCCGTTCCGCTGGCAGCGCCAGTACGCCCGGGACTTCGTGACGGGCATCAACCGGATGGCGGGCGAGACCGACGTCCGGTTCGCGGTCGAGAACATGTACCCGTGGCGCTACCGCGACCGCGAGGTGCTGGCCTACGCGCCGGGCTGGGACGTCACCGAGGAGGAGTACCGGCACTTCACCATCGACCTCTCGCACGTCGCCACCTCCCGGATCGACGCGTTCGAGATGGTCGAGCGGATGGGTGACCGGCTCGCCCACATCCACCTCGCCGACGGCAGCGGCTCCGGCAAGGACGAGCACCTGATCCCGGGCCGCGGCAAGCAGCCCTGCGCCGAACTGCTGGAACACCTGGCCCGGACCGGCTTCGACGGCCACGTGGTGCTGGAGGTCAACACCCGCCGCGCCGCGTCCCCCGCCGAACGCGAGGCCGATCTGGCCGAGGCACTGGCCTTCACCCGCTTGCACCTGGCCACCCCCTCGCGCGTACGCTGAGGAGCCGTGCCCGGCTGGGCGCGAACTTCCTTGCGGAGGGGGATAGATGACGGACGAGCAGGACTTCCGGAAGATCGCCGAGAGCTTCGGCGGGGTCGCCCCCGAGTACGACCGGGGCCGCCCCGGCTACCCGGACGAGCTGTTCGACGCGCTGGAGCGGCTGTCCGGTCGCGGCCTCAAGAACGTCCGGGTGCTGGACGTCGGCGCGGGCACCGGCATCGCCAGCCGGCTGCTGGCCGCGCGCGGCGCCGACGTCGTCGCGGTCGAGCCCAACGCGGGCATGGCCGCCCAGTTCCTGGCCTCCTCGCCGGGCCTGCCGCTGGTCCGGGCCGGCGGCGACGACCTGCCCTTCCACGACGACTCCGCCGACCTGGTCACCTACGCCCAGTCCTTCCACTGGACCCACCCCGAACGGGCCGTCCCCGAGGCGATCCGGGTGCTGCGGCCCGGCGGCGCCCTCGCCACCTGGTGGAACGTGCACGACGAGACCGTGCCCTGGCTCCGGGCCCGGGTCGAGCGGCTGAGCGCCGCGCTGCCCGGCTACCACGGCTACGGCCGGATCGCCGAATTCATCGGCCAGCTCGCCCCGGCCGGACTGACGGTCGACCGCGCGGTGCTGCGCTGGGAGCGGCGGATCACCGTCGAGCACGTGCTCACCGACCTCGTCTCCCGCTCGTTCATGGCCTCCCTCAGCCCCGCGGAGCGCGAGCCGGTGCTGGTCGCCGAGCGGGCGGCGATGACCGCCGAGTTCCCCGACGGCTGGGTGGTCGAGCCCTACGTCCTGGAGCTGGCGGTGGGGATCGCCCCGGCCTGACCCGATGGCACGGACGGCCCGCGCGTCCGGCCCGCGCCGGACGCGCACCCGCCCGTCCGGCCGGCACCGCCGACGGCCCGCCCGCCTGCCCGCATCGCGGACGGGCCGTCCGCCGCCTGGACGGCGGGCGTAGGCTCGGTAGCCACAGCGGCCCCCGCACCTCCTACCAGCGGGGCGCCGGCGAGAGCCCCGAAGGAGTGGAGCACAGTGCCCGAGCTGAGGTCCCGTACGGTCACCCACGGTCGCAACATGGCAGGCGCCCGGGCGCTTCTCCGGGCCGCCGGCGTAGCCCGTGAGGACTTCGGCAAGCCGATCATCGCGGTCGCCAACTCCTTCACCGAGTTCGTCCCCGGCCACACCCACCTGCAGCCGGTCGGCCGGATCGTCTCCGAGGCGATCAAGCAGGCGGGCGGCATCCCGCGCGAGTTCAACACCATCGCGGTCGACGACGGCATCGCGATGGGCCACGACGGCATGCTCTACTCGCTGCCCTCGCGCGACCTGATCGCCGACTCGGTCGAGTACATGGTCAACGCGCACTGCGCCGACGCGCTGATCTGCATCTCCAACTGCGACAAGATCACCCCCGGCATGCTGATGGCCGCGCTGCGCCTGAACATCCCGACCGTCTTCGTCTCCGGCGGGCCGATGGAGGCCGGCAAGGCCACCCTGGTCGACGGCACCGTGCGCAAGCTCGACCTGATCGACGCGATCTCCCAGGCGGCCAACGAGAACGTCTCCGACGAGGACATCGCGATCATCGAGGAGAACGCCTGCCCCACCTGCGGCTCGTGCTCCGGCATGTTCACCGCCAACTCGATGAACTGCCTCACCGAGGCCATCGGCCTCTCGCTGCCCGGCAACGGCTCCGTCCTCGCCACCCACACCGCCCGCCGCGCCCTGTACGAGCGGGCCGGGCGGACCGTCGTGGAGATCGCCGACCGGTACTACGGCCAGGACGACGCCTCGATGCTGCCCCGCGCGATCGCCACCCGCGCGGCCTTCGAGAACGCCATGGCCCTGGACATCGCCATGGGCGGCTCGACCAACACCATCCTGCACCTGCTCGCCGCCGCCCAGGAGGCCGAGCTGGACTTCGACCTGCGGGCCATCGACGCCATCTCCCGCAAGGTGCCCTGCCTGTCCAAGGTCGCGCCCAACGGCTCGTACTACATGGAGGACGTGCACCGGGCCGGCGGCATCCCCGCCATCCTCGGCGAGCTGTACCGCGGCGGGCTGCTCAACGAGGACGTCCACACCGTCCACGCCGACTCGCTCGCCGGGTGGCTCAAGACCTGGGACGTGCGCGGCGGTTCGCCCTCCGCCGAGGCCGTCGAGCTGTGGCACGCCGCACCCGGCTGCGTCCGCTCCGCCGAGGCCTTCTCCCAGTCCGAGCGCTGGGAGTCGCTGGACACCGACGCCGCCAAGGGCTGCATCCGCAGCGTCGAGCACGCCTACTCGGTCGAGGGCGGCCTCGCCGTCCTGCACGGCAACCTCGCCGAGGACGGCTGCATCGTGAAGACCGCCGGCGTCGACGAGTCGATCTGGACCTTCAGCGGCCCGGCGGTGGTCTGCGAGTCCCAGGAGGACGCCGTCGAGGCGATCCTGGCCAAGCGGATCAAGGAGGGCGACGTCGTCGTCATCCGCTACGAGGGCCCCAAGGGCGGCCCGGGCATGCAGGAGATGCTCTACCCGACCTCCTTCCTCAAGGGCCGCGGCCTCGGCAAGTCCTGCGCCCTGATCACCGACGGCCGCTTCTCCGGCGGCACCTCCGGCCTGTCCATCGGCCACGCCTCCCCGGAGGCCGCCTCCGGCGGCACCATCGCGCTGGTCGAGGACGGCGACACCATCGCCATCGACATCCCCGGCCGGACGATCTCCCTGGAGGTGCCCGCCGAGGTCCTGGCCGAGCGCCGCCGCGCCCTGGAGGCCGGGACCGGCTACCGCCCGAAGAACCGGGACCGCCAGGTCAGCCAGGCCCTGCGCGCCTACGCCGCGATGGCCACCTCCGCCGACAAGGGCGCCGTCCGCGACGTCACCAAGCTCGGCTGAGACCCACCGCGCAGCCGCAGGACACCCGCGGCGCACCCGCACCACCGGAGGAGCCGTCCCGCAGGCCGGGACGGCTCCTCCGTCGTACGCGGACGGCTCCTCCGTCGGACCGCGGCCCCGGGTGATAATCGTCCTCGTGAGCGAGCAGCCCCCCACCCCCGCAGCCAAGCCCGTCGGCGCCCCCGAGCCCGAGCCGATCCGCTGGTTCGGCACCAGTTGGGTGAACCGGGACAGCGGCTACTGGCCGCGCCGCGTCGCCGTGTCGGCCGGCGCCCTGGTCACGGCCGCCGCCGCCGTGTTCGTGCTGCGCCTCGGCGTTGAGGGCGTCGCCCTCTCCGACAACGGCGGCTACCTCAACGCGCTGCTGACCGCCGCCATCGTGGTCTGCTCGATGATGGCCGTGCGGCGCAGCTGGAAGGTGTTCACCGAGGGCAAGGACCAGCTGACCGGCTGGATGGCCGAGGACCGCTCGCTCGGTGCGGTCTGGATCATCGGCGGGGCCGGCGCCCTGCTCACCTACTTCGTCCGCAGCCTCGTGGAGGCCCCCGGCGAGGCGCTCAAGCGCTCCGCGTACGAGCGGGCCGTCGCCCAGTGCGAGAAGCGCCAGGCGGGCCGCAGCGGCCGGCCCGACGCCAAGGCGCCGGGCCGGGGCAAGCGCAAGCGCTGACCGGTCAGTAGCGGCTGACCGAGCCGCACTCCCCGCCGTCGGTCGACAGGTCCTCGCGGCGGTCGTACGGATCGGTCGCGGGGCCGGTCGGCCGGGTGCCCGGGGCTTCGGGCCGGTCCGTGGCGAACTGGTCGAACTGCGGGTGGTAGTAGCCGTCGTAGACGCCGCAGGCCGCGTTGGCGGAGTCCGATCCGCCGCCCTCGCCGAACACGAGCCTCTTCGGGTCCACCCGGTAACGGGCCGGGTCGTAGAAGCGGAAGGTGTCGACCCGGCGCACGACCGTGCGCGTGGTCCAGGTGTCCCCGGCCACGTCGTCCGCCGGCACCAGCAGGCCCACCGGCTTGGCCGTGCCGTCCTGGGGCGCGGCCGGCCTCGTCGGCTGCGGCACGCCCGCCGGTGGCGGGGGCGACGCGGCCCGCTTGGCGGCGTCCGGCCCGGGGCGCAGCGGGTACACGTAGCTGAAGTCGGTGTGCACCAGGACGCCCTTGTCCCCGTCGCCCTCGACGGTGATCCGGCCCTGCACCTTGACCACGTCGCCCACCAGGATCGCCTCGCGCTGGTCGAAGCGGCTGAACCAGCTGGTCGGGTCGGTGTCCTTGGACGGGTTCGTCAGCGCCTTGGTCGCACGGTCCCGCTCCTCCCGGTCCAGCAGCGCCAGGGCGGCGTCCGGCCGGCCGCCCGCCAGCACCTTCGGGTCCAGGTTGGCGGCGATCAGGTAGTTCTTGACCGACTGCAGTTGGGCGGCCACCTGGTCGGCGGAGAAGACGCCGATGGGCCGGGCGTCCGGGAGGACGAAGGCCTCGGTGCCGTTCGGCCAGCCCTCGGCGGGCGAACCGGCCCACGGGTGGTCCACGGTCGGCTGCTGGTCGTCGACCTTGGGCGGCGCGGTGGTCGGCTTGGCCGTCTCGGGCGCGACGGTGGGCACGGGGGTGTGGGCCGCGCTGCCACTGTCGCCGTGGCGGCCGGCGTACCAGCTGCGCAGCCCGTCGATGTTCAGCGCCGCGAGCAGCACCGCGATGGTCAGCGCGACGTACAGCGGCGCGCGCCACTCCAGCCGGCGGCGCGGGCGCGGGTTGCCCCAGGGGTCGACCGGCTGGGCCTTCGGCTTCCGGCCGAACCGGCGCCCGGCCTTCGCCGGGCCGTCGTTGACCGAGCGGCGGCCGCCCGGGTCGACCGGCGGGGTGTGCTTCCACCGGGCGGCCAGCATGCGGGTGCGCCCGGACTGTTCCTGGACGGTCGCGCCCCTGACGAACTCCTCGTCCAGGACGAGGTCGGCGAACGGGTCCTTCCCGCCCGCTTCGGACGGGTCGGACCCGCCCGGCTCACGGCCCGCTGCGGGGCGTGGTTCCGGATCTTCGGCTATCGGCATCGCGCCAGTATGCCGACGGGGTGTGACGATTCGTCGATCGGGGGCACACCTTGTGGTGAACCCGTGCGCAGGGCGCGGTGATCCGTCCTGATCCGTCCTGGTCCGGGCTGGTTCGCCGGGTCGCTCAGCCCTTGTCGCGGGCCTGCTTCACCGACCCCACGACCCCGGCGACGGCCAGCAGGATGCCGGCCGGCAGCAGCGCCAGGAAGAACGCGCCGAACAGGCCCGCGTCCCCGAGCAGCAGCTGCGCCAGCATGTCCAGCACCAGCAGCCCGCCGGCCGCCGGGAGGGCCGACTGCCACGGGTGCTCGTTCGCCCAGCGGCGCAGCCGCCGGTCGGAGGTGTCGCGGCGCAGCTGCCCGCCCAGGGTGCCGACCAGGAAGAAGAAGAACAGGGCCCAGCCGGCCGGTCCGGCCAGCATGCTCAGCGACCAGCTCCCGGTGATCGCGTCGATCCCCAAGGCGGTCGCCCCCACCACCGCACCGACCCCCGCGGCCGTCCGCCACGGGCCCACCGTCGCCGAGGCGGCGGCGAGTTGCCGGTTCTCACGTCGGGACATTTCGTCGTGTGCCATGACTCCACGGTGCTCCCACGCGGCGTCGGAGGCCATAGGGGAGAACCCCGAGATTCTCCCTAGGGACGAGACCGGACGGCCGGACGCGTGGAGGGGGCGCGCCCGTCGCCCACGGGCTGGACGGTCCCGGCGGGTGCCCCCGCGCGGTGCGAGGATGGCCGCAGTACCGAGGTAAGGAGCGGCCATGGGCGCCAGCGCAGCACACGGACAGAAGATCGCCTTCCTGGGCACCGGCAAGATCGGCGAGGCCCTGCTCTCCGGTCTGCTGCGGGCCGGCAAGGATCCGGCGGACGTCCTGGTGACCGCCCGCCGCCCCGAGCGCGCCGCCGAACTCGCCGCCCGCTACGGCGTGGTGGCCGCCTCCAACGCCGAGGCCGCCAAGCTCGCCGACACCCTGATCCTCGCCGTCAAGCCGCAGGACATGGGCACCCTGCTGGAGGAGCTGGCCCCGCACGTCGGCGCGGACCGGCTGGTGATCTCGGCCGCGGCCGGCATCCCCACCGCCTGGTTCGAGGAGCGGCTGGCGGCCGGCACCCCGGTGGTCCGGGTGATGCCCAACACGCCCGTCCTGGTGGACGAGGGGATGAGCGTCATCTCCGGCGGCTCGCACGCCACCGAGGAGCACCTGGAGCGCGCCGAGGAGATCTTCAGCTCGGTCGGCAAGGCGCTGCGGCTGCCCGAGGCCCAGCAGGACGCGGCCACCGCGCTCTCCGGCTCCGGCCCGGCCTACTTCTACTTCCTGGTCGAGGCGATGACCGACGCCGGCATCCTGCTCGGCCTGCCCCGGCAGGTGGCGCACGACCTGATCGTGCAGTCCGCGATCGGCGCCTCGGTGATGCTGCGCGACTCCGGCGAGCACCCGGTGAAGCTGCGCGAGGCCGTCACCTCGCCGGCCGGCACCACCATCGCGGCCATCCGCGAGCTGGAGAACCACGGGGTGCGGGCCGCGCTGCTGGGCGCCCTGGAGGCGGCCCGGGACCGCTCCAGGGAGCTGGCCTCCGGGGGCAGGTAGCCCACTCGGTAGGCTCGGCGGCATGGCCTACGACCTGGTGATCTTCGACAACGACGGCGTCCTGGTGGACAGCGAGCCGCTCTCCAACCGGGTGCTGGCCGAGTACCTGACCGAACTCGGCTACCCGACCACGATCGAGGACTCCTACCGGGACTTCATGGGCTGCGCCGCCCACCGCATCCACGACGTGATCGCCGAGCGGTACGACGGCGCGACGCTGCCGGAGGGCTTCGACGAGCTGTTCCACGGCCGGGTCTTCGACGCGTTCGGCGCCGAGCTGACGGCCGTCCGGGGCGCGGAGCAGCTGCTGAAGGAACTGCGGCAGCGCTCCGTGCCCTCCTGCCTGGCCTCCTCGGCGCACCACGTGTGGATCCGCACCGCGCTCGACGTCACCGGCCTGCGCGGGTACGTCGCCGAGGAGCGGATCTTCAGCGCCCAGGACGTCGGCGTGGGCAAGCCCGCGCCGGACCTCTTCCTGCACGCCGCCCACACCCTCGGCGTCGACCCGGCCCGCTGCCTGGTCGTCGAGGACAGCCCCAACGGCGTGCTGGCCGCCCGGGCCGCGGGCATGGACGTGTACGGCTACACCGCGCTCACCGACCCGGCGAAGCTGACCGCCGCCGGGGCCACCGGGCTGATAGCCGACCTCGCCGAGGTCTCCGCCCTGCTCTGACCCCGCACCCCGGGGCCCCGGAAAACCCCTGCGCAACCCCTCCCGCAATCGCGGTGCACCGCCTACGCTCTCGCCAACATCGTCGTACCGGCCAGTAGCGAGGTCCGCCATGAGTGCCGCGTCACCCGCGATCCCCCCGCCCGGCCTGCGCGCCGGGCGGGCCGCGCTCGCCGTCAGCTTCCTGCTCCAGGGCACCACCTTCGCGCTGCTGGTCACCTGCATCCCGGAGATCCAGCACCGGTACGGGTTGAGCGACGCGCTGCTGCCGCTGTTCCTGGCCGCGGTGCCGATCCTCGCCGGGGTCGGCTCGATCACCTCCGAGCAACTGGTCAAGCGCACCGGTGCGCGGGCCGTGCTGCGGGTCGTCCAGCCGCTCGTCTGCCTCAGCCTCGCGGGCGTCGGACTCGGCGACACGCTCTGGCAACTGGCCCTCGCGCTCGGCGCGTTCGGGCTGCTGGTGGGTGCGTTGGACGCGAGTATGAACATGCTCGGGGTGGGCCTGCAGCACCGCTACGGCCGCTCGATCATGATCGGCTTCCACGCCGCGTTCAGCCTCGGCGGCATCCTCGGCGCGGCCCTCGCCGGCCTCGGCTCGCACTACGACCTCGGCCTGCCGGTGCTGTTCGGCACGGCCGCGGCGGTGATCGCCCCGCTGGCCCTGCTGACCGGGACCCGCTTCGCCGGCCCGGCCGAACTCGGGGACGCCGTCCGGGAGGCCGCCGAGGCCGCCGCCCGGTCCATCCCCTGGCGGCCGCTGCTGCCGCTCTGCCTGGCGATGGTCTTCGCCTACATCGCGGACTCCTCGGTCTCCAACTACAGCGTCAAGTACCTCACCGACGGCCTGGGCAGCCCCGAGGACCTCGCCAAGCTCTCCTACCTCGGCTACATGGTCGCGATGCTGCTCGGCCGCGCCCTGGGCGACCGCGCGGTGCAGCGCTTCGGCGCCGTCCCGGTGGTGCGGGCCGGCGCCGGGCTGGCCGCGCTCGGCTTCGCGCTGGCCGCCGTCGCGCCCGCCGCCTGGGCGGGCATCGCCGGGTTCACCGTGCTCGGCTTCGGCATCTGCGCGATCATCCCGCAGGTGTTCGCGGCCGGGGGCCGGCTCTTCCCGGCCGACTCGGACGCCGCCGTGGCCCGGCTCAACCTCTTCAACTACGTGGGCTTCCTGATCGGTTCGCCGCTGGTCGGGGCGATCGCGGACGCGAGCTCCTACCGCTGGGCGCTGCTCGCCCCGATGCTGCTGGTGCTCGCCGTCCTGCCGCTGGCGGACCGCTTCGCCCCGGCGCCCGTGCTCGCTCCCGCCGCCGTGTGACGGCCGCGAGCACGGGCGCCGCTCGAACGGGTTCGGAGGTCAGCCGATGACGGTGGCCAGCTCGGGCAGGCCGTTGGCCCACAGCTGGTCCTTGGCGCCGCTCGCCTGGTCGTACTCGTAGTAGACGTACGGCGCCCAGTTCAGGGTGTACGGCCCGGTCCAGGTCGGGGCCGAGGTGATCTGGACGGTGAGCGCGACGGTGCGGGTCTCGCCGGGGGCGATCGGCGCCCGGAAGTGGAAGTTCGCGTTGTTCCCGTTGACGGCGCAGTCGGTGGAGTCGCCGGAGCACCCGGTGACCGTGAACGCGCCGGCCTCCTGGTTGGCGGGCCAGATCGGCTGGATGAACTCGTAGGCGAAGTAGATGTCGGTGCTCTCGGTGTTGGTGAGAGACAGCGTCAGGGTCAGCTGATCACCCGGCGCCGCCGTCTTCCGGTCGACGGCGAACGAGGATCCGCTGACCGCGGCGGAGGCCGGCTGGGCGGCAAAGAGCAGGCCAAGTCCCAGTAATGCGGCGAGAATGACACCAAGGCGTTGCACGCTGAATGGCTTCATGGCGGAGAGGATATGGAGGCGTGAAGGTTCTGTCTGCAGGGCCTTCCCGGCCGCCGCCCGGCCCGCCCCCGGCGCGCCCTGGCGGAGGCCCGGCAGCCGCCACCCGCTACGGTGGAGGCCATGCCCGAAGCCGAGCGTGACACCCCCTGCGGCCTGCACCTCTTCTGGGACGAGGCCGTCACCGCCTACGACTTCGGCCCCGGCCACCCGATGGACCCGACCCGGCTGGCGCTCACCATGCGCCTGGTCGAGACCCTCGGGCTGGACGCCGGGCCCGGGGTGACCGTCCGGGCCGCGCCGCCGGCCGGCGAGTCCACCCTGCGGCTGGTGCACACCCGGGAGTACGTGGAGGCGGTCAAGCACGCCGCGGCCCACCCCGACGAGTCGGACCCCCGGCACGGGCTCGGCACCGACGACAACTGGTCCTTCCCCGCCGTCCATTCGGCCTCCGCGCTGATCGCCGGCCAGTCCGTGGCCGCCGCCGAGGCGGTCTGGCGCGGCGAGACCCCGCACGCCGTGAACTTCGCCGGCGGACTGCACCACGCGATGCCTGACAAGGCCTCCGGCTTCTGCGTCTACAACGACCCCGCGCTGGCCGTCGCCCGGCTGCTCGAACTCGGCGCCGAGCGGGTCGCCTACGTCGACGTGGACGTCCACCACGGCGACGGCGTCCAGCAGGCGTTCTGGAACGACCCCCGGGTGCTCACGATCTCGCTCCACGAGCACCCCGCCACGCTCTTCCCGCAGACCGGCTGGCCCACCGAGACCGGCGGCCCGGACGCCCCCGGCACCGCCGCCAACCTGCCGCTGCCGGCCGGCACCGGCGACGCCGGCTGGCTGCGCGCCTTCCACGCCGTGGTGCCCGAACTGCTCGCCGCCTTCCGCCCGCAGGTCCTGGTCACCCAGCACGGCGCCGACACCCACCTGGAGGACCCGCTCGCCCACCTCGCCGTCACCGTGGACGCCCAGCGGCTGATCGCCGAGGAACTGCACGACCTCGCCCACCGGCTCACCGGCGGCCGCTGGATCGCCACCGGCGGGGGCGGCTACGCCATCGTGGACGTCGTCCCGCGGACCTGGACCCACCTGGTCGCCACCGCCGCCGGACGGCCCGTCGACCCGGCCACCGAGACCCCCGAGCCCTGGCGCGCCGAGGTCTACCGCCGCACCCGCCAACCCGCCCCGCTGCGGATGACCGACGGCGCCCGGCCGGTCTGGCGCGACTTCGACGCGGGTTACGATCCGGCCGACCGACTCGATCAGGCCATCCTCGCCACCCGCCGCGCGGTGTTCCCCCACTTCGGCCTACTGGCCTGAAACCGGCCCCCCGGGCCGGGCGCGGCGGGGCGGTGCGTACGCCGACTCCGGCGATCCGCCGAGTGACTACGTACTGCAACAGTCCTATCTCTCACCGTACGAGGACTGCACCTCCCCTCTTCCCACTGGTACCACCCATAACTACTCTGGGGATACACGTGTGCCGGTGGAGTCACCGGAGGGGAAGCCGGTGCCTTGCACACGGGTAAGGGTCGGGTGATGGTCATGAGTTCCGGCGAGCGCCCCCTGCAGGAAGTCGTCTTCCTGACCGTGGCGGAGGTTGCCTCGGTCATGCGGGTGTCCAAGATGACGGTGTACCGCCTGGTGCACAGTGGAGAGCTGCCGGCCATCCGGGTCGGGCGGTCCTTCCGGGTGCCCCAGCAGGCGGTCCACGAGTACCTCAAGGAGTCCTACGTGCGGCTTGAGAGCGCGTAGCTCCGGGCGGGCAGGGGTGGGGTCCGCACGTGGATCCCGCCCCTGTTTGCCGCAGATTCTCCGCGAGTTTCCCGGTCGCGGGGAGCACGATTACGGCCCAGGCGTCGGTGACGGTAGGCTAGGCCGTCCGTCAGTCGTATGGACTCCGTCTCTCACGGGCGAGAGTCTCAGTGAGCGAGGGTTGTTCCGTGGGCTCTGTCATCAAGAAGCGTCGCAAGCGTATGGCCAAGAAGAAGCACCGCAAGCTTCTGAAGCGGACTCGCGTTCAGCGTCGCAACAAGAAGTAAGCGTCCCCGGGCCGCGCCTGGCGCGCCCAGCGCTTCCACCGCCCGTCCAGGCCCTCGCGGCCTGGGCGGGCGGTGTCGTTTCACGGCCCGGTACGGCGGCGCGGTACGGTGCACGCAGGCCGCTCGGGTCAAGGGAATGGGGTGCACACCGTGGGCGTGGTCGTGCTCGTCACCGGCGTGGCACGCCATCTCGGTGCCCGCTTCGCCGCCGAGGTCCGCCGCCGTCCGGGCGTGGACCTGGTGGTCGGCGTGGACGTGCAGCCGCCCCGGCTGCCGGTCGAGGAGCCGGACGGCCCGGCCGCCGAGTACCGCTTCCAGCAGCTCGACCTGCGCCGCCCGGCGGTCTCCCGGGTGATCGCCGAGCACCGGGTCGACACCGTGGTCCACCTCAGCGTCAGCGCCACCGGGCTGGGCTCCACCAACCGCTCCGCGGTGAAGGAGTCCAACGTCATCGGCACCATGCAGTTGCTCGGCGCCTGCCAGAAGGCGCCCGGAGTGCGCCGGCTGGTGGTGAAGTCGACCACCGGCGTCTACGGCTCCGCGCCCCGCGACCCCGCGGTGTTCACCGAACGGATCCAGCCGAAGAACCCGCCCGGCGGCGGCTTCGCCAAGGACGCGGCGGAGGTCGAGGGCTACGTCCGCGGCTTCGCCCGGCGCCGTCCGGACGTCGCGGTGACGGTCCTGCGCTTCGCCAACATCGTCGGCCCGGGCGCGGACACCCCGCTCAGCGAGTACTTCGCGCTGCCCGTGCTGCCGACCGTGCTCGGCTACGACCCGCGGCTGCAGTTCGTGCACGAGGACGACGCCGTCGCCGTGCTCTGCCGGGCCGCCGGCGAGGCCGAGCCGGGCACCGCCAACACCGGGACCTTCAACGTGGCCGGGGAGGGCGTCCTGCTGCTCTCCCAGTGCGCCCGCCGGCTCGGCCGTCCCACGCTGCCGCTGCTGCTGCCCGCGGTCAGCTGGATGGCCGGGCTGGCCCGGCAGACCCGGCTGGTGGACGTCTCGCCGGAGCAGCTGCGGCTGCTCACCCACGGCCGGGTGGTGGACACCACCCGGCTGCGCGAGATCTTCGGCTACCGTCCGGCGTTCACCACCCCGGAGGCCTTCGCCGACTTCGCCGCCGCGCAGGGGTCCGGCCTGCTGCCACCCGAGCGGTTGGCCGCCGTCACCGACCGGCTGGCCGCCCTGCTCGGCCCGGAGCGGGCCCCGGCCGCCGACGCCCGCACCGCCCTTACCGACCGCCCCCGCCGACCGAGGAGCTGAACCCGCGATGAGTGCCGCAGCCGAGAACGCGCCGGGCGAGGCCAGGGTCATCCCGATCGAGTCCGCCCCCAGCTGGACCTCGCCCGACCGCCCCGGGCTGGCCGACCGGCTCGCCGACGCCGTCGGCGTGGCGCTGTCCGGGCAGCTCGGACCGGCGACCACCCGGGTGTTCGGCAAGGGCTGGGAGGGCCGGGCCGCGGACGGGCTGGCCTTCCTGCGCCGCCGGATCACCGGCGACTACGAGGTGGACGAGTTCGGCTTCGACCGGGAGCTCACCGAGGAGGTGCTGCTCTCGCTGCTGCGCCCGCTGGCCGAGAAGTACTTCCGGATCGAGGTGCGCGGGATCGAGAACATCCCGGCCGAGGGCGGCGCGCTGATCGTCGCCAACCACTCCGGGACGGTCCCGCTGGACGCCCTGATGACCCAGGTCGCGATCCACGACCACCACCCGCACCACCGGCACCTGCGGATGCTCGCCGCCGACCTGGTGTTCGTGCTGCCGGGCGTGAACGAGCTGGCCCGCAAGGCCGGCCACACGCTGGCCTGCAACGAGGACGCCCAGGCGCTGCTGGAGCGCGGTGAGGTGGTCGGCGTCTGGCCGGAGGGCTTCAAGGGGATCGGCAAGCCGTTCGCCGAGCGGTACAAGCTCCAGCGGTTCGGGCGCGGCGGGTTCGTCTCCTCGGCGCTGCGGGCGCGGGTGCCGATCGTGCCGTGCTCGATCGTCGGTGCCGAGGAGACCTACCCGATGATCGGCAACGTGAAGACACTGGCCCGGCTGCTGGGCCTGCCGTACGTGCCGATCACGCCGACCTTCCCGTGGCTGGGGCCGTTGGGCGTGTTGCCGCTGCCGACCAAGTGGACCATCCAGTTCGGGGAGCCGATCGCCACCGACGGGTACCCGTCGGAGGCGGCGGACGATCCGATGCTGGTCTTCGACCTGGCCGACGAGGTGCGCGAGACGATCCAGCACACGCTCTACAAGCTGCTGATGCAGCGGCGTTCGGTGTTCTTCTAGCGCTCGTCAGACGCGCCCTGGCCCTCGTCCGGCCGGAACGACGAAGAGCCCCGGCGTGGATCGCCGGGGCCCTCGACCTCGTCCGGTCAGCCGCCGAGGATCCGCAGCCCGGGCAGCAGGCCCGGGATCAGCGGGGGCACGTCGACGCCCTGCGGCTGGCCGCCGGGCGGGGCGCTGGGCGTGCCGGACGGCGGCCGCGGCGCCTGCTGCTGCGGGGCCGGCTCGGCGCTCGGCGAGGCCTTGGCCCCGGTGAGCCCGCTGGTGAGGTCCCCGACGAGCCCGTTGACGGCGTCCGGGGCGCTGGTGGGCAGGGTGCTGGGCAGACCGCCGCCCTTGGCTCCGGAGCCGTTGGGCGTGCTGGTGCCGGCGGGGGCGTGCTCGGTGCTGCCGGGGCGGTTGCCGCCGTTGCTCGCGCCACTGGCGCCGCCCTGGGCCGGGCCGGCGCCGGGCGCACTGCCGGTGCCGTTCGCCGGGGTGCCGGCGGGGGTGCCGCCGGTGGCCGGGCCGGCCGTGTCGCCGCCCGCCCCGGTGCCGGCCGGGCCACCGCTCTTGGCGGTGGGCTGGCCCAGGCGCAGGGGCGCGACGTCCTCGCTTATGTCGTCGAAGAGCTGGTCGACCAGGTGGGCCTGCTGGGTGAGCTGGACGGGCAGCTGGCCCACCAGTTCGGTCCAGCGGCCGTCCTCGTCCTGGGCGAAGCCCGCCAGGGCGCGCATCGGGTCGAGCGAGCCGTTGCTGCGGTAGACCGAGCGGAGCAGCTCGCGGCCCTTGAGGGCGTCGGCGTGCATGTCGTCCAGCGCGCGGCGGACCCGTTCGACGGTGCCCTGGCTGAGCACGTCGGCCGGGCCGGTGTGGCCGACCAGGGTCTTGGCCTCGCCGAGCCGGGTGGCGGCGTTGTCGAGCAGCAGCTCGCCGCGTTCGGAGTCGGAGTCCGCGAGGCCGAGCCGAAGCCCTTCGAGACCGCGCTTCATGCCGTACAGCGTGTCCCCGGGCAGGGCGTTGGAGCTGGCGGCGGCGGCGCCGGCGAGGCTGCCGACGGCGAGCCCGGCGACCAGTCCGCCGATCGCGAACCGGCGGCTCCAGCGGCCGCGCGGCGCCGTCCGGATCGCGCGGTGCCGGCGTTGGCGGGGCACTGCGGCGCCCGGTCCGCCGGCGAAGGCCTGCTCGAACGCGGCCATCAGTTGGGCGCGTTGGACGGTTCGTACCTCCCGGTCCAGCGCCGGCCCAGGCACCGCACACAGCGCGTCGGTCAGCCCGACCAGTTCTGCCATCGCGACCGAACCGGCGCCGGTGGCAGCGGTGTTGGCCGATCCAGCGTCGTCCTCGCCGCGCTGCGCCGCCTGGCGGACCTCCAGCGCCTCGGCGAAGGCCTTCGCCCGGCGGTGTTCCAGCACGTTTGCCGTCACGGGCCACACCTCCCTTCGTCGTTGTCGACACCCCGGCCTGCCGGACGGTTGCCTCGGCGGGCCAAAGCCACTCCATCGGGTGACAGGTCGCAATTCGGCTTGACCGCACGCCTGGTGGGGACTTGCACGCTGGCCAACGAGTGGCGAGGGCGGTGGGTTACGCGCGGCTGATCATCGGATCGACCGTTCACCCGGACGTGTCGATCGGGCACGGATGGTGACGTCCCGCCGGGACGCCCGCCGGCTATGCCGCCCCCGGTCACCGTCGCCTCACCGCGCGTCCGGCGGCAGCAGCCGGGCCAGGGTGCGCACGGCGCGGTACTGGAGGGTCTTGATGGCGCCCTCGTTCTTGCCCATGATCCGCGCGGTCTCGGCCACCGAGAGCCCCTGCAGGAAGCGGAGCGTGACGCACTCCTGCTGCTGCGGGTTGAGCCGGCGCACCGCGTCCAGCAGGGCGGCGTTGGAGAGCGACTCCAGCACCGACTCCTCCGGGCTGCGCTCGCACTCGTTGGAGTCGAGCATCTCGCCGGTGGTGACCTCCAGCCGGAAGCGGCTGGACTTGAAGTGGTCGGCGACCAGGTTGCGGGCGATGGTCACCAGCCAGGCGCCGAAGTCCCGGCCCTGCCAGGTGAAGGTGCCGATCCGGCGCAGCGCGCGCAGGAACGTCTCGCTGGTGAGGTCCTCGGCGGTGGCCCGGCTGCCGACGCGGTAGTAGATGTAGCGGTAGACGGTGTCCGCGTAGTGGTCGTAGAGCCGGCCGAAGGCCTCGCTCTCGCCGGCCTGGGCCCGTTCGACCAGCTCCATGATCGGGTTGTGCTCGGTCTCGTAGCCGGGGCTCGGCGCGGTCCGGGGCCGGCTGCGGCCGACGCCGGTGGTGCCGGTGCGGCCGCGCGAGCCGGTGCCGGTCGAGCCGGCGGCGGTGGTGCGCAGCGCCAGGCCGGCGCCGTGCGAGTGGCCGAACGGGGCTCCGGCGGGCACGAGTTGGGGCGAGGCGGCGAGCTGGCTGCGGAGCAGGGTGCGCAGCAGGCCCAGGCCGGTGGAGATCTGCCGGTCGGCGACCGGGCGGCCGCGGATGCCGGTGCGGGGGCGCAGGGGCGCGGACGACGGGCGGGAGGGTGCAGGCGCGTCGTTCCGGACGGGTGGGTACACGGGACTCCCAGAGGCAGAACTGTGGACGGATCACCTCCGCCTGCGCGGAGAGCACTCCCGCGCCGCCCGTTCGAGCGAGACGCGTGGTGACGTGCATCCAGGAGAGAATAACGCTTTGTGCAATGACAGCTACACCGTGTGGTCGAAGTGGTCGTTTGGGATCCATTCACCGCGCATATTCGTCGGACACTGACCGGACCTGTCATCGTTCATCCGGCCCAACGTGACCGATCGGGTGCTCAGGGTGACCAATTCGGTGGTCTGGCGGGTGGTTTCCCTGACTTGAGGCCCGGCAACCCCTGACTTTCCCGGTCTGACGAACGATCAGAACCGGTCACTGGCTGACAGGTTCGCTCACTAGGCCGGAAAGCCGTACGGGTAGCGGGAGTTCGCCCGTACGAGGGGGCAGGTCAGAGCCCCGGTTGACGTCCGGTCACCCGCCCAGGGGAGCCGGGGCGGCGGGGTGGACCGGGGCGGCGGGAGCCCGTCAGGCGCAGCGGCGGCGGCGGTTCAGCGCCACCCCGGCGGCGGCCGCACCCGCGAGCACCCCGAGCGCGGCGGCCGCCGGCAGCCCCACCCGGGCCGCCTTCCGCCCGGTCCGGAAGTCCCGGACCCGCCAACCCTGGGCCCGGGCGTGGCGGCGCAGCGCGCCGTCCGGGTTCACCACGTAGGGGTGGCCGACCAGCGAGAGCATCGGGATGTCGTTGGCCGAGTCGCTGTACGCGGCGCAGCGGTCGAGGTCCAGCCGCTCGCGCCGGGCCAGCGCGCGCACCGCGGCCGCCTTGGCCGGGCCGTGCAGCAGCTCGCCGACCAGCCGGCCGGTGTACCGGCCGCCGTCGGCCTCGGCGATGGTGCCGAGCGCGCCGGTCATGCCGAGCCGGCGGGCGATGATCCGGGCCACCTCCAGCGGGGCGGCGGTCACCAGCCAGACCCGCTGGCCGGCGTCCAGGTGCATCTGGACCAGGGCGCGGGTGCCCGGCCAGATCTTGTCGGCGACGACCTGCTCGAAGATCTCCTCGCAGATCGCCTCCAGGTCGGCGGTGGGCTTGCCGGCGACGATGCCGAGGGCGGTGTTCCGGGCGTCCGAGATGTGGTCCGGGTCCTCGGCGCCGTGCAGCCGGAACCAGGCCTGCTGCCAGGCGAACCGGGCGATGTCGCGACGGGTGAGGAAGCCGCGCCGGTAGAGGCCGACCCCGAGGTAGAAGATCGCGGCGCCGCGCAGGATGGTGTTGTCGCAGTCGAAGAACGCGGCGGCGCGCGGATCGTCCGGCTCGGGGGTGTGGTTCTCCGCCGGGGCCTTGGGCGCCTTCCCGGCCTTGCCCGCGGCGGGGGCGGCGGCGCTCTCCCCGGCGGTGCCGTCCAGGGGGCTGTCCGCCGCAGGGGCGGTGTCCGGCGCCGGCTCGGCCCGCAGCGCGGCCTCCGCCGCCTCGGCGGCGGCCTCGCCCGCCAGGGCGCTCCGCCCGGTGGTGGAACGCTTCGCCTGGGTGAGCCTTCGGAGCACGGCCATGCCACCGAGCATAGCCAGCCGGGCGCGGAGCGGCCGTGACGGCGGCGTGCCCGCGCGGTGAACACCGGGCGGCCCCGGGCCCCGGCGGGGCGGGTGCGGGGCAGGCGGACAATGGCCGGGTGAGCCCACTGCTGCGACGTGACAAGAGCCCCCGGCCCGCGCCGGCCGACCGCACCGTGACCCTGGTCGGCAAGCCCGGCTGCCACCTGTGCGACGAGGCCCGGGAGGTGATCGTCCGGGTGACGGGCGAGCTGGGCGCGACCTTCGAGGAGAAGGACATCACCCAGGACGAGGAGCTGTACCGGCGCTACTGGGAGCAGATCCCGGTGACCCTGATCGACGGCCGTCAGCACGACTTCTGGCGGGTCGACGAGCGCCGCCTGCGCGCCGCCCTCGGCGGCTGACGGGCTCGCGCGCACCCTCCACCGCCCCCGCCACTCGGCGGGGGCGGTTCGCCGAATCGTTGCCAAAGACACCCCGTTCCGGCTTGAGCCGGGGCCGGTTGGTCGGCTTACGATCGAACGCGTTTGCGCCCGTGGGGGGCTGAGCACACGAGGAGTGCCGCCATGCTTCCCCGCCCGACCCCTGGGACGCCCGAAGCCCCGCACGGCGCCCGGGGCTTCGCCGTGGTGGACGTGGAGGCGACCGGCCGCAGCCCGTGGCGGCACCGGGTGGTCGAGGTCGCGGTGGTGCTGCTGGACGAGCGGCTGCGTCCGGAGGGGGAGTTCGCCACCCTGCTCGACCCGCTGGGCCCGGTCGGCCCGACCCACGTGCACCGGATACGCCAGGCGGACGTCGAGGGCGCCCCGCGCTTTCGGGAGATCGCCCCGCGACTGCTGGAGCTGCTGGCCGGCCGGGTGCTGGTGGGCCACCACGTCAGCTGCGACCACGCCTTCCTGGATCGCGAGTTCGCCCGGATCGGGGTGTCGCTGCCGCCCGTCCCGCTGCTGTGCACGATGCGGCTGGCCCGCGCCCACCTGCCGGAGGCCGGCGGCCACGGCCTGGCGGCCTGCGTGGCGGCGGCGGGCCTGGGCTGGTACCCGGCGCACACCGCGCTGGGCGACGCCCGGGTGACCGCCGAGCTGCTGCGGCACTGCGTCGGCGTCCCGTCCTGCCCGCCGGACGACTGGGCTGGCCCGCTGCGCGAGGCGGCCCGGGTGCCGTGGCCGCGGCTGGGCCGGGCCCGGTCCCGCCCGTCCGGTACGCCGGTTCCGCTGGTGCGCCGGGAGACATTGTTCGGTCCGTGGCTTCCCGACGCCCCGGCCCCGGAGGTACTACTGACACAGGCCGGTGCTATGGGTTCGTCGGCGTGATGCGCATCACTGTGCGGGGACAAAACGGACACCATCTTTGTGCACACGTTCACAAACGCATAGCCTGGCTGCCAAAGCCCAGCTTCACCCACAGGAGCACCGTGGCAATCGGCCGATCACCACAGAGCAGTTCGCAGACGCCCGACCAGGGCGCCGCGCGCCGACCCTCGCGTGCCCGGGGCATCCCGGAGGCGACCGTCGCCCGCCTGCCCCTCTACCTGCGCGCGCTCACCGCGCTCTCCGAGCGCTCGGTGCCGACCGTCTCCTCCGAGGAGTTGGCCGCCGCCGCCGGCGTGAACTCGGCCAAGCTGCGCAAGGACTTCTCCTACCTCGGCTCCTACGGCACCCGCGGTGTCGGCTACGACGTCGAGTACCTCGTCTACCAGATCTCCCGCGAGCTGGGCCTGACCCAGGACTGGCCGGTCGTCATCGTCGGCATCGGGAACCTCGGCCACGCCCTCGCCAACTACGGCGGCTTCGCCTCCCGCGGCTTCCGGGTGGCGGCCCTGCTGGACGCCGACCCGAACGTGGTCGGCGGCAGCGCGGCCGGCCTGCCGGTGCGGCACATGGACGAGCTGGAGTCGATCGTCGAGAGCCAGCACGTCTCGATCGGCGTGATCACCACCCCGCCCGGCGCCGCCCAGCAGGTCTGCGACCGCCTGGTGGAGGCCGGTGTCACCAGCATCCTCAACTTCGCCCCGACCGTGCTGACCGTCCCGGACGGCGTGGACGTGCGCAAGGTCGACCTCTCCATCGAGCTGCAGATCCTGGCCTTCCACGAGCAGCGCAAGGCCGGCGAGGAGCCGGACCGCACCGAGTCGGTGCTGGACCGCGCCCCGGGCCCGGTCCGGGCGGCGGCGGCCAAGCTGCGCCGTGCGGCCGGCGGCAACGGCAAGGGCCGCGGCACCGCCGAGACGGCGGCCAAGGACCAGGCCGAGCAGGGCAAGTCCGGCAAGGGCGGGGATGGCGATCTCCCCGCGGTGATGCCCGCATGAGTACGGATAACCGTGGGACCAGGGGGCGGGCATGAGTCTTCTCGTCGTTGGACTGAGCCATCGAACGGCGCCGGTCGGCGTGCTGGAGCGCGCCGCGCTGACCGGTGAGGTGCCGACCCGGCTGCTGCACGACGCGGCCGCCACCGCGACCGTCGCCGAGGCCGCGCTGCTGAACACCTGCAACCGGATCGAGCTGTACGCGGACGTGGACAAGTTCCACGCCGGTGTCGCCGAGCTGTCTCTGCTGCTCGCCCACCACAGCGGGGTGGACCTGGAGGAGCTGACCTCCCACCTGTACGTCCACTACGAGGACCGCGCCGTCCACCACCTGTTCTCGGTGGCCTGCGGCCTGGACTCGATGGTCGTCGGCGAGGGCCAGATCCTCGGCCAGCTGCGCGACGCGCTGGCCACGGCGCAGGAGGAGCACACCGCCGGGCGCGGCCTGAACGAGCTGTTCCAGCAGGCGCTGCGGGTCGGCAAGCGGGCGCACAGCGAGACCGGCATCGACAAGGCCGGCCAGTCGCTGGTGACCTTCGGCCTGGAGCAGGTCGCGGTGGGCGCGGGCGAGATCGCCGGCAAGCGGGCGCTGGTGGTCGGCGCGGGCTCGATGAGCTCGCTGGCCGCCGCCACCCTGGTCCGCTGCGGCGTCACCGACCTGCTGATCGCCAACCGGACGCCGGCCCGCGCCGAGCGCCTGGTCGAGATCCTCGGCTCCGACGTGGCCCGCACCCTGGACCTGGCCAAGGTGCCGGAGGCGCTGGCCGACGTCGACCTGGTGATCTCCTGCACCGGCGCGGCCGGCGTGGTGATCAAGGCCGAGGACGTGGCCGCCGCGGTCGCCGCCCGCAGCGACGCCCAGCGGTTCCGCCGCGGGGCCGACCAGCCGCTCGCCCTGCTCGACCTGGCCATGCCGCGCGACGTCGACCACGCCGTGCACGAGCTGCCCGGCGCCCTGCTGGTGGATCTGGAGAGCCTCTCCCACGCGCACGCCGCCACCCCCGGCGCCGGCGACGTGGACCAGGTCTCCCGGATCGTCGCCGACGAGGTGACCGCCTTCGGCGCCGCCCAGCGGGCCGCCCGGATCGCGCCGACCGTGGTCGCGCTGCGGGCGATGGCCTCCGACGTGGTCGCCGCCGAACTGGTCCGGCTGGACTCCCGGCTGCCCGACCTGGACGAGCGCTCCCGCGCCGAGATCACCCAGACCGTCCGCCGCGTCGTCGACAAGCTGCTGCACGCCCCGACCGTCCGGGTGAAGCAGCTGGCCGCCGAGCCCGGCGGTGCCTCCTACGCGGACGCCCTGCGCGAGCTGTTCGACCTCGACCCGGCGGCCGTGCACGCCGTGTCGGGCACACCCGTCGGTGGCCCCCAGCCTTCGGGCGGGGGCGCCAGATGAACCGTCAGCCATCCCACGAGTACCACCGGGACGATCACCTCATGAATGGTCAACCGATCACGGAGCAGGCCCCGGCCGCCACCGCGACCCTGCGGCTCGGCACCCGGCGCAGCGCGCTCGCCATGGCCCAGTCGGGCATGGTGGCCCGCGAGGTGACCCGGGTCACCGGGCGCCCCGTCGAGCTGGTCGAGATCACCACCTACGGCGACACCTCCCGGGAGGCGTTGGCGCAGATCGGCGGCACCGGCGTGTTCGTCTCCGCGCTGCGGGACGCACTGCTGGAGGGCCGGATCGACTTCGCCGTGCACTCGCTCAAGGACCTGCCCACCGCCGCGCCGGAGGGTCTGGTGCTGGCCGCCGTCCCCGAGCGCGAGGACGTCCGGGACGCCCTGGTCGCCGCCGAGGGCCTGACCCTGGACGAGCTGGTGGAGAAGCTGGCCGGCGCCGGTCGCCCGGCCCGGATCGGCACCGGCTCACCGCGCCGGATGGCCCAGCTGAACGCCTGGGCCAGGGCCCGCGGCGCCGCGCTGGAGACCGTCGCGATCCGCGGCAACGTGGACACCCGGATCGGCTACGTCGCCAACGGCGAGCTGGACGCGGTGGTACTGGCCACGGCCGGCCTCAACCGGCTCGGCCGGTCCGCCGAGATCTCCCAGCACCTCGACCCGGAGCTGATGATCCCGGCCCCCGGCCAGGGCGCGCTCGCGATCGAGTGCACCGCCGCCGACACCGACCTGACCGCCGCGCTCGCCGCCCTGGACCACGCCCCCACGAGGGTCGCCGTGGCCGCCGAGCGCGCCCTGCTGGCCACCCTGGAGGCCGGTTGCTCGGCGCCGGTGGCCGCGCTGGCCACCTGGGTCCGGCCGAACGAACTGCGGCTGGAGGGCGTGGTCGGAGACCCCGACGGCGCCGCCCTGCTGAAGATGTCCGCCAACGGTCCGATCGTCCTCGACGAGACCGCCGAGCAGCACGCGACGGCCCTGGGCCGCACGCTGGCCGCCCGGCTGCTCGACGCGGGCGCGGCCACCCTGATGGGGGAGCGAGCCCGATGAGCCCCACCGCCGCCACCGAAACCCCGTTCCCGGGCGGCCAGTCCGCCACCGGACGGTGCACCTTCCTGGGCGCGGGCCCCGGGGACCCGGGGCTGCTGACCCTGCGGGCGGTCGAGGTGCTGTCCTCGGCCGACGTCCTGGTCGCCGACCCGCTGACCGCGGCGGCCGTGCGCACCCACTGCCCGACCGGCGTGCAGGTGCACACCCCGGCCGCCGAGGGCGCGGACTTCGACCTGGCCAGGCTGGTCGCCGAGGCCGTGCGGGCCGGCAAGCACGTGGTCCGCACCGTCGACGGCGACCCGGGCCTGGACGGCTGCGCCGCCGAGGAGATGCTCCGCTGCGCGGGCGACGGGATCCCCTTCGAGGTGATCCCGGGCGTCGCCCAGTCGGTCGGCGTCCCGGCGTACGCGGGCGTCCCGCTGCGCGGCGCGGCCGGCACCGACGTCCGCTTCGTGGACGGCACCGCGCTGCTCGCCGGCAGCCCGGTGGACCTGGGCGCGCCGGAGACCACCCTGGTGGTCCGGACCACCCTGGGCCAGCTGCCGGCCACCGCCAACGCGCTGGTCGCCAACGGCCGCAAGCCGGAGTCGGCGCTGAGCGCGACGCTCTCCGGCACCACCACCCGCCAGCGGACCTTCACCTCCACCCTGTCCGCCATCGCGGCCGACCTGAAGGCCGCCCGGGTGCTGCCCTCGCCGGTCTCCGCCCCGGTGGATCCGGCGACCTCGGTGATAGCCGTGGTGGGCGAGCAGGTCGCCCACCGGTCCTCGCACTCGTGGTTCGAGACCAAGCCGCTGTTCGGCTGGAACGTGCTCGTGCCGCGCACCAAGGAGCAGGCCACCGGCCTGTCCGAGCAGCTGCGCTCGTACGGCGCGGTGCCGCAGGAGGTGCCGACCATCGCGGTCGAGCCGCCGCGCACCCCGCAGCAGATGGAGCGGGCCATCAAGGGCCTGGTCACCGGCCGCTACGAGTGGATCGCCTTCACCTCGGTGAACGCCGTCCGCGCCGTCCGGGAGAAGTTCGAGGAGTACGGCCTGGACGCCCGCGCGTTCGCCGGGATCAAGGTCGCGGCGGTCGGCGAGACCACCGCCCAGGCCCTGGTGGACTTCGGCGTGAAGCCGGACCTGGTGCCCTCCGGGGAGCAGTCCGCGGCCGGGCTGCTGGAGGACTGGCCGCCGTACGACCCGGTCTTCGACCCGATCGACCGGGTGCTGCTGCCGCGCGCCGACATCGCCACCGAGACCCTGGTGGCCGGCCTGGTCGAGCTCGGCTGGGAGGTCGACGACGTGACGGCGTACCGGACGGTGCGCGCCTCGCCGCCGCCGGCCGAGACCCGCGAGGCGATCAAGGGCGGCGGCTTCGACGCGGTGCTGTTCACCTCGTCCTCGACCGTCCGGAACCTGGTCGGCATCGCCGGCAAGCCGCACAACGTCACGGTCATCGCCTGCATCGGCCCGGCCACCGCCAAGACCGCCGAGGAGCACGGCCTGCGGGTCGACGTGATGGCTCCGGCGCCGTCGGCGGCCGCGCTGGCCCAGGCCCTGGCAGACTTCGGAGCCAAGCGCCGCGACACCGCCACGGCCGCCGGCGAGCCGGTCTACCGGCCCAGCGAGCGCCGCCCGGGATCGCGCCGCAAGGCCCGCTGACACCCTCGGGACCGGGGGCGGCGATCCGTCGCCCCCGGCACTGCACAACCGTTCGGAGAGAGAAGCCGTGTCCGCTGAATTCCCGTACGTTCGCCCCCGCCGGCTGCGCCAGAGCCCGGCGATGCGCCGCCTGGTGGCCGAGACCCGGCTGCACCCGGCGGAGCTGATCCTGCCGCTGTTCGTCCGCGAGGGCGTCAGCGAGCCCGTCCCGGTGAGTTCGATGCCGGGCGTGGTCCAGCACACCCGGGACACCCTGCGCAAGGCCGCGGTGGAGGCGGCCGAGGCGGGCCTGGGCGGCCTCATGCTGTTCGGCGTCCCGGAGGTGCAGGACGCGATCGGCAGCGAGGGCACCAACCCGGACGGCATCCTCCAGCAGGCGATCCGGGACGTGGTCTCCGAGGTCGGCGACTCCCTGGTGGTCATGTCGGACCTCTGCCTGGACGAGTACACCGACCACGGCCACTGCGGCGTGCTGGCCGCCGACGGCAGCGTGGACAACGACGCCACCCTGGAGCGCTACGCCGAGATGGCGCGGGTGCAGGCGGACGCCGGCGTCCACCTGGTCGGCCCGTCCGGCATGATGGACGGCCAGATCGCGGTGGTCCGGCGGGCGTTGGACGAGGCCGGGCACCAGGACACCGGCATCCTCGCCTACACCGCCAAGTACGCCTCGGCGTTCTTCGGCCCGTTCCGCGAGGCCGTCGGCTCCTCGCTCAAGGGCGACCGCAAGAGCTACCAGCAGGACCCGGCGAACGCCCGCGAGGCGCTGCGCGAGCTGGAGCAGGACCTCGCCGAGGGCGCCGACCTGGTGATGGTGAAGCCGGCCATGGCCTACCTGGACATCCTGCGCCAGGTCGCCGACGCCTCGCCGGTGCCGGTCGCGGCGTACCAGGTGTCGGGCGAGTACGCGATGGTCGAGGCGGCCGCGGCGAACGGCTGGATCGACCGGGAGCGGATGATCATGGAGACGCTCACCTCGATCCGCCGGGCCGGGGCCGAACAGATCCTCACCTACTGGGCGGTCGAGGCCGCCGCGATGCTCAAGTAGCGTCCAGCGCACGGCGGAAGGCCGGGCCCCTCCCCCTGGGAGCGGCCCGGCCTTCCGGGTTCTACTTCCAGCCGTTGATGTGCGCGAAGCCCTCGCCGCCACCGATCACGTCGGTGGCGGTGGCGGCGCCGCCACCGAAGCCGCCGGCGATGACGTCGCTGGTGTGGCCGACGCCCCAGCCCGCGCCGGCCACGAACGGCTGGTCGCCCGAGGCGACGAACCCGCCGCCGCCCGCGAGACCGACGTGGGCGAACGCCGGGGTGGCGGCACCCGCGAGCGCCAGCGCGGCGGTGGCGGTCAGTGCGGCCTTGGCCAGCTTGCTCTTCATGGAAATGCCCTCTCTTTCGGAGCGCCGCGGAGGGCGCTCTGCCTCTGACGCGTGATCACATCCGGTCGTTCGCGCCGGCACCCCACGCGCCGGTCCCGAACGCCCGGTCACCCGGCCGGTCCGCACCCGTTCGGCGGCCGACCGGACACCTTGCCCGTAGCGCCCGGAGGGCCCGGGGAGGCGTACCTCCCCGGGCCCTCCGTCCGTGCGGTGCCCCTTGATCAGCCGATCAGGTGCGAGACGCCCGCGTCGCCCGAGGACTGGGTGTTCTGGCCGACGTTGCAGATCTGCTTCGGGGTGCTGTTCAGGATCGGCACCTCGATCGGAACCGCGGCACCGGCAACGGCGACGGCGATGTTGTGGACCTCGGGCAGGCAGATGTTCGGGTTGTCCAGGGTGTGGAAGTTCGGGCTGCCGTTGCCGTGGGTGCCGGTCTGGTTGGTGCCGCCGTTGCCCTGGACCGTGGTGGCGGCGCCGTCCGAGTCGACGATGGCGGAGGCCGAGCCCGCGGACATCGCGATGGCGGCGGCGGCCAGGCCGGCGGCGGCGAGGGACTTCTTGATCATTTCCGGTTTTCCTCTCGGGGATGAATCGGGGAGCGATACGAAGGGTGGTACGGGGGAGTACAGCTGGGGAACGGTCAGCCGACCAGGTGGGACACGCCGGCGTCGCCGTGGCTCTGGGTGCCCTGGCCCTGGGTGCAGTACTGCCTGCCACCGCTGTTGGCGATCGGGACCTCGACCGGGATGGCCAGACCGACCCCGCTCACGGCGATGTTGTGGATCTCGGGCAGGCAGATGTTCGCGTTGTCCAGGAAGTGGAAGTTCGGGCTGTTGTTGCCGACGGTGCCGGTGAAGTTGGTGCCGCCGTTGCCCTCGATGGAGGCGGCGGCGCCGTCCGCGTCACCGATGGCCGAGGCGGGCGCGGCGGCGGCGGCCAGCGCGGCGACGGCCAGGCCGGCGGCGGCGAAGGACTTCTGGATCATGGGGAGATCCCTCTCTGAAATGCTCTTGGTTTCCGTGCGTACAACGCGTAGAACGCTCAGACCCGGTCTGCAGTCACTGACGTCCAGATCAAAGAATGACGGCACGGAAGGTTACGGGGATTTCTGAAAAGAGTCCGTGAGGCGCGTCGTCGGATGGTTTACGGTCGGATTATTGGGCCGAACCGGTTAACCGCCGCAATCCGCACTCGCGGTCACTCGTTGAGGCAGATTGCTTTCCGGCTGTGCCCCGCAGCCCCTCCTTTCAGAGATCTCCAGTACGGACAGGCGGAACGGTGAAAAGCATGAAGTTCTCCAAGCGGGCCGGCGCGATGCTGTTGGCGGTCGGTGCGGGCATGCTCGCGTCCCAGGGAGCGGCCTCCGCCGCCCCGATCAGCCCCGACCGGGTCGGTGCCCTGGAGGACAAGCTGGCCACCCAGCAGGTCCCGGCGGACGTGCCGCTCACCCCGCTCGGCAGCCACCTCACGGCCGGCATCCCGACCTCGTTGGTCATGCCGCCGGCGCCCGGCCGCACCACCAGCACCGAGCTGATCCCGGACCGGCTGGTCCCCGAGCTGCACACCGGCAAGGTCGGCCCGAGCGCCAAGGCCCAGCTGCCGCTCCCGCTGGTCGACCAGGGCGCCGACCTCGGCCAGGTGCTGCTGGAGTCCCCGGCCGCGCCGCTGCACGCGGACACCCCCGGCCTGGCCCTCGGCAAGCCGCTCGCCCTCGTCCAGGACGGCACCGGCCAGCTGGCCGACGGCCGGCTCAAGGTGGACGAGGTGGACCCGCGGCTGGTCACCGGAACCGTGCAGGCCGTCCCCGGGGCCACCGCCAGCCTGGGCGACGACGACCACCGGATCTCGGTCACCGACGAGGTGGGCGACCTGGCCGCGCCGACCACCGCGACCACCACCGGCGTGGTGCAGCAGACCGGCCTGACCGACCTGACCCAGCTCTGAGCCCAGCGGCTCCGGGCGTGGCGGAGCCCGGCACCCCGGGTACGACCGGGGTGCCGGGCTTTCGTCCGGGCCGGCGGCTCAGCCCGGCAGGACGCCGGTCAGCCCGCCGACCAGCGGGAGGTCCCGGACGCCGCCGCCCGCGCTCAGCGGGCCGGTCAGCCCACTGGTGCCGACCGGGGCCAGGCCCTGGTCCGGCTGGACGGTCGCGCCGTTGTTGAGCACGTCGGCCGAGGAGTTCGCCCACGGGTCCAGGCGCAGGTCCTTGACCGGCGCGAGCCCGTAGCCGAGCCCGGAGGTCGTCCCGTTCAGCGCCTGGCCGACGTCCGTCTTCGCCAGCTTGGCCGGGCCCGACTCAGGGGCCGGGCCGGTCGCGGGGGCGGCCTGCGCGGAGCCTGCGCCGAACAGCATCGCGGCGCCGACGGCGGCGACCAGACCGGCCCCGCTCTTCTTCGAAACCATGCGGAATCACCCTTCGGTGGATCGGGGTCCAGGACGGCCGCCGGCCGCCCGGGGATGCCGAACAGCCCCCCGGCCGGTTGGTCGGGGGGCAGTTCGGCCGGAACGCGTGCCGATCCGGGATCAGCAGTCGTCCGCGGGCTTCGGGTGCGCCTCCACGTTGGCGCAGCTGTTGCCGAAGGCCGGGTTCAGCAGGCCGACGGCGTTGATGGAGTTGCCGCACAGGTTGACCGGGATGTGCACCGGGACCTGGATCTGGTTGCCGGAGACGACACCGGGGGAGCCGGCGGCCACGCCCTCCGCGCCCGAGCTGGCGGCGGCGGAACCCGCCGCGCCCAGCACCAGGCCGGCGGCGGCGGCGGACAGGACGGCGGCCTTCTTCACGTTCTGCATGGGGGTTGATCTCCTCGATCACACACGGGTGGAGCGCGCCGCACCCCGGCGCTGCGGGGCGCGGCACGGGCTCGGTGAATCAGCGTCGCCGGGTCGGCGACCGCCGGTTCAGCCGGCGTTGAGGCAGTTGTTGCCGAGCGCCGGGTTCAGGATGCTGACGATGCCGATGGAGTTGCCGCACACGTTGACCGGGATGTGCACGGGGATCTGGATCTGGTTGCCGGAGAGCACGCCGGGGGAGCCGGCGGCCACGCCCTGGGCGCCGGAGCTGGCGAACGCGCCTCCGGCGGCACCGAGGACCAGGCCGGTGGCGGCCAGGGACAGGGCGGCGGCCTTCTTGACGTTGCGCATGTCTTTCCTCCGATTTCTGCCCGACGGATGGGAAATGTCGGGGGCCGGGCGAGCACGAATACTCACCCGATGGATTCTGGGATTGCCGTGATGGTCACTCCGGCGGCGTACACCGGCGTGTTTCGCCCATGGCTCGGGCGTCGACGCAACCGCCGCGTTTCTCCAGCGCCCCGCCGACCTTTCCCGCACGGCCGGGAACGGTTCGGGCAAAGGCGCGACCAGGGAATTCCCGGTCAGGCGCTGAGGCAGTTGTTGCCGAACGCCGGGTTCAGGAGGCCCACCACGTCGACCGAGTTGCCGCACACGTTCAGCGGGATGTGCACGGGCACCTCCACCGAGTTGCCCGAGACCGCACCGGCCGAGCCGGCCGCGACACCCTCGGCGGACGCGCCGTGCAGGTGGTGGGCGGACGCGACGCCGGCACCGGCGGCGAGCAGAGCGGCGCCGGCCGCGGTGCCGACGACGCCGTGGGCGAGCTTGCGCATGAGCGGTACTCGATTCGTGTTGGAGGGGCCGGATGGTGTTCCGCCAGAGAGAACGAGGCGCCGCGCGAGGGGAAACGGTCCGGTCCGCTGATCACCCGAATGCCGGTCGCCGTCGCCGTTGGGCCAGACGGGTGGCAGTGTGCGTACCGTCGCAACCGGTCCGAGTGGGTCTCGTTCTAGATGTCGCACTCCCCGTGCATCTCTGTTGAACAGTCAGGAGGCTCGTATGAGCATCAAGAAGACCGCCGCCGTCGGCGCGGCCGTGGTGGGCATCGTGGCCGCCGGCGCCGGCACCGCGATGGCCAGCTCCGGCGCCGAGGGTGTCGCCGCGGGTTCCCCCGGTGTCATCTCGGGCAACCAGATCCAGGTTCCGGTTCACGTTCCGGTCAACCTGTGCGGCAACACCATCGACGCCGTCGGTCTGCTGAACCCGGCGTTCGGTAACCACTGCGCCAACCTGGGCTGAACCAGCTCCCGGTTCGGCCGGTGAGAGCCGCCGTTCCGCGCTTCCCTCCTGGGGCGCGGGGCG
This sequence comes from Kitasatospora sp. NPDC087861, assembly GCF_044742585.1. Lineage (NCBI taxonomy): Bacteria > Bacillati > Actinomycetota > Actinomycetes > Kitasatosporales > Streptomycetaceae > Kitasatospora > Kitasatospora sp. NPDC087861. Next base: position 349,534 of record NZ_JBIUUS010000001.1, read on the forward strand.
GCGGCTCTCAGCATGTCCGGAGCTGTGCCGTGGCGTCAGTGTCCGGCGTTGTCACAAGCCTTGTTGCATTACTTGTCAGTACCTAGGATGTGAGACCTGCTCACCTTTCTTGCTCCGCGCCGCTCGGCGCCCCCGGCCGGGCGGCTCCCACCCCCCCCGCAAGGAGTCGCGTGTGATCAGGTCCCGAATACCAGCGGCCCGGCGCCCCCGGACGGTGGCGCGCCGTTCCCCGTACGCCGCGCTGCTCGCCACCGGCGTCCTCGTCGCCACCCTCGGCCTGGCCGGCGCCCCCGCCGCGCTGGCCGACCCCGCCCCGACGGCCGGCGCCACCCGCCCGGCCGCGATCGTCGCCCTCGGCGACAGCGCCATCTCCGGGGAGGGGGCCGGCACCGACACCGGTGACGGCTACTTCCCGGAGACCGACAGCCCCACCAACTACTGCCACCGGCACCCGAAGTCGGAGATCTTCGTCACTGACATCCCCGGGGTCACCCCGATCGACCTCGCCTGTTCCGGCGCCCAGACCGGCGACCTGGTCAGCGACCCGGAGCTCGCCAAGATCACCGGCTCCGGCAGCGGCGACTTCGGTGAGCCCAAGCAGGACGTCAAACTCGCCGACACGGCGGGCAAGTACGACGTGAAGATGGTCGTCGTCACGATCGGCGCCAACGACGACTTCGACTTCAGCGGGATCATGATGAACTGCCTCGCGCAGTACTTCCCGATCCCCAAGAGCCAGGGCTGCCGCGACACCATCGGCAGCGACGAGATCGTCCAGCGCGCCAAGCGGGTCCAGCCGAAGGTGGTCGCGGCGCTCCAGAACATCCGGCAGACCATGCGGAAGGCGGGCTACGCCGACTCCTCGTACCAGCTGGTCTACCAGTCGTACTTCAATCCGATCACCCCGGACATCCGGCGCAACGACTACCTCGGCAAGATCACCGACGGCTGTCCGGCCTTCCCCGAGGATCTCGCCTGGGGCCACAACTGGGTGGTGCCGACGTTCAGTGACGCGCTGCGCGGGGCCGCCGAGCAGGTGCCCGGCGTGCGCTACCTCGACCAGCGGCGGGTCGCCTTCGGGCACGAGGTCTGCGCGGAGTGGACCAGCTCCCCGTACGAGTACACCAACGGGGACGTCATCAACCTCTCCGAGTGGGCACGCAACGGCTGCGACTCGCAGATCGGCATCCCCGGCCTGTGCATGAACATGATCCGCCAGTCGTACCACCTGCGGGTGGCCGGCTACCGCGGCGAGGGCGTCTGCCTCGGCCAGTTCTTCGCCAAGCCCGAACTGGCGCAGGCCTACTGCACGCTCAATCAGCAGAACACCACCGCCATCCAGCCCCTCACCCCCGGGCAGCCGTTCGGGGACGTCCCCGAGGACGGCTCCTGGTACCAGCTCACCAACGCGGCGTCCGGCACCGTGCTCGACCTCACCGGCGGCGGCACCTACGGCGACTCCACCGACGGCCGGGCCGCCATCACCTATCCGGCCACCGGCGGGCTCAACCAGTCCTTCGTCCTGGAGGCCAAGGACGGCGGCAGCTACGAGCTCGACTTCAGCGGCAACCGGGGCATGTGCCTGGACGCCAACGCCGCCTCCACCGCCACCGGCACCCGGATCCAGCAGTGGCGCTGCAACGGCGGCGGCAACCAGCACTGGGTCCTCAAGCCGGCCGGCGGCGGCCGCTACAAGATCGCCGACTCCCAGGACCCGACCAAGGTGATCGCCCCCGGCACCACCCTCGACGCCAAGGGCAACCCCTACGCCGAACTCGCCACCGACACCGGCGCCCCCGCCCAGCTCTGGCAGCTCACCAAACTCGGCATCGTCTACCTCCACAGCTGACCCGCCTCACCCCGTCGCCGCCCCCACCCGGGCGGCGACACCCCCACCCACCGGGTACGGCGGCGCCACGGGGTTTCGGGGATGGGCGGCCGTTCGCGGGGCTGGTGGGGGTGTGCCGTAGGCTCACCTGAAAAATCGCTGCGCCGTAGCCGCGCGGACCACCAGCGGGGCGGGGAGTACCCAGAGCAGATGAGCACGGCATCGAGCACCGAGTCGTCCAGCACCGATCCCGGTCTGCCCGCCGCGCCGGAGGCGGAGCGGCCCGAGCAGGCGGAGGGCCGGGCGCCCGGGCGGTTCGGCGCCCTGGTGAACCGCTTCGCGCCCGCGCTCGGCGCGTACGCGGTGGTCAAGGCCACCGGCCTGACGGTCTTCATGATGCTGCTGTCGCACACCGGGGACTACCTGAAGAAGCAGCCGGGCCGCGGCGGCGGCGCCCAGCCGTGGGACGTCCTGGGCACCTGGGACGGCGTCTGGTACCAGCGGATCGCCGAGAACGGGTACGACCCGCAGCTGATCCCGCTGCACGGCTGGCCGCTGGCCACCTACTACGAGAACTCGGCCGCCTTCTTCCCGCTCTACCCGTGGCTGATGCGGCTGGTCGGCGCGGTCACCGGGCTCGGCCCGTACGGCTCCGGGATCGTGGTCTCGGTGGTCGCCTCGCTCGTCGCGGCGGCGGGGATCTTCGCGGTCGCCGAGCGGCTCGGCGGCTTCCGGGCGGGCGTGATCGCCGCGGTGATCTGGGGCCTGTTCCCGGGTTCGGGCGTGGAGTGGGCGGTCTACTCGGACTCGCTGTTCGTCGCGCTGTCCGCCTGGGCCTGCTACTGCGTGATGACCCGCCGCTGGCTGGCGGCCGGCCTGCTGGCGCTGGTGGCCGGCCTCAACCGGCCGACCGCCGCCGTGCTGATCGCCGCCGTCTCGATCGCCGCGCTGGTGGCGCTGATCCGGCGCACCGACGGGGTGGCCAGGCCGCTGACCGCGATGCTGATCACCCCGTGGGGCCTGATCGGGTACGTCGCCTGGGTCGGCTACCGGATGGGCGACTGGGGCGGCTACTTCAAGCTGCAGCGGGGTGCCTGGAACCGGTACTTCGACGGCGGTGCCTCCACGGTCCGGACGGTCATGGACGTGATCACCGGGCACTGGGACTTCTGGCAGTCCAACCCCGTCCCGGACCTGATCGCGATCGCCCTGCTGATCGCCCTGCCCGGCCTGCTGGTGCTGCTGTGGCGCGCCCGGCCGCCGCTGGTGCTGGTGGTCTACACGGCGCTCACCATCGCCACCGCGCTGAGCAGCAACCAGATCTTCGGCAACATCTCGCGCTACCTGCTGCCGGCCTTCCCCCTGTTCATCGGCCTGGCGGTGGCGCTGCGCCGGGTGCGGACGTCCTCGCTGGTCGGGTTGTTCGCGATGCCGGTGCTGGCGGCGGGTTGGTACGCCGGGTATGCGCTGTTCGAGTTGGGCATTCCGTAGACCCGGCGTTGGTTGACAACGGGATCATCCGACAGTGGACGGCCGTTGCTAACCTCGGACGTATGACGACGACCCCGCCCCTGCGCCAGATCAGCGACCTCTCCGGCCTGCTGGACCACGCGAGCCACGTCCTGGCGACCCGGATGGCGGCCGCCTTCACCGAGCTCGGGATCACCCCCCGCGCGTACTGCGTGCTGTTCCACGCGCAGGAGGCCGAGCGCACCCAGATCCAGCTGGCCGAGCTGTCGGACCTGGACAAGACCACCATGGTGGTCACCGTGGACGAGCTGGAGAAGGCGGGCCTGGCCGAGCGCCGCCCGTCCGCGACCGACCGCCGGGCCCGGATCATCTCCGTCACCGAGGCCGGTGTGCGCGCCGTCGAGCAGGGCACCGCGATCGCCGACCGGGTGCACCGGGAGGTGCTGGAGTCGCTGCCGGGGTCGGAGCGGGAGGCGTTCGTGTCGGCGCTGACGCGCCTGGTGGACGGGCATCTGGCGGAGCCGGTGGAGAGCGAACGGACGGTGCGGCGGGCGCGTCGTGCCCGGGGCTGAGCCACGCCCGGAAGTTGCTCCTGAGATAGATAGTCCCGAACAAAACAATCTGATAGCGTCTCATCCGGTACTCGACGAACCGGGAGACCCGCCATGACCACGCACGCCCCGACCGCGCCCGCTCCGGCGCCCTCGGCCCTCGCCCGCTCCCGCACGCTCGCCCTGGTGGTGCTCTGCGCGGGAATGCTGATGATCGTCCTGGACGGCTCGATCGTCACCGTCGCCCTGCCGGCCATCCAGCAGGACCTCGGCTTCTCGCCCGCCGGCCTGACCTGGACCGTCAACGCCTACCTGATCGCCTTCGGCGGCCTGCTCCTGCTCGCCGGACGGCTCGGCGACCTGATCGGCCGCAAGAGGGTCTTCGTCACCGGCCTCACCGTCTTCACCGCCGCCTCGCTGCTGTGCGCGGTCGCCCCCGGCCCCGGCCCGCTCATCGCCGCCCGCTTCCTCCAGGGCGTCGGCGGCGCGCTGGCCTCCTCGGTCAGCCTCGGCATGATCGTCACGCTCTTCCCGGAACCGCGCGAACGCGGCCGCGCGATCGGCGCGTTCAGCTTCGTCGGCGCGGCCGGCGCCTCGATCGGCCAGGTGCTCGGCGGCGTGCTCACCGAGGCCCTCGACTGGCACTGGATCTTCCTGATCAACCTGCCGCTCGGTCTCGTCGCCACCCTGCTCGCCGTCCGGGTGCTGGACGCCGAACGCGGCCCCGGCCTGCGGGCCGGCGCCGACGCGGCCGGCGCCGCGCTGATCACCGCCGCCCTGATGCTCGGCGTCTACGCCATCGTCGGCACCGGCGAGCACGGCTGGGCCTCCGCCCGCACGCTCGGCCTCGGCGTGCTGGCCCTCGGCCTGCTGGCCGCGTTCCTGTTCCACGAGTCGCGGGCCGCGCACCCGCTGCTGCCGCTGCGGATGTTCCGCTCCCGCAACGTCTCCGGCGCCAACCTGGTCCAGATCCTGACCATCTCCGGGATGTTCGCGTTCCAGATCCTGGTCGCCCTGTACGCGCAGAACGTGCTCGGCTACGGCGCCGCCGCTACCGGCCTCGCGATGCTGCCGGCCGCGGTCGCCATCGGCGCGGTGTCGCTGCTGCTCTCCGCCCGGCTGAGCGCCCGCTTCGGCGAGCGCGCCGTGCTGCTCGCCGGCCTCGCCCTGCTGGTCGCGGCACTCGGTCTGCTGGTCCGGCTGCCGACCGACGCCGACTACGCCGTCCACCTGCTGCCGACCATGCTGCTCATCGGGGGCGGCGGGCTGGTGCTGTCCACGCTCGCGGTGCTGGGCATGTCGGGCGCCGGACCGGCGGACGCGGGCGCCGCCTCGGGGCTGTTCAACACCAGCCAGCAGATCGGCGGCGCACTCGGCGTCGCCGTCCTCACCACCCTCGCCAACGGCCGCACCGCCGTCCTGGCCGCCGCCGGACACTCCACCGCGGACGCCCTGACCGGCGGCTTCCGGCTCGCCTTCGCGACCGCCGCCGGCCTGCTCACCGCGGCGCTGCTGCTGGCGGCGGCGGTCCTGCGGCCGGCGGCCCAGCGCGGGTGACGCCGCGTCAAGTCTCCTTGCCTCGGCCAACGTTCAGCGGTCGGGGTGAAGGGCGTGCGGCTCGGGGCTCGAAGCCCGGAACTCAGGGCCAGACCAGGCAGTACAGCTGGTGCCCGGCGTCGTGCAGCCGGTTGGCGAAGTCCTGCCACTCGTGCAGCATGCTGTAGATCACGAAGGCGTCGCGCGGTCCGCGCCGGTCGGGGACGGTGGACCAGATGAAGGCCGCGGCGCCGAGCTCGGTCTCGTCGGCCTTGCGGAGCGGCTCGACGACGTTCTGCGGGAGCTGGACGACGGCGTAGTCGGGGTGCAGCACGACGAGTTCCAGCGGCGGCACCTGGTGCAGCGGGACGCCCTGGATGCCGGTGAGGACCATGGCGCTCATGGTCTCCGGCTTGATCTTGGTGGAGAGGTGGCCGTTGGGGGAGCCGCTGGTCTCCATCAGGTCGCCCAGCCGCCCGAGCGAGCCGAGTTCGCCGGCGTCCAGGCCGAGCCCGCCGGGGCCGAGGGCGGTGGGGACTCTGGCGGCGGTGGCGCGGTCGGGTGCGCCGAAGTACTTGTACGTCACCCCCACGCGTCCCTCACCCCGCCTCTCGCCGCCGCGGCGGCCACGACCCGTACCCGCTCCCGTACCCCCGCGTCCGGCTTCGGTGGGCCTGCGGGAGCCCCCCGCGGCCTCGTCGTAGCCGTCCTGCGCCTCGGACACTCGGACCATCCTCACCGGAATTCGCCGGAATCGACAGACCCCCGCACGTCCGGCATCCCGCCGGACGTGCTCCTTACCCGTCATGCGCCGCCGTACCCACCCGCGGTACGCGGCAGTCCTCTCCACACCCCTGCACACAACCGGAGCACCTGCGCACTCTGAGTACACAGTCTGACTGGTCCGTGCTCCGGAGCAGTCAGCGGCCCCTTCCCTATGGACAACCGTACAGACAACGGTGCCCGGATCATCGTTCCAGATGATCGGGTCCGACATGCAGAGCTCAAGGACACGATTTGAGACCATGTCTCCCGTGAGCTACCCCTACGAAGCCCCCAAGTCCCAGTCGCTGTTCGACCGCGCCTCCGTCGTGACGCCCGGCGGCGTCAACTCCCCGGTGCGCGCCTTCCGCGCGGTCGGCGGCACGCCGCGCTTCATGGTGTCCGGCACCGGCCCCTACCTCACCGACGCCGACGGCCGCGAGTACGTCGACCTGGTGTGCTCGTGGGGTCCGATGATCCTCGGCCACGCGCACCCCGCGGTGATCGACGCCGTCCAGCAGGCGGTCACCCGCGGTACCTCCTTCGGCACGCCCGGCCAGGGCGAGGTCGAGCTGGCCGAGGAGATCGTCGGCCGGGTCGCCCCGGTCGAGCAGGTCCGCCTGGTCTCCTCCGGCACCGAGGCCACCATGTCCGCGATCCGGCTGGCCCGCGGCTTCACCGGCCGGGCGAAGGTGGTGAAGTTCGCCGGCTGCTACCACGGTCACGTGGACGCCCTGCTGGCCGCCGCCGGTTCCGGCGTGGCCACCTTCGGCCTGCCGGACACCCCGGGCGTCACCGGCGCCCAGGCCGGCGACACCATCGTGCTGCCGTACAACGACCTGGCCGCCGTCGAGCGGGCCTTCGCCGCCCACCCGGGCGAGATCGCGTGCGTGATCACCGAGGCCTCGCCCGGCAACATGGGCGTCGTCCCGCCGCTGCCCGGTTTCAACGCGGGCCTGGCCCGGCTCTGCCAGGCGAACGGCGCGCTGTTCATCTCGGACGAGGTGATGACCGGGTTCCGCGTCTCCAAGGCCGGCTGGTACGGCCTGGAGGCGGCGAACGAGGGCTGGGCGCCGGACCTGCTGACCTTCGGCAAGGTCATGGGCGGCGGCTTCCCGGCCGCGGCCTTCGGCGGGCGCGCCGACGTGATGGCCCACCTGGCCCCGGCCGGCCCGGTCTACCAGGCGGGCACCCTGTCCGGGAACCCGATCGCCACCGCGGCCGGCCTGGCCCAGCTGCGCGGCTGCACCGACGAGGTGTACGCGACCGTCGACAAGGTCGCCGCCGAGGTCTCCGGCCTGGTGTCGCAGGCACTCGCCAAGGAGGGCGTGACGCACCGGCTGCAGACCGCCGGGAACATGTTCTCGGTGTTCTTCACCGAGGCCGCCGTCACCAACTACGACGAGGCCAAGACCCAGGAGGCGTACCGTTTCACCGCCTTCTTCCACGCGATGCTCGCCGAGGGCGTCTACCTGCCGCCGTCCGCCTACGAGTCCTGGTTCGTCTCGGCGAGCCACGACGAGCGGGCGATCGAGCGGATCGCCGCCGCCCTGCCGGCCGCCGCCCGCGCGGCCGCCGCGGCCACGGCCTAGTCCATCCCTGCGAGCCCCAGGAGTACTGAGAAGTGAGCGCCAAAGAGATCACCGTCGTCCATCTGATGCGGCACGGGGAGGTGCACAACCCGGAGGGCATCCTGTACGGGCGCCTGCCGGGCTACCGGCTGTCCGAGCTGGGCCGGGAGATGGCCGAGCGGGTCGCCGAGGACCTGGCCGGCCGGGACATCACCCACGTGGTGGCGTCCCCGCTGGAGCGGGCCCAGGAGACCGCCGGGCCGATCGCCAAGGCACTCGGCCTGGACGTCGCGGCGGACGAGCGGCTGATCGAGGCGGACAACATCTTCCAGGGCAAGACCTTCGGCGTCGGCGACGGCTCGCTGAAGAACCCGGGCTACTGGAAGTACCTCACCAACCCGTTCAAGCCCTCCTGGGGCGAGCCGTACCTCGACCAGGTGGTGCGGATGATGGGCGCGCTCGGCGCCGCCCGGGACGCCGCGCGCGGGCACGAGGCGGTCTGCGTCAGCCACCAGCTGCCGATCTGGGTCGTCCGCTCCTTCGTCGAGCGCCGCCGGCTCTGGCACGACCCGCGCCGCCGGCAGTGCTCGCTGGCCTCGCTGACCAGTTTCACCTTCGAGGGCGACAAGATCGTCTCGGTCGGCTACCGCGAACCGGCCCGCGACCTGCTGCCCGCACACCTGATCGGCAAGGGCGGCAAGGACAAGCCGGTGGGCAAGAGCTTCGGCGCCTGAGGCAGGCTCGCACGCCCGCGCGCACGTAGCGTAAGCGGTGCGTAAGTATGGGGTCAGGCCGCCCGGCGCACGCCGGGTGGTCTGGTCCAGCCGCAGGTCAGGGGTGGTGCGACGCGCTAGAGCGGACCCCCCCGAACCCGCCCGGACCTCCATGCGAAACTTTTCACATGTCTGCCATGACGCGCCCCCGTCCCCGTGTCGCAGCAGCCGCAGCCGCCACCGCCGCTGCCGCTGCGCTCGCCCTCACCGGCTGCTCCTCCTCGGGCTCGTCGAGCAGCGGTGAGAGCCAGGTCGGCTTCGTCACCGTCAAGGGGACCAACCTGTCGAAGGCGGACACCGGCAAGCGCGGGAACGCGCCGGACATCTCGGGGGAGACCCTGGAGGGCGGCCAGGCCAAGCTCTCGGACTACCGCGGCAAGGTCGTGGTGCTGAACGTCTGGGGCTCCTGGTGCGGGCCGTGCCGGGCCGAGGCGAAGAGCCTCCAGGCCGTCTCGGAGAAGTACCAGGACCAGGGCGTCCAGTTCCTCGGCATCAACACCCGGGACGCCGACAAGACCAACGCCGTCCGCTTCGAGCAGGAGCAGGGCGTCACCTTCCCGAGCGTCTTCGACCCGGCCGGCACCCAGCTGCTCAAGTTCCCCAAGGGCAGCCTCAACCCGCAGTCCATCCCGACCACCCTGATCGTCGACCGCGACGGCAAGCTGGCCGCCCGCGCCGTCGGCGGCACGACCGAGGACGCGCTGGAGTCGATCCTCCAGCCCGTGGTCGCGGAGCAGAAGCAGTGAGTGCCGCACTCCAACTCGCCGACACCACCTCGACCATGCAGAGCGGGGCCCTGCTGGTCGCGGCCCCGGTCGCGCTGGCGGCCGGGCTGGTGTCGTTCTTCTCACCGTGCGTGCTGCCGCTGGTGCCCGGCTACCTGTCGTACGTGACCGGATTCTCCGCCGCCGACCTCGCGGACGCCCGCGGTTCGAAGCGCGGCCGGATGCTGCTCGGGGTGGTGCTGTTCATCCTCGGCTTCACCGCGGTCTTCGTCTCCACCGGCGCCCTGTTCGGCTACTTCGGCCAGGAGCTGCAGGACTACAAGCGGACCATCAGCATCGTGCTGGGCTCGCTCACCATCGTGATGGGCCTGGCCTTCATGGGCCTGGTGCCCGGGCTGAGCATGCGCGAGGTCCGCTCGCACCGCCGCCCGGCGGTGGGCCTGCTGGGCGCGCCGGTGCTCGGCGTCGTCTTCGGCGTCGGCTGGACCCCCTGCATGGGCCCGACCCTGACCGCCGTGCAGAACCTGGCGCTCAACCAGGCCGACGCCCAGCGCGGCGCGCTGTTGACGACCTTCTACTGCCTCGGCCTGGGCGTACCGTTCATCCTGGCTGCGGTCGCCTTCCGCCGGGCGCTGGGTGCCTTCGGGTGGGTCAAGCGGCACTACCCGCTCGTCATGCGGATCGGCGGCGGCATGCTCGTCGTGGTCGGTCTGCTGCTCGTCACCGGGGCCTGGGACTCGATGATGAGCGAACTGCAGTCCTGGACCACCGACTTCCGGATCGGAATCTGACCGTGAGCAACACCACGACCGAGGCCGAGCTGCCCCTGGCGCCGGACGACGCGGCCGCCGAGCGGCTCAGCACCGCACCGGTCGAGTCCGAGGGCCCGACCGGCATAGGGATGTTCGGTTGGGCGCGCTGGATGTGGCGCCAGCTGACCTCGATGCGGGTCGCGCTGATCCTGCTCTTCCTGCTGTCGCTGGCCGCCATCCCGGGCTCGCTGATCCCGCAGTACCAGAACGGCCAGGGCCAGCTCAAGGTCGAGGCCTGGAAGGCGCAGCACACCACGGTCGCGCCGATCTACGAGAAGCTCCAGCTGTTCGACGTCTACAGCTCGGTCTGGTTCTCCGCGATCTACATCCTGCTGTTCGTCTCGCTGGCCGGCTGCATCGTCCCGCGCACCTGGCAGTTCGTCGGCGTGCTGCGGGCCCAGCCGCCGGCCGCGCCGCGCAACCTGACCCGGATGCCGGTCTACGCGGCCTGGCGCACCGAGGCGGACGCCGACGCGGTGAACGCCGCCGCCCACCGGCTGCTGCGCAAGCGCCGGTTCCGCGCCAACCTGTCCGGCGGCGCGGTGGCCGCCGAGAAGGGCTACCTGCGCGAGGTCGGCAACCTGCTCTTCCACATGTCGCTGTTCGCGCTGCTCGGCGGCTTCGCCTGGGCCAGCCTGGCGTCCGGCACCGGCGGCAAGCTGATGGTCGAGGGCGAGGGCTACTCCAACACCATCACCCAGCTCGACGACTTCAACGGCACGCGCTTCTACGGCAGCGACGACCTCGACCCCTTCTTCCTGAAGCTGGACGGCTTCACCGCCAAGTTCCAGGACAAGGGCGACCAGATCGGCGCCGCCCGGCAGTTCACCGCGAACGTCGAGTACGCGAAGGGCGAGGACACGTCGCGGCTGACGAAGGGCACGATCGAGGTCAACCACCCGCTGGAGATCGGCGGCAGCAAGGTCTTCCTGATCGGCCACGGCTACGCCCCGGTCATCACCGTCACCAACGCCAAGGGCGAGGTCGTCTACCACGGCGCCACGCCGTTCCTGCCGCAGGACAGCAACCTGACCTCCACCGGCGTGGTCAAGGTCTCCGACTACGGCGACAAGGACGGCGCGAAGACCCAGATGGGCTTCTCCGGCTTCTTCCTGCCGACCGCGCCGCTGAGCTTCGAGGGCACCGGCCCGGTCTCGCTCTTCCCCGGCGACGCCGCCCCCGAGCTGGTGCTGAACGCCTTCGCGGGCGACCTGGGCACCGACTCCGGCCTGCCGCAGAACATCTACCAGCTCAACACCCGCAAGCTGACCCAGCTGACCCAGGACGGCCAGCCCGCCAAGGCCCGGCTCAAGCCCGGCCAGGCCTGGGCGCTGCCGGACGGCTACGGCTCCGTCACCTTCGACGGCTACAAGCAGTGGGCCAGCTTCAACGTCTCGCACCGCCCGGGCAACTCGATCGCCCTGGCCGGTGCGGTGCTGGCGATCCTCGGCCTGATCGGCTCGCTGTTCGTCCAGCGCCGCCGGATCTGGGTGCGAGCCGTGGCCCTGCCGGGCGGCGGCACCCAGGTGGAGCTGGCCGGACTGGCCCGCAGCGAGTCGGCGAAGATCGCCGAGGAGCTGGCCGAACTCGCGGTGGACCTCCAGGACGACGCCCCGGCGTCGGAGGACGAGGACGACGCCGAGGACCCCGCGGCCGACGGCCCCGCAGCCGAGGCCGCTGCGGCTTCGGACACCCCCGCAGAACCCGCAGTCCCTGCCGACCAGAACTCCAAGGAGTAGACGGTGCATCTCGCCTCGGGGGTCGACCCACAGCTGGCCGACCTCTCCAACAAGCTGATCTATTCGGCGATGGTGGTCTACACGATCGCCATGTTCGCCCACATGTTCGAGTGGACCTTCGGTAGCAAGGGCGCCGTCGCCGTCCGCTCCACGGCGCAGTCGGGCAGCCTGGCCGAGACCGTCGCCGCGGCGGAGACCAAGGGCGCGAAGAGGGTCACCGTCACCGTGGCGGGGGCGGGCGGCGGCACCACCACGCTCACCCGCACCGCCCTGGCGGGCGAGGGCGCGACGGTGGTCACCAGCGGCCGCGGCGCGGACGAGGTGGACGGTCCGGGCGCGGCCGGCAACAGCCAGCGGGCCGACCTGGCCGGCCGGATCGCGGTCTCGCTCACCGTGCTGGGGGCGCTGCTGCACGCCGGCGGCATCGTCACCCGCGGCCTCTCGGTCTCCCGCTGGCCGTGGGGCAACATGTACGAGTTCTCCTGCGCCTTCGCCTTCGCCATGACGGCGGCGTACCTGGTGCTGCTGGCCTCGAAGAAGAACGTCCGCTGGCTCGGGCTGCCGGTCGTGCTCGCGGGCCTGCTGACCCTCGGCATCGCCACCACGGTGCTGTACACCGACTCCGAGCAGCTCGTCCCGGCGCTGCACTCGCCGTGGCTGGCGATCCACGTCTCCACCGCGATCTTCTGCGGCGGCGCCTTCTACGCGGCGTTCATCGCCACGCTGCTGTACCTCGGCAAGGACGCCTTCGACAAGCGCATCGCGGCGGGCCTGACCACCGGCCCGCTGGGCACCCCGGCGTCGATCTGGCGCCGCCTGCCCGCCGCGTCGACCTTCGACAAGCTGTCCTACCGGATCAACGCGCTGGTCTTCCCGCTCTGGACCTTCACCATCATCGCGGGCGCGATCTGGGCCGAGGCGGCCTGGGGCAAGTACTGGGAGTGGGACCCGAAGGAGACCTGGTCCTTCATCACCTGGGTCGCCTACGCCTGCTACCTGCACGCCCGTGCGACGGCCGGCTGGAAGGGCCGCAAGGCCGCGTACCTGGCGCTGGCGGCGTTCGCCTGCTGGCTCTTCAACTACTACGGCGTGAACATCTTCGTCACCGGCAAGCACTCCTACGCGGGGATCTGACCGGGGCGCACAGTCACCCACCGGCCCGGCTCTCCGCAGAAGGTAGCCGGGCCGAGGTGCGACAGGGGTAGTTCGTGCCGGCCGTCGGCCGGCACGGGGAGGAACGAGGAGGAAATCGCGCAATGGAGTGCGACGAGGTCATGCTGACCGTCCGAATCACCGCCGCCGAGCGCATGCTGCTCCGCCGGCTCGCCCAGGGGCACCGCAGCGACGTGTCCGAGGTGGTGGCCGACGGCCTGCTGGACATCATCCCCACGCTCAGCTCGCCGGGGGACGCCTACCGCCTGATCGGCGCCCTGGCCACGCCGGCGCCGTGCGCGCTGACGGTCTGGCTGCCGACCCCGCTGGCCGACCTGCTGGTGCCCGGTGCGGCGCGGATCGCGCAGGTCACCGAGATCCGGATCGAGTCGGCCAGCGCGATGCTGGGCGCGGCGCTGCGGCTCTGGCTGACCCAGGACCCGGTCCGGCTGGCCACCAACCTCAGCGTGATGCACGCCGGGCGGCCGTCGGCGCTGGTCGCCGCGTAGCGCCGGGCGCCGCGAGACAGGGGGCGTCAGCTGGCCAGCGGCAGGCGGGGGCTGCCGAGGCCCGGGCCGGCGGGGCGGCCGTCGAAGGGCTCCCGCCGGGCGGGTACCGTCGCCCCCTCGGCCGGGCGGTCGGCCGGTCCGTCGGCGGGCCCTTCGAGCGGCTCGGTGAGCAGCCGGCAGTCGGCCGCCGTCCGCCCGTCCTGGACCAGCAGCACCCGGACGGACAGCCGGCGGCCGTCCGGTGCCTGCTCGCGGACCGCCTGGACCAGGCAGGGCCGGTCCAGCTCGATGTAGCGGTCGAAGGAGGTCACCAGCTCGACCGGCACCACCGGTTCGGGGTGGCGCAGCCGCTGGGCGGCCTGCCGGGCGGCCTCCAGCACCAGCATCCCGGGCACGTGGTCCAGCTCGTGGTCGAACAGCACCGGGTGCCCGGCGTCGGTGCGCAGCAGCCAGGTGTCGGGCCGCAGGGTCGGGCTGAGCACGACGTCCGCCGGCTGCGCACGGCCGACGAGTTCGGGCGCGGTGGGCGCCGGCGGCCGGGGCGGGGTGGTGGCCTGCCGCGCGGGGCCGCGCAGCCGGGCGTAGGAGGAGGGGGAGATCACCCGCAGCTGGCCGGAGCCGTGGCCGACCGGGCGGCCGTCCCGGGATATCTCGATGTGCACCCGCAGCGAGACCAGCCGGCCGTCCCGCATCCGGACGTCCTGGCAGCCGACCGCGAGCATCAGTGAGGCCGGTTCGGAGGTGACGGCGAGGCCGCGCAGCCCGTCCGGGCCGAGGGCGTAGGAGAGGTCCTCCATGGCGAAGTGGTGGCCGCGCGGCACCCCGAAGCCGGCGTGGCCGATCAGCAGCCCGGCCTGCCGGATGGTCTCGGCCATCAGCACCGGGTCGTGGTAGCGGTCCCCGGGCAGGCGGTAGAAGCCGTGCAGCCGGGGCCACTGGGCGCCGAGCAGGAAGTCGTACGGGCCGGTGGCCTGCCAGCCGGTGAGGAACACCTCGGACACCGAGGCGCGGTGCACCAGGTGGCGGGAGACGGTCCGCTCGTGGAAGTCATAGCCGGGACCGGGGTGGGCGTACGGACCGTGGGCGTCCGGCTCTACGATCAATGGCATGACGGGCCCTACTCCAGGGTGGCGGTCGAGCGGCCGGTACGGACGCCCCTGACACAAAACATACAGACCACCCGGTTTCTCTTCTGCGCTAGGGGTGGCCTCTGCCGCGCAGCCCGGCGCGACCACGCTACCCGGCTCCTGGACTGGGGTAATGGCCGCCCGGGGGGCGGCAGGACCGGGGTAGGGGTGCTCCCCGCTGGACGGCTGGGTCAGCCGAGGGGCTAGATTAGATACCAACCATGCGGTTTCGGTCGGCACCGTCCGCATGCGAGGCGCTGCCCCCGACCAGTGGCGCGCTGACAGCAGCCGGGTGGGCGGGGAACGCGCCCGGCCGAGTCCGGAGGGGCCCAGTGGTCAAGCAGGAACGCGCGGGGCGGACCAGGCAGGCCGTGCTGCTCGCCGCGGCGGACACCTTCGCCGGCGTGGGCTTCGAAGCCGCCAGCCTGGTCGACATCAGCCGCCGGGCCGGGGTGAGCAAGGGGGCCCTCTACTTCCACTTCGTGTCCAAGCAGGCCCTCGCCGACGGTGTGCGCGCCGCCGCCGGGCGCGCGGTCGGCTCGGCCGCGCTGCGTGCCCTGCGCACCGGCGGACCGCCCCTCCAGGGCCTGATCGACTTCTCGCACGAACTCGCCCGGCTGCTGCGGGAGGACGTGGTGGTCCGGGCCGGCGTCCGGATCGGCCGCCAGGGACCGCCCCGGGCGGGCACCCCGGACGGCCTGCCCGGCACCGACGCCACCTGGCGCAGCCTCACCGCCGTCGTCCACCGCCTGCTGGAGCGCGCCGCCGAGGCCGGCGAGCTGCGCCCCGGGCTGGACCGGCGGGCCGCCGCCGAACTGCTCACCGCGGTGGCCGCCGGCCAGGTGCTGCTCGCCGCCGAGGAGGCCGACCGGCCCCGGCCGGAGGCCGTCGGCCGGCTCTGGGTGGCCGCGCTGCCGGCCCTGGTGGCGGCGGAGCACTGCGCCGGCTACCGGCTCTGAGCGACCCCGGGGATCAGGAGGGCGCGCGCTCGGCGACGCTCAGCCGGGCGAGCGCGTGCGGCTGGACCAGGCCGGGCAGCACCAGCGTCCACAGGTCGGACATCCGCTGGATCAGGTCCCGCCGGTCGGTCAGCACCTGGGAGCTCAGCTGGATCCCGGTGACGGCCCCGGTGATCACCCCGGCCGCCGCCGCCAGGTCGATCCCCGGGTGGAGGTCCCCGGCGTCCCGGGCGCGTTCCAGCAGTCCGCGGGCGACGTCCGACCAGCCCTGGTAGGCGGCGATCTGCGGCTGGGTGAAGCTGCCGTGCTCGATCGTCAGCCGGATGCTGCCGCGCACCAGCGGGTCGTCCTGGAGGGCGTGGGCGAAGGCGTAGCCGAGGTCGATCAGGGTCTGCACCGGGCTGTCCGAGGACGGCTGCCAGGTGGACAGCCAGGCGCCCTGTCCCTCGATGACGGCGAGCGCCAGCTCCTCCTTGGAGTGGAAGTGGAAGTAGAGCGCGCCCTTGGTGACTCCGGCCCGGTCCAGGATCTCGGACATCGTGGCGGCGGCATAGCCCCGCTCGTCGAACACCTCGGCCGCCGCGAGGAGTACCGCCTGGCGGGTCGCCAGCGCGCGGGCCTGCCTGGCCATCGCAGCCTCCCTGGATAGTTCTGGTCCATCGGCAGCGGCCGATCCTATGGGGGCCGACGGGGCGGCGGGCCGCATACCGTCCAGTAGGTATTCTACCGAGCCGTTTCGGGGCGCAACGGACCCCCGGTGTCCGGGGCGGCCGGTAGCGGCGCGTTCCGACCGCCGGGAAGGCCGGACGGCCGGTCACCCGGGTGGGGGTGACCGGCCGTCGCGGGTGGTTCCGGGCCGTCAGGCGGCCTGCTGCCAGCTGACCGGCGAGTAGTAGGCCGGACGGCGCTCCAGGCGCTGCCAGTTGGCGATCGGCTCGACCTGCGCGGTCGCGGCGTTCTGCTGCGCGACGGCCGCCCGGGCCATCAGCACGGCGGTGAGGGCGGCCAGCTCCTCGTCGGAGAGGGAGCCGCGGACGATACGGACGAGGGGTTCGGCGGAAGTGGTCATTGTCTGGTTTCTCCCCCGGTGTCTGTGGTGTGTGGTGTCGCTCTGAACTGCGTGCTGCGGGCCGCGCGTGGGCGCGGGCCGTTACATCGGCGGGTTGCCGTGCTTGCGGCTGGGCAGGTCGGCGTGCTTGGTGCGGAGCATGGCCAGGGCGGAGGCGATCACCTGGCGGGTTTCGGCGGGGTCGATGACGTCGTCGACGAGGCCGCGTTCGGCCGCGTAGTACGGGTGCATCAGTTCGTTCTTGTATTCCTTGATCTTCTGGGCGCGCATGGCGTCGGGGTCTTCGGCGGCGTTGATGTCGCGGCGGAAGATGACGTTGGCGGCGCCTTCGGCGCCCATGACGGCGATCTCGTTGGTGGGCCAGGCGTAGGACAGGTCGGCGCCGATGGAGCGGGAGTCCATGACGATGTAGGCGCCGCCGTAGGCCTTGCGCAGGATCAGCTGGATGCGGGGCACGGTGGCGTTGCAGTAGGCGTACAGCAGCTTGGCGCCGTGGCGGATGATGCCGTCGTGTTCCTGGTCGACGCCGGGCAGGAAGCCGGGGACGTCGAGCATGGTGACCAGGGGGATGTTGAAGGCGTCGCACATCTGGACGAAGCGGGCGGCCTTCTCGCTGGCGTTGATGTCGAGGACGCCGGCCAGGGACTGGGGCTGGTTGGCGATGATGCCGGTGACGTGGCCGTCGATGCGGGCGAGGACGCACAGGACGTTGGTGGCCCAGCGTTCGTGGACTTCGAGGTACTCGCCGTGGTCGACGATCTCCTCGATGACCTTGCGCATGTCGTAGGGGCGGTTGCCGTCGGCGGGGACGAGGTCGAGGAGGCTGTCGTTGCGGCGCTCGACGGGGTCGTCGCTGAGGACGGGGGGCGGCATCTCGCGGTTGTTCTGGGGCAGGAGCGAGAGGAGGTAGCGGACCTCTTCGATGCAGGACTGCTCGTCGTCGTAGACGAAGTGGGAGACGCCGGAGACGCCGGCGTGGACGTCGGCGCCGCCGAGGCCGTTCTGGCTGATCTTCTCGCCGGTGACGGCCTGGACGACGTCGGGGCCGGTGATGAACATCTGGGAGGTCTCGCGGACCATGAAGACGAAGTCGGTCAGCGCGGGGGAGTAGGCGGCGCCGCCGGCGCAGGGGCCGAGCATGACGGAGATCTGCGGGATGACGCCGGAGGCGCGGGTGTTGCGCTGGAAGATGCCGCCGTAGCCGGCGAGGGCGGTGACGCCCTCCTGGATGCGGGCGCCGGCGCCGTCGTTCAGGGAGACCAGCGGGGCACCGGCCGCGATGGCCATGTCCATGATCTTGTGGATCTTCTGCGCGTGGGCCTCGCCCAGTGCGCCGCCGAAGATCCGGAAGTCGTGCGCGTAGGTGAAGACGGTCCGCCCGTGCACGGTGCCCCAGCCGACGATCACGCCGTCGGTGTGCGGCTTCTTCGCCTCCAGGCCGAAGCCCTGGGCGCGGTGCCGGCGCAGCGGCTCGACCTCGTGGAAGGAGCCCTCGTCCAGCAGCAGCGCGATGCGCTCGCGGGCGGTCAGCTTGCCCTTCGCGTGCTGGGCCTCGGTGGCCTTCTCGCTGGGGCCCTGCTGCACCTTCTCGCGCAGTTCGTGCAGCTCGGCGACCCGCCCCCGGGCGTCGGCCGGGACCTCGGGGACCTCGCCGTCGACCTGCGCCTCATGCACAACCGTCATCTCGAACCACTCCAAGGGTGAGGGAACTGTCCGACAGCCAACGTCTGCTGTGCCCCCGGCTGCGAATCACTTTCTTCACTTATGACTCTACGAGGGGCCGTGCGTTGGTTTCGGCGTCGATTCCGTACAAGGTCGGGTCCGTTTAGATGTCAGGCCTGCACAGAAGCGGCCGGGCCGAGGCCGGAGCGCTGGGTGTCTGCTCGAATACCGGGGGTTGTCGGTCAGGTGATGGTCCGATGATCTGAGCATGAAGAAAAGCGCAGGTCAGGGCCGTCGTTCAGTAATGTAGGCCGGTCCTCTTGCGCTTTGCTCAAGCTCCGCTCAAGTCCGGCGGGGTGCCGGTGCCGATCCGTGCTAGCGGCCGTTCGGTCGTAGGGAAGCGCCAAAAATGCCGCAGCCCACCCGAGACCGTCCGGGTGGGCTGTCCGGGGGAGCTTCCAGGCCGATCCGATCAGCTTTTTCGGCCGTCCTCCGGCTCGTCCCCGCCCCGCAGCTCCTCCTCGCGGCGGCGCAGATCGGCCTCCCACCGCTTCAACATGTCCTCGTGGTCCTTGTCGCTCTTCTTCAACGAGGCGAGGAATTCGGGGTCGTCGTCCGGTGCGAGCGGGCGGCCGCCGCGCGCGGCGGGGTGGCCGGGGCGGCCGTCGGCGGCACCGGGCGCCCCGGTCCGCAGCAGCCCGCGCTGCTTTCCGGCCACCAGCCAGGCGATCGGGCCCAGCGGCGGGAACAGCAGCACGATGAGCACCCACACCGGCTTGGGCAGGTGCTTCACCTGGTCCTCGGGCGTGGTCAGGCAGTCGATGAACGCCCACACCCAGAGCGCGAGCGGAAGGATGATGGTCAGAAGAATTCTCAGCACGGTGGCGATCTCCCCCCGGCGGTGGTGGTGGCGGGCGTCTTCCCGGGGCCCTTGACCGAGCCAGGCTATCGGGTGGCGGATACTGACAGGCATGGCATACGACGATCTCCGCTCGTTCCTCCGGGCACTGGACCGTGAGGGCGACCTCAAGCGCATCAAGGCAGAGGTGGACCCGCACCTGGAGATCGGCGAGATCGTCGACCGGGTCCAGAAGGCCAAGGGCCCCGCGCTGCTCTTCGAGAACGTCAAGGGCTCGTCGATGCCGCTCGCGATGAACGTCTTCGGCACCGAGCGGCGCCTTGCCAAGTCGCTCGGCCTCAAGGGACCCGACGACGTCGCGGAGAAGATCGCCGGCCTGCTCAAGCCCGAACTTCCGCACGGCTTCACCGGGTTCCGGGACGCCTTCGGCAAGCTCGCCTCGATGGCGCACGTGCCGCCGAGGAAGGTCAAGCCCGGCGAGGCCCCGGTCCAGGAGGTCGTGCTCACCGGCGACGACGTCAACCTGGACGAGCTGCCCGCCCTGTTCACCTGGCCGCAGGACGGCGGGTCCTTCTTCAACCTGGGCCTCACCCACACCAAGGACCCGGACAGCGGCATCCGCAACCTCGGCCTCTACCGGCTCCAGCGGCACGACCGCCGGACCATCGGCATGCACTGGCAGATCCACAAGGACAGCCGCAACCACTACGCGGTGGCGGCCCGCAGGGGCGAGCGGCTGCCGGTCGCGATCGCCTTCGGCTGCCCGCCCGCCGTCACCTACGCGGCCACCGCGCCGCTGCCCGGCGACATCGACGAGTACCTGTTCGCCGGCTTCGTCGCCGGGGAGCGGGTGAAGATGGTCGACTGCAAGACCGTCCCGCTGCAGGTCCCGGCCGACGCCGAGGTGGTGCTGGAGGGCTGGCTGGAGCCCGGCGAGATGCTCCCCGAGGGCCCGTTCGGCGACCACACCGGCTTCTACACCCCGCAGGAGCCGTTCCCGGCGCTGAAGATCGACTGCGTGACGATGCGCCGCCGTCCGATCCTGCAGTCCATCGTGGTCGGCCGCCCGCCGACCGAGGACGGCCCGCTGGGCAAGTTCACCGAGCGGTTCTTCCTGCCGCTGCTGAAGATCATCATCCCGGACATCGTCGACTACGACCTGCCCGAGGCCGGCGGCTTCCACAACTGCGTGATCGTCTCGATCGACAAGAAGTACCCCAAGCACGCCCAGAAGACGATGCACGCCATCTGGGGCGCGCACATGATGTCGCTCACCAAGCTGATCATCGTGGTGGACGCCGACTGCGACGTGCACGACTACCAGGAGGTCGCCTGGCGGGCCTTCGGCAACGTCGACTACAGCCGCGACCTCACGGTGGTGGAGGGGCCGGTCGACCACCTCGACCACGCCTCCTACCAGCAGTTCTGGGGCGGCAAGGCGGGCATCGACGCGACCCGCAAGCTCCCCGAGGAGGGCTACACCCGGGACGGCGGATGGCCCGAGATGGTCTCCTCGGACCCGGCCACGGCCGAGCTGGTGTCCCGTCGCTGGAAGGAGTACGGACTGTGAGCACGGTTGCCGTCGAGACCCCGGGGCGTACGAAGGCCTTCCTGCGCCTGGTGATGATCGAGCACTCGGTCTTCGCCCTGCCCTTCGCCTACATCGCCGCGCTGACGGCCATGTTCCTCGCCGACCAGCGGGTGCACTGGGGCGAACTGTTCGTCGTCACCGTGTGCATGGTGGGCCTGCGCACCTTCGCGATGGCCGCCAACCGGATCATCGACCGCGAGATCGACGCCCGGAACCCGCGCACGGCTTCGCGCGAACTGGTCACGGGTGCGGTGTCGTTGAAGACCGCATACCTCGGTTCGGCCGTCGCGCTGGTGGTCTTCCTCGGCGCGGCGGCGATGCTCAACCCGCTCTGCCTGGCGCTCGCGCCGGTCGCCGTCGTGCCGATGGTGCTCTACCCCTACGGCAAGCGCTTCACCGACTTCCCGCAGGCCATCCTGGGGCTGGCCCAGGCCATGGGCCCGGTGGGTGCCTGGCTCGCGGTGACCGGGACCTGGTCGTGGGACGCCGTCGTGCTGGGCGTCGCGGTCGGCGTGTGGATCGGTGGCTTCGACCTCATCTACGCCTGCCAGGACGTCGAGTCCGACCGGCACGGTAAGGTGCGGTCGGTGCCGGCCCGCTTCGGCATCCCGGCGGCGATCTGGGGCGCGCGGGTGTGCCACGTCATCACAACGCTTCTGCTGGGGTGGTTCGCGCTCCTGACGGACGCCGGTGCGGCGTTCTGGGTCGGCCTGGTCGTCGTCGCGGGGGCGTTCATCTACGAGCACACCATCGTCAAGCCGAACGACCTGTCGAAGCTCAACCGCGCGTTCTTCCAGACCAACGGGTTCGTGGGCATCTCGCTGTTCGTCTTCGCCCTGCTGGACCTGATCATCCGCGGGCTCGGGATCTGATCTCCACAAGGTCGCTTTTTGTATCTATTCCGTCGCCATGAGTGTTTGTCGTCGGTCCCGACAACGGTCTCGTTGAGGGCCGCAGAGCGGAGGCCTGATGGACGATCCGTCCCTGGTGAGGAGCTGCAGGCTGGCCTACGATCCGGTCAGGGCTGCCGCGTTGCTCGATCTGACGTGACGTCCGACTGGCGCGCCGACCGCATCGGCAGTGCGCTGCGGGGCGAGAACCCCACCGTGCTGCGGCGATTGACAGCCGGCTTCGCCGTCATCGGAGACGTTCAGTTCCTGCCCGGCTATTCGGTCCTCCTGACCGATACGCCGGGCGCGGAACGTCTCACCGACCTGCCTCGCCCGCGCCGCCTGGCCTACCTCTCCGACCTCGACCGCCTCGGCGAGGCCGTCGAAGACGCGTGCCGCGCAGCCGACCCGGCTTTCCGCCGGGTCAACCTCGAAATCCTGGGCAACAAGGACCCGTTCCTGCACGCCCACATCTGGCCCCGCTACGACTGGGAGCCCGACCACCTCGTCCAGAAGCCGGTCTGGCTCTACCCGCCCGACCACTGGCGCGACCCACGCTTCGCCTTGGGCCCCGCTCACGTCCCGCTCCGCGCGGCCATCACCGCCGAACTCGACGAGGACGCCTGGCTGAGCCGGCCCGCCGACATGGCTGAGGCCGAAGGACACGAGGGATCATGACCCCGGTCGCCAGGCGAGCCTGGCCCGGATCAGGCGGCCGGCGGAGTCACTTGGCAGACGACGACGAGTTCGAGTCGGGGGACGACGTAGTAGGCGGCCAGGCCTCCGGCGACGTCGAGGTACTGCATGGGTTCGCCACTGCTCTCGTACCTGGTGCCATCCAGGTAAAGCGCCTCGGCCGCCCGGACCAACTCGGCGGCCTTCCTCTCGACGGCCGCGAGGAAACCGGCAGCCGCCCCGCCGGCGACGTGCTCCTCGCTGGGTAGGTACTCCCAGCTCCAGCTCACCCGTTCACCGCCGAGAACGCGGACCTGTAGATCGCGGCGACCTCGGTGGCGTGTTGGCGGCACTCCGCAACGGTTGCCGCGTGATTGGCGAGGTAGTTCGCCCGGTGGTAGGCGCGTGCAGTGGTCGGGACCCGCTCGATCTCCACCATGGCGGCCCAGTGGGCGACGAACGTGCGGATCGGGTTGATGCTGCCCGCCTCGATGGCCGCAGCCATGGCCCTGGTCTGCCCCTCCACCATCTCCGGAAGTCGGTCGGAAGCCACCACGGCGAGAGCGGCCTTGAGCGCGGCGGGTGATTTATCGGGCCGTGGGATGAGTTCGGCTCCGTCTGACACCGGCTGACTCACGGGGCTCTCCTCTCGTCTCGTCCGAGCCTACTCGTCGCCGGTGGACTGGCTCACCGGAACAACGTGGCGTGATCCGTGGGCCAGGTGTGGAAGCTGCGGGCGGGGTGGCCGGTGATGTCCTGGACCGTGGTGGTGGCCGGCTGCGGGCTGGGGGTGGGCTCGGTTCCGTCCGACTCAGGCCCACTCACGGGGTACCCCTCTCGTCTCGCGGTAGCTCGTGACCTTGTCGGCCGCAGCCGTCACCGAACGGCTGCGGCACGGTTGAAACGCGGGGCCCGGCTACCGCACGCGCACGTACTGGTCGCCCTTGAAGAAGTACAGGTCGCCGGTGCCACCGGGGACGCGGCAGGCGTCGTCGACCCCGTTGGCGAAGACGCCGTCGACCCCCCAGACCGACGCCAGGCTCTTGGGGCCATCGGTGATCTTCTCGTCGCGGACGCTGTAGAGCACGTACTGGTCGGCCTTGAACAGGTACAGGCTGGTGGGCTTGCCGGGCACGCTGCAGGCCGCGCTGATGCCGGGGGCGAACGTGGTGCCCTTCAGGCCCGGCCAGCCGTCCGCCAGGCTCTTGGGCCCGGAGGCGATCTTCTCGTCGCCGGTGCGGTAGCGCAGGTACTGGCCGCCCTTGAACAGGTAGACGTCGGTGGTGTTGTCCGGTACGAGCGAGGCGGCGTCGACGCCGGAGGCGAAGGTGGTGCCCTTCAGACCGGACCAGCCGTCCGTGAGGCTCTTCGGGCCGGAGGTGATCTTCTCGTCGCCGACGTGGTAGCGCACGTACTGGTCGCCCTGACACTCCTTTTGTAAAGAACCCGGAATAAGTACCCACCCTCCCCGTCGAGCTGCCGCAACCGGACGAGCGGCCCTGAAGGGCGGTCGCGGCGTCGCCCGGGAGGGCGGGAAGTCGACGGGGTCGAGTTCCTGCGAAGGCGGTGCCCCCCGTTCCCGTAGCCGCCTTCGCGGGGCGTTCAGCGGAACAGGGCCGCGTGGTCCGTGGCCCAGGCGCGGAAGCTGCGGGCCGGGGTGCCGGTGAGGTCCTGGACCGTCGTGGTGGCGGGCTCGGGGTCGGCGATGCGGGCGTGGACGAAGTCCAGTGCGCCGTCCGCGATGGCCGGGGGACGGCCGGTGGTGAGCATCCTGTGTCGGGCGGCTTCGCGGGGGATCTCCTCCCAGTGGGCCGGGCGGCCGGCGGCCTCACCGATGATCCGCACCTGCTCCGCCTGCGTGGGCGACTCCGGGCCGGTGAGCAGGTACCGGGCGCCGTCGTGGCCGTCCTCGCTCAGGGCCCGGACGGCGACCGCCGCGATGTCCCGCTCGTCCACGGGGTTCAGCCCGGCCGCACCGCCGTAGCCCTGCACGGCGGCCCCGGACCGGATGTCCTCCGCCCACTGCAGTGCGGTGGCGAACCCGTACGCCCGCAGCACCGTGTGCCGTACCCCGCTTCCGGCGAGCAGTGCCTCGACCTCGACCTCGCCCTCGGCGCGGACGGCCGCCGACGACAGGAACACCACCCGCCCGACATTCCGGGCCAGCACCCCCACCGCCTCCGCCGCCCCGTCCGCCGTCGGGAACGGCCACCCCAGCAGCACCGCGTCGACACCCTGGGCCGCCGCCTCCAGCGTCGCCGGGTCGAGCAGCTCCCGCTGCGCCGGCGTCCGTACCCGCACCCCGGCGGCCGCGAGCTGCAGCCCGACATGCCGCCCGACCGTTCCGGAGACGCCCACCGCCAGCACGGGCGACGTGTCGTCAACTCGCTTATCTGTCATGTCTAGAACGTAGGTGACAAGTATGAGACGCCCAATGCGTGCGGGTCTCCGGTTCATGCGCCATCGTCTACCCGGCGCGCGCCGACTTCCGTGCGCCCCTAGGCGCTTCGGAGCGCTGACTACCCGTCAATCTGGTTAACACCAAGCGCGATCAGCGTGTTACGTTCCGTGGCGCAAGCAGAAAAGAGAAGACCCCGGCGGTGGTGGAACACCCCGGGGTCTGGCACTAGGAGCTGACACTCCCCATGCGAGTTCATCGTAGCGTCCACACGAGCAACTTCGCCGTCTTTTCCAACGGCCTCGTCCAGGACCGTAGCCTCAGCCCCAACGCCCGAGCCATCCTCTTCGACCTCCTCTCTCGTCCTGACGGCTGGCGCGAGGACGCGAGGCACATCGCGGACACCACCGTGGGGGTGGGGCGCACGGCAGTCCGCCGGGCGCTCAAGGAGCTGGAAAATGCCGGGTACTACCGCGTCGACAAGGTTCGGATGCCCGACGGCACGGTCCGCTCTCATGCGAGCGTCTTCGACACGCCCCAGCTCGGACCGCCATCGAGTGCCCCACCCCCGGACTCCGGTGGGCCTGATGCCGGCCCCTCTGACACTCCTCCCGTAAAGAACCCGGAAGAAGTACCCACCCTCCCCGCCGAGTTGACCGAACCGGACCCGCAGGTCCGGGAAGCGGTCGCCACGCTCCACCGGGTGATCCGCCGGGAACCCCGCCTGCGCCTC
Organism: Kitasatospora sp. NPDC087861; assembly: GCF_044742585.1. Classification (NCBI taxonomy): domain Bacteria; kingdom Bacillati; phylum Actinomycetota; class Actinomycetes; order Kitasatosporales; family Streptomycetaceae; genus Kitasatospora; species Kitasatospora sp. NPDC087861. The sequence continues at coordinate 374,925 of NZ_JBIUUS010000001.1, forward strand.
GGTGAGGCCGAGGCCGCCGCCCTCGCGCCGCTCGTCGCCGAATGGCTGGCGAGGGGGCAGACGGACGCCGACCTCGCCCACGCCCTGCTCCCCGCCCTGCCGAGGCCTCTGCACTCCCCGGTCGGTCTGCTCCGCGACCGCCTGCGGCGCAAACTCCCGCCACCCCGCACGCCCGCCGCCGCCCCGCCCGCCCGTTCCGAATGCGCGGAGTGCCGCGATCCGGTGCCCCGCCCCGGCATCTGTCGCCCCTGCGCCGGCCTCGTCCCCCGAAAACCCGCCCCGGACCCGGCCACCGCCCGCACCGGGGCCGGCCGAGCCCGCACCGCCCTCCTCGCCGCCCGCAGACTCGCCCTGGCCCCCACGGTCTGACCCTGGGCGCATGCGCGGGAAGTCGGAACCGCCGACTTCCCGCGCACGTGGTCCGAGGGGGCCGGGGGGTGGCTACTCCGCCCCCTCGGCGATGAAGGCCTCGTACTGGGCGGCCGTGAGCAGCTGCTTCAGCTCGTCGGGCTTGGTCAGCGTGAGCTCGACCATCCAGCCGTCGCCGTACGGGTCCGTGTTGATCAGCTCGGGCTCACCGTCCAGTTCCTCGTTCACCGCGGTGATCGTTCCGGTGAGTGGCATGAAGAGTTCGCTCACCGCCTTGACCGACTCCACCGTGCCGAACGCTTCGTCGGAGTCGAGCTCCTTGCCCACGGTGGGGATGTCGACGAAGACGATGTCACCGAGCTGCTTCTGCGCGAAGTCGGTGATGCCCACCTGGGCCTTGTTCTTTCCGGTGGTCCGCACCCACTCGTGGTCCTTGGTGTACTTGAGGTCTGCCGGGACGTTGGCCATGGAGGTCTCCGCATCGTCGTCGGGACTGCGCTGACGGTTGGTCAGCCACGCGGAGGAGCCTGCTACAGATCCCCGCCCTTCGACGCGAAGCTCGCCCGGTCGGGTGAAGGCCGGTGTCAGTTGTGCAGGAAGGACTCCAGGGAGGTGGCCAGCGCCACCGGGGCCTCGTACATCGGGTAGTGCCCGCTGCCGCCGATCTCCTCCAGTTCGGCGTTGGGGTAGTGGGTGAGCCAGGTGCCGTGCATCACCTCGGCGGTGAGGGCGAGGTCGTGCGCGCCCACGATCACCTTGACCGGCACCGGGTTCCCGCTGATCCGCTGTTCCAGGTCGGCCGTCGCCCAGTCCCGGACGTACCCGCCGAAGGCCTCGCGGGTGGACAGTCGTAGCGACTGGTCGACCATCCGGTCCAGCCAGACCCGGCCGGCGCGCTGCCCGGTGACCAGGTCGAGGATGGCGAACCGCTTCTCCCGGTCCTCGGCGGCGCCGTAGAACAGCGCCTCGCCGGCGGCGTCCAGCGGGTACGCCCCGGCCGGCACCGGGGCCAGGCCGACCAGTTTGCGCACCCGCAGCGGCGCCTCGGCCAGCACTTGCTGGGCCGCCTTGCCGCCCATCGAGTGGCCGACCAACGAGAAGCGGTCCCAGCCGAGTTGGTCGGCGAGGGCGAGCGCGTCGGAGGCGATCTCGGCGAGTGTGTACTCCCCGGGGACGTCCTGGCGCTCGCCGTAGCCGCGGTAGTCGAGGAAGGCGTAGCTGAAGGCGCCGCCGTCGAGGTAGTCGAGGAAGGGGCCCCAGCCGGCGCTGGTGCCGAACCAGTCGTGCAGGACCAGGACGTGGTGGTCGCCGGTGCCGGTCAAGCGGTGAGGGATCGTCATGTCATCGGTCGTTCCCGGCAATCCGGCCTTCCGAACGGACGGCCGGCGCGATCTTCCGCTGTCGCTGTGCGTGGTCGGTGACGCCCACCCGGACCCGATCGCTCCCCAGGGGCCGCACCCACGCGTGGTCCCTGGTGCACTTGAGGTCTTTCGGGACGTCGGCCGTGGGGGGCCTGCCTCGGTTTGCCGGCGGGAGGCGTGGGCCGCCGGCGCGGATCATCCGATCAGGCGGCGCTTCGCCGGGCGAAGGCCGGGGCGTGCTCCGGGCGGGGGCCCAGGGCGATCAGGCGGGACGGGATCTGGCGGAAACCGGGGACGAAGCGGACGAGCATGGCGAGTTGGGTGGGCGGGCCGACCCGGCGGCCGGTGAGGATCGGGGTGAAGATGGTGCCGTGCAGGACCTGCTGCATCCGCTGCATGATCACGGTGGGCCGCTCTCGACGCCGCTGGACCCTGGCGAGCGCGGCGGTGGTCGGGCGGCCGTGCCGCAGTGGCTCGGCGAGCAGGGTGGCGGCCGCGACGGCGTCCTGGATGGCGAGGTTGATGCCCACTCCGCCGGCCGGGGACATCGCGTGGGCGGCGTCGCCGATGAGCAGCAGTCCGTCGGCGTACCAGCGGTGCAGCCGGTTGAGCTTGACGTCGAGCAGGTGGACGTCGTCCATGCTCGCCAACTGGTCGACCCGGTCGGCGTACTGGGGGAACAGCCGGGCGATGCGGGCGCGGAAGCGCTCGACGCCCTCGGCGCGCAGCCGCGGGTCGGAGCCCTTCGCGGCGAAGTAGGCGATCTGGAAGTAGTCGTCGCGGGTGAGGCTGAGCGCCAGCTCGCGCTCCCCGAAGCCGGGGACGATGTTGGGCGGGACGCCCTGCTCGTGGCCGTGCCGGGGCAGCCGGAACCACCAGACGTCGAACGGCACCGGGTACTCCTCGGGCACCAGCCCGGCCTCCCGGCGCAGGGTGGAGTGCCGGCCGTCGGCGGCGACGGTGAGGTCGGCGCGGAGTTCGCCCTCCTCGCCGTCCCGGGTGCGGTAGCGCACGCCGACGACCCTGCCGCCCTCCCGGAGCAGCCCGGTCGCCTCGGTGTTCATCCGCACGGTGAAGGCGGGCTCCCGCTTCGCCTCCTCGACCAGGAGGTTGAGCAGGTCCCACTGCGGGATCATCGCGATGTAGTTGTACGGCGCGGGCAGCTTCTCGTAGGCGCTCAGCGCGACCGGGCCGACGCCGGGCACCGGCATCACCATGTTGCCGAGCCGGCTCTGCGGCAGTGCCGCGAACTTCCGGCCCAGGCCGAGTTCGTCCATCAGTCGCACGGTGGACGCGTGGACGGTGTCGCCGCGGAAGTCGCGCAGGAAGTCCCCGTGCTTCTCCAGCACGGTCACCTCGATGCCGGCCCTGGCCAGCATCAGGCCCAGCATCATGCCGGCCGGCCCGCCCCCGGAGATGACGACGCTCATGGCTCTCTCCCTCCGAACCCTGGTGCGACCTCCGGTGTGGAACTCGCATATAGATAATCTCTGGAATCGTCTCAGGTGTCAAGCAGTATGATGTTCCACATGAAGGATCTGGTGGCCGCGGCCCTCACGGCGGCAAAGGAGCGGGGGCAGGACGTCGCGGACGTCCCGGTCACGGCGATCGCGGCAGCCGCCGGGGTCTCGCGCAGCACGCTGCTGCGCCGGCTCGGCGGCTCCCGGGCCGCGTTGGACGAGGCCGTCCGGCAGGCGGGCGTCGACCCGGGCGGACGGCCGCCGGTGCGGGAGCGCGCGATCGAGGCGGCGGCGTGGCTGGTGGCCGAACGCGGACTGGGTGAGATCACCCTGGACGCCGTCGCGGAGCGGGCCGGATGCTCGCTGCCCAGCCTGTACACCGTCTTCGAGGGGCGGGACGGCCTGCTCGCCGCCGTCTTCGAACAGTACGGCCCGCTGCCGGACGTCCAGGCGCTGGCGGCCGACCCGCCGCAGCGCCTGGAGGACGTCGTCCGGGCGCTCTACCGGGCCTTCGTCACGGCCTTCGAGCGCGAGCCGCAGATCGTCCCGGCGGTCTTCGCCGACCTGTTCAGCCGGCCGGACGGCCCCGCCGCGCGGATGATGGCGGCCACCGTGCCGCGGATGTACGAGGGCCTGGGCGGGCTGCTGCTGCCGCATGTCGAGGCCGGCCGGTTGCGGCCGCTGCCGCTGCCGCTGCTGGCCCAGCTGCTGCTCGGGCCGCTGATCAACCACATCCTGCTGCGGCCGGTGCTCGCACCCGCGTTCGGCGCCGACCTGCCCTCGGTGGACGAAGCCATCGAGCTGTTCGCCGACGCCTTCCTGCGGGCGGTCGCGCTGCCGTAGGGCCGGAAACCTCTTCGCCGGGGCCGTCACATCGGGGCGGTCGGCCGGGTCAGTGAAGTGACCGACCGGCCAGACCGTCTGAAGGAGCCTCACATGTCCGTCACCCTCGTCATCGTCACCGTCCTCGCGGCCCTGATGGCCGGAACCTCGGCCGGCGCCGTCTTCCTCCGAGCCGGGTTCGCCGTCGGCCCACTGGCCGAGTACGGCGTCCCGCGCGCCTGGTGGATCTGGCTGGGCGTGGCCAAGGCGGCCGGCGCCGTCGGCCTGCTGGTGGGCCTCGCCGTCCCGGTGATCGGCGAACTGGCCGCCGCCGGACTGGTGTTGTACTTCACCGGCGCCGTCATCATCGTGCTCCGGGCCCGCGACTACGCCCACGTCCCGTTCCCGGTGATCTACGCCGTCCCGGCCGCCGTCGCCCTGGTGCTCGGACTGGCCGCCTGAGCCCCTCCGGGGTGCCTGCGAGAATCACGGCCGCAGAACTCCTCGGAGGGGAAGACCGTGATCGGCAAGCTGCAGTGCCTCGTGCTCGACTGCCCGGACCCGGCCGGGCTGGCCCGCTTCTACGCGGGCCTGCTGGGCGGCGAGGTCGACCGGCCGGACCCGCGCTGGTCGCTCGGCGCGGGTTGGTCCACCCTGCACCTCGACGGCGGCACGGTGCTCTGCTTCCAGGGCGTCGCCGACCACCGCCCGCCGCGCTGGCCGGACCCGGAGCACCCCCAGCAGGCGCACCTGGACATCGACGTCGAGGACCTGGCCGCCGCCGAGCGCGCGGTGCTCGCGCTCGGCGCCGTCCGGCTGCGCGACGTCGGCCGCTGGCGCATCTACGCCGACCCCGCCGGGCACCCGTTCTGCCTGATCCGGGCGTAGCCGGCCCGCCGCACCGCGGGGGGCGGCGGCGCGGCCCGTCAGTCGAGGACCAGGCGGTCGCCGAGGCGCAGCCGTCCGGGGGCGGCGACCTCGGCGAGGGCGTCGAGCCGGCCGTCGTGGGCGTGCACGACGGCCTTGAGGATCTCGGGGGCGTGCGGCAGGCCCGGCTGGGCGGCGCCGGTCATCGCGCAGCGCTCGCTGGAGCGGACGAAGGCCAGCCGGGCGCCGTCGGAGGCCTCGGTGTGGGCCCGCCGGCCGAACCAGGAGTCCTCGACGAACGGCGGGGTGCCGGGCGGGGTGCGCAGCACCAGGTTGGGGCGGAACCGGCGCTCGTCGACCACGGCGAAGGGGACGGCCTCGCGGACCCAGTCCAGGGTGGCGGTGGTGAGCACGCTGACCGGCAGCTGGTCGAAGTGCGAGACGGCGTCCTCGCGGGCCAGTTCGACGTCCCCGCGCTGGAGGTAGGCGCGCAGGAAGGCGGTCGGGTCGGCGACCGGGCGGCCGAGCGGGTCGAACAGCTCGGGGCCGTCGATCCGGTGGCCGAGGCGGGCGGAGAGGCGGAGCAGGCCGTCCATCCGGCGGAAGCGGCGGGTGTTCTTGCCAGAGCCGAGTTTGCCGTCGCCGTCGCGGACGGCGTAGAGGCGGTCGCCGGCCAGGCCGCGCTCGTCCACCTCGACGGAGTCGAGCCGCTCGCCGCCGGTGGATTTCACGGGGTAGCGCCAGAGTCGCTCGATCACTCCGATGATCTCTGCCATGGCCGGACAGCGTAGCGGCGCCGCCGGGGGATGGTCTAGACCAAGTCCGGTGCGGTGACTGGCTGAAAACCGTCAGCCCAGCCGGGCCACCGCCCGCACCGGCGCGCCGTCCGCCGCCACCAGCCGCAGCGGGAACAGCGACACCTCCACCGGCCGTCCGGCCTCCTGGGCGTCCAGCAGCGCCCGCAGATCGGTCAGGTTCTCCGCGATCACCCCGCCGCCGGGCGCCCCCAGCAGCACCCGGTGCGCGGCGAGGGTCGGCTCGTCGGCGGCGGGCTGGTCGTGCTCGTCGGTGAGGTCCGCGAGCAGCGCGGCGACCGCCGGGTCGCCCGGGCCCGGGTCGGGGGTGGGGTCGACGCTCAGCGCGTCCACCCCGACGGTCCGCACCCCGGCGGCGACGATCGCCTCGGCGGCGGCCGCGGTCAGGGCGGGGTGGGCGAGGTACGCGTCGGTGCCCCAGTGCCGGGCCCAGCCGGTGGCGAGCAGCAGGACGGACCCCTCGCCGGCGCGCTCCAGGGCGGGCGCGAGCAGTTCGGGGGTGACGGCGGCCCGGGGCGCCAGTCCGCGCAGGTCGGCGAGCACCGCCGGGCCGGTGAACCGCTCCAGCGGCAGCCCGTCCAGGGTCGGCCAGGTGACGTCCACGTGGTAGGGCGCGTCCACGTGCGTCCCGGACTGCGAGCCGAGGTGCAGGGCCAGCACGTTCACCCCGGCGGTGGCGGTGGTGAGCGCGGGCTCCAGCAGGACGGCCGGGTCGCCGGGGTAGACCGGCATCGCGGTGGTCACCTGATGGGTGAGGTCGACGAGGGTCGCTGGCATGACCCCATCCTCCCAGGGGTGCCCGTGGATGAGGCCCGACCGGGTAAGGCCGGATAGAAATGGGCCATGGGAACAGTCAAGCGTCAGCCGTGGGTGGTCGGGGTCTCGGGTGCGTCGGGGACGCCGTACGCCGCCTCGGTGATCCGGGCGCTGCTCGCCGCCGGGGAGCCGGTGGACCTGATCGTCAGCCGCGCGGCCCGGCTCACCATCCTCGACGAGACCGGCATCTCCTTCCGGGACGCCCACTGGCGCGCCGACCTGGCCGCCTGGCTGGGCACCGACGAGGGCCTGGACGACGTCCGCTACTGGTCCGCCGGGGACTTCGCGGCTGGCCCGTCCAGCGGCTCGTACCCGGCCAAGGGCATGCTGGTGGTGCCCGCGACCACCGGCGCGGTGGCCGGGATCGCGCTCGGCCTGAGCAAGGACCTGCTGCAGCGGGTGGCCAGCGTCACCCTCAAGGAGCGCCGCCCGCTGGTCGTGTGCGTGCGTGAGACGCCACTCAACGGGGTGACGTTGAAGCACCTGGTGGAGCTCGACGCGCAGGGCGCCGTCGTCCTCCCCGCCTCGCCCGGCTTCTACGCCGGCGGCTCGACCGTGCGCGAACTCGTCGATTTCGTGGCCGGTCGGGTGCTGGACGCGGTCGGCGTCCCGCATTCCCTGTACCTGCGGTGGGAAGGGGAGTTGGGGGCGGCGGCCCGCCAAGGCGGCGGGAACGGCAGCGTGTCGGCTGAGGGGGAGTGAGAAGGCCGAGGGCGGGAGAGTATCTTCTCTGCGATATCCGGGTTGTTCCGCGCATGGCGCCTTTGAATCCGGATAATGATCTGTGGGTCTGGTGAGGTTCGGAAGGACGCGGACGGTATATGGACACGGTGGACAGACAGCTCATCCAGGCGCTCCGGGAGAACGGCCGCGCGTCCTACGCCGAGCTGGGCCGGCTGGTCGGACTCTCCGGCCCGAGCGTCACGGACCGGATCAACCGCCTGGAGCAGGCCGGTGTCATCACCGGCTACCGCGCGACGGTCAACCCGGCCTCGCTCGGCTTCGGCGTCACGGCCCTGATCGGTCTTCAGCTGACCGACGCCGCCGACCACGAGGACGTCGCGTTCCGGCTGAAGGACCTCAACGAGGTCGAGGACTGCTGGTTCATCGCGGGTGACGACTCGTACATGCTCAAGGTCCGGGTGGCCGACGTGGCGGGCCTGGAGTCGGTGGTCAAGCGGATCTCGGGCACGAAGGGCGTGGCCCGCACCCGCACCACCGTCGTACTCTCCACCAAGTGGGAGAACCGGGTGAGCGAACTCCCCCCCGAAGGAGAGTGACGTCGTGGCACTGGTCGGTCTGGAGGAGCTGCGCGCAGCCCGGCAGCGGATCGCGGGGGTCGCCGTGCGCACCCCGCTGGTTCCCGCCCCGTGGGCGGCCGAGGGCGAGCGCCGGCTCTGGCTGAAGCCGGAGAACCTCCAGCCGACCGGGGCCTTCAAGACCCGCGGCGCGTACAACCGGCTGGCCGCGCTCACCGAGGACGAGCGGGCCCGCGGCGTGGTCGCCCAGTCGAGCGGCAACCACGCGCAGGCGGTGGCGTACGCGGCGGGGCTGCTCGGCATCAAGGCCGTGATCGTGATGCCGGACACCTCCCCGGCGGTGAAGGTGGAGGCCACCCGGGGGTTCGGCGCCGAGGTGATCCTGGTGCCGCCGGGGGAGCGGGACACCCTGCCCGGCGAGCTGGCCGAGCGGCACGGCTACGTCTGGGTGCCGCCGTACGACGACCCGTTCATCATCGCGGGCCAGGGCACGGTCGGCCTGGAGATCGCCGAGGACGCCCCGGCCGGGCTGGACACCGTCCTGGTGCCGGTCAGCGGCGGCGGCCTGATCTCCGGGACGGCGGCCGCGCTCAAGCTCACCCGCCCCGGCATCCGGGTGGTCGGCGTCGAGCCGGAGCTGGCTGCCGACGCGCAGGCCAGCTTCCGGGCCGGTCGCCGGCTCGCCTGGCCGGTCGCCGACACCTACCGGACCATCGCGGACGGCCTGCGCACCCCGTCCGTCGGCGAGCTGCCCTTCGAGCACCTCACCGCGTACGTGGACGACGTCGTCACCGTCACCGAGGACGAGATCCGGGCCACCGTCGCCCTGCTGGCCCGCCGCGGCCGCCTGGTCGCCGAGCCCTCCGGCGCGGTCGCCCCGGCCGCCTACTTCCACCGCGCCGCCGAGACCGGGGGCCGGACGGTGGCGGCCGTGGTCAGTGGTGGCAACATCGACCCCGCACTGCTCGCGGAGCTGCTGTCGGCACGGGCGTAGGCTCGTTCCGGCAAGGAATCGAAGTCGGAGGAGGCGGGTCACCGCATGGACGCAGGGCTCAAGCGCGAGCTGGAGGCGAAGGTCTACGCGGGTGAGCGGCTGACCCGCGAGGACGGGATCGCGCTCTACGAGAGCGACGACCTGGCCTGGCTGGGCGGTCTGGCCCACCACGTGCGGACGCGGAAGAACGGCGACGTCGTCCACTTCAACGTCAACCGCCACCTCAACATGACCAACGTGTGCAGCGCGTCCTGCGCGTACTGCTCGTTCCAGCGCAAGCCGGGCGAGAAGGACGCCTACACGATGCGCATCGAGGAGGCCGTCCGGCTCGCCAAGGCGATGGAGGTCGAGTCCCTCACCGAGCTGCACATCGTCAACGGCCTGCACCCGACCCTGCCCTGGCGCTACTACCCGCGCTCGCTGCGGGAGCTGAAGGCGGCCCTGCCGAACGTCTCGCTGAAGGCCTTCACCGCCACCGAGATCCACTGGTTCGAGAAGATCAGCGGCCTGTCCGCCGACGAGATCCTGGACGAGCTGATCGACGCAGGCCTGGAGTCGCTGACCGGCGGCGGCGCGGAGATCTTCGACTGGGAGGTCCGCCAGCACATCGTCGACCACGACACCCACTGGGAGGACTGGTCGCGGATCCACCGCCTCGCCCACAGCAAGGGCCTCAAGACGCCCTGCACCATGCTGTACGGCCACATCGAGGAGCCCCGCCACCGGGTCGACCACGTGCTGCGGCTGCGCGAGCTGCAGGACGAGACCGGCGGCTTCCAGGTCTTCATCCCGCTGCGCTACCAGCACGACTTCCACGACTCCAAGGACGGCGTCGTGCGCAACCGGCTGATGGCCCGCACCGAGATGGCCACCGGCGCCGAGGCGCTGAAGACCTTCGCGGTCTCCCGGCTGCTCTTCGACAACGTGCCGCACGTCAAGGTCTTCTGGGTGATGCACGGCGTCACCACCGCCCAGCTGGCGCTCAGCCACGGCGCGGACGACATGGACGGCTCGGTGGTCGAGTACAAGATCACCCACGACGCGGACAACTTCGGCACCCCGAACAAGCTCGGCCGCGACGACCTGCTCGATCTGATCCGGGACGCCGGTTTCCGCCCGGTCGAGCGCAACACCCGCTACGAGATCATCCGCGAGTACGAGGGCCCGGACCTGACGCGCCGCGAGGCCCCGCAGGCCATGCGCCTCTGACGTCGTCTCCCGCCGCCCGGGCCGGTCCTCGGCCCGGGCGGCGGCTTTCTTCACGGCCTCCGCACCCGCCCCGGGTTTACCAACCGGTACACCGTTTGGCAGGATCGGCGGCATGTCCGGTTCTCATCGCGCCACCCCGTACCCGTCGTACGAGCCGATGCCGGAGCCGGCGTACGGAGCGCCGCAGCAGCCGTACGAGCCGTACCAGCAGCCGGTCCACCAGGACCACGGCGGCTACCAGCAGCACTTCCCGCAGCAGGCCCAGGACGGGTACGGCGGGTACTTCGACGCCTACGACCAGCCGTTCCAGGGGTACCCGCCCGAGTCCGGGCCCGGGCCGATGCCCGGCCCTGAGCCGCTGTACGACCCCGAGCCGCGGTACGAGCCGGAGCCCGGCTACGAGCCGCTGCCCGAGCCGCGTCCGGCCCCGGCCGCCGCGGCGCCCGTGGAGGGCCGGGCCGCCGCCCGGGGACGACGTCGCAAGCCGAAGCGGAAGCGGCACGGCAAGGCCGTGACCGCGGGCACCGCGCTGCTGCTCGCGGCCGCCGCCGGCTGGTACACCGTCGGCCAGGACACCGCCAAGCCCGGCCTCACCACCGCCGACGGGCCGGGCCCGGAGGGCGTCGCCGCCCCCGACCAGCCGTCCCCGGCCGCGGGCGGCGCCCAGCCCGCCGCGGCCCAGGCGGCCTCCGACCGGCAGACCGGGAGCCCGGCCGCCGACCGCAGCCAGGTCCGCACGGACGGCTCGGTCGCCGCGATACCCGGCCTCGGTGCCGACTTCGCCGCGAAGATACCCGCCGAGACCACCCAGGTGGTGCTCGCCTCCGGCCAGGACAAGAACGGCAACAAGAACACCGTCACCCTCTGGACCCGCACTCCCGAGGGCCGCTGGCTGGCCGGTGAGACCTGGCAGGGCCACAACGGCAACAACGGCTGGAGCACCGACCACAACGAGGGCGACCTGCGCAGCCCGATCGGCGTCTTCTCGCTCACCGACGCCGGCGGCCGCAACGCCGACCCGGGCAGCAAGTTCCCGTACGACAAGGACCCGAGCTTCGTGGTCTCCGGGACGGGCTTCTTCGGCGACCAGCTGGCCGGTTCCTTCGACTACGTGGTCGCGATCAACTACAACCGGGTGCCCGGGAACTCGCCGCTCGACCCGCGCCGGCCCCAGGGCGCGAAGAAGGGCGGCGGCATCTGGATCCACGTCGACCACGACGGCCCCACCCACGGCTGCGTCTCGATCCCCGAGGACAAGATGGCCCAGCTGATCCGCACCCTGGACCCGGCGGCCCACCCGGTGATCGTGATGGGCGACGCGGCCTCGCTCGCCGCCTGACCCCGGCGTCCCGGACGGCGTTCCAGCGGCGGCCCGGGCGGTGCCCGCCCCGCCGTGCGCCCCGTCGTGCTCCGCGTGGTGCGCCCCGGCCCACGCGGAGGCCAGTCGCCGCAACGCCCGTTGTCGGGCTCCTACAGATCACGGGGGCGGATCCTGTAGCCGGTCGCGCCCCGCTGACCAGCCGGTAACCCGGTTCCATGGCACTATGAGCGGTTCGCGCATTGTGGCACTCGGCCACTACCAGCCCCCCAAGGTCCTCTCCAACGACGACCTGGAGGCGCTCGTCGACACCAACGACGAGTGGATCCGCAGCCGGGTGGGCATCAGAACCCGGCACATCGCCGAGGGCGAGACCCTGGTCGACCTCGCCACCGAGGCCGCGCAGAAGGCACTCGCCGGCAGCGGTCGGACGGCCGACGAGATCGACCTGGTCGTGGTCGCCACCTGCACCGCGATCGAGCGCAGCCCCAACACCGCCGCCGCGGTGGCCGCCCGGCTGGGCGTCCGTGCGCCCGCCGCCTACGACATCAACACGGTCTGCTCCGGCTTCTCGTACGCCCTGGCCACCGCCGACCACGCGATCCGGGCCGGAGCGGCCCGGCGCGCACTGGTGATCGGCGCCGAGCGGATGTCCGACACCCTCGACTGGACCGACCGCTCCACCTGCGTGATCTTCGGTGACGGCGCCGGCGCCGCGGTGGTCGAGGCCCAGGAGGACGGTGCCGAGCCCGGCATCGGCCCGGTGGTCTGGGGCTCCGAGCCGGAGCGGGGTGACGCCGTGGTGATCACCGGCTGGGACCCGGTGATCAGCCAGCAGGGCCAGTCGGTGTTCCGCTGGGCCACCACCCAGCTCGCCCCGCTGGCCCGCCGGGCCTGCGAGCAGGCCGGGATCGACCCGGCGGACCTGAAGGGCTTCGTGCCGCACCAGGCCAACCTGCGGATCATCGACGCGATCGCCGCCAAGCTGGGCCTCGCCGACGCGGTGGTGGCCCGGGACGTGGTCGACTCCGGCAACACCTCGGCCGCCTCCATCCCGCTGGCCTTCTCCAAGCTGGTCGAACGCGGTGAGCTGTCTCCCGGCGACCCGGTCCTGCTCTTCGGCTTCGGCGGCGGCCTCGCCTACGCCGGCCAGGTGGTCCGCTGCCCGTGACGGCGTGGAGCCGGATCTCCTGAGTCCCCCACAGCGCCCCTGAGGGCCCTGGACGCGAACATGCCGGTGGGCGGGCACCCTGTGTAAGGGGCGCCCGCCCACCGGCATGTCTGGCGCGCGTGCGGTACGTCGGCGGACCTCCCCCGAGGACACGGCCGCCGTCCGTCGTACCCCGGAACAGGAGGCCGGGGCTGCGCGCGGAGCGGATGGTCGGTTGAACGGATGGTCTACTTGGGCGGCTTCTTGCCGGTGACGCCCAGGTACACCAGGGGAGCGAGGTTGGGCTTGAGGTCCTTGACCTTGACGCCCCAGGAAGTGAAGGCCTTCTGGTGCTCGGCCGCCGAGGCGAGCAGCGAGACCAGGGCCCCGGCGACGGCATTCGGGTCGAGTGATTTGTCGGCCTGACCCTTCGCCTGGAGTTCCTTGACGGCCTCCGCGAGCGGCTTGGCGACCGCGTTGAGGACCGTCATGCGGATCTTGAAGAACCGCTTGTCCCCTTCGGCGGCACCGAGCGTGACCACTCGGAGAATGGCGTCGTTCTTGCGCCAGAAGGCGAGGAATCCGTCGACCAGTTCTTCCGAAGTGGTCGGACCGGACTTCCCTGCCCAGGACTTTCCGGCCACCAGCTCTTTGAGGGTGTCGGCGTCCTTGGCCATTTCCTCGGCGATTTCGAGGACAGCGCCCTCGACATCCGGGAAGTACTGGTAGAAGGTCGCGGGGGAGGTACCCGCCATACGGGCGACGTCGATGACCTTGACGTCCCGATAGGGCGACGTGCTGAGCATCTCGCGGAGGCAGTCGAGCAGCTTCTGCCGCGTCTCCTGTCCGCGTCGCCCGGCGACGCGACCGTCGACGGTGCGAACTTGTCCTGTCATGCCGTCAGCTTACCGTGGCACGATCTTGGCGCGATTCGGTGATGCGACTATTACTCCGCACGGGGGTTGCTATAGGGGCATGAACCACTTCGGACGGATATTCACCGTGCTCCGGAGGTGCCGTTGAAGCCCCCCCGTGTGCTTTTGACCCCACAGCGTGACGGCGAGTCCGCTGAGGGGTGGTCGAGTGACAGAGCGTGACGATCGCCGGTGTCGAAAGATTCATACCGGGGTGGAGCGTCCGGGCGTCCGAACGCAAGCCGCAGCCGGAACGGGCGTCAGAATCCGGCCGTTCCGTCATCGCTGACCGGGCGGTGGCGTCCCCGGGGCTGCCGTCGGCTCTGGGCGGGGGAGGTTGGAGATGCGCCGGGCGGCATTGGAGAATCGGGTCCGGCACCACGCGGCGGGTGCGGGAAACGGGGAGGTGGCAGCGGAGTGGACCAGCTGACGGCGCACGATCCGAGGCGGATCGGGCCCTTCGAGGTGCTGGGGCGGCTCGGCGCGGGTGGGATGGGGCTGGTCTACCTGGCGCGCTCCGCCTCCGGTCGACGGGTGGCCATCAAGACCGTCCGGGGGGAGCTGGCCGAGGACGAGCTGTTCCGCGTCCGTTTCGCCCGTGAGATCGAGGCGGCCAAGACGGTCGGCGGCTTCTACACCGCGGCCGTGGTGGACGCGGACGCGGACGCCCGGGTGCCCTGGCTGGCCACCGCGTACATCCCGGCCCCCTCCCTGGAGGACCTGGTCGAGGAGTGCGGGCCGCTGCCGGTGGACGCCACCCGTTGGCTGATCGCGGGCATCGCGGAGGCGCTGCAGTCCATCCACGCGGCCGGGCTGATCCACCGCGACCTCAAGCCCTCCAACGTGCTGGTGGTCGAGGACGGCCCGAAGGTGATCGACTTCGGCATCGCGTCCGGCGTCTCCAGCACCCGGCTCACCATGACCAACGTCGCGGTCGGCACCCCCGCCTACATGTCCCCGGAGCAGGCCAAGGACAGCCGCAACGTCCGGGGTGCCAGCGACGTCTTCTCGCTCGGCTCGCTGATGGTGTTCTGTGCCACCGGGCACCCGCCCTACCGCGGCTCCAATCCGGTCGAGACGGTGTTCCAGCTGCTGCGCGAGGAGCCCGACCTGTCCGGGATGCCGCGCGAGCTGATGGACCTGGTCCGCGCCTGCATGCGGCAGGCGCCGGAGCACCGGCCCAGTCCGGCGCAGATCCAGGCCGAGCTGGCCCCGCACCTGTTCTCCCGGGACGACGCCGCCGGCGAGGTCGGCGACTGGCTCCCCGCGAACGCGCTGGAGCTGATCGAGCGCAAGCGCGGCCGCCGCCCGAGCGCGCCGCAGCGGGCCGTCCACCTGCCGGGCGGCGCGCCGCCGCCCCCGGCCGGGCCGCCGCAGGCCGGCCCGCTCCAGCACCAGCCGCCGCAGCCGCACCAGCAGGTCCCGGTGCAGCGCCCCGGCCTGGACGACCCGCGCACCCACCCGGGCGGCGGGCACGCGCCGCCGCCGTCCGGGCCGGTGCACACGGGGCCGCGGCCGGGCCCGGCGTCCGACGGCGAGATCCCGACCGCGAAGATCGCCTCCCCCAACAAGCACCGCGCGCCGACCGGCGGCGGGGCCGTCGAGGTGCGGCTGTCCGGAGCCTCGGTGCGGATAGGCCCCGGGCCGCGGGCCGAGCACGAGCAGCCCGGTCCGGGCACCGCTCCGGCCGAGACCGACTGGGTCCGCCGGATCACCCCGCCGCCGCCGACGCCGTCGGCCGCCCACTGGCGCCCCTGGCGGTTCCGGATGTCCAACGACGTCTGGGGCACCCCGGTGGTCGCCGACGGCACGCTGTTCGTCTCCAGCTTCGAGGTGCACGCGCTGGACATCGCCTCCGGCGAGCGCCGGTACAAGACCCGGGACGTCGCCTGGGCGCTCGCGGTGGACGCCGGCCGGGTGCACGCCGCTGACGGCCCGCACCTGTACACCGTGGACGTCGCGGACGGCACCGAGCGCTGGCGCACCTCACTGGACGGCTGGGTCTACTCGCTCTCCGCCGCCGACGGGGTGCTCTGCTGCGGCATCCGGGGCGGCGGCGTCCAGCTGCGCTCGGCCGCCAACGGCGCCGAGCTGTGGCGGGCCGACGACGCCCAGCAGGACTACGAGAACCCGCAGTCCGGGCCCGTCCTGGTGGCCGGCTCCGCCTACTACTACGGCGCCGGGCGGCTGCGCTGCATCGACCCGCGCGGGGCCGGCCTGCGCTGGTCCTTCCCGGTCGGCGAGGACGTGCCCTCGCACCCGGTCGAGCGCGGCGGCGTGCTGTACGTGACGGCCGGCACCCGGGTGTACGCGCTGGACGCGGCCAGCGGGGTCGAGCGCTGGCGCTTCGAGGCCCCGGTGGTGCTGTTCACCCCGCCCGTGCTGGACGCCGACGCGGTCTACGTGGCCGACTACCTCGGCACGGTGTACGCGCTGGACGCGGGCACCGGCCGGGACCGCTGGCGCGGGGTCACCGGCAGCCGACAGGGCGCCGAGCCGGTGGTGGTCGGGGACGGCATGGTGCTGGTCGGCAGCGGCGAGGTGCTGTACGCCTTCGAGGCGGCGAGCGGGCGGGAGCGCTGGCGCTACACCGCGCGCGGCGAGATCGTCGGCTCCCCGGCGGTGGCCGACGGCCTGGTGCACCTGGGCAGCCGGGACCACTCGCTGCACACCCTGGACCTGGCGAGCGGCCAGCTGCGCTGGGAGCTCGGCACCAAGGGCGAGCTGACCGGCTCGCCGGTGGCGGTCGGCGGCCGGGTCTTCGTCGGCTCCAAGGACCGCTGCGTGTACGCGCTGGACGCCTTCTACGGCACGGCCGTCCCGGCGCGTTGAACCGGTGCGTTGAACCGGAGCGCTGAAGCGGTGCGCTGAACCACTGCGGCGGCGGGGCGGGTGCCCCGCCGCCGCGGCGGCCAGGTCGGCTCGGGTCGGAGCGGGTCGGCTCGGGTCAGGCCTTGCGGGCCTCGGGGTGGCGGCTGCACCAGCCCTCCCACGCGGAGGAGACCATCTCCGCCACGCCGTGGCGCGCGTTCCAGCCCAGCTCGCGGCGGATCAGGTCGGCCGAGGCCACCACCCGGGCGGGGTCGCCGGGGCGGCGCGGGGTCACCTCGGGGGTGGTGTCGTAGCCGGTGACCTCACCGATCACCTCCAGCATCTCCTTGACGCTGACGCCCTCGCCGCGGCCGATGTTGAGCACCAGCGAGGTCTCGCCGGCCGGGTCGGCGGCCAGCCGCTTGGCGGCCGCGACGTGGGCCGAGGCGATGTCGGAGACGTGGATGAAGTCGCGGACGCAGGTGCCGTCCGGGGTGGGGTAGTCGCCGCCGAAGACCCGCGGCGCCTGACCGGCGGTGAGCCGCTCGAAGACCATCGGGATCAGGTTGAAGACCCCGGCGTCGGAGAGCTCGGGGGAGGCGGCGCCGGCCACGTTGAAGTACCGCAGCGCCACGGTGGAGATGCCGTGGGCCTTCCCGGCGGCGGCGACCAGCCACTCGCCGGCCAGCTTGGTCTCGCCGTACGGGCTCATCGGCGCGCAGGGGGTGGACTCGGTGACCAGGTCGACGTCCGGCATGCCGTAGACGGCGGCGGAGGAGGAGAAGAGGAAGCGCTTGACCCCGCCCTCGGCGGCGGCCTCCAGGACGGTCTGCAGGCCGATCATGTTCTCCCGGTAGTAGAAGAACGGCTGCTCGACGGACTCGCCGACCTGCTTCTTGGCGGCGAAGTGCAGGATGCCCTCGACCGCGTGCTCGCGGATGGCGGCGTCCAGGGCGGCCCGGTCCAGGGTGGAGCCCTTGACCAGGGCGACGCCGTCCGGCAGCCGGGAGGCGTCGCCGGTGCTGAGGTCGTCCAGGACGGCGACGCGCTCACCGGCGTCGAGCAGCTGGCGGACGACGTGCCCGCCGATGTATCCGGCACCGCCGGTGATCAACCAAGTCATGCGCTGATCCTAGGGTCCGTCGTCAAACTCCCGTCGTCCGCCCGAGGGCGGGAGCTCGACGACGGACCCCAGGGCGTTCGGGTTGCGTGGCGGATGTCGGGCGAGTCGAACAGTCGAATCGGACAAATCGGTGAAATGCTGACAAAGATTTCCGTGCTCTCAGCGTGGTGACGAATCGGAGGCAGCCAGGTGAGCCGAAAGAAGGAACACGCCCGTCCCCTGCCGGCCAGGCCCCGGCCGACCGGTCCCAAGGCGGCGCGCGGCCGGTGGCCCGCGGCCGGTGTGGTGGCCGTGCTGACCGCGCTGGCCCTGGCCGGGTGCAGCAGCTCCTCCTCGTCCTCGGCGCCGGTCGCGGACTCCTCGTCGGCCAAACCGGCCTCCTCGGAAGCCTCGCAGCCGGGCGGCGGGGACCAGTTGCAGAGCGCCTACCAGAAGGTGATCGCCGACGTGCTGCCCTCGGTGGTGCAGATCACCACCGGTGACAGCCTCGGCTCGGGGATCGTCTACGACGACAAGGGCGACATCGTCACCAACGCCCACGTGGTGGGCACCGCGACCACCTTCACCGTCACCCTCGCCAACAGCACCAAGTCGCTGGACGCCACGCTGGTCGGCAGCTATCCCGACTCCGACCTCGCGGTGATCAAGCTGAGCAGCCCGCCGAGCGGCCTCAAGCCGGCCTCCTTCGGCGACTCCGCCAAGGTCCAGCTCGGCCAGATCACCCTCGCCATGGGCAGCCCGCTCGGCCTCTCCAGCAGCGTCACCCAGGGCATCGTCTCGGCCATCGGGCGGACCGTCTCCGAGCCCCGGGGCGGCGGCTCGCCGGGCGCCACCATCGGCAACATGGTGCAGACCTCGGCCGCGATCAACCCGGGCAACAGCGGCGGCGCGCTGGTCAACCTGGACAGCCAGGTGATCGGCATCAACACGCTCGCGGCGACGGAGCCCCAGACCAACGGCGCGGCCGCGCCCGGCATCGGCTTCGCCATCCCGGCGTCCACCATCACCAACATCACCGACCAGCTGATCAAGCAGGGGAAGGTCACCAACTCCGGCCGGGCCGCGCTCGGCATCACCGCCCGGACCAGCTTCAACCAGCAGTTCCAGCCCTCCGGTGCGGTCATCGTGGCGGCCACCGCGGGCGGTCCGGCGGCCACGGCGGGGCTGCAGGCCGGCGACGTGATCACCAAGCTCGGGGACGTCACGGTCGACTCGCTGAACGCGCTCACCACCGCGCTCGCCTCGCTCACCCCGGGCAGCAAGGTCACCGTCACCTACACCAGGGACGGCAGCAGCAAGACGGCCGACGTCACCCTCGGCACGCTGCAGGCCGCCTAGGCCGCCCAGACCGCGCCTGGACCGGCGCGGCCCGGCCGACCGCGCGCCGCGCAAGGGTGCCGCCGGCCGGCCGCCGCACCGGACGGCGCCGGGACCTCGTCACTGCCTCGACGAGGTCCCGGCGCCGTGCCACGCCCGTGCTCAGCGGCGGGCGGTGTGGGTGTGCCAGGGCAGTTCGACGGTGACGCTGGTCGGGCCGCCCTCCGGGCTCTGCACCAGGAACACCCCGTCCACCGCGCGGATCCGCTCGGTCAGCCCGGCCAGACCGCTGCCCGGGTAGGGCGCCGCGCCGCCCTTGCCGTCGTCCTGGACCAGCACCATCAGCTGGTTGTCCGAGCGCCAGACGTCGACCGAGGCGGAGCGGGCGCCGGCGTGCTTGGAGACGTTGGTCAACAGCTCGCTGACGGTGAAGTACGCGATGCCCTCGACCGCCGAGTCCGGCCGCTCGGCCTGGCCGTCCGGACCCTTCAGGTCGACGTTCACCCTGACCCCGCCGGGGACGGTGCAGCGGGCGGCGACCGCGGACAGCGCCGCGTCCAGGCCGCGGTCGGTGAGCACGGCGGGGTGGATGCCCCGGGCCAGGTCGCGCAGTTCCTGCAGGGCCAGCTTCACTTCGCCGTGCGCGTTGTCGACCATCTTCGTGGCGGCCGCCACGTCGTCCTCGGTCTCGATCTCGCGCAGCCGCTCCTTGGCCATG
Organism: Kitasatospora sp. NPDC087861; assembly: GCF_044742585.1. Classification (NCBI taxonomy): domain Bacteria; kingdom Bacillati; phylum Actinomycetota; class Actinomycetes; order Kitasatosporales; family Streptomycetaceae; genus Kitasatospora; species Kitasatospora sp. NPDC087861. Next base: position 394,248 of record NZ_JBIUUS010000001.1, read on the forward strand.
CCCAGGTCCATGGCCAGCGCGACCAGGCGGGCCTGGGCGCCGTCGTGCAGGTCGCGCTCGATCCGGCGCAGGTCGGCGGCGGCGGTGTCGACCACGGTGCCGCGGTCGTCCTCCAGCTCGCGCACCCGCTCGGCCAGGGCGCCCGGGAAGAGCAGCGACTCGATCAGGATCCGGTCGGTCGCCGCCATCCCCCGGATCACCCAGGGCAGCACCGGCCACATCACGATGACCGCGACCAGGGTCAGGGTGAAGCTCAGGATGCCCCAGGGCAGCATCAGCACGTTGTAGAGCACCGAGCGCCAGTTCAGCAGGTCGGTCAGGTGGGCGATGGTGAAGCCGACCACCCCCGGTCGGCGCGGCCGCACCGGCTCCGGCTCGTGGATCTCGGAGCCGTACGCCGACCGGGCCCGACGGCGGCCCAGCCCGCCCATGACGCGGCAGCCGGCCAGCCCGGCGGCCAGCAGCGGCAGGCCGATCACGGTGACGGACAGCCCCAGGCCGACCGAGAGCATGGTGATGGCGAGCACGAAGCCGGCGATGCCGAGCGGCAGGTTGAGCAGCAGCTGTCCGGCCTGCCGCCACATCCGCGCGCCGTACAGCGGGGGGCGCTCCATTGACGCGTCCTGCTCCCTGATGGCGTCCGCGGCGCGGCGGTGCAGAGGCTTCATCTGGATCTACCGTCCCTCTTGATCGAGCTGGTGCACCAAGCTTCTCGAACCGGGGGCGGACGAGGCCATGGGGGTGATACATCTTCCGGAGCGGGGGTTATCCCTACCCCTGCCCTGGTCGTCGAGCCACTCCCGGGTGTCCACCGGGGTGTCCACCGGACGTCTTGCGGAGCGGGCAGGGTTCGGGCGGAGCGGAGTCCTCCCCTTAGACTCACGCATTGGCCATGGTTATGACTATGCAAGGAAACGTCGTAGAACTGCCTTGAGGGGCTGTTCACGGCCGAGGTGGAGGGCGAAGGCATGGAGGGGCAGCACGCGGCTGCCGTCGCGGCCGACCCGGCGGTCGGCGGCGGCTACTTCGACGCGTACGCCGCGATGGGTCTGCTGGCCGTCGTCGGGGTGCTCTTCGTCGCCGTGGCGTTCACCGCCAACCGACTGCTGCGGCCGGTGGTGTACTCGCCCGAGAAACTCCTCGCCTACGAGTGCGGGGTGGACCCGGTGGGCGAGGACTGGGCGCACACCCAGATCCGCTACTACGTGTACGCCTTCCTGTACGTGATCTTCGCGGTCGACGCGATCTACCTGTTCCCGTGGGCGACGGTCTTCGCCACCGCCGGGTACGGCGCCGGAACGCTGATCGAGATGTTCCTCTTCATCGGCTTCCTCGCGGTCGGCCTGCTCTACGCCTGGAAGAAGGGCGTTCTGGAATGGACGTGACGCACACCCACTCGCACGGCGCCCAGGGCGGGCCGGTCCCGCTCGGCCTCCCGGACCCGTCCCGCCCCGGTGCCGTCGAGCGCCGCGGCATCGGTCCGCTGGCCCGGCTGGCGCCCGATCCGGTCAAGGTCGTGCTCAACTGGGGCCGCCGCTACAGCCTCTGGTGCTTCAACTTCGGCCTGGCCTGCTGCGCGATCGAGTTCATCGCCGCGTCCATGGCCAAGCACGACTTCATCCGGATGGGCGTCATTCCGTTCGCGCCCGGCCCCCGTCAGGCCGATCTGATGATCGTCTCGGGGACGGTGACCGACAAGATGGCGCCCGCCGTCAAGCGCCTCTACGAGCAGATGCCCGAGCCGAAGTACGTCATCTCCTTCGGCGCCTGCTCCAACTCCGGCGGCCCGTACTGGGACTCCTACTCGGTCACCAAGGGCGTGGACCAGATCATCCCGGTCGACGTCTACGTGCCCGGCTGCCCGCCCCGGCCCGAGGCGCTGCTCCAGGGCATCCTCAAGCTCCAGGAGAAGATCGCCGCCGAGTCGCTGCCCGACCGCTACACCACGCCCGCGGCGGCGCTGCGCCGCCCGCTGGTGGCGGGGCCGTCGACCGAGGGAGGGGCCTCGTGAGCGAGCGAGCCGTCGAAGGGCGCACCGCCGAGCAGTACGCGGCGTCGGTCGGGGAGTGGGCGACCGGCGCCGAGGCTTACGGGCTGATCACCGTCGACGTCCCCGCCGAGCACTGGATCGAGGCGCTCACCAACGCCCGCGACGTGCTCGGCCTGGGCTTCTTCGACTGGCTGAGCGCCGTCGACGAGCTCGCCGAGGGCTTCTCCGTGGTCGTGCACCTCGCCTCCGCCGACGCCCCGGGCGTTCGCCACCTGGCGCTGCGCACCCGGGTGCCGCGGGACGGCGCCGCGCTGCCGACCGCAGTCCCGGTGTACGCGGGCGCCGCCTGGCACGAGCGCGAGACCCACGAGATGTTCGGCATCGACTTCCCCGGACACCCCTACCTCGCCACCCTGCTGCTGCCGGACGGCTTCGAGGGGCACCCGCTGCGCAAGGAGTTCGTGCTCGCGGCGAGGGTCGCCAAGGCCTGGCCGGGCGCCAAGGAGCCGGGCGAGTCCGACCACGGCGACGGGCCGGCCCGGCGCAAGATGCAGCCGGCCGGCGTGCCGGACCCGAACGAGTGGGGGCCGCTGAAGGGCACCCTGCCGCCGGTCGCCGAGCGGCCGGCGCGCGGTGCGCGGGCGGCGGGCGCGGCCGGGCGGACGCCCCGGGCGGCTGCCGCTGCCGCTGGTGCCGCCGCAGGTGAGGAGACGCCGGCGGTGCGGGCGGATCGGCCACGTCGGACCAGGTCGGTGGCGGAGGGGTCGGCGAGCCAGCCCGGCGCCGAGTCGGCCGCTGCCGGTGCCGCTGCCGCAGGCGAGGAGACGCCGGCGGTGCGGGCGGACCGGCCGCGTCGGACCAGGTCGGTGTCCGCCGGCTCGGTCAGCCAGGCCGCGGAGCCGGCGGCGGCCGAGGCCGCCGAGGTTGTTGCGCCCGCTGAGGCTGCCGCGCCGGTCGAGCCGAAGGCCGAGCGCCCGGCGCCCGCGCGGACCCGCTCCGCGGACGCGCCCTGGCACAACCCGGTGCCCGCGCACGACGAGCCCGCGTCGCCCGCTGACTCAGCCGCACCCGCGAAGCCCGCTGCGCCGGTCGAGCCCGCCGGGGCGCAGACGCCCGCCGAGCCGGCGGAACCCGCCGCGCCCGCGGGCGAGCAGGACGAGACCTCGGCCGGACCGGCCGGCCAGGACGGAGACGGCACGTGAACCTGCTCGACACGGTGCTGCGCTGCGTCGCCACCCTGGTCGTCTTCCTCGTCTTCCCGCTGGTCATCGGCCAGACCGAGCACAAGGTCATGGCGCACATGCAGGGCCGGCTCGGCCCGATGTACGCCGGTGGCTTCCACGGCTGGGCGCAGCTCGTCGCGGACGGCGTGAAGTTCGCGCAGAAGGAGGACATCGTCCCGGCCGGGGCGGACCGCCGGATCTTCCAGCTGGCGCCCGCCGTCTCGCTGCTGCCGTACCTGTTCGTGCTGCTGGCGATCCCGGTCGGCCCGAACGGCTTCGTCGGCCAGGCGATCGACGCCGGCCTGTTCTTCGTGCTGGCCGTGATGGGCGTCGGCGTGATCGGCAAGCTGATGGCCGGCTGGGCCTCGGCGAACAAGTTCTCGTTGCTCGGCGGCCTGCGCACGGCCGCGCAGCTGATGTCCTACGAGCTGCCGATGGTGCTGGCGGCGGCCTCGGTGGCGATGGCCGCCGGCACGCTGTCGCTGCCCGGGATCCTGGACGCCTGGGAGTGGTACTGGCTGCCCTGGCAGCTGATCGGCGCGTTCGTGTTCTTCACGGCCGGCCTGGCCGAGCTCCAGCGCCCGCCGTTCGACATGCCGGTCGCCGACTCGGAGATCATCTTCGGCGCGTACACCGAGTACACCGGGCTGCGCTTCGCGCTGTTCCTGCTGTCCGAGTACGCGGGCATCCTGGTGGTGTCGGCGCTGACCGCGGTGCTCTTCCTGGGCGGCTGGCACGGCCCGCTGTCGGACCAGCTCGGCTGGCTCTGGATGATCCTGAAGACCTTCGCGCTGGCCTTCGTGGTCATCTGGCTGCGGGTCACCTACCCGCGTCTGCGCGAGGACCAGCTGATGCGCTTCGCGTGGACCGGGCTGATCCCGCTCGCCCTCGTCCAGCTGGCCCTCACCGGCATCATCAAGGTGGCGATCTCATGAGCGAGCGAAGCGAGCGAATCATCATCAGGCGCGTGTGGGCGAATGCCCCTGCCGGGCGAAGCGAGGTGGGCGCATGAGTTTTCCCGGTGCCGGCCTGGCCAAGGGCTTGGCCGTGACTCTGCGGACGATGACGAAGAAGAGCGTCACCGCGCAGTACCCCGAGGTGCAGCCGGTGCTGCCGCCGCGCTCGCGCGGCGTCATCGCGCTGCTGGAGGAGAACTGCACGGTGTGCATGCTCTGCGCGCGCGAGTGCCCGGACTGGTGCATCTACATCGACTCCCACAAGGAGACGCTGCCGGCCGCCGAGCCGAACGCGCGGGCCCGCACCCGCAACGTGCTGGACCGGTTCGCCATCGACTTCTCGCTCTGCATGTACTGCGGGATCTGCATCGAGGTGTGCCCCTTCGACGCGCTGTTCTGGTCGCCGGAGTTCGAGTACGCCGAGACGGACATCCTGGAGCTGACCCACGAGCGGGACAGGCTCCGCGAGTGGATGTGGACCGTCCCGGCGCCGCCGGCGCTGGACCCGGCGGCCGAGGAGCCCAAGGAGATCGCCGCCGCGCGCAAGGCGGCGGACAAACTGGCGGCCGCCGCGGCCGCCGCCGCTTCGGAGGAGGGGGAGGCCCCGTGAGTGCCGCCACCCTGCTCGCGGCGACCGGCTCGTTGGAGCCGGCCGCCCGTTCGTTCCTGTCCCCGACCGGGGTGGAGATCGTCTTCCTGCTGGTCGGTGTCGCCGTGCTGGGCTCGGCCCTGGTCGCCGTCACCACCAAGCAGCTGGTGCACGCCGCGCTCTGGCTGGTGGTCGCGCTCGGCGGGCTGGCGGTGGAGTTCCTGCTGCTCACCGCCGAGTTCATCGCCTGGGTGCAGGTGCTGATCTACCTCGGCTCGGTGATCGTGCTGGTGCTGTTCGGACTGATGCTCACCAAGGCGCCGATCGGGCGCTCGCCCGACGCCGACTCCAAGAACCGCTGGGTGGCCCTGGTCGTGGCGCTTGCCTCGGCCGGGACGCTGGTGACGCTGGTCGTCGACGCCTTCCGGACCTCCTGGATCGACCTCGGCGCGGGGGGCGGCTCGGCCGCCGTCACCGGGGCGAGCCTGTTCCGCCACTGGGTGCTGCCCTTCGAGGCCCTCTCTGTGCTGCTGCTGGCGGCGCTGGTCGGTGCGATCGTGCTGTCGCGCGGGTCGAAGCGGCGGGTGCCGGTGCCCCGGGCGGGCCGGCTGCGCGCCGGTCGGCCGGTCGGGTCGAACGGGACCGTCGCCGCGACCGTGCCCAAGCCGGCCGCTCCGGCCGCTCCCGCCGCCCCCGCAGCTCCCGCCGCCGCCCCCGCCGCTCCCGCGTCGCCGACCACCGAGCAGGAGGGCTGATGCACCTCGCCTACCCCGTCGTCCTCGCCGCGCTGCTGTTCAGCGTCGGCGTGTACGGCGTGCTCGCCCGGCGCAACGCCGTCCTGGTCCTGATGTCCGTCGAGCTGATGCTCAACGCCGTCAACCTCAACCTGGTCGCCTTCGACACCTGGCTGCGCGACTCGCTGCACGCCGGCCAGGCGCTCACCCTGTTCACCATCACCGTCGCCGCCGCCGAGATCGGACTGGGGCTCGCCATCGTCCTGCTGCTGTTCCGGGCCCGGGGCACGGCGGACATCGACCGGGCCACCGCGCTCGGCGATCCGGCCGAGCCGTTCGCCGAGGAGGCGCCGGCCGGAGCCGAGGCACTGAAGGGCCAGGCCGCCGCATGAACCTCGCCCTGCCCGTCCTCGTCCCCGTGCTGCCCGCACTCGGTGCCGCCGCGACCCTGGCCCTCGGCAAGAAGGCGCCCGGGCTGGCCCGGCCGCTGGCCATCGTGCCGGTCGCCGTCTCGGCCGTGCTCGCCCTGGTCGTCGCCCTCCAGCTCGGCACCGGCCAGGCCCTCGACGCCGCCACCCGGCTCACCCCGACCGGCGGCCCGGACATCGCGCTCGGCCTCCACCTGGACGGCTTCAGCTCGCTGATCTCCGTGCTGGTCGGCCTGGTCGCCACCTGCGTGCAGGTCTACTCGACCGCGTACCTCAAGGAGGACCCGCGCTACCCGTCGTACGCGGCGCTGGTCTCGCTGTTCACCGCGGCGATGTTCCTGGTGGTCTACTCGGGCGACCTGATCGTGCTGCTGGTCGGCTGGGAGGTCATGGGCATCTGCTCGTACTTCCTGATCGGCCACCACTGGGAGACCGAGGACGCCCGCTCGGCCTCGCTGAAGGCCTTCCTGGTCACCAAGCTCGGCGACGTGCCGTTCCTGTTCGGCATCTTCCTGCTCGGCGCGGACGCCGGCAGCTTCCGGATCCCCGACGTGCTGGCCGCCGCCGGCGACGGGCGGCTCGGCCACCCGACGCTGATCGCCCTGCTGCTGCTCGCCGGGGTGGCCGGCAAGAGCGCGCAGTTCCCGCTGCACACCTGGCTCCCGGACGCGATGGCCGGCCCGACGCCGGTCTCCGCGCTGATCCACGCCGCCACCATGGTCGCGGCCGGCATCTACCTGGTCGCCCGACTGCTGCCGGTGTTCCTGCTGTCGGGTGCGGCGCTGGTCGTGCTCGCGGTGATGGCCGCCGTCACGATGATCGGCTCGGCGCTCTGCGCGCTCGCCCAGGACGACCTCAAACGGGTGCTCGCCTACTCCACCGTCGGCCAGCTCGGCTACATGGCCGGGGCGCTGGCCGCCGGCGACCGCGAGGCCGCCGTTTTCCACCTGGTCAGCCACGGCGCGTTCAAGGCGCTGCTGTTCCTGGCCGCCGGTGTGGTGATCCACGCCGCGCACACCAACTCGATCTCCGCGATGTCCCGGATCCCCGGGCTGCGCAAGCGCGTCCCGGACGCCTACTGGACGATGGGCATCGCGCTCGTCGCCCTGGTCGGGCTGCCGCCGTTCTCCGGCTTCTTCAGCAAGGAGGCGGTGCTGACCGCCGCCGAGCACGCCGCCAACGGCGAGGCGCTCACCAACGGGCTCGGCCCGGCCTCGGCCGTGCCGGAGGCCGCCGGGTGGATCGTGCTGATCTCGGCCGCGCTCACCGCGTTGCTCACCGCCGCGTACGCGACCCGGCTCTACCTGCTGGCCTTCCACAGCCCGGCCACTGGCGCGGCTGCGGCCATGGCTGCGGCGTCCGGCGCCGAGCACGAGGCGGACGCGCCGTACTCGCCCGAGCTCGACGAGGCCGACCCGGCCACCGCCGAGCCGGCCGCGATGCGCTGGCCGCTCTGGGTGCTGGCGATCCCGACCATGGGCTTCGGCATCGCCGGGCTGCGCTCGGACTGGCTGCCCGCGCTGCTGGACGGCGGCTCGCTGCGCCCCTCCGCGGTCACCGCCGTCATCGGCACCGGGCTCGCCGTGGTCGGCGTGCTCGCGGCCTACGGCGCCTGGCGTTCGGCGACCGCGCGGCTGACCGCCGGCCGACCCGTCCCGGCCGGCACCGGCCGGGTGCCCGAGCAGGCCGGAGCCCCGGCCGCCGAGGTGATCGTCGCCGACCCGGGCCGCACCCTGCTCGGCCCGCTGTTCGGCCCGGCCCGGCACGGCTTCGGCGTCGACCGGCTGTACCACGCGCTGTTCGTCCGCCCGGTGGCCGCCGTCGCCCGGTTGGTCCGCTTCCTCGACCGCGAGGTCGTCGAGACCTACGTGCGCGGCAGCGGGGCCGGCGCCAACCTGCTCGGCCGGGCCGTCCGGCTCGCGCAGACCGGCAACGCGCAGACCTACCTCAGCGCGCTGCTCGCCGGCGTCGTCCTGCTGGCCGTCCTGGTGGCGGTGTAGCGGATGCCGTACCTCCTCTCCCCGCTTCCCCCGATTCCGACCGCCGCCCCTAGGAGCCCCCGATGAACGCAGTCCTCATCGCCCTCCTGGTGCTGCCGCTGCTCGGCGCCGCGCTCACCCTGGCGCCGGTGTTCGGCCCGGAGCCGGCCGCCGCCGACCGGCGGGCGCTGCGGCTGAACAGCGTCGTCACCGGCGCGGTGTTCCTGCTCACCGTCGCCTTGGCGGCCGGGTTCGACCACGATGAGCCCGCCCGGATGCAGGCCACCACCGACGTGTCCTGGATCCCGGCCCTCAACGTGCGCCTCCACTTCGGCGTGGACGGCGTCTCGCTGCCGCTGATCGTGCTGACCGCACTGCTCACCTTCCTCTGCGCGCTGTACTCGGAGAAGCGGCTGCCGGGCGGGGACGCCCGGGGCGGAACCCCTGAGGGGCACCGTCCCTCGGCGAAGGCCTTCGTCGGGCTGTTCCTCCTCCTCGAGGTCGGCATGCTCGCCACCTTCGCGGTGCTGGACCTCCTGCTCTTCTTCCTGGCCTTCGAGATCGTGCTGATCCCGATGTACTTCCTGATCGCCCGCTGGGGGAGCGGCGCGAAGGCCCCCGCCGCCAACCGGTTCATCCTGTACACGCTGCTCGGTTCGGCCGTGATGCTGCTCGGCTTCCTGCTGATCGGCAGCAAGGCCGGCACCTTCGACATGCAGGCCCTGGCCGCCGCGCACGGCAGCGGACTGAGCCACACCACCCAGGTGATCGCCGCGCTGGCGATCATGGTCGGGCTCGCGGTCAAGGCCCCCGCCTGGCCGCTGCACAGCTGGCTCCCGGACGCGCACACCGCCGCCCCGACGGTGGGCTCGGTGCTGCTCGCCGGCGTGCTGCTGAAGATGGGCACGTACGGTCTGGTCCGCGTCCTCCTCCCGGTCGTGCCCGACGGCACCGCGACGCTCGCCCCCTACCTGGGCGCGTTCGCCGCCGTCGGCATCGTCTACGGATCACTGGCCTGTCTGGCACTGGCCCGCCCCGGCGCCAAGGGCGACCTCAAGCGCCTGATCGCGTACTCCTCCGTCGGCCACATGGGCTTCGTCCTGCTGGGCATCGCCTCCCTCACCCCGGTGGGCGTCAACGGCGCGCTGTTCGCCAACATCGCCCACGGCCTGATCACCGGTCTGCTGTTCTTCGTCGTCGGCGCCCTCAAGGACCGCTACGGCACGGCGGACCTCGACACCCTCGCCGGCGCCACCGGGGCCGCGCTGTACGGCCGGGCCCCGCGGATCGGCGCACTGCTCGCCTTCGCCGCCGTCGCCAGCCTCGGCCTGCCCGGCCTGGCCGGCTTCTGGGGCGAGCTGCTCGCCATGTTCGGCGCGTTCGACCCGGCGGACGGCCTGTCGCGCCCCGCGTTCGTCACCTACATGGTCCTGGCCGGTCTCGGCACCCTCCTCACCGCCGCCTACCTGCTGATCGTGGTCAAGCGCGTCTGCATGGGCGACCCCAAGCAGCCCGCCCCGGTGGACGGGCTCGCCGACCTGCGCCCGTACGAGGCCGTCAGCTGGACGCCGCTGGCCGCCCTCACCCTGCTCGCCGGCCTCTGGCCCGCGCTCCTGCTCGGACTCTCCGATCCCGCCGTCAAGCACCTCCTCGGGGGTGGCTGACCGTGCTCGGAGCCCAGATCGCCGCACTCGGACCTCACTCCACGGGGCAGCACACTGTGACCTCCCTCGCCGTAGCCAACCCGGGCAGCCTGATCCAGTCCGTGGACTGGGTGGCGATCGCGCCCCCGCTGATCGCCGCGGTGGCCGCCCTCGCCGTCCTGGTCACCGACCTGTTCCTGCCCGAGCGGCACCGGAAGTGGCTCGGCCGGCTCACCGCGGCCGGACTCGCCCTCGCCCTCATCGCGCTCCTCCCCCTCACCGGGGGATCACCCCGGGCGACCTTCTGCGTGCAGAACGTAGCAGGAGCCACTGACAACGCAGGCTGCTCGTACGTCGCCGACCACTTCGCCCTGGTGTTCCAGCTGCTCGTCCTCGGCGGCGCGCTGATCGCGGCGCTGCTCTCCGCGCACACCGTCGAGGACGAGAAGCTGCCCGGCGGCGAGTACTGGTTCCTGCTGCTCTCCAGCGCCACCGGCGCCGCCCTGCTGCCCGCCTCCCGCGACCTCGCCACCATGGTGATCGCCCTGGAGGTCGCCTCGCTGCCCGCCTTCGCCCTGGTGGCGCTGCGCCGGGACGGCCGGGGCGCCGAGGCCGCGCTCAAGTTCTTCGTCTCCTCCGTCACCGCCACCGCCGTGATGCTGCTCGGCATCGGCTTCGTCTACGCGGCCAGTGGCAGCCTGCACCTCGGCGCCGTCGCGCAGGGCCTGGAGCACGCCCCCGGACAGCTCAAGCCGCTGGCCGAGGCGGGCGCCGTGCTGACCCTGGTCGGGTTCGCCTTCAAGGTCGCCGCCGTCCCGTTCCACTTCTGGGTGCCCGACACCTACACCGGAGCCCCGCTGCCGGTGGCCGGCTACCTCTCGGTGGTCGGCAAGGCGGCCGGCCTGTCCGGCCTCGCGCTCGCCACCACCATCGCGTTCCGCCCGTACGCGCACACCTGGGGCCTGGCGCTCGCCGTGCTGGCCGCCGTCACCATGACGGTGGGCAACGTCGGCGCGCTGCGCCAGCGCTTCGACACCCGGTACAGCGCGGTGCGGCTGCTCGCCTGGTCCTCCGTCGGCCAGGCCGGCTACCTGCTGGTGCCGCTCGCCGCCGCCGGCTACGCGCCCACCGGGGTCGACCCGCTGGGCGCCACCGCCGCGTACGCGCTGATCTACGGCGTGGTGAACCTCGGCGCGTTCGGCGTGGTCGCGGCGGTCGGCCGCCGGGCCGGGACGAGCGTGGACGACTTCCGCGGCCTGTTCGCCCGGCGCCGCTGGACGGCCCTCGCGCTCGCCTTCTTCCTGCTCTGCCTGGCCGGGCTGCCGCCGGGCGTGATCGGCCTGTTCGGCAAGGTCGTGGTGTTCCGGGCGGCCGTCGACGCCGGGCTGGGCTGGCTGGCGGTCGTGATGGCCGTCAACGTGGTCGTCGCGCTGTACTACTACCTGCTCTGGACGGCCCGGCTGTTCGCCCCCGCGCCGGACACCGAGCCGGTGGGTGAGGCCGAGGCCGAACGCCGGCTGCCGGCCGGCCTGACCGCCACGCTGGGGCTCACCGCCTCGGTGGCCGTGGTCCTGTCGTTCGCCCCGCAGCTGGTCCTCCAGGTCGCCGGCGGCAGCCTGTTCTGAGCCCGCCGGGGCCGCCCGTGACGGGGGCCGGGCGGGCGCGGGGGCGGCGCGGCGCCGAGGCACCGGTGTCGCGGCGGTGCCGCGCCCGTCACAAGGGAACAAGGCCCGGGCCCCCACCCGTTGACCGGGCAAGAGGGACGAGGCAGAAAGGGCTTCCCCACCGCACCATTGGAGGGCCTGACGTGCATCGCCGGCACAACGGACTGAGGACCGCCGTCCTGATCGGCGGACTCTCGGCGCTCATCTTGGCGATCGGCAGTCTCTTCGGCCGGACCGGCTTCGTGATCGCCCTGCTGGTCGCCCTCGGGACCAATGCCTACGCCTACTGGAACAGCGACAAGCTCGCCCTGCGGGCCATGCGGGCCCGGCCGGTCAGCGAGATCGAGGCGCCGCAGCTGTACCGGATCGTCCGCGAGCTCTCCACCGCGGCCCGCCAGCCGATGCCCCGCCTCTACATCTCCCCGACCCCCGCCCCGAACGCCTTCGCCACCGGCCGGAACCCGCGCAACGCGGCCGTCTGCTGCACCGACGGCATCCTGCAGCTGCTGGACGAACGCGAGCTGCGGGGCGTGCTCGGGCACGAGCTGAGCCACGTCTACAACCGGGACATCCTGATCTCCTCGGTCGCCGGGGCGCTCGCCTCGGTGGTGATGTTCCTGGTGAACTTCGCCTGGCTGATCCCCTTCGGCCGCGGCGACGACGACGACGGGCCGGGCCTCTTCGGCATGCTGGCCATCATGATCCTCGGCCCGCTCGCCGCCGGGCTCATCCAGCTGGCGGTCAGCCGCTCCCGCGAGTACCAGGCCGACGCCGACGGCGCCCGGATCACCGGCGACCCGCTCGCCCTGGCCAGTGCCCTGCGCAAGCTCGAAGCCGGCACCCGCCGGCTGCCCCTCCGCCCGGAGCCGCAGCTCCAGACCGCCAGCCACATGATGATCGCCAGCCCGTTCCGTCCGGGCGAGGCCGGCGCGAAGCTCTTCTCCACCCACCCGCCGATGGCGGAGCGCATCGCCCGGCTGGAGCGCATGGCGGGCTACCGGCACTGAGGCCCCGCCGTCCTGGCGGCGGTGGCGGCTCCGTCAGCCGACCACCTCCTCGTAGGCGCGCCGGAGGCGGCGGACGCCCTCGGGCAGGCGGGTGGGGGTGTCGACCGCGGCGTAGCTGAGGCGGAGGTGGGGGGCCGGGGGCTCGGCCGGGTGGTACGGGCGCCCGGGGGTGACCAGGACGCCGGCGCGCAGGGCGGCCGCGGCGAGGGCCGCGTCGTCGGTGCCGTCGGGCAGCCGCAGCCAGAGGTGGTAGCCGCCGGGGCGGTAGGCGCCGAGCAGGCCGGGCAATTCGTGGTGCAGGGCGGCGACGGTGGTGGTGCGGCGGTCCCGCAGTTCGGCGGCGAGGGTGCGCAGGTGGCGGGCCCAGCCCGGGTCGCCGACCAGTTCGAGGGTGGCCTCCTGGAGCGGCCGGGGCACGAAGAAGCTGTCCACCACCTGGGTCGCCCGGAGTCGTTGCAGGGCCGGGCCGCGGGCGGTGAGGGCGCCGACCCGCAGGTTGGGCGAGGTGGGCTTGGTCAGCGAGCGCAGGTGCACCACGACCCCGTCCGGGTCGTCGGCGGCGAGCGGGCGCGGCAGTGCGGGGGCGTCGGCGTGGGCGAGCCGGCGGGCGAAGTCGTCCTCGACGACGAAGGCGCCCGCCGCCCGGGCAATCCGCAGCACCTCGGTGCGGCGCGCGGGGGAGAGCACCGCGCCGGTGGGGTTCTGGAACAGCGGCTGGCAGACGAAGGCCCGGGCGCGGGTGGCGTCGAAGGCGGCGGCCAGCAGGTCGGTGCGGACGCCGTCCGCGTCGACCGGGACGGGGACGGGCCGCAGCCCGGCGGCCCGGGCGACGGCGAGGGTGCCGGGGTAGGTCGGGGACTCCACCAGGACCGGACTGCCGGGGGCGACCAGCGCGCGCAGCGCGATGGTGAGCCCGCTCTGCCCGCCGGCGGTGATCAGGACGTCGCCGGCGCCGAGCGGCCCGCTGTTGCCGCCGATGTCGCGGGCGAACCAGCCGCGCAGCTCGGTGAGGCCGTCGGCGGGCGGGCGGTCCCAGGCGCCGGGGCGCCGGCCGGCCCGGGCGAGGGCGGCGGCGAGCAGCCGCTCGGGCAGCAGGGAGGCGTGCGGGTAACCGCCGTTGAGGTCGACGACGTCGGGCGGCGGCACGTTCAGGATGCCGAACAGCGGGTCGGCGGCGAGGTCGCGGGGGCCGGAGTCGGCGCTCAGCGCGATCTCCTGCCAGGAGAGGTCGCCGGGCCGGGCGGCGGACGCGGCGGCGGGCGAGCCGCCGGTGAAGGCCGAGGCCCGGAACACCCCGGCGCCCGGCCGGGAGACCACCAGGCCCTCGGCGGCGAGCAGCGCGATGGCCCGGGAGACCGTCACCGGGCTGACCTGGTGGCGTTCCACCAGGGCCCGGCTGGACGGCAGCTTTCGTCCTTCCGGGTAGCGCTCGACCTCCGGTCGCAACCTGTCGGCGAGTTCGGCCCCACTGCTACGCTCGTTCATGACGGCACAAGATAGCGCTACCCGCCCGATGGCGATAGCACCGCAGAGCCCCGCCTCCGGTACCGCCCTGGCCGCCCTCGGGGTGGCCGCCTTCTCGCTCAGCTTCCCCGCCACCGCGTGGGCCCTGACCGGCTTCGGCCCGTGGACCGCGACCGGGTTGCGCGGCGCCGTGGCCGGCCTGCTCGCCGCGCTCTACCTGGCCGCCGCCCGCGCGCCGCTACCGCCCCGGCGGCACTGGCCGGCCCTGCTGGTGGTGTCGGGGGGCTGCGTCCTGGGCTTCCCGCTGCTGACCACGCTCGCCCTGCGGACCTCCTCGACGGCCCACTCCGCGGTGGTCATCGGCGTCCTGCCGCTGGCCACGGCGGTGTTCGCGGCGCTGCGGACCGGGCGCCGGCCGTCCCGGGCGTTCTGGGCGGCGGCGCTGGCCGGGGCGGTGGCGGTGCTCGCCTTCACCCTGCTGCAGAGCCACGGCCGGCCGACCGTCGCCGACCTCCACCTGTTCGTGGCGCTGCTGGTCTGCGCGGCCGGGTACACGGAGGGCGGACGGCTCTCCCGCGACCTGCCGGGCGCCCAGGTGATCGCCTGGGCGGTGGTGGCCGCGCTGCCGGTGACACTGCTGACCACCGCGCTCGCCCTTCCCACCGAGCCGGTCCACCTCGGGGCGAAGGCGCTGGCCGGGCTGGCGTACACGGCGGCGGTGTCGCAGCTCGGCGGCTTCGTGCTCTGGTACCGGGGGATGGCGGCGATCGGGGTGCCGCGGGCCAGCCAACTGCAGCTTGCGCAACCGCTGTTGACGCTGGTCTGGTCGGTGCTGCTGCTGGGCGAGGACCTGCCGACGGCGGCTCCGGTCACGGCCGGGGTGGTGCTGGTCTGCATCGCCGTCACGCAGCGCGCCCGTACCTGAGGCGGGTACGGGCGCGCGGACCACCGGGTCGTCAGGACGGGGCGCCCGCCCCGGGGCGGTAGACGCAGAGCGCACAGATGATGAAGATGTCCAGCGCGATCACCACGAGCGACCAGAGCGGGTAGTACGGCAGCGCCAGGAAGCTCTCGAGGGCGCTCAGCGTGGTGAGGAAGATGCCGGCGAAGCGGGCCCAGGCGGCACCCTTGAGGAGGAACGCGCCGACCACCGCGACCAGGACGCCGATGATGATGTGGATCCAGCCCCAGCCGGTGAGATCGAACCGGAAGACGTAGCGGGGGGTGTGGACGAAGAGGTCGTCGTCGGAGACCGCCATGATGCCCCGGAAGACCTCCATGATGCCGTTCATCAGCATCAGCACGCCCGCGAACATCACCAGGCCGGGGGCCCAGTCGCTGAACTCGTTGCCCGGCGTCGGCCGCGGTGTGCCGGAGCCGGTGCGCCAGGGCTGCTCGGGGTTGGACGACGGGCTGGTCATGGGCTCCTCCAAGGGCCGAACGGGCCCAGGGGAGGACCGTACGGACTTCGACCGTCCGTCGGGCCGGGGCGCCGGGCAACCGGGTAGGGGCCGTTCGAGTGACGCGTCGTGCGCGGCCCCGGGCTGCCCCGGGTGGCGACTGGTAGTGGTTGTCCGACTACTGTCCGGCCCCGGTCCGGCCCCGAGCACGGAAGGCGCGCTGCGTGACTCTTCTGCCGAAGGACGTCGTCGAGCAGGCCCCGCACCCGTCGCGCGCCCCCCGGCTGGAGCACTGGTTCACCGCCCGGCGCCGCCGCCGAGGCCGGGCGCTGGTGGGCTGGCTGACCACCACGGACCACAAGCGCATCGGCACCCTCTACATGACCACCGCCTTCCTGTTCTTCCTGGCCGGCGGCCTGATGGCGATGCTGATGCGCCTCGAACTGGCGCGCCCGGGAATGCAGTTGCTCGACAACCAGCAGTTCAACCAGCTGTTCACCATGCACGGCACGATCATGCTGCTGATGTTCGCCACCCCGCTGTTCGCCGGCTTCGCCAACTGGATCATGCCGCTGCAGATCGGCGCGCCCGATGTGGCCTTCCCGCGGCTGAACGCGCTCGCCTACTGGCTCTACCTGTTCGGCTCGCTGATCGCCGTGTTCGGCTTCCTGACCCCGGACGGCGCCGCCGACTTCGGCTGGTTCGCCTACGCGCCGCTGAACAGCGCCGAGCACAGCCCCGGTCTCGGCGCGGACCTGTGGATCATGGGACTGGCCTTCTCCGGCTTCGGCACGATCCTGGGCTCGGTCAACTTCATCACCACGATCGTCTGCCTCCGGGCGCCCGGCATGACGCTGTTCCGGCTGCCGATCTTCGTCTGGAACATCCTGCTCACCGCCGTGCTGGTGCTGTTCGCCTTCCCGGTGCTCGCCGCCGCCCTGCTCTGCCTGGAGTCGGACCGCAAGTTCGGCTCGCACGTCTTCGACGCGGCCAACGGCGGGGCGCTGCTGTGGCAGCACCTGTTCTGGTTCTTCGGCCACCCGGAGGTGTACATCATCGCGCTGCCGTTCTTCGGCATCGTCACCGAGATCATCCCGGTGTTCAGCCGCAAACCGGTCTTCGGCTACTCCGGCCTGATCGGCGCGACCATCGCCATCACCGGGCTGTCGATCACGGTCTGGGCGCACCACATGTTCGTCACCGGACAGGTGCTGCTGCCGTTCTTCTCGATCATGACGATGCTGATCGCGGTGCCGACCGGGGTGAAGTTCTTCAACTGGATCGGCACCATGTGGCACGGATCGCTGAGCTTCGAGACGCCGATGCTGTGGACGGTCGGCTTCCTGGTCACCTTCCTGTTCGGCGGCCTCACCGGGGTGCTGCTGGCCTCGCCGCCGGTCGACTTCCACGTCTCCGACTCGTACTTCGTCGTCGCGCACTTCCACTACGTGGTCTTCGGCACCGTCGTCTTCGCGATGTTCGCCGGATTCCACTTCTGGTGGCCCAAGTTCACCGGGCGGATGCTGGACGAGCGGCTCGGGCGGATCCACTTCTGGACCCTCTTCGCCGGCTTCCACGCGACCTTCCTGGTGCAGCACTGGCTCGGCGCCGAGGGCATGCCGCGCCGGTACGCGGACTACCTCGCCTCGGACGGCTTCACCACGCTCAACACCGTCTCCAGCATCGGCTCCCTGCTGCTCGGCGCCTCCACCCTGCCGTTCCTCTACAACGTCTGGAACACCGCCCGCTACGGGGAGAAGGTGACCGTCGACGACCCGTGGGGGTACGGACGGTCGCTGGAGTGGGCCACCTCCTGCCCGCCGCCGCGGCACAACTTCGTCCGGCTGCCGAGGATCCGCTCCGAGTCCCCGGCCTTCGACCTGCACCACCCCGACATCGCCGAGCTCGACCGGCGGCAGAACGCGCGGGAACCGCTGCGCTGAGCGGGGGCGGGGCTTGCAGGGGTCGGGCGGTCGGCGGCGGAAAGCCCGGGCAGGCGTGCGCGGACCGGTTCGTGCGGGGCTTCCGCTCGTTAGGATGAACGCGTGCCCCGCCGGCTCCGGGGCGCGGCATCCGGAGGGAGTGGGCCGTCATGGCAGACGAGAGGCACGCCCCGGCGGCCGTGGAGGCGCCCGCCCGACGGCGTGGCCAGGGGGAGTTGGAGGCGCAGGTGCTGGCGGTGCTCCAACAGGCGCCCGGCCCGGCCACCGCGGGGTGGGTCCAGGAGCGCCTGGAGGGCGATCTGGCGTACACCACGGTGATGACCATCCTGTCCCGGCTGCACGCCAAGAACGCCGTCTCGCGGAGCCGTTCGGGACGCTCCTACCTGTGGCAGGCCTCCTCCGACGCGGCCGGGCTGGCGGCCCTGCGGATGCGCCGGATGCTCGACGGGGAAGCGGACCGGGACGCCGTCCTGGCCAGCTTCGTGACCGCGCTGCTCCCGCATGACGAGGACCTGCTACGGGCGCTGCTCGACGCCGCGTCCGCCGATCCGGCAGCGGCCGACCGTGAGAGCTGACCCGTGGGCTTCTTCGTCTTCCTCCCGCTCATCCTGCCGCTGACCGCGGTACCGATCGCGCGCCTCACCGAGCAGCACCTGCACCCGCGCGGTGCGGCCCGGCTGATGACCGTGATCAGCGCGGTGATGGCGGTGTGCAGCGTGCTCTGCCTCGGGCTGATCGGCGTGGTGGGCACCGCGCAGATCCCCGGCAACCCGCTCCCGGACAGTTGGTCCGACCCGGAGGTGCGGGCCGCGCTGCCGTACCACGAGACGGTCGGGACGGCCGCGATGTGGCTGCTGGTCCTGGTGTCCGCGGCCTGCGCCCGGACGGTCGGCCGGCACCTGCGGGTGCGGTCCCGGGCCCGGCGGGCGCTGACCGGGCTGCCGGCGGGGCCCGGGCCGGCCGGCGACCTCGCGGTGCTGCCGGACCGCAGCCCGTACGCGTACGCGCTGCCCGGCTCGCCGGGTCGGGTGGTGGTCTCCACCGGGATGCTGGCCGGGCTGCCCGAGGACGAGCGCGAGGCGCTGCTCGCGCACGAGCGGGCGCACCTGCGCCACCGCCACCACCGGTACCTGCTGACCACCCAACTGGCCGCCTGCGTCAACCCGTTCCTGCGGCCGCTGCAGCACGCGGTGGCGTTCAGCGCGGAGCGGTGGGCGGACGAGGAGTCGGCCCAGGAGGTGGGGGACCGCCGGATCACCGCGCGGGCGGTGGCCCGGGCGGCCCTGGTGTCGCACGCGACCCCGCCCGGTTTCGCGGCCTTCGCCGCCCCGACGGCCACGCCCGGCCCGGTACCGCGCCGGGTCGCCGCGCTGCTCGGCCCGGTGCCGACTTCCCGAAACTGGCCCCCGGCGAAGACCCGGGCGGGTCTGGCCGCGATGGTCGCCGCGGCCGGTACGGCGGCGTCGGCGCTCTGCGCGCTCAACGCCGCCGTGGCCCTGCTGGTGGTGCTGAAGGCCGTCACCCCGTTGTAGGCCGTCACCTGTAGGCCGTCACCCCGTTGCAGGTCGTCACCCGCCGCCGGCCCGCCGCAGGGTCGCTACAGGGCCGTCACCCCGCTGTAGGCCGCCCGGCGGCGAGGGCGTCCAGGGCGGCCTCGGCGTCCGCCAGGGACTTCACGGCGAGCGGCTGCAGCCCGGCCAGGGCGGGGACGTCGTCGGCGCGGGTGAGCTCCGCCGCGACGATGTGCAGGCGCTCGGGCGGGACGCCGAGATTGGTGAAGTAGGCCCGCAGGTAAGGGATCTGGAAGTCGAAACCCTCGCGCGGGGCGCCCGGCCCGTAGCCGCCGCCACGGGCGGCGGCGATCACCACCCGGGTGCGGCGCAGCAGGCTCTCGCCGGTGGCCGGGTCGGTGTAGCTGCCGGGGAAGCCGATCCGATCGATCCAGGCCTTGAGCGCGGCCGGGACGGCGAAGTTGTACATCGGCACGCCGAGCAGCACGGTGTCGGCGGCGAGCAGCCGGTTGATCAGCGGGTGGGTGAGGGACCACTCGCGTTCCTCGTCCGGGCCTTCGGCGAGGGCGGCGACGTCGGCGACCGGGACGGTCCCCTTGCGCTCGACGCGGCGGCCGAGGGCCGCGTACCCGGCACCGATCGGGGCGACGGGTTCGGCGGTGAGGTCCCGGTGGACGTAGCGGCCGGCGACGCCGTGCCGGGCACGCCAGGCGGCGGCGAACCGGGCGGTCAGCGCGCGGCTGACCGAGTCGCCGAGGCTGATGCTGGAGTCCAGGTGCAGCAGGGTGGTGGTGGTCACAGCGTTCTCCCGTCACTTCGGTGCTGGGCGGATCGTCAGCGGTGTGACGGGCCGGGCCGAGGAAAGGTGACCGATGGACCGGGACGAGGTGCTGGCGGCGAGGTTCGAGACCGAGCGGGGGCGGCTGCGGGCGGTCGCCCAGCGGATGCTCGGGTCGACGGGCGAGGCGGAGGAGGCCGTCCAGGAGGCGTGGCTGCGGCTGCACCGGGCCGGGCCGGACGAGGTGGACAACCTGCCGGGCTGG
Organism: Kitasatospora sp. NPDC087861; assembly: GCF_044742585.1. NCBI lineage: Bacteria > Bacillati > Actinomycetota > Actinomycetes > Kitasatosporales > Streptomycetaceae > Kitasatospora > Kitasatospora sp. NPDC087861. The sequence continues at coordinate 413,822 of NZ_JBIUUS010000001.1, forward strand.
CTGACCACCGTGGTCTCCCGGCTCTGCCTGGACGTGCTGCGGGCCCGCGCGGTGCGCCGCGAGGAGCCGGTCGGCGACGCGCTGCCGGATGCGGCGGGGGCCGCTGCCGCGGCGGGCGACGGGACGGTGGGCGAGGGGACGGACCCGGAGCGGGAGGCGCTGCTGGTCGAGTCGGTGGGCCGGGCGCTGCTGGTGGTGCTGGACCGGCTGGGGCCGGCCGAGCGGGTCGCCTTCGTGCTGCACGACGGCTTCGCGGTGCCGTTCGAGCAGATCGCGCCGATCGTCGGCCGGACCCCGGTGGCCGCCAAGAAGCTGGCCAGCCGGGCCCGGCAGCGGGTGCGGGGGACGGCCGCACTGGCGCCGGAGCGCCTGGCCGGGCACCGGCGGGTGGTGGAGGCGTTCCTGGCCGCCGCCCGGGGCGGGGATCTGGACGCGCTGTTGGCGGTGCTGGCGCCGGACGTCGTGCGCCGGGCCGATCCGGCCGCGCTGCCGGCCGGTCGGTCCCTGGTGGCCCGGGGCGCGGCGACGGTGGCCCGGGAGACGACGGTGTTCGGCCGGCGGGCCCGGTTCGGCGCGGTGGCGCTGGTGGACGGGGTGCCGGGGATCGTGATCGCCCCGGGCGGGCGGTTGCGGCTGGTGCTGCGGGTGGCGGTGGCGGACGGCCGGGTGGCCGGCTACGAGGTGGTCGCCGACCCGGCCCGGCTGGCCGCCCTGGAGCTGGCCGTGCTGCCGGGGTGACCAGGGCGGGCCTCGCCGTCACCGACCTCGGGCCGCACCCGTCCAGCCGCTTCGTCGGGTACGTCACCACGCCCGGGCCGGCCGGGACGGCCGCCGTCCGGGCGCTGATCGGCGAACTGCGCGAGCTCCCGCTGCCGGACGGGCTGACGGCGGCCTGCCCGCTTGTCGGCCGCAGGGTGCGTCCCGACCGCCCGTCGGCCGCAGGGTGCGTCCCGACCGCTCGTCGGCCGCAGGGTGCGTCCCGACCGCCCGTCGGCCGCAGGGCGCGTCCCGACCGCCCGTCAGCCGTCGAGCGCGTCCCGGAGCCTGCGGAACTCGGCGGCCAGCGCGTCCAGCGTGTAGTGCGCGTTGAGCCCGCTCGGGTTGGGCAGCACCCACACCTCGGTCTCGCCGATGCCCTCCGGCTGGCGGCCGATCGCGGCCCGCCGCTGCCCGAAGGCCGTCCGGTAGGCGCCGATGCCGAGCACGGCCAGCACGCGCGGACGCAGCCGCAGCACGCGGTCGGTGAGCGCGGCGCCGCCCTCGCGCAGCTCCTCGCCGGTCAGCTCGTCGGCCTTGGCGGTGGCGCGCGCCGCGACGTTGGTGATGCCCAGGCCGAGCGCGGGCAGCTCGCCCTGCTCGTCCGGGCGCAACTGGCGCGCGGTGAAGCCGGAGCGGTGCAGGGCGGGCCAGAAGCGGTTGCCGGGGCGGGCGAAGTGGTGCCCGGTGGCGCCGGACCACAGGCCCGGGTTGATGCCGCAGAACAGCACCCGCAGCCCGGGCCCGGTGACGTCCGGGATGGTGGTGTCCTTGGCGGCCAGCAACTGCTCGGCGGTGGGCTTCACTGGGGGGTGGGGCTGAGTCGGCACTCGGCCAAGTCTGCCCTCCCCCGGGCGAGTCCGGTACGCCGGTCCCTCAGCAGGCGCAGGCCGAACACCACCACGGCCGCGTACGCCCAGCCCGCGAAGATGTCGACGATGAAGTGCTCGGCGCCGTACACCAGGGTGAACGCCATCGCGAGCGGATAGGCGACCAGCAGCGCCCGCAGCCAGGGGCGGGCCGTCGGCCAGAAGAAGAACAGCAGCATCGCCGGGTAGGCGGAGTGCAGCGAGGGCATCGCGGCGACGTCGTTGGCGAACTGGCTGCCGTTCTCGACCAGCGAGTCGGCCTGCGGCAGCCCGCTCGAGGAGATCACGTCCCACACCACCCGGGTGAGCCCCGGCAGGTGGCCCTCCTGGGCGACCAGCCACGGCGGGTCGGCGGGGTAGAGCAGGTACGTCGCGAAGCCCGCGAAGGTGAGCAGCAGGTAGCAGGCGAGCAGTTGCCGGAACCGGTCGTGCCGGCGCCGCCAGAGCACCGCGAGCAGGACGAAGACCAGGAAGAAGTGCGAGAGGTAGACGGCGGCGGCCGCGTAGTCGTACCAGTGCGGCGAGCCGGGCGTCCACAGCGCGTGCTGGAGCCGGACGGTCCAGGTCTCGCCGAAGCCGAGCACCTCGTCGGCGCGCAGCTGCGGCAGCCAGTGCGGGGCCCACGGGGTGTGCGCGCCGTAGCCGCGCAGCAGCGAGTACGTCCAGACCGCGGCCATCACCGGCACCCAGTCGCGCAGGACCAGCAGGAAGCTGCGCCAGCCGTGCCCGCTGTGGACGGCGGCGGTCAGCAGCGCGCCGATCAGCCAGCAGAACACCACGTCGTTGGCGGACGGCAGGCCCTCGGCCCGCAGGTACCAGACGAAGCCGAGCAGGTAGAGCGGCCAGGCCAGCAACCGCAGTCCCGCCAGGGCGGGGTGTCGGCGGGGCGGGGTCACGGGTCGCAGTCGCCCGGCCCGCACGGGCGGTGGTGGGGCCGGGCGGAGCAGCTTGGTCATGCGCACTGAAACTAGCAAGACAAGCTTGGAGGACTCTGGGTGGACGGTGACCGGATCTTAAGAATTGCCCCGGCCGGCGGAAGCCCCGACCGACCGGTCGGTGCAAGGCCCCGGCCGGCCGGGCGGGTGGTCGGTCGGGCGGTTCAGGAGACGATCCCCAGCTCGTGCGGGGTGTTGTTGAGCCGGCGTCCGCCGGTCGGGGTGACCGTGACGATGTCCTCGATCCGCACCCCGAAGCGGCCGGGCAGGTAGATGCCGGGCTCGATGGAGAAGCACATGCCGGGCACCAGCGGCCGCTCCTCGCCCTCGACCAGGTACGGCGGTTCGTGCGTGGTGATGCCGATGCCGTGGCCGGTGCGGTGGATGAAGTACTCGCCGTAGCCGGCCTCGGTGATCACCCGTCGGGCGATCCGGTCGATCTCCTGGCAGCTGATCCCGGGGCGGACCGCCTCGAACGCGGTCTGCTGGGCGAGCCGGACCACGTCGTGCACCTCCTGGACCTCCGCCGGCACCTCGGTGCCGACGTGCACGGTGCGGGTGGTGTCGGAGCCGTAGCCGTCCTTGAGGCCGCCGAAGTCCAGCACCACGGTGTCGCCCGGCTGGATCACCCGGTCGCCGGCCTCGTGGTGCGGGTTGGCGCCGTTCGGGCCGGAGCCGACCACGGTGAAGTCGACCTGGCTGTGCCCGTACTGGATGAGCAGCGCGCCGAGGTCGGCGGCGACGTCGGTCTCCCGGCGGCCGGCGAACCCGACCTCCAGGATGCCCCGGTAGGCGGCGTCCGCGGCGCCGCCGGCCGCGGCCAGCAGTTCCAGCTCGTCGGAGCCCTTGACCGCGCGCAGCATCGGCAGGGTCTCGGTGAGCGAGGTGAAGCCGGTGCCGGGCAGCGCCGCCTGGAGGCCGAGCAGGTGCATCGCCCAGGCGTTGTCGGAGATGCCGTACCGACCGGCCGGGTCGAGCAGCGGGCCGGCGGTGGCGTACGGGTCCTCGCCGTCGGACCAGTCGAGCAGGCACAGGGCCGGGGCGCCGGCAGCCTTCTCGGCGTCCGGGCGCTCCAGCTTGGGGACGACCAGCGCGGGTTCGCGCCCGGCGGTGAGCACCAGGGCGGTGAGCCGCTCGGTGATCGCGGTGGGCTGGTAGCCGCACAAGTAGACCAGGTCGGGGCCGGGGGCGATGACCAGGCCGGTCAGCCCGGCTGCGGTCGCGTCGGCGGTGGCCCGGGCCATTCGGGCGGTGTAGTCCTCGGTGGTGAAGGGGCGAGGCACGGTGGGGTCCTCCTCAGGGCCGGACGGGTTAACGCTGAAACTCCATCATGTTCGGGCGGAGTTGGCGAAGTGCCGCAGGAACAGGGCCTCGACGTGGGCCATGTGCTCGATCTCGCCGGGGTCGACGCTCTCGTTCGGCGCGTGGATCAGGCAGCGCGGCTCCTCGACGCCCATCAGCACGATCTCCGCCGCCGGGAAGGCGGTGGCGAACACGTTGCAGAGCGGGATCGAGCCGCCCTGGCCGAGGAAGGAGATCGGCTTGCCGTAGACCTCCCGCATCGCCTTGTCGAGCGCGGCGTACGCGGGCCCGCCGGTCTCCGCGCGGAACGGCGCACCGGCGCTCTCCCGCTCGACCTTCACCAGCACGCCCCAGGGCGCGGCGGCCTCCAGGTGAGCGATCAGCGCGTCCTGGGCGGCGCGCGCCTCGGTGCCGGGCGGTACCCGTAGGCTCACCCGGGCCCGGGCGGTGGCCGGGACGGCGGCGGCGGAGCCGACCACGGGCGGGCAGTCGATGCCGAGGACGGTCACCGCCGGGCGGGCCCAGAGCCGGTCGGCGACCGTCCCGGAGCCGGTCAGCCGGACGTCGTCCAGCACGCCGGCGTCGGCGCGGAACTGCGTCTCGTCGTAGCCGACGCCGCTCCAGGTGCCGGTGCAGTCCAGGCCGTCGATCCGGGTGCCGCCGACGGCGTCGCGCAGCGAGTCGAGCAGCCGGATCAGCGCGGCGAGCGCGTCCGGCGCGGGGCCGCCGAACATGCCGGAGTGCAGGTCGCCCTTGAGCGCCCTGACGGTGACCACCACGTTGGTGACCCCGCGCAGCGAGGTGGTGGCGGTGGGGACGCCGACGGCGGCGTTGCCGGTGTCGCAGACCAACAGGGCGTCCGCGTGCAACTCCCCGGCGTGCGGGGGCACGTACTCCTCCAGGCCGCCGGTGCCCTGCTCCTCGGAGCCCTCGACGACCAGTTTGAGGCCGACCGGGACGCCGTCGCCGAGCGCCCGCAGCGCGGTGAGGTGCATGACGATGTTGCCCTTGCAGTCGGCGGCACCGCGCCCGTACCAGCGGCCGTCCCGTTCGGTGAGTTCGAACGGCGGGGAGGCCCAGGCGGCGGCGTCGAGCGGGGGCTGGACGTCGTAGTGGCAGTAGAGCAGCACGGTCGGGGCGCCGGGCGGGGGCGGTCGGTGGCCGACCACGGCGTAGCTGCCGTCCGGGGTCTCCTCCAGGTGGACGTCGCGCAGGCCGGCCTCGGCGAAGGCGGCGGCGACCCACTCGGCGGCCTGGCGGCACTTCTCCGGCGGGTACTGGCGGGGGTCGGCGACGGACGGGATGGCCACCAGCTCGGCCAGGTCGGCCTTGGCGCGTGGCATCAACTCGGCTATTCGGTGAGCGAGTTCATCGGTCATCTGGGCTCCTGGGCGGGCGCCGGGTAGCGGGTCGAACCCAGCGCGGCGGACAGTTGCCCGGCCTTCTCGTCGGCCAGGTCGGTGGCGTGCAGCTGGGCGAATCCCGGGTGGTCGGGCCGGCCTGGCCGCCCGGGGCACCGGGGCCGCTCTGGTCGCCAGGGCTTCTCGGGTCACCGGATCCGCCGGAACCGCCCGGGTCACCGGATCCGCCGGAACCGCCCGGGTCACCGGATCCGCTGGAACCGCCCGGGGCGCCGGCCTCGTCGGGGCCGCCCTGGCCGGGTGGGGGCGCGTCCGTGGAACCCATCTGTCCTCCTCGGGTACGGCCCCGGTCGGCTGCGCGAGGTCCGGGCGCGAGGCGCCCCGGGCCCGGATGCCGCCTGGGAAGAGCCCCGGGGGCGGGCCGTACCCGGCCAGTTCACCCGGTTGCCGAGGCCGCCGCATGCGGCGTGCACCCGTGCGGGTGATCGCCGGTCAGGCCTGGGAGGGGGCCGGCGCGGTCGGCCAGACGGCGCGGCGCAGCGTCCGGCTCGCGGTCGCGGGCAGCAGGGCGACCGCGAGCAGGGCGGTGATCCCGGCCAGCGCGACGGAGGGGGAGAAGTGGTCCAGCAGCAGGCCGCTGCCGAGCGTCCCGGCGGGCATGCCCGCGGTCAGCAGCGTCATGGTCGCCGCGATCACCCGGCCGCGGAGCTCGTCCGGCACCTGCCGGAAGACCAGCAGATCCAGCATCACCCGCAGGGACGGAAGGCCGAGCCCCACCACGAACAGCCCGGCGAACACGGTGACCGCCCCGCCCGGCAGCAGCGGTGCCAGCGGCACCGGCACGGTGGCCCACGCCACCACCAGCAGCAGGGCGCCGGGCCCGGCCATCCGGTGCAGCCGGGAGACCAGGACCGCTCCGGCCAGCGCCCCGACCGCCTCGCCGGCCAGCGCCAGGCCGATCCCGCCGCTGCCCGTGCCCTGCTCCCGCAGCAGCACCATCACCGGCAGCACCAGGGCGGCCCCGGCGAGGTTGACCACCAGCAGGACGCCCAGGACGGAGCGCAGCAGCGGGGAGGCGGCGAGCAGGCGGAACCCGGCCAGGGCGCCGCCGGACTCGGGCTGCTGCTCCGCGGTTCCGGGCTCGTGGTTCGGTCGCGCGTCGGCGGGCCGGCCGGGGAAGCGCACCACGAGCGCGGACACCAGCGCGAGCAGGGAGGTGAACGTGGTCCCGAGGAAGGGCACGGCGCCGCCGAGCCCGTACAGGAAACCGGCCAGCGGCGGACCGGCCAGCGCGGCCCCGTTCAGCCGGGCCTCGTCCTGGGCGAGTGCCTGCGCCAACTGCTCCGGCGCGACCACCGAGCGCACCGCCAGCATCCGGACCGGGCCGCTGTACGCCATGGTCGCCCCGATGGCGGCGGCGACCAGCAGCAGGTGGGGCAGGGTCAGCCGGTCGAAGGCCATGGCCACCGGGACGCTCGTCGCTGCGAGCAGCCGGGCGGCGTCGGAGGTGATCAGCACCCGGCGGCGGTCGAGGCGGTCGGCGACGGCGCCGCCGTGGATGCCCAGCAGCAGGGTCGTGATCATCTGCACGGCGCCGAAGGCTCCGGCGGCGGTGGAGGAGCCGGTGAGCGCGAGGACCAGCAGGGGGAAGGCGGTGTCGCCGACCCGCATGCCGAGCGACGCGGCGGCCTGGCCGGCCCAGAGCGCCTGGAACCGCAGGTTCCGCCGCAGCGGGACGGGCGGTGCGGCGGTTTCCGCCTCCGCTTCCGCTGCCGTGTTCGCCGCCGTGATCGGCCGCGGCTCGTCGACCGTCGTCCTGTTCCCCGCCGCGCTGTTCCCCGCCATGCCCGCCCCATCGTTCGCGCTTTCGCCATCGTTCACGCTGTCGTGAATGATGGCGCGTCCGTGATTGGTTGCGCAAGAGTGATTGCTAACCGGAGCATGATTGCTCACTGGATCGTGATTGCTCACCGGAGCGTGATTGCGTGCGGCGCGGCCGATCTGCGAAGGTGTGCCCGTGGCCGAGCACGATCCGAGACCCGCCGACGGCGGCGAGCAGCCCGCCACCTGGGTCAAGGAACGCCAGGTGGCCGACGTCGCCGTCCTCAAGGCGCTGGCCGACCCGCTGCGGCTGGCCATCCTCGGCGCCCTGAAGTCCGCCGAGGACCGCCCGCAGACCGCCAAGGAGATCGCCGCCGCGCTCGGCGAGCCGCAGACCAAGCTCTACCGGCACATCAAGCAGCTGGAGAAGGCCGGGCTGATCATGGTGGCCGGCACCCGGCTCGTCTCCGGCATCGTCGAGAGCCGTTACACCGCCGCCCAGGAGTCGATCCGGCTCGCCCCGGAGATGTTCACCGCCGACTCACCGGCCCGCTCCGAGGCGTACGACGCCATCCTGGCCGCCATCGACCGGGTCCGCGGCGACTTCCGCGCCCAGGTCCTCGGCGGGCGGCTGGACTTCAGCTCGCCCCGGGACGGATCGGCCGGCCCGCCCGGCCTGTTCGCGCACTCGGTGCTGCGGCTCAGCCCGGACCGGCTGCTCCGGCTGCGGGCCCAACTCGCCGACCTCCTCGACGAACTGAACGAGGAAGCGCCCAGCACGGCCGAGGACGCGATGGACGTGACGCTCTTCACCCTGCTCTACGGCCTCCGGACGGGCACGGAATCATAAACTCCGAGCCGACTGTCGGTGCGGTGGGACACGATGTCCGACATGCCCTATGAACTCCAGGCGCTGATAGGAACATGTGAGCTGCTGGCGGTCGCGGCGGCGGAGGTCCCGGTGGCCCGGGTGGTGCCACTGGCGCAGGGGCTGGCCCTGATTCCGGTCACCCCCGCGGTGCTCTCCGCGCTCCAGTCCGACGGCGACACCCGCAAGGCCGCCGACGGGGCCGGCTTCGGCTGGCACCCGGAGGGCTTCGAGCTCCGGCTCGCCGCCTGGTCCAAGGCCGGCCCGATCGCCTGCGTCGAGGCCGACTACTTCGGCGGCAGCGGCACGCAGCGCGCCGCCGTCTGGGACGACGGCCGGATCACCCTCGGCCCGCTCACCAGCGGCGAGTTCGAGCCCTCCCCGCCCGAGGGCAGCCCGATCTCCCGCGCCCTGCGGCGGCTCGGCGCCCGCACCGAGCAGGGCCGGGTGGACGAGTTCGATTCCGTCGGCCTGTCCGCCCACCGCAGCACCGACGGCTGGGCCGCCGCCGACTGACCGGCCCACCCGCGGGAAGGGCCCCGCTCCCATCCCGGGAGCGGGGCCCTGCCGCACAACCCCCCAGGGGTCAGCGGTAGTTCACGTACTGCACGGGCACCTCGCTGGCCTGCGAGTTTTCGGCGATCATGGCGCTGACCTGGGAAAAAAATCTTGTCACGAGTTTTCACTGGTCAGCGCCGTTTTCCGCCCGCATGTGCCCTGGATGTGCCCTCGTTTCGCACCTGTTTTCAGTGCTGTGCGCCGACTGCGCCGCCACTGTAGCGGCAGGTCAGCCGCCGTTGGGCGAGCTGTTGCTGCTGCGATCGTCGAGGACGATGTGGGGCTGTTGCAGGTGTTCGTCGCCGCCAACCTCGCCGCCCGGCCGAGTGCTGTTGATGACGGCGGCGATGCGCTCGTAGCTGGTAACGGCCAGGGCCCACGTCTCGATGCCGGTGTCGCCGCCGACGCCGCTGTACGCGGTCTGCCGGAGTGCGTTGAGCAGTGCGATGGTGCTGCGGCCGGACAGGACCGTGTCCTCGTTGCCGTCGTTGAGGGGCTTCGAAAAGTGGTCGGTGCCCTCGACCTGGGCAGCCAGGAAGTCCCAGGTCTCGGGGTGGCAAGAGATCGCAACCGTCTTCACCGCTGCGGCCTTGCGAAGAGTGCTGACGTGGCTCTCCCAGGCGAAGGACTCCGGGATGAGGCCGGACACGTCGTCGGTCGGGCCGATTACGAGATTCTCGGCGGCCGTGGCCAGCTCAACGGCTTCGGTGGCCTCGGACTCGACCTCCGTGTCCTGCTCGGCATCAGGCTGGGGCCTCAGCAGGTCTGCGAGCTGAGCGGCGACCTCGGCCGCGATCAGTCGAGCCTGGTCCTCTGCGGGAGCGGAAGCGATTGCCGGCTCAGGTGCGACGTCTTCCGCGGTCTCCTGCTCCGGCTCCTGCCGAGCAGGAGCCGGGAAAGCCTGTTGGCGCTCGGCGAGCTGGGCGGCCACCTCAGCCGCGATCTGGCTGACCTGGTCCTTGGTGAGGATATGCGGGGCGAGCGGGAGGCTACTGGTAGCTGCGGGCTCGGTCATGGTTGTCTCCTCGCTGTCGGATTCTGTGGCCTCGCAGGTCGCGAAGGGGGAGGCTGCCTCTGCGGCCAGGTCGGATGCCGGGATTTCGGCGTTGGGCAGATCGCCGCCACCGTGGGAGTCTCCGCACTCACCGTCATCGACGGGCGGGAGGCCATCTTCGGCCGCCAGATCGCCGGTGGAATTCTGTGTCTCGGTTTCTCGGGTGATCTCCGCCGGTTGGCTCGCAGCCTTGGCGGAGTCGGCACTGGGTTGAGGCGATTCGGCCGGGCCTTCGCCAGTGGGAGAGCGGCGGCTGTTCTGAAGGGCGGTGAGCTCGGTTCGCAGGTTCCCCAGCTGGCGGTGGAGGCTGCGGTTGTCCTGGTGGGCACGGCTGGCCTCTTGCTGTTCCCTGGCGATTGCCTCGAAGAACTCGTCACGGTGTTCACTCAGGCCAGCCGCCAGCGTCGCGGTGAGTTCGGCCCGCAGGCTGTCGGTGTTGTTACGGATCTCTTCCAGGCCGGTCTGCAGGGTCTTTCCGACCTCTGCGCGCAGCAGTTCGACCTGGTGAGCAGTGCCCCTCGCCATGTCACCTCCCGATCTCGCGTGCCCCTGGGGGCCGCAGCGGGTACAGCGTGACGGCGCGGGGCGAGTGTGCGATGAGCGGATCGATGGGACTGTCGGGAACACGTCGATCACTGTCCGAAATCAGATCGTCACGTAGGTATGTCGTACTGTCAGTCAATCGGGTGGGGATGGTGATATGCGCTGCTGGCCGCGCCGTTTGTCCCTAAACTCCGGGCTATGCCCGTATCCAGCCGCTCCGAGCTCATCACCTACCTCGCGCAGCAGCAGCCCGAAGAGTTGCTCGGAACCCCGGAGTGCGACTGGATCGACTTCAAGAGTGCCGGGCACGGCGCCCCGTATGACCTGAGCAGTGCCAGGGGAAGTTCGAACTGAGCAAGGACGTCGCAGCGTTCGCCAACACCGGCGGTGGCCTGATCGTGTGCGGCGTTACGGCAAGGCAGAAGGCGAATGAGCTCGTTGAGGTCGCCACGAAGTTGACGCCGTTCCAGCAGACCCTCATCAAGATCGACCAGTACAAGGCGGCCATCGACGAACTCGTACGGCCGCTCATTAAGGTCAGCTACCACTGGTTCGCCCACCCGGATCGCGGCGACGACGCCGCCGGCCACTACTTTGTGCTGGACGTCGAGGGGCTTCCGGAGGGAGAGCGCTGGGCCCTCGTGCGCAGGGTCCTCAACGATAAGGACCAGTTCACCGAGGGGTGGACTGTTCCCGTACGGCACGACGACCGAACAGTGACGCTGTCGGCGGATGACGCGTACCGGCTCTTGAACGACGGCATGCGTAGTCGAATGACTCCGTCCTGGGCTGTTCCTGCTCCGACGCCGCCGGCTGACCCCGCACAGGCGCGCCGCAACCTGGAAACCCGCCTTGGGTGGGAAGACCTGCCAGTGCTGTTCTGGCAAAGCACGCCCCACGACTCCCCGGAGCTGGTCAACGGCCTGCACGGCCAGAACGGGATCCGAGGAGCGTTGCTCAACCAGGACGCTCTCCGGCCGCATGGCGGCTTCAACTTCTCCTCCGCCTATCAGGGGCCCGATCCGTACCGAGGCGGACTCCTCCTTGCGGACAGCCGCCGGGCCATCTCCGTTGCTCCGGACGGCACGGTGACCGCCGCCGCGGTGGCGACCGAGCAGATGCTCGGTTGGGGCATGGATCAGGGGGCTGGGGAGGCCCGCCGGATCAACGTCGTGGCCCTGTCCGAAATGATGTTGGAGTACTTCCGGCTCGTCGACCGGAAGATCCTGCCCGCAGTGGAAGGCCCTTGGCGGCACAGAGTCGTCGCCAGCCGCTTCGGGCATGCTCCGGCCCGCACGCTGGCTCCTGGGCCGAACTCCAGCTTCCCGTTCCTGGGAATGGTTCGTCCGGCGAGCGCCAACGACTGGAACAAGTCCTGGATCGCTCAGGGTGACCCCGAGAAAGACGCGTACGAGGGCCTCCAGCGTGTCTACGCGCTGTTCGGACTCGACGCGGACCAGAACCCGTACGTTCGTGACCGCAAGCTGAGCACGGATGTCCTCCAGACTGCCTTCCGGTAGCAGAAGGCCGCTCACCTCGGAGGCGTGCTAACGGAGCCCGCACCGCGCAGGCCCTGCGGAAGGCGGCTTTCCCGAAACGTCCCGTCCCGACCCGAGACGGTATCCGGCTATTAGGCAGCCGCAAGGCCGCTCAGGTCCAAGCTGGCGGTCTTCGCGGCGCGCAATGCTGCCCTGGCACGGGCCGCGCCGCTGCGGGTGGCAGCCTCGCCGCCACCGACCCCGGCCGGTCGCGCCCCGAGGCCCGCACAGGGGCCACAGATGCCCGGCTGGGGCGCCGGGTCGTGGCACTTGGCGCACTCGGCGTACCGGGCCGCTGCGGGCCGCACAGCGGGCTGGACGGGCGGCATCTTGTGCTCCAGGCGGTAGCGGAGCACCGCGACCGCCGAGTGCACCGGCGCGGGTAGGCCCGGCAGCAGGGCCTGGGCGAGGTCGGTGGGGGTGCTGCCGCGCTCCAGCCACTGCGCGACGAGGGGTGCGAGCTCCTCGGCTTCGGCTTGGCCGAGCCGCAGGCGCGGCTCGGGGCGGATCACCCGGAACAGCGTGGCGACCGCCTCGCGGATCTGCTCGTCCGGCATCGCCGCGGGCTGCTCGCCGGCCTCGTCCTCGTGGTCTTCCTCCCGCCCTCCCGTCTTCGCCCGCGGCTCGGTTGCGAGGACCGTCGCGTTGGCCTGCTCGGCGGGGAGGGAGGTTTCTTTCACTAGGTCCTTTACAAGGGCGTCAGCACCGCCGGTGGTCGCTTCACCGGAGACCGGACGGGTGGTACCCGGCAGCGCCAGCTGCGGGGTGTCGTAGACGTGGGTCTCGGTGATGATCGTGCCGTCCGGCATGCGGATCTTCTCGACCCGGTAGAAGCCGGCCGCGGTCAGTTCCTTCAGGGCCTTGCGGATCGCGCCGCGCCCCTGGGGACTGGTGTCGGCCATGTGCCGGCCGTCCTCGCGCCACCCGTCAGGGCGGGAGAGGAGGTCTGCGAGTAGGCCGCGGGCGGTGTAGGACAGCTGCCGGTACTGCAGCATGCAGTTGGGCAGCACGGTGAAGTTACGTACGTGTTCGGTACGATGTACTCGCATCGGGAGTTCGCGCTCCTGGTGCCAGACCCCGGGATGTTCGCGCATCGCCGGGGTCGCCTATTTTCGGTTGGATCACGGAACGTACCACAATGCCAAGGCAGATGAGCCGTGTTGGGGCGAGCGGGCTTGATCACACTCACTGGCTGCATCGGAGGAAGCCCCGTGCAGCCGGAGTGAGGTCGTGGATCTACGCGCGGGTCGCTCCGTGCTCCAGGTAGACGGTCGCGGACTGTGTCCTGGCGACGCAGGCGGCATGGACGCGGCGTGCGAGGCGTGGGATGAGGACTGCGTCGAGCTGGTCCGTGGTGTGGAAGGCGTACTCGCCGATCTCCACCTGGTCGACGGTGATGTTGTCGAGCTCGTCGGCGGGGAGGACGCCGCCGTCGAAGACGAAGAGGAGCTTGTCGCCCTCGGTGGGGTGGGGTGCCCAGTCGGCGACGAGGAGGCGGCCGATCGGCGGGGTGATGCCGAGTTCCTCCTTGACCTCTCGGGCTGCGCCCTCGCTCGGGGTCTCGCCGGCGTGCAGGTAGCCGCCGGGGATCTCCCAGCCGGGCTTGTAGGTCGGCTTCACGAGGAGGGCGCGGTCGTCCTCGTCGAAGAAGAGCACGCCGGCGGCGGTGCGGGGCTGGGCCACGACCTCGTGGGACTGGGAGTCGCTCATGGCGACGACTGTAGCCGCCGAGCCCGTCACGCGACGATCTGGAGCCGCTGTGCGACGCCCGCGAGCAAGTAGCTGAGTTTGCCGCGCTGTTGGCGGACCCAGTTGGTCACCAGGTGTCGGGGGATGAAGTGGTAGCGGACTTTGCTCGGGGGCCAGCTCCTCGGCGTCCAGTACGAGGGTGAGGGCCTCGTCCATGCGGTTCTGTGCGCTGTAGGCGCGGGCGATTTCGAGTGAGTGCCGCACTCGGCGTTCGAGCGGCAGGGTAGAGGAGTCCACGCGCGGCCCTTGGTCGAGGGCGATCTGGACGGCTGGTACCGCGAGTCGATGAACCCCGACCTCATCAATGCCTACACTCAACGGACCTTCGGACCGGAGCTCGGAAGCCACCCCGACCTGATCGCACTCTTCGTCGACTTCCCGGCCATCGAACTCGCCGGAGACCTGCTCGGCAGCCTTCGTCCCGTCTCCACTGTGCAGCTCCAGATCCGCATCCCCGAGGAACAACTCGAACAGGCCCAGCCGGAGAAGGCGATGCACGTGGATGGCGTCGCCTGCCCACACCTCGACGCCGACGAGTTGCGGACCTTCTCGCTGCTGGTCGGCGTGGTGCTGTCCGACGTCACCGACCCGCAGGGAGGCGCGCTGCGCTACCAACCGGGCGGGCACCTGGCCATGGCCGAGTGGTTCCGCACCGAGTGGTCCCTCGGCATCACCGAGCAGGTCCCGCCGGACCTCGACGCCCGGGCCGGCACCCCGCTCCTCGGGCAGCCGGGAGACCCGCTGCTGATGCACCACCTCGTCCCCCACGCAGTCGGCCGCAATCTCGGCCCGGAGCCGCGGATCATGGCGTACTTCCGGGTCGAACACTCCGACCACGGACGGAGGCGGCTCCAGGCGCTGCAAGACCCGTGGCTCGACTACCCGGGGCTGTCACAGGCTGCGTGAACGCCCAGCCGGGCCGGAAAGCGAACCCGGCCCGTCCACTCACTCCCAAGATGGAGGGACACCTGTGCGACCGATTCCACCAGAACAACTCAACGCCGCTGCCCGTGCCCTGGAGGCCGGCGAACTTGTCGTCGTGCCTACCGAACGCTGGTACATGATCTGCGCCGACGCCACCAACCCAGCCGCCTGCAACAGCATCTTCGACGGCAAGCAGAGGCCGCGCACCAAGTCCCTCGTGCTCGTCCTCCCCTCCCTGGCGGAGTGCGAGAAGCAGTTCGTCGTCCACCCCGAGGCCAGGCAGCTGGCCGAGGCCTTCTGGCCTGGCGACCTCGCCATGCTCCTTCCGTGGCGGAGCACGGAGGCCGACGCGCAACACCCCGCCGTCGGGTCGCCGGCGCTCACCACCAACTCGTCTGGCCCGCTCGGGGCCCTCGCGGTGGCGGCCGGCACGCCGGTGGCGGCGACGACCGTGAACATCTCGGGCGACGCGGGAGTCGACGCGCCCGGACCGGCGATCACGTTCGGGGAGGTCCAGGGCTTCCTGGACTTCAGCAGCGTCAAGGCGAGCGTAATCCTCGACGGGGGAGTCTCACCGGCCGCCCACCATCTCACCATCGTCGACTGCTCGACACCGGTCGCCCGCCTCGTCCGGGCCGGCCTCGTCCACGAGCGGGCGGTCTCGGCTGTGCTCGGACGCCAGATGTCATGACCGAGAGCGCGAGGGACGGCTACGGTTCGGTGCCAGTGTCCGGGCGGGCCCGCTCCGACTGGGCCTTCCTTTGCCGCTCCGCAGCGAGGCGCTCACTTGGGGTGTACGTGCAGTAGGGACAGCCGCCAACATCCTCGAAGGTCTGCCGCATGGCCAAGTGGCCGAGGTGGCATCGGACGACCTCGGCCTTCCGCCCTTCCTCACTCCAGAAGAGGGGAACGTCGTCTGGACTGCTGGGCATGTGATCACATCCCTTCGCACTGGCTGGAGCCACCGCCTCCAGCCGCAGTTTGAACCTACTCCTCCAGGTTCACCGCCCTCTCCTGGTCTGAGCGCCGACGGTGGAGCAACGCGCCACAGCCTGGTGGGCTCGGGCAGCAAGTCCGAGGGGCGGGTCGCCGACAAGGCCCTCCTGAAGCAGCACGAGGGCGCGCGCAAGATCTGGGAGCGCCATGGTCGGCCGGACGGCGCGGGGCTGACGCCCCACCAGGTGCCTGACGACGCGACGATGCACGACCTCCGGCATTTCTACGCCTCAGTGCTGATCAAGCACCGTGAGAGCGTCAAGACGGTGCAGAAGGGGCTCGGCCGCGCCAAGCCGTCGATCACGCTCAACACCTACACGCACCTGTGGCCGGACGAGGAGGACACAACGAGGGCGGCGATCGAGGCCGCCTTCAGCGCCGTGCCCTCGATGTGCTCGCAGGCTGCGAAGAGCTTGGGCCAAGTCGGCTGAGGCGAGGCCCTCTGAAGGTCGAGTATTTGATCGAGTGTCTCTGATATCGACTCTGCGATGACGGGCGGCCCGGATGGGACGCAACTGCTTGCTCCGGAACGGCCCTCAGCGAGACCGGAGTTCGGCAGACTGAAGGGGTGGAGAATCACATCGAGGGCGGGGAGTTCCACGGGTCTGTTGTCCAGACCCAGACGGTGGGTGAGTTGCACATCCACACGGGTTCCCCGCTGCCTGGCGACTGGCTGGAGGACTACCTTCGGGCTGCCGCTCAGGCCGCTTCCGAGCACCCCTATCCGATGGTGCTGCCTGGCGCCGCTCCACCATTGGCCCGGATCCATCGGCGGCGGATGGTGTACCCCCACCTGTCAGATGTCCACCTAACTGGGAGTGGGTACGCGCCAGTTCCGGCCGGTGAGGTGTTTGTCGGTGTCGCAGGTCCGTCTGTCGTAGTGGCTGAACCTGGCGGTGGCAAGTCGAGCCTGCTGAGAATGCACCTCGCCGAGGCGTGCGAGCGCTGGCTGCGTGGGGAACGCCATGAGCCTCTGCCAGTGCTGGTCCACGCCTCCGCCCTGGTTGTGGGGCCGCTGGCGGACTGCCTCGCCAGGACGGTCAACGCTGACCTCCCGGGACTGGTCGAAGTGGTGCCGGCGGAACTCTTCCGGAAGCCGCCAGCAGCCGGGGCATACTGGCTGGTCCTGGTCGACGGCCTCGACGAACTCCCCGAGCTGGGTGACCAGGAGCGGGTACTGCGGCAGGTCATCGCCTGGCAGCAGTCTCACTCAGACCGGTTCCGCTTCGTGCTCGCTTCCCGCCCGTTGCCTGACCGGCTTCTCCACCGCCTCGACGAGTCCGTTGCCGTCTACGAGTTGCAGGCCTTCGGGCCGAGGGAGATCGAACAGATCGCCGCTAGTTGGTTCCGGGCCTTCGGGCTTGTCAAGCCCAGGGCTGTGGCAGAAAGTTTCCTGGTCACTGTCCAGGATGCCGGCTTGGCCGCGCTGGCAGGCGCCCCGCTGATGATCGCGATGTTGTGCCAGCTGCATGTTGCCTCGCCCGCAGAAGGCCTCCCGGCCAACCGAGGCGCGCTTTACGAGCGCTTTGTTGAGCTGCTCCGCGAACGCCGCCGACCCGCTGGCCCGACGGCTCAGGCTCTCGTCGGGTGCGGGCCGATTGCTGTGGCTGCCGCCGACCGCGTACTCGGAGAACTCCCGGAACATCTCGGGGCCATCGCCTACGACGTGCTTTTCGCTGAGCATAGCGCTGCTGGTGTGCTGGATCTGCTAGCGAAGCGGGTCACCCCTCCGGCCCGTGTCCCGGAGGGGGAGTGGCGCGGCTTCTTGGCTTCGGCCCTGCTCGCCACCGGGCTGCTGACCGCGGCAGCAGGAG
Organism: Kitasatospora sp. NPDC087861; assembly: GCF_044742585.1. Taxonomy (NCBI): domain Bacteria; kingdom Bacillati; phylum Actinomycetota; class Actinomycetes; order Kitasatosporales; family Streptomycetaceae; genus Kitasatospora; species Kitasatospora sp. NPDC087861. The sequence continues at coordinate 430,910 of NZ_JBIUUS010000001.1, forward strand.
GCTACGTTACCGTGCACCGCAGCGTGCTTGAGTTTTTGGCTGCCCGTCACGCTACCCGGACTCCTGCCACCCGGGACGCGGAACTGCGTCGAGCGTTCCGATCTGTGCGGCATCGGCGACTGCAGGCTCCCAAGGGCCTTCGCCCACGGCTGGCGCGCTGGCAGTCGTGCTCTTGTCCTGATCTGCCGGACTCGTACGTGGGTTTCCTTATCGATGCCGCCCCAGAGCAGGCGGCCCGGTACCTTGATCGACTGGCAGCTGGGGGCGCCGGACCGTACGGCTGCTGGTTCGTTGTCGATCAGTCACGGCTTGGCACTGGCTTGCCAGTCGGCCTGGTGGCCGCCGCACTTCGGGAACTGCGCTTCGAGAGAGGCCGTTGGTCGCGCCCTTCGATGGAGCGGGTGGTGGCGGCGGTTGCCGCGGTGATCAGAGCCCCGGCGCCTAGCTCATACGGTGCGATGCGTGCTCGGTAATGCGGCCCTTTCGTGCACCGTCACGCGTTGCCAGCGGCGGCCTCGGTGGCTCTGCTGGCTGGGAGCGGCTGACGGGCACAGGCCATGATTCGGCCCGCGAGCCCCTGGTAGCTCGTCGCATTGCCGCAGAACCGTCGTACGGCGGCCAGCCCCAGGCTGGCCTGCCCGGTCGCTTCGATAGTCGCCCGGGAAGCGACGTAGAACTCCCACTGGCCGGTGTCGAGCGGGTCATACTCCGGATGGGTGAGCGCGGTGTGGAGAGCGAAGACGTAGATGTCGGCGTTGTAGGACTGTTCCGCCGACTCTCCGTCCTCGGGGGTCCAGGTCCGTCCGCGCAGTCGAGAGAAGCGGATCTCCGACAGCCGGCGCTGCCCCCAGGATTGGAGGTAGGCGCTCGTCTTCACTTCGATCCTGAGCCCGTCCGGTGTCAGCACGTCGAAGCTCTCCCACTCCGTGTTCCGCTGAACCGCGCCCACTGCCCGGTGGACCAGGAACTCCGCGAGCAGGCCCCTGGTCGTGTTGGTCCGCAGGTCGGGCATCGCGTAGCGCCAGAAGTCCAGCACTGTCCCGGCATCCGTGCCGCGGAAGGTCTCGCTGCCCTGCAACGGCGTCAGCTCGGTCGGGGTATGCCATTCGTCGGGGGCAGTGGGGTTGGAGGGCATTTCACCAGCCTGCCATTGCCGGAGCCGGGAGAGTACTCCGAGGGCACAGCGCTCAACGTCCTCAGCGCTGTGCCCCCGATATGCCCTCCTGGATAGGAGAGCTAGCGTTTCCGCGGGTCAGAGGGGCCGGCTAGCGGTAGTTCACGTACTGGATCGCGAAGTCCAGGTCCTTGCCCTTGAGCAGTGCCTGGACGGTCTGCAGGTCGTCGCGGCTCTTCGAGCTGACCCGCAGCTCGTCACCCTGGACCTGCGCCTTGACGCCCTTCGGGCCCTCGTCGCGGATGATCTTCGCGACCTTCTTGGCATCCTCCGTGGAGATGCCCTCCTTGATGTCCGCGAAGATCTTGTACTCCTTGCCGGACAGCTGCGGCTCGCCGGCGTCCAGGGCCTTGAGCGACAGTCCGCGCTTGATGAACTTGCCCTGCAAGACGTCCAGGATGGCCTTCACGCGCTCCTCGCCGTTGGCCTTCATCTCGATCTTCTCGCCGGAGCGGCTGATCTCGCCGCCGACGCCCTTGAAGTCGAAACGGGTGGCGATCTCACGGGAGGTCTGGTTGATCGCGTTGTCGACCTCCTGCCACTCGACCTTCGAGACGATGTCGAAACTGGAGTCGGCCATGGGTGTTGGTCTCCTTGATGCTCTGGCTTCACTGACACGGCCCGCCCCACCGGGCGTCCGCCTCCCCAGCCTATCCAGCGCCACCCCGCCCCCGCCCCCGACAGCCACGCGGTACCCCTTGATCATCACGTGACCAATCGAGTGGCGAAGCACCCCCCGGCATCGGGTATCGTTTACGAAGTCGAACGGGGCGCAAGCCCCCGGAGACGAACATCCTGGCTGGTTGCCCGAGCGGCCAAAGGGAGCAGACTGTAAATCTGTCGCGCAAGCTACGCAGGTTCGAACCCTGCACCAGCCACCGGATAGAGAACAGCCCCTGATCTGTGGAGACACGGATCAGGGGCTGTTGTCGTTTTTCCCGGCCTTTCGCCGCTCCGCTGCGGTGCCTTCCCCCGCGCCACCAGTGGGTGGACTTATTGCGCATTGCTTGCAATTACGGGCAGCAGGCAGCAGAGTGGGGGCCGGGGTGGGTGGGGCCGTTCAGCGTGATTGTGAGTGGTGTCCCGGGTGTGCGGTGGCGTGCGCCGGGGGGTTCTTCGCAAGAGCTGGTCGTCTTCCCAACCGGCGCCCGCCGGGACAGCGGCCCACCCACCCCCGCCACGGCTCTCCCGCGGTGCGTCAAGGGCACGTCAATGGCGCCTGGGGCGGCGTCAGGAACGCGTAGGGGCCGGGGGCGCGGCCGGGGTTCGGCCCGCAGGATCGGAGGACCAGCCGATCGCGGAGGTTCCGTCCGATGTCCAGCGCCATCACCACCCCGGCCGTCACGGCCGAACCCGAGCCGCCGAATACCGGCGCGGGCGACGAGCGGTACCGGCTGAGTGCGCTGGGCGGTCTGGCGGCGCTGTCCTTGGACGCGATGGCCTCGGTCGCGTACGGGCCGGAGTCGATCGTGCTGGTGCTGGCCGCGGCCGGCGCGTACGGGCTGGGCTTCACGCTGCCGGTGACGGTGGCGATCGCGGTGCTGCTGGCGGTACTGGTGGCGTCCTACCGGCAGGTGATCGCGGCGTTCCCGGACGGCGGTGGCTCGTACGCGGTGGCGAAGGAGCACCTGGGCCGGCGGACGGCGCTGACCGCGGCAGCCTCGCTGGTGATCGACTACATCCTGAACGTGGCGGTCTCGGTGACCGCCGGGGTGGCGGCGCTGACCTCGGCGGTGCCGAGCCTGTACGGCGACCGGGTCTGGCTGTGCCTGGGGGTGCTGGCCCTGGTGACGGCGGTGAACATGCGCGGCATCGCCGAGTCGGCGCGCTGGTTCATGGCGCCGACGGCCGTCTTCGTGCTGTCGATCCTGGCGATCATCGTGGTCGGCCTGTTCCGGGACGCCCCGGCGAGCACCGAGGCCGCCGCCGGCCACGCCTCGGCGCTGGCGGAGAACGCCACGACCGTCGGCGCACTGCTGCTGCTCAAGGCGTTCGCGGCCGGGTGTTCGGCACTGACCGGGGTGGAGGCGGTGGCCAACGCCGTCCCGTCGTTCCGGACCCCGCGGGTGAAGCGGGCGCAGCACACCGAGGTGGCGCTCGGCGCCCTGCTCGGCGTGATGCTGATCGGTCTGGCCGTGCTGATCGGCCGCTTCCACCTCCAGCCGGTGGAGGGCGTCACGGTGCTCGCCCAGCTCGCCGACGCCTCGCTCGGCCACGGCGCGGGCTTCTACGTCGTTCAGTTCGCCACCGTGGTGCTGCTCGGGCTGGCCGCGAACACCTCCTTCGGCGGGCTGCCGGTGCTGCTGCACCTGCTCGCCCGGGACAACCACCTGCCGCACGTGTTCGCGCTGCGGGCCGACCGCCAGGTGCACCGGCACGGCGTGCTGTTCCTCGCCCTGGTGTCGGCGGCGCTGCTGGTCGGCTCGGGCGGGGACGTGAACAGCCTGGTGCCGCTGTTCTCGATCGGCGTGTTCGTCGGCTTCACGATCTGCCAGGTCGGCATGGTCCGGCACTGGTACGTGCACCGGCCGGACGGCTGGCACGGGAAGGCCGCGCTGAACGGGTTCGGCGCGCTGCTCACCGGCGTTGCGACGGTGGTGGTCACCGGCACCAAGTTCACCGAGGGCGCCTGGGGCATCGTGGTGGCGCTGCCGCTGCTGGTGGTGCTGTTCGAGGCGGTGCACCGCAGCTACGCGGGGATCGGCGAGCGGCTGGAGCTGGGCCGGGTGCCCGGTGCGGTGACCCGCCAGCGCAGCCTGGTCGTCGTGCCGGTGACCGCGATCACCCGGCTCACCAAGGACGGCCTGTCCGCGGCGCTGTCGCTCGGCGACGAGGTGCTGGCGGTGACGGTGGTGCACGAGCAGTCCGAGGCGGAGGCGCTGCGCCGGGACTGGGAGCTGTGGCAGCCGGGCGTGCCGCTGGTGGAGATCCCGGAGGACCACCGCCGGCTGGGCCAGCCGATCGCCGCCTTCGTGAACCGGCTCGGCGAGGAGCGCGCCTACGACCGGCTGACCGTGCTGATCCCCGAGGTGGAGCCGTCCCGCTGGTGGCAGCGGGCGCTGCAGAACCGGCGCGGCGCCGTGATCGACCGCGCCCTGCGCCGGCACACCGACGCGGTGGTCTGCCGGCTGCGGATGCGGATGTGACCGCGGGCGGCGCCCCTGCGCCTCATAGCCCGGGTGCCGCCCGAGCGCCCCAGAGCCCGAGCGCCCCAGAGCCCGGCGCCTCAGAGCCCGGGTACCGCCCGAGCGCCCGAGCGCCCGAGCGCCCCGGCGGCCAGGGGCGAAGGCCGGCGCGGCCGGCCGGGATCCGATAACAACCTCATATCTTGACGCGGTCTTAACGGGGTGCCCTTAACGCCCTCGATACGCCCGGCACGTACCCGCCCGCAGTGGCTCTGACCTGCGGGAAGCCTTCAACGGCGGGACGTGCCGGGCCGGCGTCGCAACGGATTCCGTCGTGCCCGACCGAACTTACGCTCGCCAACGTGTTCAACGCTCCCCAGGCGCTCAAGCGCCTCGTGATCGGCCGGGCCATGCGCAGCGAGGAGCTCGGCGAGACGCTGCTGCCCAAGCGGCTGGCGCTGCCGATCTTCGCCTCCGACCCGCTCTCCTCGGTCGCCTACGCGACCCAGGAGATCCTGCTGGTGCTCACCGTCGGTGGCGCCGCCTTCCTGTACCTGACCCCGTGGGTGGCGGCCGGAGTCGTCGCGCTGATGGCGGTCGTGGTGATGTCCTACCGCCAGGTGGTGCACGCCTACCCGAGCGGCGGCGGCTCGTACGAGGTGGTGTCCCGCAACCTCGGGGCCAACTCCGGCCTGGTGGTGGCCGCCTCGCTGCTGGTGGACTACGTGATGACGGTCGCGGTGTCGGTGGCCTCCGGCGTGGACAACATCATCTCGGCGCTGCCCTCGCTGGCCGACCACCGGGTCGAGCTGGCCGTCGGCTTCGTGCTGCTGCTGATGGCGATGAACCTGCGCGGCGTCCGGGAGTCCGGCAAGGCCTTCGCCGCGCCGACGTACCTGTTCATCGGCGGCATCCTGCTGATGGTGGTCACCGGGCTGGTCCGGGTCGCGCTCGGCGACGCGCCGGTGGCGTCCAGCGCCTCGTACAGGATCCTCCCGGAGGACGGCAAGGACACCGTGGCCGGGCTCGGCCTGCTGATGCTGGGCCTGCGGGCGTTCGCCTCCGGCTGTACGGCGCTGACCGGGGTGGAGGCGATCTCCAACGGCGTCCCGGCCTTCCGGGCACCGAAGGCGCGCAACGCCGCGCGCACCATGGCCGTGATGGGCACCACGGCCGTGGTGATGTTCGTCGGCATCACCGCCCTCGCGCTGATCGCCAAGGTGCACATCACCGAGGGCGACGCCTGCCGGCTGACCGGCTTCCCCGACGACTGCGCGAGCACGCCCCAGCAGACCGTGATCGCCCAGCTCGCCGCGGCGATCTTCGGCGGCGACCACAGCGTGCTGTTCTACGCGATCCAGGCGGTCACCGCGCTGGTGCTGATCCTGGCCGCCAACACCGCCTTCAACGGCTTCCCGCTGCTGGCCTCGATCCTGGCCGAGCACCGCTACCTGCCCCGGCAGATGCACACCCGCGGCGACCGGCTGGCCTTCTCCAACGGCATCATCGCGCTCGCCGTGGTGGCCGGCGGGCTGCTCTGGCTGTACGACGCGAACGTCACCAGCCTGATCCACCTGTACATCCTGGGCGTCTTCACCTCCTTCACGCTGTCCCAGATCGGCATGGTCCGGCACTGGAACCGGGCGCTGGCCACCGAGGCCGACCCGGTCGTGCGCCGCTCGGCGCAGCGCTCCCGGGTGATCAACGCCTTCGGTGCGGTGGTCACCGCGCTGGTGCTGGTGATCGTGCTGCTCACCAAGTTCACCCAGGGCGCCTGGCTGGCCGTGGTCGCCGCGCTGGTGCTGTGGCTGATGATGCGCGGCATCCGCCGGCACTACGACGGCGTCGCCGCCGAGCTGGCGGTGGACGACCCGGAGGCCGAGTCGGTGCGGCCGGCCCGGGTGCACGGGATCGTGCTGGTGTCCAAGCTGCACAAGCCGACGCTGCGGGCGCTCGGCTACGCGGAGGCGTTCCGGCCGGACTCGCTGGAGGCGCTGACCGTGGCGGTGGAGCCGGAGGCCACCGGCGAGCTGGAACGGCAGTGGACGGAGGCCGGCGTCCGGGTGCCGCTGAAGGTGCTGGACTCGCCGTACCGGGAGATCACCAAGCCGGTGCTGGCGTACGTGCGGGAGCACCGCCGCGACAGCCCCCGCGAGGCGGTCGCGGTGTTCATCCCGGAGTACGTGGTCGGCCACTGGTGGGAGCACCTGCTGCACAACCAGTCGGCGCTGTGGCTGAAGAGCCGGCTGCTGTTCACGGCGGGCGTGATGGTGATCAGCGTGCCGTGGCAGCTGACCTCCTCCGGGCGGGCGGGCGGCCCGTCGCGCCGGGCACCGGGCGCGGTGCGCCGTGGTGAGCCGGCCCCGAAGGGCGGGTACGAGAAGCTCCCGGCGCCGGAGAGCGTCTGACGGCGTCCCCACCCCACGCACGAACGGAGGCCCCGAACGGCGGACCGCCGTCCGGGGCCTCCGGCGTCCCCGGGCCCCTCCCCGTGCCGTCCCGACCCCCGCGATATCTCGGCCCGATCACGACGGTCTCGGCCCGGTGAAGCGTGCGTCAAGGTCGCGTCAACGTCCCGCTGTCACCCGTATGGAGGGCGTCAGGGAGCCATAACGCGCCTCTGACGGCTGCTTTGCTGCATCTGCCGGTCGTCCGCCGGTGCCGCACGAAGCCTCCGGCCCGTTCGCGGCAATCTCCCGAAGCACGCTGGTGGAGCCCATGTCCGATCTCATCTACGTCGGTGTCACGGTCGCCGTGTTCGCCGTCATCGCCCTGATCGCGCGGGGGGTGGAGAAGCTGTGAGCGCGGAGAACATCGCAGGTCTGATCGTGGCCGTCGCGCTCGTCGGCTATCTCGTCGTGGCGCTGATCTTCCCGGAGAAGTTCTGACATGGGATCCACTCTCGCGGGCTGGCTGCAGGCCCTGGCCCTGGTCGGGGCCCTGGCCCTGTGCTACCGCCCCCTTGGCGACTACATCGCCAAGCTCCTCACCACCACCAAGCACCTCAGAGTCGAGCGCGGCATCTACAAGGTGATCGGCGTCGACGGCGACGCCGATCAGCGCTGGCCGGTGTACCTCCGCTCGGTGCTGGCCTTCTCGGCCGTCTCGGTCCTCTTCCTCTACGGCCTGATCCGCCTCCAGGGCTACCTGCTGCTGAACCTGGGCGTTCCGCAGATGGAGGGCCACCAGGCCTGGAACACCGCGATCTCGTTCGTCGCCAACACCAACTGGCAGTCCTACGCCGGTGAGTCCGCGATGGGTCACCTGGCGCAGATGGCGGGCCTGGCGGTGCAGAACTTCGTCTCCGCGGCCGTCGGCATCGCCGTCGTCGCCGCGCTGATCCGGGGCTTCACCCGCAACCGGACGGACCGGGTCGGCAACTTCTGGGTGGACCTCGTCCGGATCAACCTCCGGCTGCTGCTGCCGATCTCGATCGTCTTCGCCCTGGTCCTGGCCGCCTCCGGCGTGATCCAGAACTTCCACGGCTTCCACGAGGTGGCCACGCTCAGCGGCGAGGTGCAGAAGATCCCGGGCGGCCCGGTGGCCTCCCAGGAGGTCATCAAGCTGCTCGGCACCAACGGCGGCGGCTTCTTCAACGCCAACTCCGCGCACCCGTTCGAGAACCCGACCGGCTTCTCCAACCTGGTCGAGATCTTCCTGCTGCTGGTGATCCCGTTCGCGCTGCCGCGGACCTTCGGCCGGATGGTCGGCGACCACCGCCAGGGCTACGCGATCGTCGCCGTGATGGGCCTCTTCTGGATCGCCTCGACCGCCCTGATCACCTTCGCGGAGTCGCAGCACCAGGGCACCGCCCTGCAGGCCGCGGGCGCCGCGATGGAGGGCAAGGAGCAGCGCTTCGGCATCGCCGCCTCCGGCCTGTTCGCGGCGTCGACGACGCTGACCTCGACCGGCGCGGTGAACTCCTTCCACGACTCGTACACGCCGTTCGGCGGCGGGCTGACGGTCTTCAACATGATGCTGGGTGAGATCGCGCCCGGCGGTACCGGCTCCGGTCTGTACGGCATGCTCGTGCTGGCGATCGTCGCGGTGTTCGTCGCCGGTCTGATGGTCGGCCGCACCCCCGAGTACCTGGGCAAGAAGCTCGGCGGCCGGGAGATGAAGTTCGCCTCGCTGTACATCCTCACCACGCCGACGATCGTCCTGGTCGGCACGGGCGTGGCGATGGCCCTGCCGGGGGAGCGGGCCGGGATGCTCAACTCCGGCGCCCACGGCTTCTCCGAGGTGCTGTACGCCTTCACCTCGGCCGCGAACAACAACGGCTCGGCCTTCGGCGGCATCACCGTCAACACCGACTGGTACGACACCGCGCTCGGCCTGGCGATGATCTTCGGTCGCCTCCTGCCGATCGTCTTCGTCCTGGCGCTGTCCGGTTCGCTCGCCCAGCAGCAGCCGGTCCCGGCCACCCCGGGCACCCTGCCCACCCACAAGCCGCTGTTCGTGGGCCTGCTGTCGGGCGTCATCCTGATCGTCGTCGGCCTCACCTACTTCCCGGCCCTGGCTCTCGGGCCGATCGCGGAAGGTCTCTCCTCCTGATGTCCACCCCTACGCTCAACCCCGCACCGGCCGACAAGGCCGAGCCCGCCGCGCCGCACAGAGTGGCCAGCGGTCTCCTCGACCCGAAGCTGATCGTCGCGTCCCTGCCGGACGCGGTGAAGAAGCTCGACCCCCGGGTGATGGTCAAGAACCCGGTGATGTTCGTGGTCGAGGTCGGCTCGGTGGTCACCACCGTCTCCGCGATCGCCAGCCCGTCCGTGTTCGCCTGGGCCATCACCGTCTGGCTCTGGCTCACCACGATCTTCGCCAACCTGGCCGAGGCCGTCGCCGAGGGCCGCGGCAAGGCCCAGGCCGACACCCTGCGCAAGACCAAGACCGAGAGCGTCGCCCGCCGGCTCACCGACTGGCCCGCCACGCAGGCCGAGGAGGAGGTCCCGGGCACCGCGCTGCGGCTCGGCGACCACGTGGTGGTCGAGGCCGGGCAGATCATCCCCGGCGACGGCGACGTCGTCGAGGGCGTCGCGAGCGTCGACGAGTCGGCGATCACCGGCGAGTCCGCGCCGGTCATCCGCGAGTCCGGCGGCGACCGTTCCGCGGTCACCGGCGGCACCAAGGTGCTGTCCGACCGGATCGTGGTGAAGATCGCCTCGGAGCCCGGCAAGTCCTTCATCGACCGGATGATCGCCCTGGTCGAGGGCGCCGCCCGGCAGAAGACGCCGAACGAGATCGCGCTGAACATCCTGCTCGCCTCGCTGACCATCGTCTTCCTGGTCGCCGTGGTGACCCTGCAGCCGATGGCCACCTACGCGGGCGCCCCGCAGTCGATGATCGTCCTGGTCGCCCTGATCGTGGCGCTCATCCCGACCACCATCGGCGCGCTGCTCTCCGCGATCGGCATCGCCGGCATGGACCGGCTGGTGCAGCGCAACGTGCTGGCGATGTCCGGCCGCGCCGTCGAGGCGGCCGGCGACGTCAACACCCTGCTGCTGGACAAGACCGGCACCATCACCCTGGGCAACCGCCAGGCCGCCGAGTTCCTGCCCGCCCCGGACGTGTCCACCGAGGAGCTGGCCAGCGCCGCACAGCTGTCGTCCCTCGCGGACGAGACCCCGGAGGGCCGCTCGATCGTGGTCCTCGCCAAGACCGAGTACGGCCTGCGGGCCCGCGCCCAGGGCGAGTTGACGCACGCCACGTGGGTCCCGTTCACCGCCCAGACCCGGATGTCCGGCGTCGACCTGGACGAGGCCGAGGCGGTTCACCAGGTCCGCAAGGGCGCGGCCGGCGCGGTCACCAACTGGGTGACCGAGAACGGCGGTTCGGTCGGCAACGAGGTCTCCGCCCTGGTCGACGGGATCTCCGCGGCCGGCGGCACCCCGCTGGTGGTGGCCACCAAGGTCGGCGCCGAGCCGGCCCGCGTCCTCGGGGTGATCCACCTCAAGGACGTGGTCAAGGAGGGCATGCGGGAGCGCTTCGACGAGCTCCGCCGGATGGGCATCAAGACCATCATGATCACGGGTGACAACCCGCTGACCGCCAAGGCGATCGCGGAGGAGGCGGGCGTGGACGACTTCCTCGCCGAGGCCACCCCCGAGGACAAGATGGCCCTGATCAAGAAGGAGCAGGAGGGCGGCAAGCTGGTCGCGATGACCGGCGACGGCACCAACGACGCCCCCGCGCTCGCCCAGGCCGACGTCGGCGTGGCCATGAACACCGGGACCATGGCGGCCAAGGAGGCCGGCAACATGGTCGACCTGGACTCCAACCCGACCAAGCTGATCGAGATCGTCGAGATCGGCAAGCAGCTGCTGATCACCCGTGGCGCGCTGACCACCTTCTCGATCGCCAACGACGTGGCCAAGTACTTCGCGATCATCCCCGCGATGTTCGCCGGGGTCTACCCGGGCCTGAGCCACCTCAACATCATGGGCCTGCACAGCCCGCAGTCCGCGATCACCTCGGCGATCATCTTCAACGCCCTGGTCATCGTCGGCCTGATCCCGCTCGCCCTGCGCGGCGTGCGCTACCGCCCGTCCGACGCCAGCTCCCTGCTGCGCCGCAACATCGGGGTCTACGGCTTCGGCGGTCTGGTGGTGCCGTTCGTCGGCATCAAGCTGATCGACCTGATCGTCCAGTTCATCCCCGGCCTGAGCTGAGAGAGGAGAATCCGATGCCCAAGCCCCTGCCGACGACCGTCCGCACCCACTTCACCGCACTGCGGGTGCTGCTGGTGCTCACGGTGATCCTCGGGATCGCCTACCCGCTGCTGGTCACCGGGATCAGCCAGGTCGCCTTCAGCGAGAAGGCCAACGGCTCGATCGTGAAGTCCGACGGCAAGGAGGTCGGTTCCAGCCTGCTCGGCCAGAACTACAACCTCCCGAAGAAGAACCCCGACGACGCGAAGGAGGAGGCCCAGCCGGACCCGAAGTGGTTCCAGCCCCGGCCCTCCGCCAACAACTACGCCGGCGACAACTCGGGCGCCTCCAACCTCGGCCCGAACAGCGACGACCTGCTCAAGGCCGTCAACGACCGCCGCGCCGCGGTCGCCGAGTTCGACGGCGTCGACCCGGCGAGCGTCCCGGCCGACGCACTGACCGCCTCCGGCTCCAGCCTCGACCCGCACATCTCGGTCGCCTACGCCAAGGAGCAGGTGAACCGGGTCGCCAAGGCCCGGAACCTGTCGGCCGACACGCTGAACCAGCTGGTCGGCACGTACACCGAAGGCCGCTCGCTCGGCTTCCTCGGCCAGGAGGGCGTCAACGTCGTCCTGCTCAACCGGGCACTCGCGGAACAGAAGTGACAGGCCAACGGCTGGATCCGTGAAACGGGCCGACCCGGGCCGGGGCACCACCCCCGCGCCCGGGTCGGCCGCCGTACGTCCCGACCCCGGCACGAGGACGCCTGTCGGCCGCCCTCGCAGGAACGAAAGAGCAGTGCCCATGGCCCGCGACCTCACCCCCGGCACCGGCATCCGCGGCGGCCGGCTGAGGGTGTACCTCGGTTCCGCCCCGGGGGTCGGCAAGACCTACCGGATGCTGGACGAGGCCCGGCGCAGACAGGAGCGCGGGGCCGACGTCGTGGTCGGGTACATCGAGTGCCACGGCCGCCGCCACACCGAGGGCATGCTGGACGGCCTGGAGGTCCTGCCGCGCGTCCAGCGCTCCTACCGGGACGCCGAGTTCGACGAGATGGACCTCGACGCCGTGCTCGCCCGCCGACCGGCCGTCGTGCTGGTCGACGAACTGGCGCACACCAACATCCCCGGCGGCCGCCACATCAAGCGCTGGCAGGACGTCGACGAACTGCTGGCCGCCGGGATCGACGTCATCACCACTGTCAACATCCAGCACCTGGAATCGCTGAACGACGTCGTCCAGAAGATCACCGGCATCCCGCAGCGCGAGACCGTCCCGGACGAGGTGGTGCGCCGGGCCGACCAGATCGAACTCGTCGACATGGCCCCGCAGGCGCTGCGCCGCCGGATGGCCCACGGCAACGTCTACAGGGCGGAGAAGGTGGACGCCGCGCTCTCCAACTACTTCCGGGTCGGCAACCTCACCGCCCTGCGCGAACTCGCCCTGCTCTGGGTGGCCGGGCGGGTCGACGAGGGCCTGCGCGACTACCGGGCCAGCCACAACATCGACCGGGTCTGGGAGACCCGCGAACGCGTCGTGGTCGCCCTCACCGGCGGCCCCGAGGGCGAGACCCTGATCCGCCGCGCCGCCCGGATCGCCGACCGCACCGCCGGCGGCGACCTGCTGGCCGTCCACGTCACCCGCAGCGACGGCCTGGCCGGCGCCTCCTCCGGTGCGCTCGCCCAGCAGCGGCAGCTGGTGGAGACCCTCGGGGGCAGCTACCACGTCGTGGTCGGCGACGACATCCCCACCTCGCTGCTCGCCTTCGCCCGCGCCCACGACGCCACCCAGCTGGTGCTCGGCACCAGCCGTCGCGGCCGGATCAACCGCTTCCTCACCGGCCCCGGCATCGGCGAGACCACCGTGGACGCCTCCGAGGACATCGACGTCCACATGGTCACCCACGAGTTCACCGGCCGCGGCCGGCTGCCCTCGCTCGGCCGCCGCCACTCCCGGCGCCGCACCATCGCCGGCTACGTCGCCGGCCTCGTGGTGCCCTGGCTGCTGACCGCGATCCTCTCCCAGGCGCACGAGAGCATCAACCTCACCACCGACGCACTGATCTTCCAGCTCGGCGTGGTCATCGTCGCCCTGCTCGGCGGCGCCACCTCCGCCCTGCTGGCCTCGGTCGCCGCCTCGCTGCTGCTCAACTACTACTTCATCCCGCCGATCCACACCCTGACCATCGGCGAGACCAACAACATCGTCGCCCTGGTCGTCTTCGCCGCCGTCGCGCTCGCCGTCTCCACCGTGGTCGACCACGCCAGCCGGCTCACCACCCGCGCCGCCCGCGCCACCGCCGAGGCCGAGACCCTCTCCACCCTGGCCGGCAGCGTGCTGCGCGGCGCCGACGCCCTGTCCGCCCTGATGGAGAAGTCCCGGACGGCCTTCGGCATGCAGGCCGTCGCCCTGCTCTCCCGGGTCGACGGCGAGGTGCTCGCCCACTCCGAGACCGAGCACCAGGAGGACGCCGACGGGCAGAGCGAGACCACCGAGGTCCCGGTCGGCGCGGACGCCGTCCTGGTCCTCACCGGCCGCCGGCTGCCGGCCGCCGACCAGCGCGTGCTCACCGCCTTCGCCGCGCACGTGGCCGTCGCGCTGGAACGCGACCGGCTCGCCATGGTCGCCGCCGAGGTCGAGCCGATCAAGGCCGCCGACCGGATGCGCACCGCCCTGCTCGCCGCCGTCAGCCACGACCTGCGCACCCCGCTCGCCGCCGCGCTCGCCTCGGTCGGCTCGCTGCGCAGCCCCGACGTCGAGTTCTCGCCCGAGGACCAGGCCGAACTCCTCGCCACCGCCGACGAGTCGCTGGTCAAGCTCACCCGCCTGGTCGACAACCTGCTCGACATGAGCCGCCTCCAGGCCGGCGCGCTCACCCTGCACCTCACCGAGACCCACCTCGACGAGATCCTGCCCCGGGCCCTCGACAGCCTCCCCGACCCGTACGCGCCGGTCCAGCCGCTCGACCTGGACACCGCGCCGCCGGTGCTCGCCGACCCGCCGCTGCTGGAGCGGGTGCTCGCCAACGTGATCACCAACGCGCTGCGCCACAACGCCCCCGGCGCACCCGTCCTGGTGACCGCCAGCCACCACGCCGACCAGGTCGAGATCCGGGTGATCGACCGCGGCCCCGGCATCGCCCCCGAGGAGCGCGACCGGGTCTTCCTGCCCTTCCAGCGCCTCGGCGACACCGACAACACCAGCGGAGTCGGCCTCGGCCTCGCGCTCTCCCGCGGCCTGGCCGAGGCCATGGGCGGCAGCCTTGAGGTCGAGGACACCCCCGGGGGCGGTACCACCATGTTGCTCACCCTGCCCGCAGCCACTCGGGAGGACCCCGTGCATGAGTGAAATCCTGATTGTCGACGACGAACCCGCCCTGCTGCGCACGCTGCGGATCAACCTCAGCGCCCGGCAGTACGCCGTCCGGACGGCCGCCAGCGGCGGCGAGGCGCTGGACCGCGCCGCGCACTCCGTCCCGGACGCCGTGCTGCTCGACCTCGGCCTGCCGGACCTCGACGGCATGGACGTGCTGCGCGGCCTGCGCACCCGCAGTGCGATGCCGATCATCGTGCTCTCCGGCCGCTCCGGCGCCGCCGACAAGGTGGACGCCCTCGACGCGGGTGCCGACGACTACCTCACCAAGCCGTTCCTGATGGACGAGCTGCTGGCCCGGCTGCGCGCCGTACTGCGCCGACCGTCAGGCGGTGCCCCGCTGGGCCGCCCGGTGATCGGCGACCACACCGTCGACCTGACGGCCACCACGGTGACCGGCCCGCGGGGCGCGGTGCGGCTCACTCCGACCGAGTGGCGGATCCTCGCCCTGCTGGTGGCCAACCCCGGCCGGCTGGTGCCCGGGCGGCAGATCCTGCGCGAGGTGTGGGGGCCGGCCCAGGAGGCGCGCGGCAACTACCTGCGGGTCTACCTGGCCGGGCTGCGCCGCAAGCTGGAGCGCGATCCGGCCCGCCCGCGGCACCTGATCACCGAGCCGGGGATCGGGTACCGGTACGAGCCCTGAGCCCGCGTCGGCCGCAGCCGCGTCAACACCCCGTCAAGAGCGGGCCGAGGGCCGACAGGGGAGCGTCAAGGCCGACCGGCGGCGGTGCTCCGTGGGCGTAGCGTCAGTGCTGACCGAGCGGGCCCGGCTCCAATGTGGGGGAGGCCCGGGGCCGCTCCAGCCGCCGTCCAACGGCGGCCAGCAGGTGGGGGAGGGGCGCGCGACATCAGTCGCGCGCCCCTTGAACTTCCCCCGCCGACTCCTCCCGGCAGCCGTCAGCCCCCGCCGGTGCTCCCGGACTGCCGGGGCAGCGCCAGCACCACGGTGTCCGCGAACTCCCGCACCGCGCTGGTCCGGCTGACCACCCGGCCGCTGTGCACCACGAGCCGGCTGTGCCCGCCCGCGAGCGCCCCGGCCAGGCTGTCCCCGCGCACCGCCAGCAGCTCCGCCGGGAACCCGGCGTCCACCCGGACCGGCGGCAGCCCGAGCGCCGCCCGGGCCTGGTTCGCCACCGCGTCGTACGCCGCGGCCACATCCAGCTCCCCACCCGCCGCCAGCAGGTACGCCGACTCCAGCGGGTCCGCCCGGCCGACCGGGTTGGACGGGTCCCGCAGCGCGCCGCTGCCGGCCGCCAACGGCACCCGGGCCTCCGTCAACTCCCGTAGCAGGCCCGGTCGCGTCCCCGCAGAGCGGCCCTCCAGGCCGGTGCAGCCGCCGTTCTGCGGCAGGCAGACCACCCGCACCCCGCCGGTCGCCAGCACCGTGGACGCGCCCCGGGCCAGCGCCCCGCACGGCCCGAGCGACACCCGCGGCCGCAGCGGGGCCAACGCGCCGACCAGTCGCGCGAGTTGGGCCGGATCGCCGGCCGTGGTGTGCAGGTCCACCGGGCAGTCCGCCTCCCGGGCGGCCTCCAGCAGCACCTGGACGTACCCGGCCGGATCGGGGTCCAGCTCCGGGCAGCCGCCGGCCGCGGTGGCGCCCAGCTTGAGCGCGTCGCGCAGCTGGGCCCGGCCGTCCGCGCCGGCCCGGCCGGTGAGCAGTCGGGGCATCGCCACCGCCTGGAGCTCGGCCAGGCCGCGCAGCGCCTGCCGGGCGGTGAGCACCGCCTCCAGCCGGCGCAGCCCGTGCACGTCGCCGATCCGGACGTGGGTGCGCTGAGCGGTGGCGCCGTAGCCGAGCGAGGTGAGCGCGGCCTCGGTGACCCGGCGGGTGAGGTCGGTGGGGGTGTCCGGCGGCGGGGTGGGCAGCGCGGCGGAGAAGGCGGCGTCGTAGTGGGCGTGCGCCTCGGCGGGGGCCGGCAGCAGCAGGTAGCCCTTGAGGTCGATCCGGGCGCCGGTGGTGACGGTGGGCGCGCCGGGCAGGGCGGGCAGCGGGCCGAGGCTGCCGACGGTGCCGACGGCCTGGATCCGGTCGCCGCTGATCCGGACGTCCACCACCCGCCCGTCGGCCAGCCGGGCGCCGGTGAGCAGGAGGATCGGTCCGTGCCCGAGCGGGTTGGCCGCCGGGCCGGGCCCCGAGTGCGGCCCGTCGGCGGCTGCGCTGTCCATCGCCGGCTCCCTTCCCGCGCTGGCCCGTCCGGTCGGCCGGACCGTCCCGATCCCAGGTCGTCCTGATCTCCCGGGCCGTCCCGATCAACGAGGGTCGAGCCTATGGCGCGCGGGGGCGGGGCGCCGGGAGGCGGGCAATAGTCGTATCGGGTCGGGCCGCGCGGCCGGGGACCGGTCGAACGCGGGGCCTCGGATCGTTCGTCCGTGCACCTCGCCGACCTGCGGTCTTCACGTCGGGATACGGATTTCACCTCTGGGCGCGGAACGTGTAATCTCTTCCTCGTTCGCCCCTATAGCTCAGTCGGTAGAGCGTCTCCATGGTAAGGAGAAGGTCTGCGGTTCGATTCCGCATGGGGGCTCTGGTGAAAAGCAGTCAGTTGCCACTGTGCTGCGGATCACCGTGGCGGTGTAGCTCAGTTGGTAGAGCAAGCGGCTCATAATCGCTGTGTCACCGGTTCAAGTCCGGTCACCGCTACCCCGCGTAGTCGGTCGGGAGATCGCACTCCCGGTCGGCTACTCTTGTTGTGTTCTTATTCGTTGTCCAAGGAAGGCACTCCCGTGGCTGCCACCGATGTCCGCCCGAAGATCACGCTGGCCTGCGTGGAGTGCAAGGAGCGGAACTACATCACCAAGAAGAACCGGCGTAACGACCCGGACCGTCTTGAGATGAAGAAGCACTGCCCCCGCTGCAACTCGCACACCGCGCACCGCGAGACCCGCTGACCCTTTCGCAGGGCGTCGGGCCTGTGTGAATCAGGTCTTGAGCTCCGGGCCGCATCCCTCAGGGGGTGCGGCCCGGAGTTTTTCGCGTATGCACCCATGCGCACCCCGCCGACGGCAACGGCCGCCGGATCCACCGCGCTTCCGAGGAGCTGCCCCCATGGCACTCGACCCCTCCTTCATCGGGCGGACCTACCCGCCCACCGAGCCGTACGAGGTCGGCCGGGAGAAGATCCGCGAGTTCGCGATCGCGATCGGGGACGCCAATCCGGCGTTCACCGACCCGGAGGCGGCGAAGGCGCTGGGCCACCCCGATGTGATCGCCCCGCCGACCTTCCCGTTCGTGATCACCTACCGGGCGGCCGCCCAGGTGGTCGAGGATCCGGAGCTCGGCCTGGACTACAGCCGGGTGGTGCACGGGGACCAGAAGTTCTCGTACTCCCGCCCGGTGGTGGCGGGCGACCGGCTGACGGTCGCGGTGACCATCGACAACATCAAGTCGCTGGCGGGCAACGATGTGCTCACCGTGCGTGGTGAGGTGTCGGACGCGCTCGGCGAGCACGTGGTGACGTCGGTCATGACGCTGGTGGCCCGGGCCGCCGACGAGACGGGGGAGTGAGCACGATGGCGATCAGCTACGACGAGGTCGAGGTCGGCACCCAGCTGCCGGCGCAGTCCTTCCCGGTGACCCGCGACACCCTGGTGCGGTACGCGGGCGCCTCCGGCGACTTCAACCCGATCCACTGGAACGAGAAGTTCGCGCTGGAGGTCGGCCTGCCGGACGTCATCGCGCACGGCATGTTCACCATGGCCCAGGCGATCCGGGTGGTCACCGACTGGGTCGGCGACCCGGCGGCGGTGGTCGAGTACGGCGTCCGCTTCACCCGTCCGGTCCCGGTGCCGAACGACGGTGTCGGCGCGGTGGTCGAGGTCTCGGCCAAGGTCGCCAAGCTGCTGGACGACCGCAGGGTGCAGGTCGACCTGCTGGCCACCACGGGCGGACAGAAGGTGCTCGGGATGTCGAGGGCGGTCGTCCGGCTCGCCTGAGGCGCGTCCGGCCGCGGCGGGGCCCGTTCGGCGGGCTTCCCGCCGCGCCCGTCGGCCTTGCGAAGATAGTGATTGGCCACTAACTTGACTCCCATGGCGAGGGCGAGCATGCGGATGAGTGCGGAGGAGCGGCGCGAGAGCGTCATCCGTGCTGCCATGATCGAGTTCGCCAGGAGCGGCTACCGGGGGACCTCCACCGAGACGATCGCCCGCCGGGTGGGCGTCTCGCAGCCGTACCTGTTCCGGCTGTTCCCCAGCAAGCAGGCCATCTTCAAGGCCGCCGCCGACCGCTGCATCGAGGAGACCTGGCAGGTCTTCGACGAGGCCTCGGCCGGGCTGACCGGCGAGGCGGCCGGCGTGGCGATGTCCCGCGCCTACCTGGGGCTGGTCGGGGACCGCGAGCAGCTGATGATGCAGATGCAGCTCTACGTCTCGGTGTTC
The DNA here is from genome assembly GCF_044742585.1 of Kitasatospora sp. NPDC087861. Classification (NCBI taxonomy): domain Bacteria; kingdom Bacillati; phylum Actinomycetota; class Actinomycetes; order Kitasatosporales; family Streptomycetaceae; genus Kitasatospora; species Kitasatospora sp. NPDC087861. The sequence continues at coordinate 449,605 of NZ_JBIUUS010000001.1, forward strand.
GCCGGCGAAACGGCGGACGAGGACGAGATCGGCGAGGCTGCCCGGGCGGGCTGGCTCGAACTGTTCGACCGGATCAGGATCCGGCTGGGCGGCGACACCGAGGACGCGACCGCGTTCATGGCGTACGGGATGCTGATCAACACGCTGGTGGCGCTGGGCTACCCCAGGGACCACCGGATCTGGGACGGCTTCGGGCCGCAGGACGAGCCGCAGGGCGAGGAATGCGACGGGGAGCACGACGGGGAGCGGGGCGAGCCGCAGGGCGAGTCCTAGGCCGGGGAGAGGCTGTGCGGCGGCGGCCGCGCGGCCCTTTTTCGGCCCACAGAAGTTATTGATCAATAACTATCCAGAGGGGAACTGGGGGACGTCATGTCGGAGAAACTGGAGAAAACGGAACGGCCGGCGGCGGCGGAGCGGCCCGAGGCGCCAGGCCTGGGGCGGACCGGTGTCTGGACGCTGGTGATCACCAGTGTCGCGGGCTTCATGGCCAGCCTGGACAACCTGGTCGTCACCACGGCGCTGCCGTCCATCCGCGAGGACCTCGGCGGCGGGCTGTCCGACCTGGAGTGGACGGTCAGCGCCTACACCCTGGCCTTCGCCGTCCTGCTGATGTTCGGCGCCGCGCTCGGCGACCGCTTCGGCCGCCGCCGGATCTTCCTGGTCGGGCTCACGCTCTTCACCGTCGGCTCCGCCGCGGCCGCCCTGTCACCGGACATCGGCTCGCTGATCGCCGCCCGCGCCGTCCAGGGCGCCGGCGCCGCGGTGTCGATGCCGCTCACCCTCACCCTGCTCACCGCCGCGGTGCCGGCGGCCAAGCGGGGACTGGCCTTCGGCATCTGGGCGGGCGTCAACGGCCTGGCCGTCGCCACCGGGCCGCTGGTCGGCGGGACGCTCACCGAGCACTTCTCCTGGCAGTGGATCTTCTGGGTGAACGTCCCGGTCGGCCTCGTCCTGGTACCGCTCTCCGCCCTCAAGCTCCGCGAGAGCCGGGGCGCCAGCCCGGCCCTGGACGTGGCCGGCACGGTCCTGGTCAGCCTGGGCCTGTTCGGCGTCGTCCTCGGCCTGATCCGCGGCAACCCGAACGGCTGGACCAGCCCGCTGGTGCTGGGCTCGCTGATCGCCGGCGTCGCGCTGCTGACCGCCTTCGTGCTGTACGAGCAGCGCTGGGCCAAGCACCCGATGCTGCCGATGCGGCTGTTCCGCAGCCGGGCGTTCTCCGCCGTCAACGCGTCCGGCCTGCTGATGTTCCTCGGCATGTTCGGCTCGATCTTCCTGATCAGCCAGCACCTGCAGACCGTGGGCGGCTACAGCCCGCAGGAGGCCGGCATCCGGATGCTCCCGTGGACCGGGATGCCGCTGATCGTCGCCCCGATCGCGGGCATCCTGGCCGACCGGTTCGGTGGCCGCCCGATCGTGGTCACCGGGCTCCTGCTGCAGGGCGCCGGCCTGGCGATGTACGCGGCGATCACCGGCGGCACCACGGGCTACGACTACGGCGCCGAGATCCCCGCCGTGGTGATCTGCGGCATCGGCATGTCGCTGTACTTCGCCCCGACCGCCGCCCTGGTGATGGACAGCGTCCGGCCGGAGGAGCAGGGCATCGCCTCCGGCGCCAACAACGCGCTGCGCGAGGTGGGCGGCGCGCTCGGGGTGGCCGTCCTCTCGGCGGTGTTCTCGGCGCAGGGCGGGTACACGTCCGAGCAGTCCTTCGTCGACGGGCTGGTGCCCGCGCTGTACGTCGGCGCGGGGGTGGTCGTGGTCGCGGCCGTCTGCGCGATGCTCCTCCCGCGCAAGGCGAGGCCCGCGGCGGCCGAGCCCGTGGACGCCACGGAGGCTGCGGCCAACAAGGCAGACAAGGCCGACAAGGCCGTAGCGGCCGCCGACGCCGAGCAGCCTGCGGCGGAGCCGGTCCCCGCCGAGGCGTCGAAGGTCTGACCGGCGGGTCGGGGGCGGCGCGCCGGTGCCCGGCGGGCCCGCCGCCCCGCCCCCGTACGCTGGTGGGCGTGCTGGTAGAAAACGACGCCCCCCTCGCCCCGCTGACCACGCTCCGGCTCGGCGGCCCGGCCCGCCGCCTGGTGACCGCCCACACCGACGACGAGGTGATCGCCGCCGTCCGCGAGGCCGACACGGCCGGTGAGCCGCTGCTGGTCCTCGGCGGCGGCTCCAACCTGGTGATCGGCGACGCCGGCTTCCCCGGCACCGTGCTGCGGATCGCCACCACCGGCTTCGCCCTGGACGGCACCGTGCTGGAGCTGGCGGCCGGCGAGGTCTGGTCGGAGGCGGTCACCCGCACGGTGCGCGAGCACGGCCTGGCGGGCGTCGAGTTCCTGGCCGGCATCCCCGGCTCGGCCGGCGCCACGCCGGTGCAGAACGTCGGCGCCTACGGCCAGGAGGTCGCCCAGTCGATCACCGAGGTGGTCGCCTACGACCGCACGGCCGGCGCGGTGGTCACGCTCACCAACGCCGAGTGCGCGTTCTCCTACCGGCACAGCTGCTTCAAGGCCGAACCGGACCGCTACGTGGTGCTGCGGGCGCGGTTCGCCCTGGCGGACCACGACGGCCTCTCCACCCCGGTCAAGTACGCCGAGGTGGCCCGGCACTTCGGCGTCGAGCAGGGCGAGCGGGTGCCGCTGGAGCGGGCGTACGACGCGGTGCTGGGGCTGCGCTCCGGCAAGGGCATGGTGCTGGACCCGGCGGACCACGACACCTGGTCGGCCGGCTCCTTCTTCACCAACCCGGTGCTCACCGCCGCGCAGTACGAGTCCTTCCGGACCCGCCCGGGCACCGAGAACGCCCCCGCCTACCCGGCGTCGGAGGGCTGCACCAAGACTTCGGCCGCCTGGCTGATCGACCGGGCCGGCTTCGGCAAGGGCTACGGCGACGGCCCGGCGACGCTCTCCACCAAGCACACCCTGGCGCTCACCAACCGCGGCTCGGCCACCGCCGAGGACCTGCTGGCGCTGGCCCGGGAGATCCGGGACGGCGTCCGCGAGGCCTTCGGGGTCGAGCTGGTGAACGAGCCGGTGATGATCGGGGTCAAGCTCTAGGGTCGGCCCCCGCTGGGGTCGGCCCCGTCCTGGGTGGCCACACCGTTCGCCAGCCAGGCGTCGACGTCCGCCAGCAACTCCTTGCGGACGGCCTCCGGTGCGCGCGAGCCGCGCACGGACTGCCGTGCCAGCTCGGCGAGTTCGGCATCGCTGAAGCCCAGGACGTCGCGGGCCAGGTCGTACTGGGCGGCCAGTCGGCTGCCGAACAGCAGCGGGTCGTCCGCGCCCAGCGCCAGCGGCACACCGGCGTCGAACAGCCGCCGCAGCGGCACGTCCTCGGGGCGCTCGTAGACGCCGAGCGAGACGTTCGAGGACGGGCAGACCTCGCAGGTGATCTGGCGGTCGGCCAGCCGTGCCATCAGCCGGGGGTCCTCGGCGGCGCGGACGCCGTGGCCGATCCGGCCGGCGCCCAGGTCGTCCAGGCAGTCCCGGACGGATTCGGGCCCGGCCAGCTCGCCGCCGTGCGGGGCGGCCAGCAGCCCGCCCTTGCGGGCGATCTCGAAGGCCCGGTCGAAGTCCCGGGCGAGGCCGCGGCGCTCGTCGTTGGAGAGGCCGAAGCCGACCACGCCGTGGTCGGCGTACCGGACGGCGAGCCGGGCCAGCGTCCGGGCGTCCATCGGGGACTTCATCCGGTTCGCCGCGACCAGCACCCGGATGCCCACCCCGGTGGCCTCGGCGGCGTGCTCCACCGCGTCCAGGATCAGCTCCAGCGCGGGGATCAGCCCGCCCAGCCGGGGCGCGTACGAGGTCGGGTCGACCTGGATCTCCAGCCAGCGGGAGCCGTCCCGCCGCTCGTCCTGCGCGGTCTCCAGGACCAGCCGGCGGATGTCCTCCTCGTCCCGCAGCACCGAGCGTGCGGTGTCGTACAGGCGCTGGAAGCGGAACCAGCCGCGTTCGTCGGTGGCCCGCAGTTTCGGCGGCTCGCCGGAGCTGAGCGCCTCCGGCAGTCGGACGCCGTGCTTGTCGGCCAGCTCCAGCAGGGTGGCGGGGCGCATCGAGCCGGTGAAGTGCAGGTGCAGGTGGGCCTTCGGAAGGTCCCTGACGTCTCGCGGATTCAACAGGCGTTCCATCCGCCGATACTGCCGCATCGGGCCCCCAAACGGGAACCGCCCTCCTTCCGTCCCCCGAAGGGGTGGAAGAGGGCGGTTCCCGGGTGAAACCGGCACGTCGGATTGACGTCAGTCGCGGGCCTCGCCGAGCAGCTTCTGCAGCCGGCCGATGCCCTCGACCAGGTCGGCGTCGCCGAGCGCGTAGGAGAACCGCAGGTAGCCGGGGGTGCCGAAGGCCTCGCCCGGGACGGCCGCGACCTCGGCCTCGTCCAGGATCAGCGAGGCCAGCTCGCCGGAGCTCTGCGGGCGCTTGCCGCGGATCTCCTTGCCCAGCAGGCCCTTGACGGACGGGTAGACGTAGAACGCGCCCTCCGGCTCGGGGCAGTACACGCCCTCGATCTCGTTGAGCATCCGCACGATGGTCCGGCGGCGGCGGTCGAAGGCGGTGCGCATCTCGTGCACCGCGGACAGGTCGCCGCTGACGGCGGCGATCGCGGCGCGCTGGGCGACGTTGGAGACGTTCGAGGTGGCGTGCGACTGCAGGTTGGTCGCGGCCTTGACCACGTCCTTGGGGCCGATCACCCAGCCCACCCGCCAGCCGGTCATCGCGTAGGTCTTGGCGACACCGTTGACCACGACGCACTTGTCGGCCAGCTCGGGCAGCAGGGCCGGCAGCGAGGTGAAGGCGGCCTCGCCGTACACCAGGTGCTCGTAGATCTCGTCGGTGAGCACCCAGAGGCCGTGCTCCAGCGCCCAGCGGCCGATCGCCTCGGCCTCGGCCTCGGTGTACACCGCGCCGGTCGGGTTGGACGGCGAGACGAAGAGCACCACCTTGGTGTTCTCGGTGCGGGCGGCCTCCAGCTGCTCGACCGAGACCTTGTAGCCGGTGGTCTCGTCGGTCACGACCGCCACCGGGACACCGCCGGCGAGCTGGACCGACTCCGGGTAGGTGGTCCAGTACGGGGCCGGGATGATGACCTCGTCGCCCGGGTCCAGGATCGCGGCGAACGCCTCGTAGATCGCCTGCTTGCCGCCGTTGGTGACGAGCACCTGGGAGGCGTCCACCTCGTAGCCGGAGTCGCGCAGCGTCTTGGCGGCGATCGCGGCCTTCAGCTCGGGCAGGCCACCCGCCGGGGTGTAGCGGTGGTTCTTCGGGTCGCGGCAGGCCTCGACGGCCGCCTCGACGATGTAGTCCGGGGTGGGGAAGTCCGGCTCGCCTGCGCCGAAGCCGATCACCGGACGGCCGGCCGCCTTGAGGGCCTTGGCCTTGGCGTCCACAGCGAGGGTCGCGGACTCGGCGATCGCGCCGACCCGGGCGGAGACCCGGCGGTCGGCGGGGCGGATGGAACGGTCGGGCTGCGGGGTGGAAGCGCTCATGCCTGCATCGTCGCAGAACCGGGACGGACCGGGCATCGCGGTTTCACCATCCGTACCGGTCCGTCCACATGGCGGCGCCCGCCGATCCGCCGGTGATCACGCGGGCCTGCCGGACATATGCCGGGCGACCAGGGCCCGCGGAAGAAGAGGTTCGACCAAACACCCCTCGACCACGTACACTCACTGCTCGACGGCCCGCCGAAAAAGACCGGAGCTTCCGCCAGCTGTGCAGACAGCGGGGGGAGATGCGGTAGGTTGGTCGCTACGGAGCCGCGAGGCCCCGTAGGGCAATAGCTCAATTGGTAGAGCACCGGTCTCCAAAACCGGCGGTTGGGGGTTCAAGTCCCTCTTGCCCTGCTGCTTGATCCGTTTTCAGCCCGTTCGCTCGACAGAGCGAGCGGGCTTGACGCGGAGAGGGCGCCGATCAGCACCGTTTTTAGCCGGACGTTCGTGCCCCATCGGGTGACGGGACGCTCGGCAGGACCCGGATTCAGGTGAGGACGAGTGACGGAGACCACGGGCTCCACCGCAACGCCTGAGAGCGGCAACCCCGAGGGGGCCGACGGCGCTGCCGAGACCACGCCTGCGGGGGGCGAGGAGAAGGCGCTCTCGCGCCGCGACCGCAAGCGGGCCGCCCGCGCGGGCGACAAGAAGGCCGGCAAGCGGGCCAAGAAGGGCCTGTTCGCCCGGACCGCCCTCTTCTACCGCCAGATCATCGCCGAACTGCGCAAGGTCGTCTGGCCCACCCGGAGTGAGCTCACCAACTACACGACCGTCGTCGTCGTGTTCGTCGTGGTCGTGATGGCCTTCGTGGCCGGCCTGGACTACGGCCTCTCCAAGCTGAGCCTCCTGGTGTTCGGCTGACCTGGCCGTCCCCCTTCGAAACAGCCTCCCGACCCGGGCCGATCCTCGGCCCGGGTCGTGCTGTCTGCGCCGGTTGTACGCGGCCGCTACCGTGGACTCGGTACTGTTGAAGTCTCCGAGTCCTCTTCCTGGCGCCCGCGCGAGCGGCAGCCCGCCGGAGGCGGCCCCGGAGCGCGCCACCTTCACCATCTCCAGGAAAGAAGCAGCCACCGTGTCTGAGTCCCCCCTGTACGACGCCGACGAGACCGTCCGCGAGGCGGATGTCGCCGCCGAGCTGGACGCGGCCGAGCTGGCTGACGAAGCCGAGTCCGCCGAGCAGATCGTGGACGCCGCGGACAGCGACGAGGACGAGGTCGAGGCGTACGACGAGGCCGAGGCCAGCGAGCCCGCCGAGGAGGCCGCGCTGCACGTGGAGAGCGACGTGGAGCCCGCCGTCGAGGAGGCCGCCGAGGAGGCCGAGGTCGAGGTCGAGGCCGAGGAGGCCGTCGAGGAGGCCGTCGAGGAGGCCGTCGAGGTCGACCCGGTCGCCAAGTTCCGCGAGGACCTGCGCTTCATGCCGGGCGAGTGGTACGTGATCCACACCTACGCCGGCTACGAGAACCGGGTGAAGCAGAACCTGGAGCAGCGCGCCGTCTCGCTGAACGTCGAGGAGTACATCTTCCAGGCCGAGGTGCCGCAGGAGGAGGTCGTCCAGATCAAGAACGGCGACCGCAAGACCATCCGCCAGAACAAGCTCCCCGGCTACGTCCTGGTGCGCATGGACCTCACCCCCGAGTCCTGGGGCGTCGTGCGCAACACCCCCGGTGTCACCGGCTTCGTCGGCAACGCCTACGACCCGTACCCGCTGACCCTGGACGAGGTCGTCAAGATGCTCGCCCCGGACGTCGAGCGCCAGGCGGCCAAGGAGGCCGGCAAGCCCTCGCCGGTCAAGCCGAGCGAGATCCAGGTGCTGGACTTCGAGGTCGGCGACTCGGTCACCGTCACCGACGGCCCGTTCGCGACCCTGCAGGCGACCATCAACGAGATCAACCCCGACTCGAAGAAGGTCAAGGGCCTGGTCGAGATCTTCGGCCGGGAGACCCCGGTCGAGCTCTCCTTCGACCAGATCCAGAAGAACTAGTCCCACGGTCTTCGGATCCGGGGCGGGGCCGAGGGCCCTGCCCCGGATCCGTTTTGGTCCAGCGACGCGAAGGCGTTAGCCTGGTTCGATGTGTGTGCTGGCGGCCGGGTGTCGCCCCGGTTCCGCACACACCAGCAATCACCTCTCGGAAGGACCCGGAGAGACATGCCTCCCAAGAAGAAGAAGGTCACGGGGCTTATCAAGCTCCAGATCAACGCCGGTGCGGCCAACCCGGCGCCGCCGGTCGGCCCCGCGCTGGGCCAGCACGGCGTCAACATCATGGAGTTCTGCAAGGCCTACAACGCTGCGACCGAGTCGCAGCGCGGCATGATCGTGCCGGTGGAGATCACGGTCTACGATGACCGTTCCTTCACCTTCATCACGAAGACGCCGCCGGCCGCGCGCCTCATCCTGAAGGCCGCCGGTATCGACAAGGGCTCCAGCGAGCCGCACAAGACCAAGGTCGCCAAGCTCACCAGCGCCCAGGTCCGCGACATCGCCACGACCAAGATGCCCGACCTGAACGCCAACGACCTGGACGCGGCGGAGAAGATCATCGCCGGCACCGCCCGGTCGATGGGCATCACCGTCGAGGGCTGATCAGCCCTTCTCGTCCCTGTGGTAGGGCCTGCGCAGGCCCGTGAGACCACGACTCCCATCACCATTCAGGAGCAGCAGTGAAGCGCAGCAAGGCTCTGAAGGCCGCGGACGCTCAGGTCGACCGCGAGCGCCTTTACGCCCCCCTCGAGGCCATTCGCCTCGCCAAGGCGACCAGCACCACCAAGTTCGACGGCACCGTCGAGGTCGCCATGCGTCTGGGCGTCGACCCGCGCAAGGCCGACCAGATGGTCCGCAGCACCGTGATCCTCCCGCACGGCACCGGTAAGACCGCTCGGGTCCTGGTCTTCGCGACCGGTGACCGTGCCGAGGCCGCGCGTGCTGCGGGCGCCGACATCGTCGGCTCCGACGAGCTGATCGACGAGGTCGCCAAGGGCCGTCTGGACTTCGACGCCGTCGTCGCCACCCCGGACCTCATGGGCAAGGTCGGCCGCCTCGGCCGCGTGCTCGGTCCCCGTGGTCTGATGCCGAACCCGAAGACCGGCACCGTGACCCCGGACGTCGCCAAGGCTGTCAACGACATCAAGGGCGGCAAGATCGAGTTCCGCGTCGACAAGCACTCGAACCTGCACTTCATCATCGGTAAGGCCTCCTTCACCGACGAGCAGCTGGTCGAGAACTACGCCGCCGCGCTGGACGAGGTGCTCCGCGCCAAGCCGTCCGCCGCCAAGGGTCGCTACATCAAGAAGACCGCCATCAGCACCACCATCGGCCCCGGCATCCTGGTGGACCCGAACCGCACCCGCAACCTCCTCGTCGAGGAGGACCCGGCCGCGGTCTGAGCCGATCGGCTCTGAAGCAGTCCGCACGGCGGGCCCGTACCCCCTTCGCCGGGGGTGCGGGCCCGCCGTCGTTTCCCTCGGGGACGGGGGCGGATGGGAACGGTTGCCCGAAGCGTCGTACGCTCTGCCGGTCAGATCATGTGCAGAACGTGTGACCGTCGGAGTGTGCCGTGCCGCCCACCCTTCGCCCCGCCGCCGCGGCGGCGGCCCTGCTGCTGCTCGGCGCCACCACCGGGTGCAGCCTGCTGGCCGTTCCGGGGACCCGGACCCCCGGCGGCGAGGCCGCGGCCGTGCCGCCCCGGCAGGTGGTGCTCGCCGCCGCCCAGGCGCTGGATGACGCGGGCGGCGCCCGGATCGACGTGGTCGAGGAGGGCCCGGCCGGCCGGCGCACCGCGAGCGGCACGCTGGTCTGGGGCCCCCGGGACGAGGCCGCGCTGACCGTCACCGACGAGCGGGGCACCGGGCAGCTGACCGCCCGCAACGGCGAGCTCGACCTCAGCTACCAGGGCGCCCAGCCCAGGCACGCGGACCGGGACAGTGCCGAGTCGCTCGACTCGCGGTCGGCCACCGGTCCGGGCGGCTACGCGGGCGGCTGGATGACCGGACTCGTCACCAACCCGGGCAGCCGCGCGTACGCGATCGCGCAGACCGGGAAGCTCGGATCGCTCGGCGGCGAGCAGCTGGCCGGGATGACCGTCGCGCACTACCAGGGCTCCGCGCCGGTGGCCGAATACTTCAGCGACGACAAGGAGTTGACCCCGGAGCGGCTCGCCGCGGTGGTCGACTGGTACCGGCAGCGGGGGGTGGCGGCGATCGGCTACGACGTCTGGGTCGGGCCCGGCGAGCGGCTGCTGAGGCTGCGGGCGACGGCCCGGGGGAGTGCCGGAACCACGGTGACCACGACGGATGTCTCGGCCCCCGGGGTGGGCGATGAGTCCCCTGCCGGGGACGGGTGACAGGACGGGGATATCCGGTGCGTGGGGCCTCTGGCGATCCGTTAGAGTCCGCGTGAGAAGAAGCTGAAAATCGGCTCTTCTTCGGATCGTTCGGATCTCATCGTTCGGATCTCACGGGGGACTTCATGCGTGCTGTGCGCCTCGCCTCGACCGTCGTCACGGCGACCGTGCTGCTCGGTGCCGCCACCGCCTGCGGCAGCAAGGGCGCCGCGGACGCCACGAGCGGCGGTGCCAAGGGCGGCGACGCGGTGGCCGCGGCGCTGACCGGAGACCCCAGGACCGCGCTGGCCGCCGCCGCGCTGGTGATGCAGAAGGCCGGCAACGGCAAGGTCACCATGATCGCCCCGGACGGCTCGACCCACACCGCCGGCAACGGCGACGCCGACTGGAAGGACCCGAGCCGCACGGCCGTCGACCTGACCGGCGAGGTGGAGACCAAGAAGATCCGGTTCCGGGTGATCGGGACCGACGGCTACCTCGGCGGCGGCGACACCGAGGCCGCGGCCATGGGCGGAAAGCACTGGCTCAAGCTGCCCGCCTCGAACGAACTCGGCGACGGCGTCCTGCTGATGAGCCAGCTGGTCAACCCGGTCGTCCAGCTCACCCTCGCCGCGCAGGGCGGCAAGCCCGTCAAGGTCGGCCAGGAGAGCCTCGACGGCGTCCAGGTCACCCACCTGCGGGCGGTCGAGGACGCCTCCGCCATGGTGGCCGGGATGCCGGCGCTGTCGGCCGACCAGCGCGCGGCCGTCCAGAAGTCCCTGGACGACGACGGCAAGACCCTCACCGTCGACTTCTGGCTCAACGGCCGACAGGAACTCGTCCAGTACCAGGAGTACGGCGACAAGAACGGCGAGCACGACGCCGTCACGGTCAAGTACTCCGACCTCGGCAAGGCGGCCAGGATCGAGGCCCCTGCCGCCACCGACCTGGGCAGCGACGCCGACATCCTCAAGCTGCTCGGCTGATCCCGCCGAGCCCGCGCATCGGAGCCGACGAGGCTCCATCCGTACCAACCGGCTGACGCCCCGGGTGCACACCGCACCCGGGGCTCTCAGCGGACCCGGTCGAGGGCGTCCGGATGCTGATCGCGACAGGCAAGGTGACCGAGGTGGGGCAGGAGCCGCTGAACGGCAAGGCCACCACCCACTACACCGGTGAACTCAGCGCCGACGAGATCGCCTCCATGGCCGGCAAGGGCGTGACCCAGGAGCAGCTCGACCAGGTCAAGCAGAAGCTGGCCACGGCCGGCCTCACCAGCGAGCGGATCGACGTCTGGGTGGACGCCGACCAGCTGGTCGTCCAGCGGACCGAGACCGGCAACACCAAGGCCGGCGCGTTCAAGGCCACCGTCCTCTACTCGGACTACGGCACCCCGGTCACCGCGCCGGCGCCGGACGCGTCCGACACGGTGGAACTGGCCGAGCTGGCGAAGCTCGGCAAGGGGGGCGCCACCAGCTGACCCGGGCCCGGGTGGCAAGGTGGCCGGGAGACAGGGCCGCCGGCGCGGCACGCGGGCGAGGAGGAACCAGACGATGGCGGGACGGCAGCGGTTGGCGGCACTGGCCGCGGTCGTCCTGCTGGCGAGCGGGCTGACCGGATGCGGCGGGGGCGGCGACGCGTCGTCCACGCCGTCCAGCAGCCCGGCTCCGACCTCGACCCCGACCAGCGCCTCGCCGACCGGGCCGGCCAAGCCCACCGACCGCTCGCCGCACGGTGTCCTGCTCTCCGCCCAGCTGGCCATGCAGACCGCCCGCCGGGCCAAGGTCAGCTACCGGCTGGGCGCGGACGCCGGATCCGGGCCGCTGTTCTGGCAGCCCAAGACGGCGCTCCAGATCAAGCGCTCCACTCCGGCCGACGCCGAGCAGCTGATCGTCGTGGACACCGTCGCCTACCAGGGCGGCGACGCCGCCACCGCGGCCCGCCAGGGCGGCCGGCACTGGGAGCGCTTCGCCGTCCCGCCCGACCCGGACGGCCACAAGGAGGTCCCGTACGCGGGGCTGATCGACCTGCTGAACCCGGTCGAGGCGCTGGCCGCCGCCACCGTCGACGGGGCGGACGCCCGCTTCGTCGGCGAGGAGAAGTTCGAGGACTCGACGGTCGAGCACTACCGGGTCACCACCACCGCCGAGCGCTACGCGGCCGCCCAGACCCAGCTGACCCAGTCCCGCCGGGACGGCCTGCGGGCCGCGCTGGCCCCCGGCGGCTCGCTCTCGCTCACCCTGGACCTCTGGCTCAACGACAAGGACCAGCTGGTCAGGCTGCAGCGTACCGGCAGCGGGGACAGCGGCCAGGCGGACGACTCGGTGCTCTACTCCGACTTCGCCGGCGCCCTGCTCTCGGTGCAGGCTCCGGCCGAGTCGGACACCGTGGACACCGGTACCCGGACGGTCTCCCCGCTGGCCCGCTGAGCCCCGTCCGCCCCGGCCGATCTCGGCCGGTCAGGGGCGATTTGCCCCGGACGGGCGAGTCCGGTTAGTGTTACCGAAGCCAAAGACCGCTGGTTGTCGCCGCGCCCCGCAAGGGATCCGGTGGCCGAAGGATCTGCGCTTCGTCGCAGTCAGCCCGCGCAGGTGTGTCTGGAGCTTCGACTTCCGGGTCCGCGTTCACGCGCATGCCCGTTGAGGTCGTACCGAGCCCCGTGCGCCTGCGCACCGGGGCTCATCTGCTTTTCCGCAGGGGCTTTCCTTCCGTCCGGTTGGTTCGAGGCGTGAATGGTCGACTTTCGCGGTCGGCCGGACTTCGACATCACGGAAGGAGGCGTAAGCCTATGGCAAGGCCCGACAAGGCTGCCGCCGTCGCCGAGATCACGGACAAGTTCCGTGGCTCCTCCGCGGCGCTGCTGACCGAGTACCGCGGTCTCTCGGTGAAGCAGGTTAAGACCCTGCGTCGCTCGCTCGGCGAGAACGCCGAGTACGCCGTGGTGAAGAACACGCTGACCAAGATCGCGGCCAATGAGGCCGGGATTTCGGAGCTCGACGACCTGTTCAACGGTCCGACGGCTGTCGCCTTCGTCACCGGTGACCCGGTGGAGTCGGCGAAGGCTCTGCGTGACTTCGCCAAGGAGAACCCCGCTCTCATCATCAAGGGCGGTGTCCTTGACGGTAAGGCGCTGTCCGCCGATGAGATCAAGAAGCTCGCGGACCTCGAGTCCCGCGAGGTGCTGCTCGCCAAGCTGGCGGGTGCCCTGAAGGCCAAGCAGTCCCAGGCTGCCGCGCTCTTCCAGGCCCTGCCGTCGAAGCTCGTCCGCACTGTGGACGCGCTGCGCGACAAGGTCGAGCAGGGCGGTGCCGGTACGCCGGCTCCCGCCGCCGAGGACGCCGCCGCCGAGTAATTCGGCAGGCTCACGCCTCGCTGCGGGCCCGTGCCCGCCCAACCCGTACATACGGCACCACCTGCCGATTTAGTGGAAGGACGCCATCATGGCGAAGCTGTCCCAGGACGAGCTGCTCGAGCAGTTCGAGGGCCTCACCCTCATCGAGCTGGCCGCCTTTGTGAAGGCCTTCGAGGAGAAGTTCGACGTCACCGCCGCCGCCCCGGTCGCCATTGCCGCCGCCGGCGTTGCCGGTGCCCCGGCCGAGGCCGAGGCCGAGCAGGACGAGTTCGACGTCATCCTCGAGGGTGCCGGCGACAAGAAGATCCAGGTCATCAAGGAGGTGCGCACCCTGACCTCCCTCGGCCTGAAGGAGGCCAAGGACCTCGTTGACACCGCTGGTGCCAAGGTCCTGGAGAAGGTTGCCAAGGACGTTGCCGAGAAGGCCAAGGCCGCCCTCGAGGGTGCCGGCGCCAAGGTCACCGTCAAGTGACTTCTCGCCCCCTCTGAGGGGGCCTGAGGCCGGGCCGATCACCCTTGTGGGTGGTCGGCCCGGCCTTTTCGCGTTCCAGGCCCAGGGCCGCCGTACGGCCGGGAACCACCGGTGTGGCCGAGAGCCCACTCGGCAGCGTCGGTGCGGGCGGGTATGGTGATCACCGTCATCGACGGTGGCCCCCACCACGGCTTCTGTAACGCCGGGGGCCGCCCGGCCGATGAACGGGTCGAGGTCCGCACCGCCTGCGGGCCCTTGACGAACCCGGCGAGGCGCGCGATTCTCAAGGCGCGAGTCCGCCCGGTTGGTTTGCCGCTGGATGCATAACCAGTGGCTCAGGCGGGAAATGACTCCACGTGAGTTATGGGGCCCGGGCAGTGCCCGGGCCGGTGCAGTACCCGGTGGGTGTTCGCGTCCGCCGGCTACCGGGAGGAGTCTCCGATTCGGTTTCCGAATCAGAGCTGGACAGCAGTGTGCCCTTTGGCTACACTGTCCCTTTGCGCTGCCTGTTAGCTGCTCCGTGACTCGTCGCCCGGAGTTTGCGTTGCCCTGAAGGGGTCTGGCATCGCCTCCGCAAAGCGGCTCTGACCTGGGGTTTCGATCCCCGGCAGAGGCCAGTGGCGAGGGAGGCGGGACCAAGCCCAGTTAGGCCCGGCTGGTACGCGCGTAGTGAGCTCCGAGCCCTCGGAAGGACCCCCCTCTTGGCCGCGCCGCGCAACGCCTCGAACAATTCCGCCGCATCCACCGCCCCGCTCCGCGTCTCCTTCGCGAAGATCAAGGAGCCCCTCGAGGTACCGAACCTCCTGGCCCTGCAGACCGAGAGCTTTGACTGGCTGCTCGGCAATGCGGCCTGGAAGTCCCGGGTCGAGGAGGCGCTGGAGAACGGTCTGGACGTCCCCACCAAGTCCGGTCTGGAGGAGATCTTCGAGGAGATCTCCCCGATCGAGGACTTCAGCGGGTCGATGTCTCTGACCTTCCGCGACCACCGTTTCGAGCCGCCGAAGAACTCCATTGACGAGTGCAAGGACCGTGACTTCACGTTCGCGGCCCCGCTCTTCGTCACGGCCGAGTTCACCAACAACGAGACCGGTGAGATCAAGTCTCAGACGGTCTTCATGGGCGACTTCCCGCTCATGACCCACAAGGGCACGTTCGTGATCAACGGCACCGAGCGTGTCGTCGTGTCGCAGCTCGTCCGCTCCCCGGGTGTGTACTTCGACTCCACCCTGGACAAGGTGTCCGACAAGGACATCTACTCCTGCAAGGTCATCCCCTCGCGTGGTGCCTGGCTGGAGATGGAGATCGACAAGCGCGACATGGTCGGCGTCCGCATCGACCGCAAGCGCAAGCAGTCCGTCACCGTGCTGCTCAAGGCGCTCGGCTGGACCAACGAGATGATTCTCGAGGAGTTCGGCGAGTACGAGTCCATGCGCAACACCCTGGAGAAGGACCACACCCAGGGCCAGGACGACGCGCTGCTGGACATCTACCGCAAGCTGCGCCCGGGCGAGCCGCCCACGCGCGAGGCGGCGCAGACGCTGTTGGAGAACCTGTACTTCAACCCGAAGCGCTACGACCTCGCCAAGGTCGGCCGTTACAAGGTCAACCGCAAGCTGGGCAACGCCGAGTCCCTGGACTCCGGCGTGCTCACCGAGCCCGACATCATCGGTGCGATCAAGTACCTGGTGAAGCTGCACGCCGGTGAGACCGAGTGGAACGACCAGACCGGTCGCGACATCGTGGTCGAGGTCGACGACATCGACCACTTCGGCAACCGCCGCCTGCGCAACGTCGGCGAGCTCATCCAGAACCAGGTCCGTACGGGTCTCGCCCGTATGGAGCGCGTCGTGCGCGAGCGCATGACCACCCAGGACGTCGAGGCGATCACGCCGCAGACCCTGATCAACATCCGGCCGGTCGTCGCCTCCATCAAGGAGTTCTTCGGCACCAGCCAGCTGTCGCAGTTCATGGACCAGACGAACCCGCTGTCGGGCCTGACCCACAAGCGTCGTCTGTCGGCCCTCGGCCCCGGTGGTCTCTCCCGTGAGCGCGCCGGCTTCGAGGTCCGTGACGTGCACCCCTCGCACTACGGGCGCATGTGTCCCATCGAGACCCCTGAAGGCCCGAACATCGGTCTGATCGGGTCGCTGGCCTCGTACGGCCGGGTCAACGCCTTCGGCTTCATCGAGACCCCGTACCGCAAGGTCATCGAGGGTGTCGTCACCGAGCAGGTCGACTACCTGACCGCCGACGAGGAGGACCGCTACGTCATCGCGCAGGCCAACGCCCCGCTGACGGCGGAGCTGACCTTCGCCGAGCCGCGCGTCCTGGTCCGCCGCCGTGGCGGCGAGATCGACTACATCCCCGGCACCGAGATCGACTACATGGACGTCTCGCCGCGCCAGATGGTGTCGGTCGCGACCGCCATGATCCCGTTCCTCGAGCACGACGACGCCAACCGCGCGCTCATGGGCTCGAACATGATGCGCCAGGCGGTGCCGCTGCTGAAGAGCGAGGCTCCGCTGGTCGGTACCGGCATGGAGTACCGCTGCGCCGTCGACGCCGCGGACGTCATCACCGCCGAGAAGTCGGGTGTCGTCCAGGAGGTCTCGGCCGACTACGTCACCGTGGCCAACGACGACGGCACGTACACCACGTACCGCGCCGCCAAGTTCACCCGCTCCAACCAGGGCACCGCCTTCAACCAGAAGGTGCTCGTGGACGAGGGCGCCCGGGTCGAGGTCAACCAGGTGCTGGCCGACGGCCCGTGCACCGACGAGGGCGAGATGGCCCTCGGCAAGAACCTGCTCGTGGCGTTCATGTCGTGGGAGGGTCACAACTACGAGGACGCGATCATCCTGTCGCAGCGCCTCGTCCAGGACGACGTCCTCTCCTCGATCCACATCGAGGAGCACGAGGTCGACGCCCGTGACACCAAGCTCGGCCCCGAGGAGATCACCCGGGACATCCCGAACGTCTCCGAGGAGGTCCTCGCCGACCTCGACGAGCGCGGCATCATCCGGATCGGCGCCGACGTCGTCACCGGCGACATCCTCGTCGGCAAGGTCACCCCGAAGGGTGAGACCGAGCTGACCCCCGAGGAGCGCCTGCTCCGCGCGATCTTCGGTGAGAAGGCGCGCGAGGTCCGCGACACCTCGCTGAAGGTCCCGCACGGTGAGTCCGGCAAGGTCATCGGCGTGCGCGTCTTCGACCGCGAGGAGGGGGACGAGCTTCCCCCGGGCGTGAACCAGCTGGTGCGCGTCTACGTGGCCCAGAAGCGCAAGATCACCAACGGTGACAAGCTCGCCGGCCGTCACGGCAACAAGGGCGTCATCTCCAAGATCCTGCCGGTCGAGGACATGCCGTTCCTGGAGGACGGCACCCCGGTCGACATCATCCTCAACCCGCTGGGTGTCCCGTCCCGAATGAACCCGGGACAGGTCCTGGAGATCCACCTCGGGTGGCTCGCGAAGCAGGGCTGGGACGTCTCCGGCCTCGCCGACGAGTGGGCCCAGCGCCTCCAGGCGATCGGCGCCGACACCGTCCAGGGCGGCACCAACCTCGCCACCCCGGTCTTCGACGGCGCCCGCGAGGACGAGATCACCGGCCTGCTGGACAACACCACCCTCACCCGTGACGGTGAGCGCCTGGTGAACTCCACCGGCAAGGCCCGGCTGTTCGACGGCCGCTCCGGCGAGCCGTTCCCGATGCCGGTCTCGGTCGGCTACATGTACATCCTCAAGCTGCACCACCTGGTCGACGACAAGCTGCACGCCCGTTCGACCGGTCCGTACTCGATGATCACCCAGCAGCCGCTCGGTGGTAAGGCGCAGTTCGGTGGTCAGCGCTTCGGTGAGATGGAGGTGTGGGCCCTTGAGGCGTACGGCGCTGCTTACGCGCTGCAGGAGCTGCTCACCATCAAGTCCGACGACGTCCTCGGCCGTGTGAAGGTCTACGAGGCCATCGTCAAGGGCGAGAACATCCCCGAGCCCGGCATTCCCGAGTCCTTCAAGGTTCTCATCAAGGAAATGCAGTCGCTCTGCCTCAACGTGGAGGTGCTGTCCTCGGACGGCCAGTCCATCGAGATGCGGGACTCCGACGAGGACGTGTTCCGCGCCGCCGAGGAGCTCGGCATCGACCTGTCCCGGCGCGAGCCGAGCAGCGTCGAAGAGGTCTGACGGAGGTTGGGCCGGCTGCCCGCGCAGCCGGCCCGCCCCCAGGCCCCCCTCAGACCACATGAACGACTCTCGACTTACGAAAGAGGGCTTGACGACCAGTGCTTGACGTCAACTTCTTCGACGAGCTCCGCATCGGCCTGGCCACCGCCGACGACATCCGCCAGTGGTCGCACGGCGAGGTCAAGAAGCCGGAGACCATCAACTACCGCACCCTGAAGCCCGAAAAGGACGGACTCTTCTGCGAGAAGATCTTCGGCCCCACCCGGGACTGGGAGTGCTACTGCGGTAAGTACAAGCGCGTCCGCTTCAAGGGCATCATCTGTGAGCGCTGCGGCGTCGAGGTGACCCGCGCCAAGGTGCGCCGTGAGCGGATGGGCCACATCGAGCTGGCCGCCCCGGTCACCCACATCTGGTACTTCAAGGGCGTGCCGTCCCGCCTGGGCTACCTGCTCGACCTGGCGCCGAAGGACCTCGAGAAGGTCATCTACTTCGCCGCCTACATGATCACCTGGGTCGACGACGAGCGCCGCCAGCGCGACCTGCCGTCCCTGGAGGCGCACGTCTCGGTCGAGCGTCAGCAGATCGAGAACCGCCGCGACTCCGACCTCGAGGCCCGTGCCAAGAAGGCCGAGACCGACCTGGCCGAGCTGGAGGCCGAGGGCGCCAAGGCCGACGTGCGCCGCAAGGTGCGCGAAGGCGCCGAGCGCGAGATGAAGCAGCTGCGCGACCGTGCGCAGCGCGAGCTCGACCGCCTCGACGAGGTGTGGGCCCGCTTCAAGAACCTCAAGGTCCAGGACCTCGAGGGCGACGAGCTGCTCTACCGCGAGCTGCGCGACCGCTTCGGCACCTACTTCTCCGGCTCGATGGGCGCGGCGGCCCTCAAGGACCGCCTGGAGACCTTCGACCTGGCGGAGGAGTCCGAGCGCCTGCGCGAGATCATCCGCACCGGCAAGGGCCAGAAGAAGACCCGTGCGCTGAAGCGCCTCAAGGTCGTCTCCGCGTTCCTGCAGACCACCAACAAGCCCAACGGCATGGTGCTGGACTGCGTCCCGGTCATCCCGCCGGACCTGCGTCCGATGGTGCAGCTGGACGGTGGCCGCTTCGCGACCTCCGACCTGAACGACTTGTACCGCCGCGTGATCAACCGCAACAACCGCCTGAAGCGGCTTCTCGACCTCGGCGCGCCCGAGATCATCGTGAACAACGAGAAGCGCATGCTCCAGGAGGCCGTCGACGCCCTGTTCGACAACGGCCGCCGCGGCCGTCCGGTCACCGGCCCGGGCAACCGCCCGCTGAAGTCCCTCAGCGACATGCTGAAGGGCAAGCAGGGTCGTTTCCGTCAGAACCTGCTCGGCAAGCGCGTCGACTACTCGGCCCGTTCGGTCATCGTCGTCGGCCCGCAGCTCAAGCTGCACCAGTGCGGTCTGCCGAAGGCCATGGCGCTGGAGCTCTTCAAGCCGTTCGTGATGAAGCGCCTGGTCGACCTGAACCACGCGCAGAACATCAAGTCGGCCAAGCGCATGGTCGAGCGGGCCCGCCCGGTCGTGTGGGACGTGCTCGAAGAGGTCATCGCCGAGCACCCCGTCCTGCTGAACCGTGCGCCCACCCTGCACCGCCTCGGCATCCAGGCCTTCGAGCCGCAGCTGGTCGAGGGCAAGGCCATCCAGATCCACCCGCTCGTCTGCACCGCGTTCAACGCGGACTTCGACGGTGACCAGATGGCCGTCCACCTGCCGCTCTCCGCGGAGGCGCAGGCCGAGGCCCGCATCCTGATGCTGTCCTCGAACAACATCCTGAAGCCGGCCGACGGTCGCCCCGTCACCATGCCGACCCAGGACATGGTGCTCGGTCTGTTCTTCCTGACCTCGGACCGCGACAACGTGAAGGGCGCCGGCCGCACCTTCTCGTCGACCGCCGAGGCGATCATGGCCTTCGACGCCCGCGACCTGGACGTCCAGGCCCCGATCGAGCTGCGCCTGCCGGCCGGCACCGTCCCGCCGCGCGGCTGGACCCCGCCGGTGGACGAGGACGGCCAGTCGACCTGGTTCGACGGCGAGCCGTTCCGCCTGACCACCACCCTGGGCCGCGCGCTCTTCAACGAGCTGCTGCCCGAGGACTACCCGTTCGTCGACTACGAGGTGGGCAAGAAGCAGCTCTCCGCGATCGTCAACGACCTGGCGGAGCGCTACCCCAAGGTCGTCGTCGCGGCGACCCTGGACAACCTGAAGGCGTCCGGTTTCCACTGGTCGACCCGCTCGGGCGTCACCGTCTCGATCTCCGACGTCGTCGTCCCGCCGAACAAGCCCCAGATCCTGGAGGGCTACGAGGCGAAGGCGGAGAAGGTCCAGCGTCAGTACGAGCGCGGCCTGATCACCAACGACGAGCGCAAGCAGGAGCTCATCGGCATCTGGACCCAGGCGACCAACGAGGTTGCCGAGGCCATGAACGAGAACTTCCCGAAGACGAACCCCATCTTCATGATGGTCGACTCGGGTGCTCGTGGAAACATGATGCAGATGCGCCAGATCGCCGGTATGCGTGGTCTGGTGTCGAACGCCAAGAACGAGACCATCCCGCGACCCATCAAGGCGTCGTTCCGTGAGGGTCTCACCGTGCTGGAGTACTTCATCTCCACCCACGGTGCCCGTAAGGGTCTGGCGGACACCGCCCTCCGTACCGCCGACTCCGGCTACCTCACCCGTCGTCTGGTCGACGTCTCCCAGGACGTCATCATTCGCGAGGAGGACTGCGGCACCGAGCGCGGCCTGAAGCTGGCGATCGGCTCCGTGGGTGCGGACGGCGTGCTGCGCAAGGCCGACGACGTCGAGACCAGCGTGTACGCCCGCATGCTCGCCGAGGACATCACCGTCGACGGCAAGCTGCTGGCCACCGCCAACACCGACCTCGGTGACGTGCTGATCGACGAGCTGATCCGCCACGGCATCGCCGAGGTCAAGACCCGCTCGATCCTGACCTGTGAGTCGGCCGTCGGCACCTGCGCCATGTGCTACGGGCGCTCGCTGGCCACCGGCAAGCTGGTCGACATCGGTGAGGCGGTCGGCATCATCGCCGCCCAGTCCATCGGTGAGCCCGGTACCCAGCTGACCATGCGTACCTTCCACACCGGTGGTGTGGCCGGTGACGACATCACCCAGGGTCTGCCGCGTGTCGTCGAGCTCTTCGAGGCCCGTACCCCCAAGGGTGTGGCCCCGATCTCGGAGGCCACCGGCCGGGCGCGGATCGAGGACACCGAGAAGACCCGCAAGATCGTCATCACCCCGGACGACGGCAGCGAGGAGATCGCCTACCCCGTCTCCAAGCGTGTGAAGCTGCTGGTCGGCGAGGGCGAGGCGGTCGAGGTCGGCCAGAAGCTGACCATGGGTGCCACCAACCCGCACGACGTTCTGCGCATCATGGGCCAGCGGGCCGTCCAGGTCCACCTGGTCGCCGAGGTCCAGAAGGTCTACAACTCGCAGGGCGTGTCGATCCACGACAAGCACATCGAGATCATCATCCGGCAGATGCTCCGCCGCGTGACGATCATCGAGTCGGGCGACGCCGAGCTGCTCCCGGGCGAGCTCGTCGAGCGCGGCCGCTTCGAGACCGAGAACCGTCGTGTGGTCTCCGAGGGCGGTCACCCCGCCTCCGGCCGTCCGCAGCTGATGGGTATCACCAAGGCCTCGCTGGCCACCGAGTCCTGGCTGTCGGCCGCCTCCTTCCAGGAGACGACCCGGGTCCTCACCGACGCGGCGATCCACGCCAAGTCGGACCCGCTGCTGGGCCTCAAGGAGAACGTCATCCTCGGTAAGCTCATCCCGGCCGGTACGGGTCTGCCCCGCTACCGCAACATCCGGGTCGAGCCGACCGAGGAGGCCAAGGCCGCGATGTACTCGGCCGTCGGCTACGACGACTACGACCTGTCGCCCTTCGGCGCCGGCTCCGGCCAGGCGGTCCCGCTGGACGACTACGACTACGGCCCGTACACCGGCTGAGTCGGAGTTCGGCTGTCAGGGCGGTCACCCCTCGCGGGGTGGCCGCCCTGCGGCGTTTTGCCCTGCGGCGTTTCCGCAGGTCACCCGGGTTTGGGAGGCCGGTTAGGTAATCCGGCTGAAGTCGCGTAGAGTCATGTTTACCGACGCGGGGTGGAGCAGCTCGGTAGCTCGCTGGGCTCATAACCCAGAGGTCGCAGGTTCAAATCCTGTCCCCGCTACACATCGAAGGGCCCGGAGGCATTCAGCCTCCGGGCCCTTCGGCGTTCCCGGGACCGGCCCTCCCCCGTGCGGGGGAGGGCGTGGAACCGCTCTGGTGGGGGAGGCGGGTGAGGGGGCGGTCGGGGAAGGCTGGTCGGCGGAAGACGGGGCTTTCGAAGGGGACCGGACATGAAGCGGATGCTGGGCGCGGTGGCGATCACGGGGGCGGTCCTGGTGGGGATGTCGGCCTGCCTGCCCGTCGGGGACGACCAGGAGCACCGGACGGTGGGCTACGGCGTCGCGGAGCCGGTCAGGGAGCTGGTGGTCGACGCGCACACCGGCGGGATCGTGGTGACCGGCGGCGGCGACGCGGTGCACGTGGTCGAGGAGCAGAACTACCGGGGCGACGTGCCGCGGACCACCCACGAGGTGAAGGACGGCGTGCTGCGGCTGACGTACGACTGCCGCGGCTGCGGCGTCGGGTACACCGTGCAGGTGCCGGCCGGGACGAAGGTGCGGGTGACCCAGGAGACCGGCGGGGTGCGGCTGGTCGGGCTGGCCGCCGAGGTGGAGGCCACGGTGGAGACCGGCGGGGTCGAGGCCACCGGGCTGACCTCGAAGGACGTCCGGCTGAGCACCGGGACCGGCGGGGTGCGGGTCGATTTCGCGGCCGCCCCCGAGAAGGTGGAGGCGAAGGCCTCGACCGGCGGGGTGCGGGTGGCGGTGCCGGCCGGGGAGGCGTACGCGGTGGACGCGCACGCCGGGGCCGGCGGGGTGGACGTCAGGATCCCCTCGCAGCCGGGTGCGGCGCGCAGCATCACGGCGCGGACCGGGACCGGCGGTGTGACGGTCAGTGCTCTCTGACCGGGCCGTTCCGGAGGCCCTGCCGGTAGGGCATGATCTTCTCCGCGGGGGCGGCGCCCCCGGCTACGGGGGAGGGGCGGCAGTGGTGCGAGCGGTGCGCTGGCGGAGCTGGTCGGCCGGGCTGAGTCCGTATGTGCCGGACTCGCTGCTGGCGGCGGCCGCGGCGGGGGTCGCGGTCTGGGCGGTGTACCAGGACACGACGGTCCGGTCCTGGTGGATCTATCTGCTCGCGGTGGCGACCGCGCTGCCGCTGCCCTGGCGTCGCCGGTGGCCGCTGGCGGTGCTGGTGCTGGCGACCGTACCGTCGCTGGTGATCTCGGTCGTGGCGCACTCGGCGAACCCCCAGGTGCCGCTGTCCGGGGTGATCTCCTTCTACACGGTGGCGGAGCGGTCCTCGGAGCGGGCGCGGTGGAGCGTGCTGGCGGTGGTGGTGGTCGGCAACGTGCTCGGCACCCACTCCCCGAACGGCGCGTTCTTCAGCCTGGTCACCTCCGTCGGCACCTTCGTGTTCGGCTCGCTGGTGCGCGCCCAGCGGCAGTTGGCCCGGGTGCAGGCGGAGCGGGCCCGGGAGACCGGCGAGCGGGCGGCGAGCGACGCGGCCCGGGCGGTCGCGGAGGAGCGGGCCAGGATCGCCCGGGAGATGCACGACATCCTGGCGCACGCCGTCTCGTTGATGATCATCCAGGCCGAGGCCGGGCCGCTGGTGGTGCACTCCAACCCGGACCGGGCGGTCCGCGCGTTCGACACCATCGCCGACGCGGGCCGTGACGCGATGGTCCAACTGCGGCGCGTCCTCGGGGTGCTGAAGGAGGAGGGGGCCGGTCCGGTGCTGGCCCCGCAGCCCCGGCTGGCCGAACTCGCCGACGTGGCCGAGCGGGTGCGCCGGGCCGGACTGGCGGTGGAGCTCGAACTGCCCGACGGGCCGGGCGCGGTACCCGCCGACCTGCAGGCGGCGGCGTACCGGATCGTGCAGGAGGCGCTGACCAACACGGTCAAGCACTCCGGCGCCGACCGGGCGGCCGTCCGGGTGCGGCGGGTCGGGGACGCCCTGGAGGTGGTGGTGTCCGACAACGGCCGCGGGCTGCCGGTGACCGCCGCCGGCCCGCCGAACGGCTGGTCCGGCGGTCGCGGGCTGGTCGGCATCCGGGAGCGGGCGGTGGCCTGCGGCGGGCGGGCCGAGGCCGGCCCCGGGCCGGAGGGCAGGGGCTTCCTGGTGAGTGCCCGGCTCCCGTTGGGGGCGGCGGGCGTGGTCGAGAAGGTGGGCGGATGAAGCCGATTCGGGTGGTCGTCGCGGACGACCAGGAGCTGGTGCGGGCCGGGTTCGGGATGATCCTGGACGCGCAGCCCGACATCGAGGTGGTGGCCGAGGCCTGCGACGGCGCGGAGGCGATCGAGGCGGTCCGCACCCACGGTCCGGACGTCCTGCTGCTGGACGTCCGGATGCCGGTCATGGACGGGCTGGAGGCGGCCCGCCGGGTCTGCGCCGAGTTCCCGTCCACCAAGGTGATCATGCTGACCACCTTCGACGTGGACGACTACGTCTTCGACGCGCTGTACGCGGGCGCCAGCGGCTTCCTGCTCAAGGACGTCCGGCGGGACGACCTGGCCCACGGGGTGCGGATGGTGGCCTCCGGGGAGGCGCTGCTCGCGCCCTCGGTGACGAGGCGGCTGATCAGCGAGTTCGCCGCCCGCCGCCCGGGCGCGCCCGAGCGGGCGGTGCGGCCGCCGTCCAAGCTGCTGGAGCAACTCACCCTGCGCGAGCGGGAGACGCTGCGGCTGCTGGCGCGCGGGCTGTCCAACGCGGAGATCGCGGCCGAGCTGGTGGTCAGCGAGCACACCGTGAAGACGCACGTCAGCAATGTGCTGAGCAAGCTGGGGCTGCGGGACCGGGTGCACGCGGTGGTGTTCGCGTACGAGGCGGGAGCGGTGGTGGCGGGGGAGGCGTAGGGCCCGGCGGGCGGGGCCACGGTCGGACCTCCCCCGTGCGGGGGAGGCGGCGGGTTCGCCGGTGCGGGCGATCCGGGACGAGGGGTGCGGCGGACAGCATCGGTGGCGTCGGAACGGACCACCGCAGGGAGATCGTCAGATGAACGCCACTCGGAACGCCCAGAGCACCTGGAACGCCCGGAACACCCGCCTCACCACCTACGCCGTCGTCGGCGCCCCCGTGCTGATGGCCCTGTACGGGGGGATCCGGCTGGTGCCGGGCTCCCGGGAGCCCGGCCTCGGCTGGACGGCCGGCCACACCGCGATGTTCGCCGGGCTGCTGCTGTTCGCCCCGGTCCTGCTCGCCCTGCACGGGCTGCTCGCCCGGCGCGGCACGACGGCCGGGCGGCTGGTGGCCGGGGCCGCGCTGGGGACGGCGTTCGCGGGCCTGGCGGCCTCGCTAGTGCAGATCGGGATCGACCTGTACGTCGGCCTGGCGGCGGCGGACAAGGCCGAACAGTCGCGGCTGTTCGACCGCGTCCAGGGCGTCCCGGGGGTGCTGCCGGCCGTCTACCAGGTCGGCCCGCTGCTGTTCTACGTCGGCCTGCTGGCGCTGCTGGTCGCCGCCTCGGTCGGCCCGGCCCGGACGCTGCGCTGGTGGAGCCCGGTGCTGATGCTGGTCGGCACCGCCGCCTCGGGGGTCGACCTGGCGCTGATCCCGCTGGCGGCCGTCTGCTACCTGGCGGCGCTGGCCCCGCTGGCCCGGCTCGGCGGTGCGGCCCGTCCGGCGCTGGCCTGACCGGACGGGCGGTGGGCACGGACGGGCGGCCGCTCCCGCAGGGGAGGAGCGGGCGCCCGTCCGCCCCGGCGCGTCCGGAGGATCGGCCCGCTGTGCGGCGGGAGTTGACGCGACGCAGTCGGATTTTCGGTGGCGGCCCGGCCGGCCCGCCCGTACCGTCCGGGGCATGAACGCGAAGCGTCCCCTGATCGCCGTGCTCACCGGCGCGGGCATCTCGACCGACTCCGGTATCCCCGACTACCGCGGCCCGCAGGGACTCTGGCAGCGCGACCCGTCGGCCCAGGAGCTGGTCACCATCGGCCCGTACCGCGCCGATCCCGAGGTGCGGCGGCGGGCCTGGCTGATGCGGCTGGAGACCGGCGCGCTGGCCGCCGAACCGAACGCCGGGCACCGGGCGCTGGTCGACCTGGAGCGCTCCGGGCTGCCGCTGCGGGTGCTCACCCAGAACGTGGACGGGCTGCACCAGCGGGCCGGCCTGCCCGCCCGCAAGGTGCTCGAACTGCACGGCACCGCGCGGGAGGTGCAGTGCCTGCGCTGCCGGGTGACCGGCGACATGGCGGAGGCGTTGGCCCGGGTCGAGGCGGGGGAGCCGGACCCGGCCTGCCGTGCGTGCGGGGGGATCCTGAAGCCGCGCACGGTGATGTTCGGCGAGAACCTGGACCCGGAGGTGCTCGGGCAGGCCGACTCGATCGCCCGCGCCTGCGACCTGTTCATCGCGGTCGGTACCAGCCTGCAGGTGTTCCCGGTGGCGGCGTTGCCGGACAACGCGGTGAAGCGCGGGGCGAGGCTGATCATCCTGAACGCCGAGCCGACGCCGTACGACGAGGCCGCCGACGAGGTGATCCGGGAGCCGATCTCCCGGGCCCTGCCGGAGCTGGTGCGGTGGCTGGTCGCCGAGAGGGCTTGAGCGAAGGGCCCTGGGCGGAAGGGGGCCCTGGGCGGAAGGGGGTGGGCTGAAACGAAGGGGGCATGAACGAAGGGGGCCTGAAATGAAGGGCCTTAGAGCGGACGAGCCGCATGCGTACGATGATCCTTCTGGCTCCCCCTCACGGCCTGGAGTGATCGACCGATGACGACGACGGCGAAGTTCGACCCCTGGTCGGCGGCGTTCGTGGCCCACCCGTACGACGCGTACGCCGAACTGCGCGAGCACGCGCCGGTGACGTACTTCGAGCCGACCGGGCAGTGGCTCGTCTCGCGCCACGAGGACGTCAGCGCGCTCCTGCGGGACCGGCGGCTCGGCCGTACCTACACCCACCGCTTCAGCCACCAGGAGTTCGGCCGGCCCGAGCCCGATCCGGCGCACGAGCCCTTCCACACCCTCAACGACCACGGGCTGCTCGACCTGGAGGCCCCCGACCACACCCGGATCCGCCGGCTGGTCTCCAAGGCCTTCACCCCGCGCATGGTCGAGGGCCTGCGGCCGACCGTGCGGCGGCTCGCCGGCGAACTCGTCGACGACCTGCTCGCGGCCGGCGGCGGTGACCTGATCGCCACCGTCGCCGAGCCGCTGCCGGTCGCCGTGATCGCCGAGATGCTCGGCGTACCGGAGAGCGACCGCCACCTGCTGCGGCCCTGGTCCGCCGACATCACCGGCATGTTCGAGCTCAACCCGACCGAGGAGGCCGCCCGCCGGGCCGTCACCGCGAGCACCGAGTTCTCCGACTACCTGCGCGCCCTCATCCGCGAACGCCGCACCGCCCCCGGCGGCGACCTGATCAGCGCGCTGATCCAGGCCCAGGAGGGCGCCGACGCGCTCAGCGAGCAGGAGATGATCTCCACCTGCGTGCTGCTGCTCAACGCCGGCCACGAGGCGACCGTCAACACCACCGGCAACGGCTGGTGGGCGCTGTTCCGCAACCCCGGTGAACTCGCCCGGCTGCGCGGCTCGGTCGACGAGCTGCTGCCCACCGCCGTCGAGGAACTGATGCGCTGGGACACCCCGCTGCAGATGTTCGAGCGGTGGGTCCTGGAGGACATCGAGCTGCGCGGCGTCACCATCCCGCGCGGCTCCGAGATCGCCCTCCTCTTCGGCTCCGCCAACCGCGACCCCGAGCGCTTCACCGACCCCGACCGCCTCGACCTCGCCCGCACCGACAACCCCCACATCACCTTCGGCGCCGGAATCCACTTCTGTCTCGGCGCCCCCCTTGCCAGACTGGAGCTCACCGAGTCCTACGGCACCCTCCTGCGCCGCGCGCCGGAGCTGCGGCTGACCCGCGAACCCGAGTGGAACCCGGGCTACGTGATCCGGGGACTCAAGGAACTGCTGGTCGAGGTCTAGAGCCGAGGTCTGGAGCCGAGGTCTCCTACTCCAGCGGGGACTGCGACCCCCTCGCCTGCCTGACCGGCGCCTTCGCCGGAGCCCACCACGGCGGGTCGGCCTGGCCGTCCGGCTGGGTCGGGCGGATCGAGCACCGGGACGAACTGCTCGCCCTCGGCGCGCTCTGGGACTGAACCGGGGCCCGGGGAACCGGGGCGGGGGGTGGCGCGTCGAAGGGCCATGACGAAGCGGAGTGCTGGAGGGCGGCGAGGCCTGCGCCGGGTGGCGGGGGCGGTGCTGGCCGGTGGGGTGCTGGTGGCCGGGTGCGGCAGTACGGCGGCCGACGGGCCCGCGGTGGTGCGGGCCTCGGGGTCGGCGAGTCGGGTGCCGGTGGATCCGGCGCAGGTGGCGGCGGTCTCGGCCGCCACCAACGCCTTCGGGCTGGATCTGCTGCACGCGCTGGCCGCGGCGCCGGACGGGGCGGGGCGCAATGTCGTCCTCTCGCCGTCCGGCCTGGCCACCGTGCTCGCCATGGTGCTGCCCGGGGCCCGCGGAGCCACCGCCGAGGAGCTGTCCAAGGCCCTGCACACCGACCTCACCCCGCAGCAGTACGCGTCGGCGGTGGGCGCGCTCGACCGTTCGGTCCCGGCCGGCGGCCGGCTCACCCTGCGGCAGGCGGACGACCTGTGGACGCAGCAGGGCCTGGCCGTCGCCCCGGAGTACCTGGACACGCTCGCCGCCGCCTTCGACACCGGCGTGCACCCCGTCGACTTCGCCAAGGACCCGCAGGGCTCCCGCAAGAGCATCAACGCGGCCGTGGAGAAGGCCACCGAGGGGCGGATCAAGGACCTCTTCGGCGAGCGGCAGATCACCGCCGACACCCGGCTGGCGCTCACCGACGCGCTCTACCTGAAGGCGAAGTGGGCCTCCGGGTTCAAGCCGGCGAACACCTCCGACCGGCCGTTCCACCGGCTGGACGGCTCCACCCCGTCCGTCGCCGCGATGAGCCAGACCGGCGTCTTCCGGTACGCCGAGGGCTCCGGCGGCATCGTCGGCGAGCCCTGGCAGGCCGTCGAACTCCCTTACGCGGACAGCACGTTGGCGATGGATCTGATCGTCCCCGCGCAGGGCGGGTTCGCCGCCTTCAACAAGGGCCTGGACCAGGCTCAGCTCGACCGGATCCTCGGCGGGCTCGGCGAGCGGACCGTCGACCTGACCCTCCCGCGCTTCCGCTTCGACACCGCCAACGACCTCGTCCCCGTGCTGCGTTCGCTCGGCGTGAGGGCGGCGTTCGACGGCGCCGACTTCGGAGGGATCACCAAGGAGCCGCTGGCGCTCGGCACGGTGGTGCAGAAGGCCACCGTCGAGGTGGACGAGGACGGTACGGTCGCGGCGGCCGGTAGCGGCGCGGGGCTCGCCGCGGCGGCGGCCCCGGCCGCGCCGGAGTCCGTCCAACTGCACATCGACCGGCCGTTCCTGTTCCTGATCCGGGACACCGACGGCGGACGGCCGCTCTTCCTCGGCCAGGTCACCGACCCGTCGGTCCAAGACCGCCCGTCCAAGTAGCTACCAGGCCGGGTAGCGCCCGCCGAGCGCCGGGTGGAGCGGGTCGCGGCTGCCGAACAGCACCAGCAGGTCGTCCGCGACCCGGAGCAGTTCGGCCCTGCCCTCGACCGCTCCGGCCCACTCGGCGGGCAGCGCCGCGGCGCCGTACGCGGCGCCGACCAGGTTGCCGCAGACCGCGCCGGTGGAGTCGCTGTCCCCGGAGTGGTTCACCGACAGCAGCAGCGCGGTGCGCACCGGGTCGGGGTCGAGGGTGGCCGCCAGCAGCGAGTACACCGCGATGGCCAGGCACTCCTCGGCGATCCAGCCGAGCCCGACCCGCTCCACGGCCTCCGCCGAGGGCTGCGACTCCTGGGCCACCCGGACGGCCCGGGCCAGCGCCTGCACCGTCTCCTTGGAGGACGGCAGCTCGCGGATCTGCTCCACGGTCTCGCCGACCGCCGCCCACGGCTCGGTCCCGTTCGCGAGCCGCTCGACCAGCGCCGCGAAGGCGCCCGCCGCGAGGTAGCCGGTCGGGTGCCCGTGGGTGAGCTGGGCGCACTGCACGGCCAGCCCGAAGGCCAGCTCGGTACCCAGCCGGGCCAGGCCGAACGGCGCCGAGCGCATCACCGTGCCGCAGCCCTTGGAGTGCGCGTTGATCGGCCCCGGCTGCCCGACCGGGGACGGCGACTCGAACACCGGGTGCTCGGACATCCCGCTCAGGCAGGCGTTGCCCGGCGCCCGCTGCGCGTACAGGAAGGGCTGCCGCAGCAGCCAGCCGTCGTACGGGCGGGGCTGCGGCGCGGTGTCCGGCGAGGGCTGGTACTGGGTCAGCAGCCAGCGGCGGTAGGCGCCGTGGACGGCCTCCGGCACCGAGCCGCCGCCGCCCGTCCAGCCGCGGACGAAGCCGCGGATCAGCCCCTCGGCGGTGAACAGGGTCATCTGGGTGTCGTCGGTGACCTCGGCCGGCCCGGGGCCGGCCGGCAGCCCGGCCACGCCGTCCGGCCCGTACCGCTGCTGGATCTGGTACAGCTGCTGGAACTCCACCGGCCAGCCCAGCGCGTCGCCGACGGCCCCGCCGAGCAGCGCCCCGCGCACCCGGTCCCGGTATCCCGACTCGACCGCCGACTCCGTCACGTGGTCCCCCTTGGTTCGTGGCGGACTACGTTCTATCAGGTCCGGCTGAAAGCGTGCTGCCGCGACGTGTCCGACGATTCCCGCCGGGCGTGCGGCGCCGCGGGCACGCGTAGGACGCGCCGAGGACAGGCCCTAGCTGCGGATCTCCCCGGCGCGTCCGTGCAGGGCGGCGCGGTCGGCGGCGGCCCGGCCGGCCGCCCAGCCCACGCCGTCGCTCACCCGTACGCGCTGCGAGACCAGCTTCGGGAACAGCCGGCCGACCTCCTGGTCCACCGCCTCGGAGCGGGCGGCGAGCGCGGGCAGCAGCCGCCCGTCCGGGACCAGCTGCTCCTCGGTGCCGTCCTCGCGCAGGTGCCGGCCGGCCGCGGCGGCGCTGGTGGCCCGTTCGGTGGCGGCCGTCAGCCGCTCGCGGATCCGCGCCGCGT
This sequence comes from Kitasatospora sp. NPDC087861, assembly GCF_044742585.1. NCBI lineage: Bacteria > Bacillati > Actinomycetota > Actinomycetes > Kitasatosporales > Streptomycetaceae > Kitasatospora > Kitasatospora sp. NPDC087861. The sequence goes on from NZ_JBIUUS010000001.1 coordinate 480,545, forward strand.
AGGCGACCAGGAAGGACTGCCGGAACGCCTTGCTGCGCGAATCCCGCCGCGAGCCGACCTTGTTGAGCGCGTGCGTCGCCTGCACCAGCAGCGAGGTGTAGAGCAGCTCGACGCCGTCCAGGTCGCCGTCGAAGCCGACGACGGTGCAGAAGCCGAACTCCTTGGCCCACACCACCCGGCACCGGTTGGCCACCGCGACGGCGTCCAGCAGCATCGTCTTGGGTCCCTCGTACGGGTTGTCCACGCCGATCCGCAGCGCGGCCGGGGTGTCGCGGTCGGCGCCGGCGGCGGCCAGCAGTGCCTCGTCGATGCTGTGCTGGGCCATCAGCTGCTGGGCCTTGGCGGTGAGCGCCTCGGCCTCCTCCGGGTACTCGGTGGACTCGGCCTTCGCCAGCAGCGCCCGGATCCGGGACAGCATCCGGGGCTCGCCGGGCACCGGCCCGGGCCGGTGCGTCCGTGCCGGGGCCTGGCCCGGGGCCGGGCCGACCGGGGCGATCGGCGGCAGCCGGCCCCAGGTCCGCAGCAGTTCCAGGGCGGTGGTGGCGAGCGCGAAGCGGTCCAGCCGGTGCCGGTCGGCGAAGGCACCGAGGTACTGCTCGTCGCCGGGCCACCACACCTCGGCCTCCAGCTCGCGCAGCTGCTCCTGCCAGCGCCGGTCGAGGGCGGCCGCGGAGTGCCGGCGGTTCTCGGCCGCGATCAGGTCCGCCGCGAGGGCCAGGTGGACGGGCTTCAGCTCGCGCCGGACCACTCGGGCCAGGTCGGCCGGGCGCCACCCGGCGGACCAGCAGCGGCCGACGGCGGTGTCCGCGTACCCGAGCAGCGCCCGGCTGACCGCGGGCCACTGCCCGGCCGAGGCGGCGAGCAGCGATGCTCCGGTGTCCAGGGCGAGGTCCAGCGCTTCGTCCGAGGCCGTCAGCACCGCCCGCACCGCCTGCTCCAGCAGCGGGCCGGCGCCCCCGTCCCCGTCCTGCTGTGCGCGCTTGCCCACGGTGTGTCCCTGCTCTCCTCGACGGTCCGGCCGTTCCGCCCATGATGCCGGAGCGCCCGGCCCCTTCGACGGGACCGGGCGCTCGGGACGGGCCCGGGGGCTCAGCGCTCGACGGCCTTGGCCAGGATCTCCGGGGCGCGCTCCAGCAGCCTCCGGGCCGCGAAGCGGACGCCGAGGGCGGCGATCAGGGCGCCGTAGAGCGGGCCGAGCAGCAGGATCGGCCAGCTCGGGCTGCCGGAGTACAGCGCCCAGCCGAGGTAGCCGCTCACCGGCAGGGAGAGCAACGCCACACCGAGCAGCGAGCCGAACTGGTTGACCAGCAGCAGCCCGCCCTGCCCGGGGGCGGCGTTGCGCATCGGGTTGTTGTCGGCCGGCATGGTGTACGGCGCGAGCACGCTGAGCGTCGAGCCGAGGGCGACGCCGCAGCCGAGCAGGGCGAGCGCGAGGCCGAGTGCGGCGGGCAGCTCGGACCAGCCGTCGGTGACGGCGGCCAGGACGAACCCGAGCACCACCGTCACCGGGAGGGCGTACGACAGCACCGCGTAGGCCCGGCCGCGCAGTTCGTCCCGGGCGTCGGCCGGGGTGACCAGGGTGGCGGCGACCATCCAGAACGCCGAGCCGTCCATGCCGAACAGGTTGAGCATCTGCAGTCCGAGGAACATCCCGGTCATCGCCAGCAGGTAGACGCTCGACCAGCCCTGGACCACCGACAGCACGCAGATCACCAGCGTCATGCCGATGCTGGTGAACACCGCGGCCTTGGCCCGCGGCTCGCGCCAGGCGTACCGCAGGTGGCGCTGCATCACCGCGCCGGCCCGGCCCTCGGGCAGGAAGCTCCAGCCGCGCGAGCTCTGCACCCCGCGGGCCACCTCCAGGGTGGAGGAGTCGGCGGTGACCATCAGCTCCTGCAGGCTGCCGCGCCACCAGCGCAGCAGCAGCACGAGCAGCGCGCCGGCCGCGGCGAGCTGGAGCAGCGCCAGTCCGTACCGGCCCTCGCCGGCGGTGCGGGCCGCGTCCGCCGCGCTGACCGGTGGGAGCCAGCGCAGCACGGAGGCGATCGGCTTCAGCGGGCTGAGGTCGAGGGTGTCGCCGGGCCGCCCGAAGATGCTCTGCGAACCGATGTTGGCGACCTGGGCGAGCAGCGCGAACAGCAGGCCGCCGAAGATCGCGAAGTCCTTGCCGCGCCGGCTGGAGAGCATCCGGGCGTTCCCGGCGGCGACCGCCCGGGAGAGCGTGACCAGGCAGAGCACGGCCAGCGGGACGCCGACCAGGGCGGCCGCGGCGGCCGTGCCGCCGTTCGCGCCGGACAGCGCCGCGCCGGTCACCAGCACCAGGCTGACCAGCGGGCCGGGCCCGATCAGCGCGGCCAGCAGCGAGCCGCGCAGCAGCGGGCCGGGCCGCAGCGGGAGCATGGTGAGCCGGGTCGGGTCGGCGCTCTCGTCGCTGGAGAAGAGGAACAGCGGCAGCGCGGCCCAGCCGAGGGTGAGCACGCCGAGCAGCATCACCCCGGCGTCCCCGGAACCGGCGAAGCGCCCGTTCATCATGGCGAGGGCGAAGGCGATGCCGGCCGCGAAGGCCAGGCCGACGACGCCGCCGATGACGTACACGGCGGTCCGGCCGGGGCTGCGTCGCAGGCCGTTGCGCAGCAGCCGCAGCTTGAGCGCCACCAGGGCGCGGACCACCGTCCGCCCGTCCGGCACCGGGGTACGGACGGCTGCGGCGGCGGCGCTGCTCACTGCCCGCCCCCGAGCTGCCCGCTGGTGGCCTGCCCGCTGCCGAGCTGCCCGCTGGTGGCCTGCCCGCTGCCGAGCTGCCCGCTGGTGGCCTGCCCGCCGCCGAGCCAGCCGAGCGCCTGGCCGTCGTCCTCGCGGACGCCGATCAGGCCGAGGAAGGCCTCGTGCAGGCTGCGCCCGCCGCGCACGGTGTCCAGCGGGCCGTGGGCGATCACCCGGCCGGCGTTGACCACCGCGACCCAGTCGCAGAGCTGCTCGACCAGCTCCATGACGTGGCTGGAGAAGACCACCGTGGATCCGGCCGCCGCGTACCGCTTGAGCACGCCGCGGATGGTCTGCGCCGAGACCGGGTCGACGCCCTCGAAGGGTTCGTCGAGGAACAGCACGTCGGGGTTGTGCAGCAGCGCGGCGGCCAGGCCGATCTTCTTGCGCATGCCGGTGGAGTAGTCGGCGACCAGCTTGTCGGCGTCGCGGGCGAGGTCCAGGACGGCCAGCAGCTCCTCGGCGCGCCGGTCCACCTCGGCGCCGGGCAGGCCGCGCAGCCGCCCGTTGTACTGCAGCAGTTCGCGGCCGCTGAGCCGCTCGAACATCCGCAGCCCCTCGGGCAGGATGCCGATCCGGGCCTTGACCGCGACCGGGTCGGCCCAGACGTCGCCGCCGTGGATGAGGACGGTGCCCTGGTCGGGCCGGAGCAGGCCGGTGGCCATGGACAGCGTGGTGGTCTTGCCGGCGCCGTTCGGGCCGACCAGGCCGATGAAGGCGCCGGCCGGCAGCTCCAGGCTGAGTCCGGCGACGGCGGGTTGGCCGCCGAAGTGCTTCCACAGCCCCTGGATGCTGACGGCGGAGGGGGGAACGGATCCGGGTCGGTCGGACGGCGGCGGCGCTGACGCCTGCATGGCGGCCTTCTCTACTCGCTGGCGGGTGGGTTCCTCAGGACCAGCCTGTCATTGCCCCGACAGGCTGTCGTCCGAGTTGAGGATCCCCTGAGCGAATGGGCCGAACGGGTGAGGCGCGCCGTCAGGGCGGCGTGTTCCGGCGGGTGTCGGGCTGAAATTGGCACCTACTCAGCTGCGCCGTTCGTCCTGCACTATGAGGAACAGCGAGGGGTGCGGGGCCGCGTCGGGTGCCGGGAGGTGGCGGATGGCCGTTCAACCGTGGGGCGCGTCGGGCCCCGGCGACCCGGACCGGCGTCCGGACGGCGGCCGGACGCCCGCACCCGCCCCGCAGGCCGGGTTCCCCGCCGGGATGCGCGCCGGGCACGCGGACCGGGACCGGACGATCGACGTGCTGAAGGCCGCGTTCGCCGAGGGCCGGCTCTCCACCGAGGAGTACGAGCAGCGCCACGAGCAGGCGGCCGCCGCGCAGACCTACGGCCAGCTGGCCGGCCTGGTGGCCGATCTGCCCATCGGCCCGATGCCCGCGCCGATGGCCTTCGCCGCCCCGCCTGTCCCGGCGACCTTCCTCCCGCCGCCTCCGCCGCCGGCCCGCTCGATCAACGTGCTGGCGGTCACCTCGTTGGTGTTCGGCCTGACCGGCTTCTCGCTCCCCGCGGTGGTGGTCGGGCACGTCGCGAAGGCCCAGCCGAGCCGCCGCGACCGGGACGGCGACTGGATGGCCACCCTCGGCCTGGTCTTCGGCTACGCCGGCTGCGCGTTCTGGACGCTCGTGCTCCTGGTCCTGCTCCGGGTACCGGCCTGACCGGGCCGCTGCGCGGGAGGCCGGCTCGGGCACCACGGGGGCGGGCCGCCTCCGGTGGCGACGGGCGGCGGCCTGTGGTAGAGCGGGCGAGGGCGGCCCGACACCGGGTGGTCGCGTCCGGGACACTCCCGGGACATCCGGCCGAAGGTCACGACCTGCGGCGTTGCATTTGTTTTGACCGAGCCCCATGCGCTAGGTACGCTCTGACCTTGTGCCTGGGGTGTCCCCGGGTCCTTGTGCGTGCATGCACACCGGTCGCCGCGCCGAGCCGGAGCGCCTTCCAGCGCCCCGCGCGTTGAGCGCCGTCGCTGTACATCAGCTCATGGGATTCCGTGTCGGAATACGCCCAACACACCCGACCGCGTGGGTCGACCACGGGGCCGTGTGTGAGGGATCACCGCAGGTTAGTTCCACCAAGCCTTGGCACACAGAAAACGGAGAAACGGTGCCTACGATCCAGCAGCTGGTCCGAAAGGGCCGGCAGGACAAGGTCGAGAAGAACAAGACTCCCGCGCTGAAGGGTTCCCCGCAGCGCCGTGGGGTCTGCACGCGTGTGTACACGACCACCCCGAAGAAGCCGAACTCGGCTCTCCGCAAGGTCGCCCGTGTGCGCCTCACCAGCGGGATCGAGGTCACCGCTTACATTCCGGGCGAGGGCCACAACCTGCAGGAGCACTCCATCGTGCTGGTGCGCGGTGGTCGTGTGAAGGACCTTCCTGGTGTCCGCTACAAGATCATCCGCGGCTCGCTTGACACCCAGGGTGTCAAGAACCGCAAGCAGGCTCGCAGCCGCTACGGCGCCAAGAAGGAGAAGTAAGAATGCCTCGTAAGGGCCCCGCCCCGAAGCGCCCGGTCATCATCGACCCGGTTTACGGCTCCCCGGTCGTCACCCAGCTGGTCAACAAGATCCTGCTGCACGGCAAGCGCTCCACCGCCGAGCGGATCGTCTACGGCGCCCTCGAGGGCGTCCGCGAGAAGACCGGCTCGGACCCGGTCGTCACGCTGAAGCGCGCGCTGGAGAACGTCAAGCCGGCCCTCGAGGTCAAGTCCCGCCGTGTCGGTGGCGCGACCTACCAGGTTCCGGTCGAGGTCCGTCCGGGCCGCGCCAGCACCCTGGCGCTGCGCTGGATGGTCGGTTACTCCCGCGCCCGTCGCGAGAAGACCATGACCGAGCGCCTGATGAACGAGATCCTCGACGCCAGCAACGGCCTGGGCGCTTCCGTGAAGCGTCGCGAGGACACCCACAAGATGGCCGAGTCCAACAAGGCCTTCGCGCACTACCGCTGGTAGTCCGAACCCCGTCACTAGACAGAGAGAGAACGAGCCACCATGGCTGCAACCTCCCTTGACCTCGCCAGGGTCCGCAACATCGGGATCATGGCGCACATCGACGCGGGCAAGACCACCACCACCGAGCGGATCCTGTTCTACACCGGCGTCTCGTACAAGATCGGTGAGGTCCACGATGGCGCTGCCACCATGGACTGGATGGAGCAGGAGCAGGAGCGCGGCATCACGATCACGTCGGCCGCGACGACCTGTCACTGGACGGTCGACGGCGTCGACAACACCATCAACATCATCGACACCCCGGGTCACGTCGACTTCACCGTCGAGGTGGAGCGTTCGCTGCGCGTCCTCGACGGTGCCGTGACGGTGTTCGACGGTGTCGCCGGTGTCGAGCCCCAGTCCGAGACCGTGTGGCGGCAGGCTGACCGCTACGGCGTCCCGCGCATCTGCTTCATCAACAAGCTGGACCGCACGGGCGCGAACTTCTTCTTCTGCGTCAAGACCATCGTGGACCGCCTCGGCGCGACCCCGCTGGTCATGCAGCTCCCGATCGGCGCCGAGGCGGACTTCAAGGGCGTTGTCGACCTTGTCCGCATGAAGGCGCTGGTCTGGTCCGCCGAGGCCGCCAAGGGCGAGATGTACGACGTCGTCGACATCCCGGCCGAGCTGGTGGAGCAGGCGAACGAGTACCGCGAGGCGCTCCTGGACGAGGTGTCGAACGTCAGCGATGACGTGATGATGCTCGCCATGGAGGGCGAAGAGGTCCCCGAGGAGCTGCTGTACGAGGCGATCCGCAAGGGCACCCTGGAGTCGGCCTTCACGCCGATCTTCTGCGGTACCGCGTTCAAGAACAAGGGCGTTCAGCCCCTGCTCGACGCGGTCGTCAAGTACCTGCCGTCGCCGCTGGACATCGAGTCGGTCGAGGGCACCAAGCCCAACGACCCGGAGACCAAGATCTCCCGCAAGGCCTCGGACGACGAGCCGCTCGCCGCGCTGGCGTTCAAGATCATGTCCGACCCGCACCTGGGCAAGCTCACCTTCGTCCGGATCTACTCCGGTCGCCTGGAGTCCGGCACCTCGGTGCTGAACGCCGTGAAGGGCAAGAAGGAGCGCATCGGCAAGATCTACCGCATGCACGCGAACAAGCGTGAGGAGATCGAGTCGGTGGGCGCCGGCGACATCGTCGCCGTCATGGGCCTGAAGCAGACCACCACCGGTGAGACGCTGTCCGACGAGAAGAACCCGGTCATCCTGGAGTCCATGGACTTCCCGGCCCCGGTCATTCGCGTCGCGATCGAGCCCAAGTCCAAGGGTGACCAGGAGAAGCTGGGTGTCGCCATCCAGCGTCTCGCGGAGGAGGACCCCTCCTTCCAGGTCAACACGGACGAGGAGACCGGCCAGACCATCATCGCGGGTATGGGCGAGCTGCACCTCGAGGTGCTGGTCGACCGTATGAAGCGTGAGTTCAAGGTCGAGGCCAACGTCGGCAAGCCGCAGGTCGCGTACCGCGAGACGATCCGTCAGGCCGTCGAGCGCATCGACTACACCCACAAGAAGCAGACCGGTGGTTCCGGTCAGTTCGCCAAGGTGCAGATCGCGATCGAGCCGCTCGAGCAGGCCGAGGGCTACGAGTTCCTCAACCTGGTCACCGGTGGCCGCGTGCCGCGGGAGTACATCCCGTCGGTCGACGCCGGCTGCCAGGAGGCCATGGAGTTCGGCGTGCTCGCCGGCTACCCGCTGCAGGGTGTCCGCGTGAAGCTGCTCGACGGTCAGTCGCACGACGTCGACTCCTCCGAGCTCGCGTTCAAGATCGCCGGCTCGATGGCCTTCAAGGAAGGCGCGAGGAAGGCCAAGCCGGTTCTTCTCGAGCCGATGATGGCCGTCGAGGTCACCACGCCCGAGGACTACATGGGCGACGTGATCGGCGACATCAACTCTCGCCGTGGCCAGATCCGGTCCATGGACGAGCGTCACGGTGCCCGCGTCGTCACGGCGCTGGTGCCGCTCTCCGAGATGTTCGGCTACGTCGGTGATCTGCGCAGCAAGACCTCTGGTCGCGCGAGCTACTCGATGCAGTTCGACTCGTACGCCGAGGTTCCGAAGGCCGTGGCGGAGGAGATCATCGCCAAGGCCAAGGGCGAGTAAGGACCGGCACCAGCCGGCTCCCTACGAGGCCGCAGGACATCCCGACATTCGGGACGATTGCGAACCCTTAGGCTATTAGGAGGCGTCCCGGGAGAATCCGGTCGGGTTCTCCCGGGGGCCTCCGGCCCCCACCCCGCGGGACGGTGCGAGGTGCTTCGGCACCCCGGGCCCAATCCCGATCAAAGACCAACTGACGTCAGCACGGCGTACAGAACTGTCCTCAGGAGGACTGCAGTGGCGAAGGCGAAGTTCGAGCGGACGAAGCCCCACGTCAACATCGGCACCATCGGTCACATTGACCACGGTAAGACGACCCTTACCGCGGCCATCACCAAGGTGCTGCACGACGCGTACCCGGAGATCAACCCCTTCACGCCGTTCGACCAGATCGACAAGGCGCCGGAGGAGCGGCAGCGCGGTATCACCATCTCGATCGCGCACGTCGAGTACCAGACCGAGGCGCGTCACTACGCCCACGTCGACTGCCCGGGTCACGCGGACTACATCAAGAACATGATCACCGGTGCGGCCCAGATGGACGGTGCGATCCTCGTCGTCGCCGCCACCGACGGCCCGATGCCGCAGACCAAGGAGCACGTCCTCCTGGCCCGCCAGGTCGGCGTCCCCTACATCGTCGTCGCCCTGAACAAGGCCGACATGGTGGACGACGAGGAGATCCTGGAGCTCGTCGAGCTCGAGGTCCGCGAGCTCCTCTCGGAGTACGAGTTCCCGGGTGACGACCTGCCGGTCGTCCGCGTCTCCGCGCTGAAGGCGCTGGAGGGCGACAAGGAGTGGGGCGAGAAGCTCCTCGGCCTGATGCACCAGGTCGACGAGGCCATCCCGACCCCGGCCCGCGCCGTGGACCAGCCGTTCCTGATGCCGATCGAGGACGTCTTCACGATCACCGGTCGTGGCACCGTCGTCACCGGTCGTATCGAGCGTGGCATCCTCAAGGTCAACGAGACTGTCGACATCATCGGCATCAAGGAGACCAAGACCACCACCACGGTCACCGGCATCGAGATGTTCCGCAAGCTGCTCGACGAGGGCCAGGCCGGTGAGAACGTCGGTCTGCTGCTCCGTGGCATCAAGCGCGAGGACGTCGAGCGCGGCCAGGTCATCATCAAGCCGGGTTCGGTCACGCCGCACACCGACTTCGAGGCCCAGGCCTACATCCTGTCGAAGGACGAGGGTGGCCGTCACACCCCGTTCTTCAACAACTACCGCCCGCAGTTCTACTTCCGTACCACGGACGTGACCGGCGTCGTGACCCTCCCCGAGGGCACCGAGATGGTCATGCCGGGCGACAACACCGCCATGACGGTCGCGCTGATCCAGCCGATCGCCATGGAGGAGGGCCTGAAGTTCGCCATCCGTGAGGGTGGTCGTACCGTCGGCGCCGGCCAGGTCACCAAGATCATCAAGTAATTGATGCTCTGACACTTGACCTCTGGTCAGGGAGGGCTTGGTGGAGATCCCAGGATCTTCACCAAGCCCTCTGTCTTTGTGCGAAAAAGGATCAACTAGGATCGCGGCATATCGCCGGACTGAACCCGGGCGCAAGGGTGCCCGTGACAGGGGATGGGGTTTCTGGGTCTCGATGGAAAGACTCCGCACCATGGTGGCCGCGCGTACCTCGTCCGAGGAGGCCGCACCGGGTAGCACGCCCGGACCCGAACGCCCCGCCGCCGCAAGGACCGCCCGAAGCCTGCCGTTCCTGGCCGGCGCCCTGCTCGCGTCCTGGCTGGTCCCGACCGTGCTGATCCCGACCGGCCTCGGGATCGTGCTGCTGCCGCTGCTGGTCCTGGCCGTCGCCTCGGTGATCCGGGTCGGCGGCGTGCTGCTCGACCGGCTGGTCGCCGCGGCGTTGATCGTCGCCGGCGGCGTGCTCGTCACCGGCCTGCTCTTCTCGCTCTGGCCGTGGGGGCTTGACCCGGTCCCCACCTCCGGGGCGCTGTTCTCGATCGTGGCGCTGACCGGCTGGCTGGGCCGCCGCGCGCCCCGGCTGCCGCTGCGGTTCCGGCCCTCGGACCTGATGGTGCTCGGCGCCGGCTACGTGATGTGGCACTACCTGCACAAGCCGCTGGTCGGCAAGGGGCCGGGCTGGCGGCTGGAGTTCCTCACCACCTCCGAGGACCGGCTCAACCACTTCTCGTACTTCGTCGGCATCGAGCACGTCGGCGGCTACAACTTCCTGCACCAGGAGGCCGCCAAGGCCTACATGATGTCGGGGGAGGGGGTGTACCCGCAGGGGTCGCACTTCCTGCTCGCCTGGGTCGACTCGCTGGTCCGCTCCTCCGCGGACCTCGGCTCGACGCTCGACACCATGAACCGCTACCTGCTCTACGTCCTGGCGGCCTACGCGCTGCTCGGCGTGGCGCTGGTCTGGGCGGCCCGCTGGATCGGCGGACCGAGGCTGCGCGGCTGGCGCACCGCCGCAGTGTGCGGGACGGTCGCGGCGCTGGTGTTCTCCAGCAACTACACCGACCTGGTCACCCACGGCTTCGACTCGACGGTCATCGGCCTGCTCATGGTGGCCGTCCTCACCGCGTTCCTGGTGCGGCCCGCGCTGCGGACGCCGGAGTTCCTGCTGCTCGCCGGGTCCGGCCTGATCGCCGTCACCTACGTCTACAACCTGTTCGGCGCCGTCGCCGGGGTCGCCGTGGTGGCCACCCTGGTGGTCCACCGGCGGAGGTTCCGGCTCTCGCGCTGGCCGCTCTACGCGCTCCTCGCGGTGGTCGCGCTCGGGCTGGCCGCACTGCCGAGCGTGGTCTCCGTGCTGTCCGACCTCGACGTCGCCGGCACCTCCAACCTGGGCGGCCCGAGCGTCGGCGCCGACCGGACGATCCTGGTCGGCGGTCTGCTGCTGGCCCTGCTGGCCGCGGCGGCGCCGACCAACCGGCGCACCGGCACCGGCCGGGCGCACCTCGCGCTGGTGCTCGGCGCCGGGCTGGTGATCTGCGGCTTCGCCTGGTGGCAGATGCACACGATCGGGCACGTCTCGTACTACTTCGAGAAGCTGGCCGGCACCGGGGTGGTGATCGCGCTGGTCTCGATCGGCGCGGTCGGCCCGCTGCTGCGGACCACCTCGCCCGCCCGGGTGCCGGTCCTGCGGCGCCGGATCGGCGACGGCGTGCTCTCGGTGGTCGCGGTGGCGACGGCGCTCAGCCTGTTCGCCGGCGTCCAGTGGGGGATGGAGTCGTTCAAGGCGGGGCCCACCGCCTGGTCCCAGAACTCGTTGACGGCCTGGAGCCGGGGCGACTCCTGGAGCGACATCGGCCCGCGCGACGGCGCCACCGTCATGGCGGACCTCGACGGCATCTCCGAGCCGATGATGGTGCTGTACTCCAACGACGACTACAAGAACCTCAAGTCCACCTGGGTCACCGCGCTGCTGCGCGGGCGCGGCGGTGACATGCGGGCGCTCTACGAGGCGCACTGGGTGAACATCGGCGCCGAGCCCCGGAAGGAAGCGGAGCACCAGGCGGCGCTGGCCCACGTGAAGAAGGCCGCCGAGAAGCTCGGCGGGCCGATGACCGTGGTGGTCGCCGACCCGGCCACCGGGGACCTGCTGCGCAAGGAGCTGACCGGCTTCCAGCCGCGGATCACCGTGGTGGCCAAGCCGGGCAACAACTGGATCCACCCGTGGAACCGGAGCTTCCCCGGGGACTGATCCCCGGGCCCCGGCGAGGCCGGGGCGACCCGGCGCGGGGGCGCCGCCCGAGCAGGGTGGCGCCCCCCGCGGCCGTCCGGACCACCACCCCGGTGGCCGGACGGGATCTCACCCGGTGCTCATCGGGCCCCGCCGGGTCTCATCGGGGCCTCACCGCCGGCTGCTATTGTCGGCGGAAATCCAGCCTCACCAGCGGAAAGCGGGACCAACTCATGTCGACAGCGCCGCAGTTGTCGGTCGTCATGCCGATCTACAACGAGCAGGAGGCGCTTCCGCTGACCGTCGAGAGGCTGCGGCCGATCCTCGACGGGCTCGGGATCGACTACGAGGTGGTCGGCGTCGACGACGGCAGCACCGACGCCACCCCGGTGCTGATGCAGAAGATCCGGCAGGACTGGCCCGAGTTCCGGATCATCCGCTTCGCCCGCAACTCCGGCCACCAGGCCGCGCTCAAGGCCGGCCTGGACCGGGCGTTCGGCGACTACGTGGTGAGCATCGACGCGGACCTGCAGGACCCGCCGGAGAAGATCCCGGAGATGCTCTCGCTCGCCCGCGAGCAGAACCTCGACATCGTCTACGGCGTGCGCGGCGACCGCGGTACGGACAGCTTCTTCAAGCGGCGGACGGCCGGCGCCTACTACTGGCTGATGCGCAAGCTGGTCGGCAAGCGGATGCCCAGCCAGGCCGGCGACTACCGCCTGCTCAGCCGCGCCGCGGTGGACGCGCTCAAGGCGCTGCCCGAGCACCAGCCGGTCTACCGGCTGCTGGTGCCGTGGCTGGGCTTCCCCAGCGGCGAGGTGGTGTACGTCCGCGAGGAGCGGGTGGCCGGCGCGACGCACTACCCGCTGGCCAAGATGGTCCGGCTGGCCCTGGACAGCGTCACCAACTTCTCCGCCGCCCCGCTGCGGCTGGCCACCTGGCTCGGCCTGCTGAGCTTCGCGGTCTGCCTGCTGCTGGCGGTCTACACCACCATCTCGTTCGCGCTCGGCTCGACCGTGCCGGGGTGGTCCTCGCTCTTCATAGGGATGCTGTTCATCGGCGCCGTCCAGTTGATCTGCGTCGGCCTGCTCGGCGAGTACACCGGGCGGATCTACTCGGCGGTCCAGGCCCGCCCGGCGTACTTCGTCGGCTACGACTCGGCCGAGGAAGAACGACGGGACAACTCCTGATGAACATCACCGACGACCCGGCCCGGTCCGCGGAGACCGGCCGGGCGGCCCGTCGCCAGCTGCCGTCCTTCCTGGTCATCGGGGTTCTCAGCACGCTCTTCTACCTGCTGCTGTTCGTCGCCGCGCGCGGGTTCACCGGCGCGCAGGCCGCCAACCTGATCGCCCTCGCGGTCAGTGCGGTCGCCAACACGGCCGCCAACCGCCGCTTCACCTTCGGCGTCACCGGCAGCGAGGGTGCGCTGCGGCACCAACTGCAGGGCGCGGTGGCCTTCCTCATCGGGCTGGGCCTGAGCAGCGGCGCGCTCGCCCTGCTCGACCTGGCGGTGCCGAACGCCTCCCGGCCGGTCGAGGTGGCCGGGCTGGTCGTGGCCAACGGGCTCGCCACGGTGGTCCGGTTCGTGCTGCTCAAGGTCTGGGTCTTCCGGGGCCGTTGAGGGCTGCCCGGGCGCTGGGCCCGACACCGGCGGGTCCGGACATGCGAGGGCTCGGAAAGCCGAGGGCCCGGCCGCGTCGAACGCGACCGGGCCCTCGCGGGTCGTCCCCGGATCAGCCCTGGTGGGCCTTGCCGAGCCCGGCGCGGAACGCCTTGACGGCCTCGTAGTCCGGCAGCAGGCCGCTCGCCAGCGCCTCGGCGAGCGACGGCGCCTCGGCGTCCTTGGCGGACAGCTGCGGGGCCTCGGCCGGCCACTCGATGGCCAGGTCCGGGTCCAGCGGGTGCACGCCGTGCTCGCCGGTCGGGTTGTAGGTCTCCGAGCAGAGGTAGGTCAGCGTCGCGTCGTCGGTGAGCGCGCAGAACCCGTGGCCGAGGCCCTCCGAGATGTAGACGGCCTTGCGCTCGGTCTCGTCCAGGCGCACGCCCTCCCACCGGCCGAAGGTCGGCGAGCCGACCCGCAGGTCGACGATGACGTCCAGCACCGCGCCGCGCACGCAGGTCACGTACTTGGCCTGGCCGGGCGGGACGTCGGCGAAGTGGATGCCGCGGACGACGCCCCGGCTGGACAGCGAGAGGTTGGCCTGCGCCAGCTTCAGCGGGTGCCCGGCCACCTCGGCCAGCCGGTCGAAGCGGTACCACTCGGTGAAGTGGCCGCGCGCGTCGCCGTGCACCTGCGGGGTGAGCTCCCAGGCGCCCTCGATGGACAGCTCGCGGATCTTCATCGCGCGGCCTCCTCGTCCAGCAGCGCCACCAGGTACTGGCCGTAGCCGCTCTTCAGCAGGGGCTCGGCCAGCTCGCGCAGCTGCGCGTCGTCGATCAGGCCGGCCCGCCAGACCGCCTCCTCGATGCAGCCGATCTTGAAGCCCTGGCGCTCCTCGATGACCCGGACGAACTCCGAGGCCTGCACCATCGAGACGAAGGTGCCGGTGTCCAGCCAGGCGGTGCCGCGGTCGAGGATGGTCACGTGCAGGTCGCCGGCCTTGAGGTACGCCTCGTTGACGGCGGTGATCTCCAGCTCGCCGCGGGCGCTCGGCTTCAGGCCGCGGGCGATCTCCACCACGCGGTTGTCGTAGAAGTACAGGCCGGGGACGGCGTACCGGGACTTGGGCTCGGTCGGCTTCTCCTCGATGGAGATGACCTGGCCGTCCTCGTCGAACTCGACCACGCCGTACGCCGTCGGGTCGGCCACCGGGTACGCGAAGACCCGGCCGCCCTTGGCGTCGGTGTGCTCGGAGAGCCGGGTGCCCAGGCCGCTGCCGTGGAAGATGTTGTCGCCGAGGATCAGCGCCACGGGCTCGTCGCCGATGAAGTCGGCGCCCAGGACGAAGGCCTGGGCGATGCCCTCGGGGCGCTCCTGGACGGCGTACTCCAGGCGGAGGCCGAACTGGGAGCCGTCGCCCAGCAGGCGCTCGAACTGTTCCCTGTCGTTCGGGGTGGTGATGATCAGGATCTCGCTGATCCCCGCCATCACCAGGGTCGAGAGGGGGTAGTAGATCATCGGCTTGTCGAAGACCGGGAGGAGCTGCTTCGACACCGCCCGGGTCAGCGGCCAGAGCCGCGAGCCGGTGCCGCCGGCCAGAAGGATTCCACGCATGAGGTGCACCTTATTCGAGTCCGAAGGGACGGGTGAGGGCCGGGTCGGCGGGTCCCCGGCGCGACGGTAGACTACGGCGTACTATGCGCATCCTCGTGACCGGCGGTGCCGGCTTCATTGGTTCTGAATTCGTCCGCCAGCTTCTCGGCGCCGACACCACTGACCAGATCACGGTCTTCGACAAGCTCACGTACTCGGGCGTCGAGGCCAACCTGGAGCCGGTGGCGGGTCACCGCGGCTACTCCTTCGTCCGGGGCGACATCTGCGACGTCGACGCCGTCGACGCCGTGATGCCCGGCCACGACGTCGTGGTGCACTTCGCGGCCGAGTCCCACGTGGACCGCTCGATCGCGGGCGCCGGCCCCTTCGTGCTGACCAACGTGGTCGGCACCCAGGTCCTGCTGGACGCCGCCCGCAAGCACGGCGTCGGCCGCTTCGTGCACATCTCCACCGACGAGGTGTACGGCTCCATCAACGAGGGCTCCTGGACGGAGGAGTGGCCGCTGGTGCCGAACTCCCCGTACTCGGCCTCCAAGGCCTCCTCGGACCTGCTGGCGCTGGCCTACCACCGCACGCACGGCATGGACGTCGTGGTGACCCGCTGCTCCAACAACTACGGGCACTACCAGTTCCCCGAGAAGGTCATCCCGCTCTTCACCACCAACCTGATCGACGGCAAGAAGGTGCCGCTGTACGGCGACGGTGGCAACGTCCGCGACTGGCTGCACGTCTCGGACCACTGCCGGGGCATCGAGCTGGTCATGCGCGGCGGCCGCGCCGGCGAGGTCTACAACATCGGCGGCGGCACCGAGGCCACCAACAAGGAGCTCACCGGCCTGCTGCTGGAGGCCGCCGGCGCCGGTTGGGACATGGTCGAGCACGTGGCCGACCGCAAGGGCCACGACCTGCGCTACTCGATCGACATCAGCAAGATCCGCGAGGAGCTCGGCTACGAGCCGCAGGTCCGCTTCGAGGACGGCCTCGCCGCGACCATCGCCTGGTACCGCGACAACCGCGCCTGGTGGGAGCCGCTGAAGCAGAAGGCGGCGCTGCAGAAGTGAGCGCCACCGCCCCGGGCCAGGTCCGCTGGCTGGTGACCGGCGCGGCCGGCATGCTCGGCCGCGACGTGCTGAGCGTCCTGGCCGCCGACCCGCAGGCCGAGGTGACCGCCCTCGGCCGCGCCGACCTCGACATCACCGACGCGGCGGCCGTCCTGGCCGCCGTCGAGGGTCACGACGTCGTCGTCAACTGCGCCGCCTGGACCAACGTGGACGCCGCCGAGACCGAGGAGGCGGCCGCCACGGCCGTCAACGGCACCGGCGTGCGCAACCTCGCCGCCGCCTGTGCCAAGGCCGGCGCCCGGCTGCTGCAGGTGTCGACCGACTACGTGCTGCCCGGGGACGCCACCGAGGCGTACGCCGAGACCGCGCCCACCGGCCCGGTCAACGCGTACGGCCGCGGCAAGCTGGTGGGCGAGCAGGCCGTCGCCGAACTGCTCCCGGAGCGCGGCTACGTCGTGCGCACCGCCTGGCTGTACGGCGAGCACGGCAAGAACTTCGTCGCCACCATGCTGCGGCTCGCCGCCCAGCGCGAGACCCTGGACGTGGTGGACAACCAGCAGGGCCAGCCGACCTGGTCGCTGGCGCTGGCCCGGCAGCTGGCCGCGCTCGGCCGGGCCGCGCTCGCCGGGCGGGCCCCGGCCGGGGTCTACCACGGCACCGGCGCCGGCCGCACCACCTGGTGCGGGCTGGCCCGGGAGACGTACCGACTGAGCGGGCTCGACCCGGAGCGGATCCGCCCGACCACCTCCGCCGCGTACGTCACCCCCGCCGTCCGGCCCGCGTTCAGCGTGCTGGGCCACGACGGCTGGGCCGCCGCCGGCCTGAGCCCGCTGCCGGACTGGCGCGAGCAGCTCGCCGAGGCGCTCGGCACCCCCGCCTTCACCGAACTGGCCGCCGCGGCCCGGACATCCGAGAGCGACAGAGCGCAGTGACCAATCCGCTGACCAAGGTGGCCGCCGCGCTACCGCCGGGAACCCTGGCGGTGGCGGGCGGCACCGTCGTGCTCGGCGCGGCCTCGTACATCCACCTGGGTGTGGCGGGCCACAGCCTGTCCGTCGACGACATGGCGAACGTCTCCCTGCTGTGGACGATCGTGATGTCCGTCGGGATCGGCGTCTTCTTCCCGATCGAGCAGGAGCTGACCCGGATCGTCGCGGCCCGCGCCGCGCTCGGCCACGGCGCGGCCCCGGTGCTGCGCCGGGCCACCCTGCTGACCGGCGGGATCCTCGCCGCGGTGCTGCTGGTGCTCGGCCTCGGCTCGCGGAAGATCGCCGACGCGATGTTCCACGGCGACCGGTCGCTGGTGCTGGCGCTGGGCGGGGCGTTCCTCGGCATGGCGGTCTGCTACCTCACCCGTGGCGTGCTGGCCGGCCTCGGCAGGTTCGGCGCCTACGGCACCCAGCTCGGCATCGACGGCGGCCTGCGGATCGGGCTGGCCTTCGGCGCCGCCGTCGCCGGGGTGCACTCGGCGCTGGCGTTCAGCCTGATCCTGGCCGTCGCGCCGGTCGCGGCCACCCTGCTCACGTTGCCGCCGCTGCTGCGGGCGGTACGGCCCGGTCCGCGCGTCCCGTGGTCCGAACTCTGTTCCGGCCTGGGCCTGCTGATCTGCTCGACCCTGCTCTCCCAGGTTGTGGTGAACGCTGCGGTGGTGAGCACCAAGCTGCTCGCCCCGACGGAGTCGGCGCTGATCGCGGCGCTGCTCAACGCTCTGGTGCTGGCCCGCGTCCCGCTCTTCGTGTTCGGCTCGCTGCAGGCCTCGCTGCTCAGCGGGCTCTCCTCGGCGATCGCCGTCGGCGACCGGGCGGCCTTCAGCGGCATGCTCCGCCGGATCGGCCTCGTGGTCGGCGGGCTGGGCGTGCTCGGCGGGATCCCGGCGGTGGCCCTCGGGCCCTGGCTGATCCAGGTGCTCTTCGGCGCCAAGCCGGTGCTCGGCTGCCTCGACTTCTTCTGGATGTCCGCCGGCACCGTGGCGTACATGTTCGCGATGGTGCTCGGTCAGGCGTTGATGGTATTCAAGCGGCACAACCTGCAGCTGCTCTGCTGGGCGGTCGGTACCGCGGCCCTCGCCGGGGTCACCTTCATGCCCGGTGACGTGGCCACCCGCGTGGTCGTGGCGTACACCGCCGGATCGGTGGTCACGGTGCTCGGTATGCTGGCCGCGCTCAGGCGCAGCTTCCCCGGTTCGACGGCGAACCAGGCCGGTACCGCGCGGAGCACGTCGGAGCAGGCCGCGCCCACCATGACTGCCGGGGTGGTCGGCGAATGACCGTCTCACCCCCCGACATACAGATTGCCGCGCGCGAGCGCGCGAGACACCCCGAACATGGAGCCCCCGTGTCCCAGTACGACGATGTCTGGCTGGTGATCCCGGCCTACAACGAAGGCCAGGTGATCGCTGACGTTGTTGAGGGAGCGCGCAAGACGTTCCCGAACATCGTTGTGGTCGATGACGGCAGTGCGGACGACTCCGCCAAGCACATCATGTCCACGGGTGCGCACCTGGTGCGGCACCCGGTCAACCTCGGCCAGGGCGCGGCGCTGCAGACCGGCCTCGCCTACGCGCTCGCCCAGAACGGCGCCCAGTACTTCGCGACCTTCGACGCGGACGGCCAGCACCAGACGGCCGACGTCGAGAAGATGGTCGCCCTGCTCCGCACGGGCGAGGTCGACGTGGTCCTCGGCTCGCGCTTCATCGAGCAGAACGGCCAGGTGCCGTGGATCAAGCGGGTCGTCCTGCGGACCGCCGCGACGGTCAGCCCCACCGCCCGCAAGCTCAAGCTCACCGACTCGCACAACGGCCTGCGCGTGCTCAACCGTGAAGCCGCGGGCCGGTTGCGGATCACCATGAACGGCATGGCCCACGCCTCGGAGATCGTCAGCTTCCTGGCCGGCGCCGACCTGCGGGTGGCCGAGCTCCCGGTGGACATCCTGTACACCGACTACTCACGCGCCAAGGGTCAGTCCTTGATCAACGGCGTCAACATCATCTTCGACATCTCGCTTCGGGAGCGTGGCCGCCGATGAACTACTTCTGGATCCAGCTGGTTCTGATCGTGGGCGCGGTTTCCCTCGCGTTCATGTTCATCCGGCGCTGGGACCGCGCGAACACGCGCGCCTGGAAGCGCATCGCCTTCTCCGTCTTCGTGATCGCCAACATCTACGCGATCCTGCGCCCGAGCGACGTCACCTGGGTGGCCCACAAGTTCGGCGTCGGCCGCGGCACCGACCTGGTGCTGTACGTGATGGTCCTGGCCATGGGCTTCCTGACCCTGAACACCTTCCTGCGGTTCCGCTCGCTGGAGAAGAAGCTCACCGACCTGGCCCGCACCGTCGCGATCAACGAGGGCTCCCGGCTCAACGAGGAGCGCTTCGACCTGGACCTCCCGGTCTCCGTCCCGGTGAAGAGCAACGGAGCCTGACCGTCATGGCCACCTTCGAGTTCATGCTGCCGTACTACGGCGACGTGGCCCTGATGCAGGCCGCGGTGCGCAGCATCCTCAATCAGAGCGACCCGGTCCTGCGGCTGACCGTCATCGACGACGGCAAGGAGCCGGACGTCCCGGGCTGGTTCGCCGAGCTCGGCGACCACCGGGTGCGGTACCTGCGCAACGAGCAGAACCTCGGGATCACCAAGAACTTCCAGAAGTGCGTGGAGCTCTCCACGGCGGACCACGTGGTCATCATGGGCTGCGACGACCTGCTGCACCCGCACTACCTGGAGACCGTCCGGGCGATCCTCAAGGTCAACCCGGACCTGGGCATGGTGCAGCCGGGCGTCGAGGTGATCGACGGTGACGGCGTGGTCAGCTCCGGCCTGGCCGACAACGTGAAGGGCAAGCTCTACGCCCCGAACGTCAAGGGCCGGCGCCTGATGGGCGGCGAGGAGCTGGCCGCCAGCGTGCTGCGCGGCAACTGGCTCTACTTCCCGTCGATCTGCTGGCGGGGCGAGGCCCTGCGGGCGGTCAACTTCCGCGACGAGTACTCGGTCATCCAGGACCTCGCGCTGGTCGTCGACCTGCTGGAGCGCGGCGAGACGATGATGATCGACAACACCACCGTCGTCTTCCAGTACCGCCGCCACGCGGTCAGCGAGTCCTCGGTGCAGGCCTTCTCGGGCACCCGCTTCACCGAGGCGGAGCGCTACTTCAACGCGGTGGCCGAGCGGATGGACGCCCGCGGCTGGCCCAGGGCGGCGCGCGCCGCCCGGGTCCGCAGCGCCTCCCGCTTCCACGCGATCACGATGCTCCCCGGCGCCCTGCGCCGCGGCGAGAAGTCCGGCCTCAAGGTGCTCGCCAAGCACGCGTTCACCTCGGGCCAGCGCCACTAGCACCGCGTCCGCAGGGACGAAGGAGCCCGGCCCCACCGCTCAGGCGGTGGGGCCGGGCTCCTTTTCGGTACCGGTGCCGGGGCCGGCCCGCCCGGTTCAGCCCTCCAGCAGCGCCAGCACGTTGCCGACCACTCCGGAGGCCTTCGGCCGGACCGGGTACGGGTTGGCCGGGGAACAGCCCAGCGTGCCCTGGTCGGGCCCGTCGACCAGCCGCGTGGACAGATCACTCGGCTTCGAGCACTTGCCGTCCGGGGCGTACTGCGAGCAGTGCCCGTCGAAGCTCGCGGTGGTCTGCGCGTAGTAGGCGAGGTCGCCGCCGTCCCCCTTCATGTTCGGCATGAAGCGGTCGGCGGTGGCGGAGCCGGCCATCGCGTACAGCAGGCCGAGGGAGCAGAGCGCGCCGAGCGCGACCGCACGCGGGGTGAACCGGGCGAGTCCGCGGATCGGCACCGGCTCGTCGGCCTGGGCGCGGCGGGCGCCGAAGCGGCGGGCGGCCAGGTAGCAGGCGAGGCCGGTGAGCACGAGGGTGCAGTAGAGCAGTTGGGCGCTGGTGCGCGGGTAGAGCATCACCGCCTGGTTCTTCTCCATGTGGGAGGCGTACCAGTAGCGCATGATCAGGGCGCTGGCCGCACAGGCGGCGGTCACCAGGACGGAGGGGCGGTTGACGCCGAGGGCGAGCGCGACGCCGAGGCCGACGAGCAGCAGGATGGAGAAGAGGCCGACGCCGCCGAGCTCGCCGGGCAGCGGCCAGGTGCTCCAGGCGTCGCTGCCGGGCAGGTCGTCGCGCCACATCGCGAAGTAGGTCGGCTCGGCGTAGGTGTCGAAGTAGCAGTAACGGTCGACGGTGGAACCGGCCGAGGAGAGCAGGCGGACCAGGTAGCTTCCGGCTATCAGGAGGAAGACCCCGGTGGTGGCCAGGAGGGTGGCCCCGGCCGTCGCCAGCGCCCGGCCCCCGCCGTCCCGCCAGACCCGGACCACGATGACGACGGTCAGCACGATCACGCCGAGCGCCGACCAGATGAACCAGCCGGAGTACAGGATGAACAGCAGGCCGATCACCAGGCCGAGCCCGCCGCCCTGGACGGCGGCGCGCTTGCGGGGAAGCTCCGAGGAGCGCTGGAGCAGCTGTATGAACTTGCCGAGCACCGGGACGAGCGCGACCAGGACGAGGTTGGTGTACGGCTTGTACGGCTGCATCATCGGCAGCGAGGCGGTGACGCCGATGCCGAGCGCCCACAGCGGCGGGAGCATCAGTCGCCAGGCCAGGTACGCGAGCGGGCCGAGCAGGCCCATGAAGAGCAGCGAGACGATCTTCATCGCGTAGCCGACGTCGCCGTCGGTGAAGTACTCGGCGGTCCAGGCGATCAGGTGCGGGAACATCGGCGGGTAGGCGCCGTCGAGGGGCTTGCCCTGCATGAGGGCGCCGGCCCAGGCCTGCAGCGTGCCGGAGTCCCCGCCCTGCCCGTTGAGCGGCCACATGGTGTCGCGCAGGGCGAGCGAGACGCCGGCCGCGACGACGCCGGAGGAGAGCCCGGCGACGGCCGCCGCCCCGAACCGCAGCGGGGCGTCCGCCCAGCGGCGCATGGCCGGGACGCAGACCAGCAGGACGACGCCGAGCAGGAGCAGCAGTTGCAGCTGCAGCGCGGCCAGGCCGCTGACCTGGCCGATCCGGGTCATCGGGTTGAGGTCGACGAACCGGGCGAGGCAGGTCATCAGCAGCGAGGCCGCCAGGGCGACCAGACCCTCCAGGACCCAGAGCAGAAAGGCGCCGGGCGATGGTCTGTCCTTGACTCTTCGGCGTATCGGGGCCCGTCGGAGTTCGGTCGAGGTGGCCGCGGTCTGGAGGCTTGTCACTGCGAGGTCCTTTGTGGCCGGGCGATCGAGGAGGGACGAACTGAAGCCGAGCGTCCGGGACCGGTCGCTCATTTGCTCGACTGATTCTGCCAGGGGGTCAAACGCTTCCTGTGCACTGGTTGGACACATGTACGGACGTTCCATGGCGGTGGAACGGAGCAGTGCGCGCAAATCGGCGGAAACCCGCAGCGCCGGGCTCGCGCCGGGGGAGGAGACCGGGAGGAGGCCGCCGTGAGCGCCCCGGTACGGCCCGTGCCCGGGGCGGTTGTGGGGGCCGGTCGGGCGGACTCCGGCTGCCCGGTGGGGCCTTGGCACGCGGTACTGTCCTTCGAGGGCCCCGACCGCCCGTACCGCCCAGCAGCAGCCCGAAGTCCTACGGAAGTGAAGCGACATGACCGATCTGGCAACCGACCGGCTCCGCGGATCGGACGTGCCACCCGACGGGGCGGACCAGGCCCGCCCCGTCGACCCGGGGGCCGGCGACCGCTGGTTCGAGCGGCGCGGGGTGCTCGTGGCGGGGGAGATCCTGGTCAGCGTGGTGGCGGCGCTCGGCTTCACGCTGCTGTGCCGTCACATCAGCGTCAACCCGATGAACCGGATCGGGCAGGTCAGCGGCCTGGCCAAGATCCAGCAGTACGTGGCGATGGTCGGCCTGCCGATCCTGGCCGTCCTGGTCTACACCGCCTACCGGGGCGGGCTGCGCCGGCACGGCATCGTCCAGCGGCTGGTCTGCGCCGCGCTGGCGGGCCTGGCCACCGGCGTGGTGGCCGGCGGCGTGGTGGTCGCGCTGCGCGGCACCCCGTGGCCGCTCGGCGGGCAGGAGGGCGACCCGAGCGTCCTGATCGACATGGCGACGTCGATGATGCACGGCAAGGGCATCTCCGGCGTGTACCCGCCGCTGTTCCCGGCGGCGATCGCGATCTGGTCCAAGCTGCGTTACGGCGGGGTCGGCGGCGCCGGCTTCGCCCTGCACGACCTGCAGATCATCTGCAGCGCGCTGGTCGGCCCGATGAGCTACCTGGCCTGGCGGCTCATGCTGCGGCCGTTCTGGGCGCTGGCCATCGCGGTGCCGTCCGCGCTGGTCTTCCTGGACCCGATCCGCCCGTACAGCCACGTGACGATGATCGTCCTGCTGCCGCTGCTGGCGGCCTGCCTGCGCGAGCTGCGCCGGGCGGGGGAGCTGTCGACCCGGGCGCTCTGGCTGCGCGCCCTCGGCTTCGGCGCGGCCTTCGGCATCCTCTTCCTCTGGTACTCGGGCTGGTACCTCTGGTCGGCGCCGGGCGTCTTCCTGCTGACCCTGTTCGTCTTCCCGTGGCGGCGCGGCAAGCAGACCGTCCGCCGCGGGTTGCTGTTCCTGGGCGTCACCGTGGGCACCGCCGGGGTGATAGGCGCGCCGCTGCTGTACCAGATCGTCAAGCTCGGCGCGGACACCCCCGACCGCTACGCCTACATCGTCAACTACGTCGACCCGACGTACGTGCTCGGCTGGATGTCGGACCGCAACGGCGGGCTGACGTACCACAACTGGCCTCAGTCGGGCGAGCTGGCCGGCCAGACCGGCTTCGCCATCATGCTGGTCGCGGCGGTCGGCATCGGGGTGGGCCTGGGCCTGCGCAGCATGGTGGTCCGGGTGGCGGCGGCGGTGCTGGCCGGGGCCTGGTTGCTGCGGTTCTGGTTCGCCTCGCACATGGCGCACGAGCAGATGATCCAGCTGTACCCGCGGACCACCTGGATCATCATGTACTGCCTGCTGATCCTGGCCGTGGTCGGGCTGATGACCGGCCTGGAGCGCGGCGCCGGCTGGCTGGAGCGGCTGCTCCGTTCGAACGGCCGCGCGGCCTCCGCCGGGCCGGCGATCCCGCGCCGGGTCACCAAGCAGCTGGCCGCCGGTCTGATCTGCGCGCTGGCGCTGTTCGCGACGATGGGCGCCTCCTGGTCGGTCGACCGCTACATGCCGCAGGCGGAGTCCACCAACAGCATGGGCCTGGACGCCTGGCGGGCGCACACCATCAAGAAGAAGGACGGCACCTGTCCGAAGTTCTCGCCGGTGGCGAAGTGCGCGGACATCATCACCAAGGACTGGAAGCCGGAGACCGACAAGGGCTTCATCTGGTGCGCCAACGTGAGCACCGAGGACTGGCCGGCGGTCTGCGGCCGGCAGGCCCCCTGGGTGAACGAACAGAAGAAGTAATCCGCACGAGCGACCAGCGGGGCCGGTGAGGGGTACCTCACCGGCCCCGATTGGCATCCGGGCTGCTCCATGTGGCAGTATGTCCAAGTTGCTCGGTTGAGTGCCGATGCTGCGCGTCTCCCGCCGGGAGGACTGGAAGCGAGTCCCATGTACTCGTCGTTCCCGTGATGGCCGTTAAGCGTGAAGTCGACGCCACGGCAGCTGCGGGGCGAAAGTACGGGAATCTTCCGGGAAGCGTGTGCGGGGCCTCGGCCCGGCGCCCCCCAACCCCGAAGGTTTGAAGCCGACGAGTTTTTCGCCGGTTTTTTGCAAGCGCGAGTGCGACACGCCCGAGCGCGGGGGTCGGAGGGTGGTCGTGCAGTGACTAGGACAAAGGACTACTGAGTAGCCATGGCGGGACAGAAGATCCGCATCCGGCTCAAGGCCTACGACCACGAGGTCATCGACTCTTCGGCGAAGAAGATCGTCGAGACGGTGATCCGTACTGGTGCGCAGGTCGCGGGCCCGGTGCCGCTGCCCACTGAGAAGAACGTGTACTGCGTCATCCGCTCGCCGCACAAGTACAAGGACTCGCGCGAGCACTTCGAGATGCGTACTCACAAGCGTCTGATCGACATCCTCGACCCCACGCCGAAGACGGTTGACTCGCTCATGCGTCTCGACCTGCCGGCGGGCGTCGACATCGAGATCAAGCTCTGAGAGGCGCACCGAAGATGGCTAAGCAGATTAAGGGCATCCTGGGCGAGAAGCTCGGCATGACCCAGGTCTGGGACGAGAACAACCGGGTCGTTCCGGTGACCGTCGTCAAGGCTGGGCCCAATGTCGTGACCCAGGTCCACACCGCCGACAGTCCGGCCGGCTACGACGCCGTCCAGATCGGCTTCGGCGAGATCGACCCCCGCAAGGTGAACAAGCCCCTCGCGGGCCACTTCGCCAAGGCCGGTGTCACCCCGCGCCGCCACCTGGTCGAGCTCCGCACCGCGGATGCTTCCGAGTACACCCTCGGCCAGGAGATCACCGCGGAGCTGTTCGAGGCGGGTGTCCGGGTCGACGTGACCGGCACCTCCAAGGGCAAGGGCTTCGCCGGTGTCATGAAGCGCCACAACTTCCGGGGCCTCGGCGCCGGTCACGGTGTGCAGCGCAAGCACCGCTCGCCCGGCTCGATCGGTGGCTGTGCCACCCCGGGTCGCGTGTTCAAGGGCGTGAGGATGGCCGGCCGGATGGGCCACGAGCGTGTGACCACCCAGAACCTGACCATCCATGCCGTTGACGCGGAGAAGGGGCTGCTCCTGATCAAGGGCGCAATCCCGGGCCCGAACGGCGGCCTCGTCCTCGTCCGCACCGCGGCGAAGGGGCTGTGAGGATATGAGCACCATTGACATCCTGTCGCCCTCGGGCGACAAGACCGGCAGCCTCGAGCTGCCGGCCGAGATCTTCGACGCGAAGGTCAGCGTTCCGCTGATGCACCAGGTCGTCGTGGCGCAGCTCGCTGCGGCCCGTCAGGGCACCCACAAGACCAAGACTCGTGGCGAGGTCCGCGGTGGCGGCAGGAAGCCGTACCGCCAGAAGGGCACCGGCCGCGCCCGTCAGGGCTCGACCCGTGCGCCGCAGTTCGCCGGCGGTGGCGTCGTGCACGGTCCCGTGCCGCGCGACTACTCGCAGCGGACCCCGAAGAAGATGATCGCCGCCGCCCTGCGCGGTGCGCTCACCGACCGGGCCCGCCACAACCGCATCCACGTCATCACCGACGTGACCGCGACCGAGGCGCCGTCGACCAAGGCCGCCAAGAGCCTGTTCGGCAAGATCACCGAGCGCAAGAACGTCCTTCTGGTCGTCGAGCGCGCGGACGAGCTGGGCCTCAAGTCCGCTCGCAACCTGCCGCACGTGCACATCCTGGACGCCGGTCAGCTGAACACCTACGACGTGCTCGTCTCCGACGATGTGGTCTTCACCCAGGCCGCCTTCGAGCGTTTCGTGGCGGGTCCCGCCGCGTCCGCCAAGGCCGTGGCTGCTGAGGGCGAGCTCGAAGGGAGCGCCGCCTGATGGCTGCAGAGATCACGAGCAAGACGTTCACGGACCCCCGTGACGTCCTGGTGAAGCCGGTCATCTCGGAGAAGAGCTACTCGCTCCTCGACGAGAACAAGTACACGTTCGTCGTGTCGCCCGGTGCCAACAAGACCCAGATCAAGCAGGCCGTCGAGGCGGTCTTCTCGGTCAAGGTCGAGTCCGTCAACACGCTCAACCGTCAGGGCAAGCGCAAGCGCTCCAAGACGGGCTTTGGCAAGCGCAAGGACACCAAGCGCGCCATCGTGACGCTGGCTGAGGGCAACCGCATCGACATCTTCGGTGGTCCGGTCTCCTAACGGGGATCGTGATCGTCGATAAGGACGAGGACGAGAGAGCCAAATGGGCATCCGCAAGTACAAGCCGACTACGCCGGGCCGTCGTGGCTCCAGCGTGGCCGACTTCGTAGAGATCACGCGGTCCACGCCGGAGAAGTCGCTGGTTCGCCCCCTGCACAGCAAGGGCGGCCGTAACAACGCCGGTCGGATCACCGTTCGCCACCAGGGTGGCGGTCACAAGCGCGCCTACCGCGTGATCGACTTCCGTCGTCACGACAAGGACGGCGTGCCGGCCAAGGTCGCGCACATCGAGTACGACCCGAACCGCACCGCGCGCATCGCGCTCCTGCACTACGCGGACGGCGAGAAGCGCTACATCATCGCGCCGCGCGGCATCGCGCAGGGTGACCGGGTCGAGAACGGCGCTGGCGCCGACATCAAGCCGGGCAACAACCTGCCGCTGCGCAACATCCCGGTCGGTACCACCATCCACGCGGTGGAGCTGCGTCCCGGTGGCGGTGCCAAGCTGGCCCGCTCCGCCGGTTCCGGCATCCAGCTGCTCGCCCGTGAGGGTCGCATGGCGCACCTGCGCATGCCCTCCGGTGAGATCCGCCTGGTCGACGCGCGTTGCCGCGCGACCGTCGGCGAGGTCGGCAACGCCGAGCAGTCGAACATCAACTGGGGCAAGGCCGGCCGCATGCGCTGGAAGGGCGTCCGCCCGACCGTGCGTGGTGTCGCCATGAACCCGATCGACCACCCGCACGGTGGTGGTGAGGGTAAGACCTCTGGTGGCCGCCACCCGGTCTCGCCGTGGGGCCAGAAGGAGGGTCGCACCCGTCGCCCGAAGAAGGCGTCGGACGCTCTCATCGTGCGCCGCCGCAAGACCAACAAGAAGCGCTAGGAGCAGGTCAGATGCCGCGCAGTCTCAAGAAGGGCCCCTTCATCGACGGCCACCTTCTCAAGAAGGTGGACGCGCAGAACGAGGCGGGTACCCAGAACGTCATCAAGACCTGGTCCCGTCGCTCCGTGATCTTCCCGGCCATGCTCGGCCACACGATCGCGGTGCACGATGGCCGTAAGCACGTCCCGGTGTTCGTCACCGAGTCGATGGTCGGCCACAAGCTCGGCGAGTTCGCGCCGACGCGCACGTTCCGCGGTCACGTCAAGGACGACCGCAAGTCGAAGCGTCGCTAGTCGCCAGCGAGATTACCGACTCAATGACTTACACCAGCAAGGGGACAACCATGGAAGCCAGGGCCCAGGCGCGGTACATCCGCGTCACGCCCATGAAGGCCCGCCGCGTGGTGGACCTCATCCGTGGCCTGCCGGCCACGGAGGCCCAGGCCGTCCTGCGTTTCGCTCCGCAGGCCGCCACCGTGCCCGTCGGCAAGGTGCTCGACAGCGCCATTGCCAACGCCGCGCACAACTACAACCACTCCAACGTGGACGACCTCGTCATCAGCGAGGCGTACGTTGACGAGGGCCCGACCCTGAAGCGGTTCCGTCCGCGTGCCCAGGGTCGTGCCTACCGGATCCGCAAGCGGACCAGCCACATCACCGTGGTCGTCAGCAGCAAGGAAGGGACCCGGTAATGGGCCAGAAGGTTAACCCGCACGGGTTCCGCCTCGGCATCAGCACGGACTTCAAGTCCCGCTGGTACGCCGACAAGCTGTACAAGGACTACGTCAAGGAAGACGTCGCCATTCGTCGCATGATGACGAAGGGCATGGAGCGCGCCGGCATCTCCAAGGTCGAGATCGAGCGCACCCGCGACCGCGTCCGCGTCGACATCCACACCGCGCGCCCCGGCATCGTCATCGGTCGCCGTGGCACCGAGGCCGACCGCATCCGCGGCGACCTCGAGAAGCTGACCGGCAAGCAGGTCCAGCTGAACATCCTCGAGGTCAAGAACCCCGAGCTGGACGCCCAGCTCGTGGCTCAGGGCGTCGCGGAGCAGCTGTCCTCCCGCGTCTCCTTCCGCCGTGCCATGCGCAAGTCGATGCAGGGCACCATGAAGTCCGGCGCCAAGGGCATCAAGGTCCAGTGCTCCGGTCGTCTCGGCGGCGCCGAGATGAGCCGTTCGGAGTTCTACCGCGAGGGCCGTGTGCCGCTGCACACCCTGCGCGCGAACGTCGACTACGGCTTCTTCGAGGCCAAGACGACCTTCGGCCGCATCGGTGTGAAGGTCTGGATCTACAAGGGCGACGTCAAGAACATCGCCGAGGTCCGCGCTGAGAACGCCGCTGCCCGCTCGGGCAACCGCCCGGCCCGTCCCGAGGGTGGTCGTCCCGCCCGCGGTGGCGAGCGCCGTGGTGGCGAGCGCGGTGGCCGTGGCCGTCGCCCCGCCGCTGCCGAGGCCTCCGCGGCCCCGGTCGCCGAGGCTCCGGCTGCCGAGAACACCGGAACGGAGGCCTGACTCCAATGCTGATCCCCCGTCGGGTCAAGCACCGCAAGCAGCACCACCCCAAGCGCCGCGGCGCCGCCAAGGGTGGCACCGAGCTCGCCTTCGGCGAGTACGGCATCCAGGCCGTCACCCCGGCCTACGTGACGAACCGGCAGATCGAGTCCGCTCGTATCGCCGTCACCCGTCACATCAAGCGTGGCGGCAAGGTCTGGATCAACATCTACCCGGACCGTCCGCTCACCAAGAAGCCGGCCGAGACCCGCATGGGTTCCGGTAAGGGTTCGCCCGAGTGGTGGATCGCGAACGTGCACCCGGGTCGGGTCATGTTCGAGCTGTCGTACCCCAACGAGAAGGTGGCTCGTGAGGCGCTGACCCGCGCTGCTCACAAGCTCCCGATGAAGTGCCGGATCATCCGGCGCGAGGCAGGTGAGAGCTGATGTCGGCCGGCACCAAGGCTGCTGACCTCCGCGAGCTGGACAACGAGGGTCTCGTTGCCAAGCTCCGTGAGGCCAAGGAGGAGCTGTTCAACCTCCGCTTCCAGGCGGCGACCGGGCAGCTCGACAACCACGGACGGCTCAAGCTCGTCCGTAAGGACATCGCGCGGATCTACACCCTGATGCGCGAGCGCGAGCTGGGCATCGAGACGGTGGAGAACGCCTGATGACTGAGAACACCAACGAGACGCGCGGTTTCCGCAAGACCCGTGAGGGTCTCGTCGTCAGCGACAAGATGGACAAGACCGTCGTCGTCGCCGTCGAGGACCGCGTCAAGCACGCTCTGTACGGCAAGGTCATCCGCCGTACGAACAAGCTGAAGGCGCACGACGAGCAGAACGCGTGCGGCATCGGTGACCGGGTCCTCCTCGCGGAGACCCGCCCGCTGTCCGCGACGAAGCGCTGGCGCGTCGTCGAGATCCTCGAGAAGGCCAAGTAACGAAGTTGATGCGGTACGGCCGTATGTGCATCAGGCCCCTTGCGGGCGCTGGTGTGAGCAGCGGCCGGCCCCTCAGCTCTCGTTGACGATCAGGAGAAAGCTGTGATCCAGCAGGAGTCGCGACTGCGAGTCGCCGACAACACGGGCGCGAAGGAAATCCTTTGCATCCGCGTTCTCGGTGGTTCCGGTCGCCGCTACGCCGGTATCGGGGACGTCATCGTCGCGACCGTCAAGGACGCGATCCCCGGCGGTTCGGTGAAGAAGGGTGACGTCGTCAAGTGCGTCGTCGTCCGTACCGTGAAGTCGCGCCGTCGTCCGGATGGCTCGTACATCCGCTTCGACGAGAACGCCGCGGTCGTTCTGAAGAACACCGACGGTGACCCCCGTGGCACCCGCATCTTCGGCCCGGTGGGCCGCGAGCTGCGCGACAAGAAGTTCATGAAGATCATCTCGCTTGCGCCGGAGGTGCTCTAACCCATGGCGAACAGCATGAAGATCAAGAAGGGTGACCTGGTTCAGGTCATCACCGGCAAGGACCGCGGCAAGCAGGGCAAGGTCATCCAGGCCATGCCCGCCGAGAACAAGGTCCTGGTCGAGGGTGTGAACCGGGTCAAGAAGCACACCAAGCCGGGCCCGGGCACTCAGGGTGGCATCGTCACCGTCGAGGCCCCGGTGCACGTCTCCAACGTCCAGCTGGTCGTGGAGAAGGACGGCAAGAAGGTCGTCACCCGCGTTGGCTACCGCTTCGACGACGAGGGCAACAAGATCCGCGTTGCCAAGCGAACCGGTGAGGACATCTGATGTCTGAGACGAGTGTTGAGAAGGTGACCCCCCGTCTCAAGGAGCGTTACAACTCCGAGATCAAGGGTCAGCTGCAGGAGCAGTTCTCGTACGAGAACGTCATGCTGACGCCCGGCCTGGTCAAGGTCGTCGTCAACATGGGTGTCGGCGAGGCCGCTCGTGACAGCAAGCTGATCGAGGGCGCGATCCGCGACTTGACCGCGATCACCGGTCAGAAGCCGGCCGTGACCAAGGCCCGTAAGTCCATCGCGCAGTTCAAGCTGCGCGAGGGCCAGCCGATCGGCACGCACGTCACCCTCCGTGGTGACCGCATGTGGGAGTTCCTGGACCGTCTGGTCTCGCTGGCCCTGCCGCGAATCCGTGACTTCCGTGGCCTCTCCCCGAAGCAGTTCGACGGCCGTGGCAACTACACCTTCGGTCTGACCGAGCAGGTCATGTTCCACGAGATCGACCAGGACAAGGTCGACCGTCAGCGCGGTATGGACATCACCGTCGTGACCACCGCTCAGACCGACGACGAGGGCCGGGCGCTCCTGCGTGCTCTGGGCTTCCCGTTCAAGGAGGCGTGAGCCAATGGCGAAGAAGTCCCTCATCGCGAAGTCCGAGCGCAAGCCGAAGTTCGGCGTCCGGGCCTACACCCGGTGCCAGCGCTGCGGCCGTCCGCACTCGGTGTACCGCAAGTTCGGCCTCTGCCGTGTGTGCCTTCGTGAGATGGCGCACCGTGGCGAGCTGCCGGGCGTGACCAAGAGCTCCTGGTAGTCCAGGACCTCGCGGTAATGCCATAGCGAAGCAGGTGTGCCCGACCCCACAGCGCCCCCTTTTTTGGGGCTGCGTACGGAATCCCGTAAGGTAGTGGGGTCGGGCCCCCTGTCGCGGTAGCTCCATAGCTGCCGTCGACCCTCTTCGGAGGGCTCGCACCCAGTCTTACGACGCCGCAGGTCCCCTGCGTCTGTGCCCCCGCCGCACTCCTCGGAGTGCGGCGGGGGGACCTGGCGCGGAGAAACCACGGCGAGAGAGGCCTGAGGCCATCATGACCATGACCGACCCCATCGCAGACATGCTCACGCGTCTGCGTAACGCGAACTCGGCGTACCACGACTCCGTGGCGATGCCGGCCAGCAAGATCAAGGCGCACGTCGCCCAGATCCTGCAGCAGGAGGGGTACATCTCCTCCTACAAGGTTGAGGAGCCCGTTGAGGGCGAGGTCGGCAAGAAGCTGACCATCGAGCTCAAGTTCGGCCCCAACCGTGAGCGCTCGATCGCTGGCATCAAGCGGATCAGCAAGCCGGGCCTGCGGGTCTACGCAAAGTCCACCAACCTGCCGAAGGTGCTCGGCGGCCTGGGCGTGGCGATCATCTCCACGTCCTCCGGCCTCCTCACCGACAAGCAGGCTGCCAAGAAGGGCGTAGGCGGAGAAGTTCTCGCCTACGTCTGGTAATTCGGGAAACGGAGGTACAGCAATGTCGCGCATTGGACGGCTGCCCATCCAGGTCCCCGCTGGCGTGGACGTCACCATCGATGGCCAGGCGGTCTCGGTGAAGGGCCCGAAGGGCTCCCTCACCCACGTTGTCGCCGCGCCGATCGAGATCGGTAAGGGCGAGGACGGCACGCTGCTCGTCACCCGCCCCAACGACGAGCGTCTGTCGAAGGCCCTGCACGGCCTTTCCCGCACGCTGGTGGCGAACATGATCACCGGCGTGACCGCGGGCTACCGCAAGTCGCTGGAGATCAGCGGTGTCGGCTACCGAGTTCTGGCGAAGGGCTCCAACATGGAGTTCCAGCTGGGCTACAGCCACCCGATCCTGGTCGAGGCCCCCGAGGGCATCTCCTTCGTCGTCGAGTCGGCCACCAAGTTCCACGTGGACGGCATCGACAAGCAGAAGGTCGGCGAGGTCGCCGCGAAGATCCGCAAGCTGCGCAAGCCCGACCCGTACAAGGCCAAGGGCGTCAAGTACGCGGGCGAGGTCATCCGCCGCAAGGTCGGAAAGAGTGGTAAGTAAGCGATGAGCGTCTCTGTCAAGATCGGCAAGGGCAACGCCTACAAGAGCGCCGCTCGCAAGCGCCGCGCGATCCGCGTTCGCAAGCGCGTCGTCGGCACCGAGGTGCGTCCGCGCCTCGTCGTGACGCGCTCGAACCGTCACATGGTCGCCCAGGTCATCGACGACGCCAAGGGGCACACCCTGGCGTCGGCGTCCACCCTCGACGTGTCCATCAAGGGCGCCGAGGGCGACAAGACCGAGCTGGCCAAGAAGGTCGGGAGCCTGGTCGCCGAGCGCGCCAAGGCCGCCGGCATCGAGGCGGTCGTCTTCGACCGCGCGGGCAACCGGTACGCCGGCCGCATCGCCGCCCTGGCGGACGCGGCTCGCGAGGCCGGGCTCGACTTCTAAGCCGCTCGTCGACTCAGTCGACGGACGTAATCGAGAGAGGTAATTCCAATGGCTGGACCCCAGCGCCGCGGTAGCGGCGCCGGCGGTGGCACCGGCGGTGGCGAGCGGCGCGACCGTAAGCGTGACGACCGGGGCAACGCCCCCGCCGTCGAGAAGACCGCTTACGTCGAGCGCGTTGTCGCGATCAACCGTGTCGCCAAGGTTGTCAAGGGTGGTCGTCGTTTCAGCTTCACCGCGCTGGTCGTGGTGGGCGACGGTGACGGCACCGTGGGTGTCGGTTACGGGAAGGCGAAGGAGGTTCCGGCCGCCATCGCCAAGGGTGTTGAGGAGGCCAAGAAGAACTTCTTCAAGGTCCCCCGTATCCAGGGCACCATCCCGCACCCGATCCAGGGTGAGAAGGCCGCCGGCGTCGTGCTGCTGAAGCCCGCCGCCCCCGGTACCGGTGTTATCGCCGGTGGTCCGGTGCGCGCCGTCCTGGAGTGCGCCGGCATCCACGACATCCTGTCGAAGTCGCTCGGCTCGGACAACGCGATCAACATCGTGCACGCCACCGTGGCCGCTCTGAAGGGCCTCGTGCGCCCCGAGGAGATCGCCGCCCGCCGTGGCCTGCCGCTGGAGGACGTGGCTCCCGCCGCTCTGCTGCGGGCTCGTGCTGCAGGGGTGAGCGCCTGATGGCTCGCCTGAAGATCACGCAGACCAAGTCGTACATCGGCAGCAAGCAGAACCACCGCGACACCCTGCGTTCGCTTGGTCTCAAGCGCATGCACGACGTGGTGGTCAAGGAGGACCGTCCCGAGATTCGCGGGATGGCCCACACGGTCCGTCACCTGGTGACGGTTGAGGAGGTGGACTGATCATGGGCGACAACCCGATCAAGATCCACAACCTGCGTCCCGCCCCGGGTGCCAAGACCGACAAGATCCGCGTGGGTCGTGGTGAGGGCTCCAAGGGTAAGACCGCCGGTCGTGGTACCAAGGGCACCAAGGCCCGCTACCAGGTTCCGCAGCGCTTCGAGGGTGGCCAGATGCCGCTCCACATGCGCCTGCCGAAGCTGAAGGGCTTCAAGAACCCGTTCAAGATCACGTTCCAGGTCGTCAACCTCGACAAGCTGGCCGAGCTCTACCCGCAGGGTGGAGAGGTCACCGTCGAGGACCTGGTCGCCAAGGGCGCGGTTCGCAAGAACTCCCTCGTCAAGGTGCTCGGCACCGGCGAGATCTCGGTTGCGCTGCAGGTGACGGTTGACGCCGTCTCCGGCTCCGCCGCCGAGAAGATCACCGCCGCCGGCGGTACCGTCACCGAGCTCGTCTGAGCCCGCTGACTTCGGTGCGAGCCCCGTACCTCCTTCGGGAGGTGCGGGGCTCGCGCGTTTCTCCGGGCGCCCCGTTGACGGGCTCTCGTTCTTTTGTGTGGCAAAACCGGGCATCCCGTACCCCGTGAGTGGGGGAGGGGCCGTACGCGCTTCTTCCGAGTGGCTGCGCACTGTTAGAGTCCGTGGAGTTCCCTTGTAGGCTGCGCATAGGCTCGCCTGTGCCGTCCGTACGGGAGCCCGTACCGCCAAACTCCCATTCAGGACCGACCCTCCCGCCGACGACGTGCGGGAGGCGCAGGAGGCACCGTGCTCAGTGCGTTCGCGCGGGCGTTCCAGACGCCCGACCTGCGCAAGAAGCTGCTGTTCACGCTGGGCATCATGGTGCTGTTCCGGCTGGGCTCGCACATTCCGATCCCCGGCGTGAGCTTCACGGCCGTGAACGAGTGTGTGAAGGAGACCAAGAACAACGGCCTCTTCGGGCTCGTCAACCTGTTCAGCGGTGGCGCGCTCCTCCAGCTGACGATCTTCGCGCTCGGCATCATGCCGTACATCACCGCGAGCATCATCCTCCAGCTCCTCACGGTCGTGATCCCGCGACTGGAGGCGCTGAAGAAGGAGGGCCAGGCCGGCACAGCGAAGATCACCCAGTACACCCGCTACCTGACCATCGCGCTCGCCGTGCTCCAGGGCACCGGCATCGTGGCGACGGCCTCCAGCGGCGCGCTGTTCTCGGGCTGCCCCGTGGCCAACCAGATCGTGCCGGACACCGGCGTCTTCCGGATCGCCGTCATGGTGATCACGATGACCGCCGGCACCACGGTGATCATGTGGCTGGGCGAGCTGATCACCGACCGCGGCATCGGCAACGGCATGTCGCTGCTGATTTTCACCTCGATCGCCGCGCAGTTCCCGTCCTCGATGTGGGCGATCAAGAGCTCCGGCACCATCGGCGGCGGCTGGGTCGAGTTCCTGTCCGTGGTCGCGGTCGGCGTCATCGTCGTGATGCTGGTCATCTTCGTGGAGCAGGCCCAGCGCCGGATCCCGGTCCAGTACGCGAAGCGGATGATCGGCCGGCGGGCGTTCGGCGGCACCTCGACCTACATCCCGCTCAAGGTGAACCAGGCCGGTGTCATTCCGGTCATCTTCGCCTCGTCGCTGCTGTACATCCCGGCCCTGGTGGTCCAGCTGACCAACAGTCAGGCGGGCTGGGCCACGTGGATCCGGACGAACTTCGTCAAGGGTGACCACCCGATCTACATGGCCACCTACTTCCTGCTGATCGTCTTCTTCGCCTTCTTCTACGTCGCCATCTCCTTCAACCCCGAAGAAGTTGCCGACAATATGAAGAAGTATGGTGGCTTCATCCCGGGCATCCGGGCCGGCCGACCGACGGCCGAGTACCTGAACTACGTGCTGACCCGAATCACGTGGCCGGGTTCGCTCTACCTGGGCCTGATCGCGTTGATCCCGATGATCGCCCTGGTCGCCTTCGGACAGCAGACCAACTTCCCGTTCGGCGGCACCAGCGTGCTCATCGTCGTCGGCGTCGGACTCGAAACTGTGAAGCAGATCGAGAGCCAGCTCCAGCAGCGCAATTACGAAGGGTTCCTCCGCTGATGCGTATCGTCCTCGTTGGTCCTCCCGGGGCCGGGAAGGGTACTCAGGCGCACTTGCTCGCCAAGACCCTGTCCATTCCCCACATCTCCACCGGCGACCTGTTCCGCGCCAACATCGGTCAGGGCACCCCGCTGGGGCTCGAGGCCAAGAGCTACATGGACGCGGGCCGCCTGGTGCCGGATGAGGTCACCATCGGGATGGCCAAGGACCGCATGCTCCAGGATGACGCCGCCAACGGCTTCCTGCTCGACGGCTTCCCCCGCAACCTGGGCCAGGCCAAGGCGCTGGACGAGTTCCTCGCCGAGCAGGGCATCAAGCTGGACGGCGTGCTGGACCTGGAGGTCCCCGAGGACGAGGTCGTCCGCCGGATCGCCGGCCGCCGCCTGTGCCGCAACGACGGTGGCCACGTCTTCCACGTGGACTACAACCCGCCGAAGGTCGACGGCGTCTGCGACGAGTGCGGCGGCGAGCTGTACCAGCGCTCGGACGACACCGAGGACAAGGTGCGCACGCGCCTGGAGGTCTACCACACGGAGACCGAGCCGATCATCGACTACTACGCCCAGCAGGGCCTGGTGGCGACGATCTCGGCCCTCGGCAAGGTGGACGAGGTCACCCGGCGCGCGATCGAGGCGCTGAAGCAGGACAACTGAGTTTCCAGGCGACGCCGTACGGCCGCGCTCCCCGATCCCGGGCGGCGCGGCCGTACGGCGTCGTACGGTGGTAGGCAGTGGCAAACAGAACGTGGAAGGCGTGACCAGATGGTGGAGATCAAGACCCCCGAGCAGATCGCGAAGATGCGAGCGGCCGGGCTGGTCGTCGCCGAGGCGCTCAAGGCCTGCCGGGAGGCGGTCGCTCCGGGGGTGACGACCCAGGAGCTCAACGACATCGCGGACAAGGTCATCACCGGCCATGGCGCGACCTCCAACTTCCGTGCCCACCACGGCGGCCTGTGGTTCCCGGGGGTGATCTGCGCCTCGGTGAACAACGAGGTCGTGCACGGCATCCCCGGCGACCGGGTGCTCCAGGAGGGCGACGTCATCTCGATCGACTGCGGCGCCATCCTGGACGGCTGGCACGGCGACTCGGCGATCACCGTGGCGGTCGGCGAGGTCCGCCCCGAGGTCGAGATGCTGAGCCGGGTCACCGAGGGCTCGATGTGGGCCGGCATCGCCCAGATGAAGAAGAACAACCGCCTGGTCGACGTCTCCAAGGCGATCGAGGGCTTCATCCGCCGCCAGCCGCTGCCCCCCAAGGGCAAGTGGGGCATCACCGAGGGCTACGGCGGCCACGGCATCGGCACCGCGATGCACATGGAGCCGCACGTGCTGAACTACGTCGAGCGCGGCCGCGGCAAGGGCCCGAAGCTGATCCCCGGCACCGTGCTGGCGATCGAGCCGATGGTCTCGCTGGGCACCCCGCACACCACCGTGCTGGAGGACGACTGGACGGTCGTCACCGACGACGGCACCTGGGCCTCGCACTGGGAGCACTCGGTGGCCGTCACCGAGGAGGGCCCGCTGGTCCTGACCGCCTTCGACGGCGGCAAGGCGGAGCTCGCGAAGCTGGGCGTCACCGCTGCTCCGGACCCGCTCGGCTAGTCGGTCGGTGGCCGGCTGAGCGGCCGGCTTCGGCCGCTGACAAGGGATCAGAGCCCTGGAGGTTTGGACCTCCAGGGCTTTTGTCCTATTTTTATCGGCTGGCAGTGGCTTCAGCAGCTTCGATCGGCAGGAGAGAGCAGTGCTCAAGGGATTCCGCGACTTCATGATGCGCGGCAACGTGGTCGACATGGCGGTCGGTGTGGTCATCGGCGCCGCGTTCACCGCGGTGGTGACCGGCTTCGTGTCCGCCTTCCTGACTCCGCTGGTCGGTGTGGTGGTCGGCGCGGCCGGTGACTTCAGCTCGTACAAGGCGACGGTCGCCGGGGTGACCTTCCCGTACGGCCAGTTCCTGAACGTGCTGATCGCCTTCGTGATGACCGCAGCGGTGCTCTACTTCTGCGTCGTCCTGCCGATCACCAAGGCGACCGCGCGGTACCTGCCGAAGAAGCCGAAGACCCTCAAGCGGCCCTGCCCCGAGTGCCTGACCGAGATCCCCGAGGCCGCCCGCCGCTGCTCGGCCTGCACCGCCCACGTCGAGCCGCTGGCGGTCACCACCCGGGTGTGACCCGCTCGGGTGTGACGGCGGCCGCGTTCCGGGATCCCGTTTTGGCCCACCGGACGCGCTGGCGTAGGATGGACCGTCGGCTCACTCGTAGCGTGCTTCAGCGCGCCCTCTTCCCCTCGGGGACGGGGTGAACCCAGGTTCGCACGAGCGTTCCGCATACGGTAGCCGGTCCCGGAAGGTGGATCTCGCAGTTCATGGCTAAGAAGCAAGGCGCCATTGAGATCGAGGGCACCGTGATCGAGTCTCTGCCGAACGCGATGTTCAAGGTCGAGCTGCAGAACGGTCACAAGGTCCTCGCGCACATCAGTGGCAAGATGCGCATGCACTACATCCGCATCCTGCCGGACGACCGGGTCGTCGTGGAGCTCAGCCCCTACGACCTCACGCGCGGGCGGATCGTCTACCGCTACAAGTAAGAACGTCAGATCTAGACCCGGAGAACCTGAACATGAAGGTCAAGCCGAGCGTCAAGAAGATCTGCGACAAGTGCAAGGTGATCCGCCGTCACGGCCGGGTCATGGTGATCTGCGACAACCTGCGCCACAAGCAGCGCCAGGGCTGATCTCTCCCCAGCATTTCTCGTAGTACTTCGCGCGACGCGAAAACGTCATAAGCGGGCTACCCGATCCATCCTTGTGAAAGGGCGGACTGCCGCCCCCGGTCAGAGGCCGGGGCTCCCTCACCGTGAGGTGACGGAGTAGGTAGCACGCAAGACCTCTGAAGAAACACAGGAGCCTTGAATGGCACGCCTCGCCGGCGTTGATCTCCCCCGTGAGAAGCGGATCGAGATCGCCCTTACGTACGTGTACGGCATCGGCCGTACCCGCGCCCAGCAGACCCTGGCCGAGACCGGCGTCAACCCGGATGTCCGCGTTCGCGACATCACCGAGGAAGACCTCGTCAAGCTGGGCCAGTACATCGACGCCAACTACACGGTCGAGGGTGACCTCCGCCGTGAGGTGGCCGCCGACATCCGCCGCAAGGTCGAGATCGGCTGCTACGAGGGTCTGCGTCACCGTCGCGGCCTGCCGGTCCGCGGCCAGCGCACCCACACCAACGCGCGTACCCGCAAGGGCCCGCGTCGCGCGATCGCCGGTAAGAAGAAGCCGGGCAAGAAGTAGTCCGTCCCGTAACCGGACATCCCTCCGGCCCGCGGGTCAGCGGACCGACCACCTCAGTAGGAGAACAGACTTATGCCCCCCAAGGGTCGTCAGGCTGCCGGCGCGAAGAAGATCCGCCGCAAGGAAAAGAAGAACGTCGCTCACGGCCACGCGCACATCAAGAGCACGTTCAACAACACCATCGTTTCGATCACCGACCCCTCGGGCAACGTGATCTCCTGGGCCTCCGCCGGCCACGTCGGCTTCAAGGGCTCGCGCAAGTCCACCCCGTTCGCCGCGCAGATGGCCGCCGAGGCCGCTGCCCGTCGCGCGCAGGAGCACGGCATGCGCAAGGTCGACGTCTTCGTGAAGGGTCCGGGCTCCGGCCGCGAGACCGCGATCCGTTCGCTCCAGGCCACCGGCCTGGAGGTCGGCTCGATCCAGGACGTCACCCCCACCCCGCACAACGGCTGCCGTCCGCCGAAGCGCCGCCGCGTCTGACGCAGCGCCTTCGGGCTCGCGGGTAACGCTTTAAACCTCGTACGGGGTCCCACGTAGTGATTCGTCGCTGCTTGCGGGACCCCGTACGCTTGGTCCTGTCGGCATCAAATAGTGGGTGCCGAAGACAACTGGAGGAACACCCCTCATGCTTATCGCTCAGCGCCCCTCGCTGACCGAAGAGGTCGTCGACGAGTTCCGCTCGCGGTTCGTGATCGAGCCGCTGGAGCCGGGCTTCGGCTACACCCTCGGCAACTCCCTGCGCCGCACGCTCCTGTCGTCGATCCCGGGTGCCGCTGTCACCAGCATCCGCATCGACGGCGTCCTGCACGAGTTCACCACCGTGCCGGGCGTCAAGGAGGACGTGACCGACCTCATCCTCAACATCAAGCAGCTGGTCGTCTCCTCGGAGCACGACGAGCCGGTCGTGATGTACCTGCGCAAGCAGGGCCCGGGTGTCGTCACCGCCGCCGACATCGCCCCGCCGGCGGGTGTCGAGGTGCACAACCCGGAGCTGGTCCTCGCCACGCTGAACGGCAAGGGCAAGCTGGAGATGGAGCTGACCGTCGAGCGCGGTCGCGGCTACGTCTCCGCCGTCCAGAACAAGGCCTCCGGCCAGGAGATCGGCCGCATCCCGGTCGACTCGATCTACAGCCCGGTGCTGAAGGTCACCTACAAGGTCGAGGCCACCCGTGTCGAGCAGCGGACCGACTTCGACAAGCTGATCGTCGACGTCGAGACCAAGCCCGCCATGCGTCCGCGCGACGCCATGGCCTCGGCCGGCAAGACCCTGGTGGAGCTGTTCGGCCTCGCCCGCGAGCTGAACATCGACGCCGAGGGCATCGACATGGGCCCGTCCCCGACGGACGCCGCCCTGGCCGCCGACCTGGCGCTGCCGATCGAGGAGCTGGAGCTCACCGTCCGCTCCTACAACTGCCTCAAGCGCGAGGGCATCCACACCGTGGGTGAGCTCGTCGCCCGCTCCGAGGCCGACCTGCTCGACATCCGCAACTTTGGTGCGAAGTCGATCGACGAGGTCAAGGCGAAGCTGGCCGGCATGGGCCTGGCCCTCAAGGACAGCCCGCCCGGGTTCGACCCGACCGCGGCCGCCGACGCCTTCGGCGCCGACGACCTGGACGACGCGGGTTACGCGGAGACCGAGCAGTACTGAGAGACTTGACCGCGGAGGCGGTTCTCCGGAACCGCCTCCGTCGTCGTGAAAGTCGTGCGGGCACCGTGCTCGTACGCCCGCTGCGGTACCTGGTACGGCCGCAGTAGGAGATTCAAGGAGTAATTCCATGCCGCGTCCCACCAAGGGTGCCCGCCTCGGCGGCGGCCCGCACCACGAGCCGCTGCTGCTCGCCGGTCTGTGCCGGGAGCTCTTCCAGTACGGCCGCATCACCACGACCGAGGCCAAGGCCCGTCGGATGCGCCCGCTGGCGGAGAAGCTGATCACCAAGGCGAAGAAGGGCGACATCCACAACCGTCGCCTGGTGCGCAAGACCATCACCGACATCTCGGTGCTGCACACCCTCTTCACCGAGATCGCGCCGCGCTACGAGAACCGCCCGGGTGGTTACACCCGTATCACCAAGATCGGTCCCCGTCGTGGCGACAACGCCCCGATGGCCGTGATCGAGCTGGTCGAGGCGCTGACCGTCGCGCAGACCGCCGTCGGCGAGGCCGAGGCCGCCACCAAGCGTGCCGTCAAGGAGGCCGACGAGGCCGCCGCCGTCGAGACCAAGGCCGACGAGGCCGAGGCCGCCGAGCAGGCCTGACACCTCCAGGTGTGATGCGGGCCCGCTTCCCCAGCGATGGGGGAGCGGGCCCGTTCCCTTGTGCCGGGACCGATCGCGGGAGAAGAGAAGCAGTGGTCAACGATTGCGCCGAGCAGCCGCCGGTGAAGGACGGCCCGGCCGACGGGTACGTCCGGGTCCGGCTCGATCTCGCCTACCAGGGCGCCGAGTTCTCCGGCTGGGCCCGCCAGCGCGGCGGCCGCCGGACGGTCCAGGAGGAGATCGAGACCGCGCTGCAGATCGTCACCCGCAGCCCGGAGCTCTTCCCGCTGACCGTGGCCGGCCGCACCGACGCCGGGGTGCACGCCCGCGGCCAGGTCGCACACGTCGACCTGCCGGCCGAGCTGTGGGAGGCGCACCGCGAGAAGCTGCTGCGCCGGCTGGCAGGCCGGCTGCCCGGGGACGTCCGGATCTACCGGGTCGGCGAGGCCCCGGCCGGGTTCGACGCCCGCTTCTCGGCGATCTGGCGCCGGTACGCCTACCGGGTCGCCGACCACCCCGGCGGGGTCGACCCGCTGCTGCGCGGGCACGTGCTGTGGCACGACCGCCCGCTGGACGTCGACCGGATGAACGCGGCCGCCGAACTGCTGCTCGGCGAGCACGACTTCGCCGCGTACTGCAAGAAGCGCGAGGGCGCGACCACCATCCGCACCCTGCTGGAGCTGCACTGGGACCGTGTCCCGGTGGACTCCTACGCCGCCCAGGAGGGCACGCTCGCGGTCGCCACCGTCCGCGCCGACGCGTTCTGCCACAACATGGTCCGGGCGCTGGTCGGCGCGATGCTGCTGGTCGGGGACGGGCACCGGCCGGTGGAGTTCCCGGGCGAGGTGCTGGCCGGCGGGGTCCGCAACTCGGCCGTCAACGTGATCCGGCCGTACGGGCTCACCCTTGAGGAGGTCGGCTACCCGCCGGACGACCAGCTCGCCGAGCGGAACCGGCAGGCCAGGCGGATGCGCACCTTGCCTGGTCAGCCGCCCGTCGCGTAATCCGTTTTGGCCGGGCGCGTCGGCTTGGGACAATCGTCCGCATGGGACACGTCGAGATTTCGCACCTGGAGTACTACCTGCCGGACGGGCGGGTGCTGTTCGACGACGCGTCCTTCCGGGTCGGTGAGGGCGCGGCGGTCGCCCTGGTCGGCGCCAACGGGGCCGGCAAGACCACCCTGCTGCGGATGATCGCGGGGGACATCCAGCCGCACGGCGGCACGGTGACGATCAGCGGCGGGCTCGGCGTGATGCGCCAGTTCGTCGGCACCACCGGCCGCGAGGACCAGCAGGCCACCCCGGGCGCACTGCCGCCGGACGCCTCGGTCCGCGACCTGCTGGTGTCCGTCGCCCCCGGGCGGATCGCCGTCGCGGCCCGCGCGGTGGACGCCGCCGAGCTGGCGATGATCGCCCAGGACGACGAGAAGACCCAGATGGCCTACGCCCAGTCGCTCTCCGACTGGGCCGACGTCGGCGGCTACGACTACGAGACCGACTGGGACGTCTGCACCATGGCTGCCCTCGGGGTGCCCTTCGACAAGGCCCAGTGGCGTGGCCTGAACACCCTCTCGGGCGGCGAGCAGAAGCGGCTGGTGCTGGAGGCGCTGCTGCGCGGCCCCGAGGAGGTGCTGCTGCTCGACGAGCCCGACAACTACCTGGACGTCCCCGGCAAGCGCTGGCTGGAGGAGGCCGTCAAGGCCACCTCGAAGACCGTCCTGTTCATCTCGCACGACCGCGAACTGCTCTCCCGCACCGCCGACAAGATCATCAGCGTCGAGACCGGCGCGGCCGGCAGCAGCGTCTGGGTGCACGGCGGCGGCTTCGACACCTTCCACGAGGCCCGCAAGGCCCGTTTCGAGCGCTTCGAGGAGCTGCGCCGCCGCTGGGACGAGGAGCGCGCCAAGCTCAAGAGGCTGGTCGTCAACCTGCGCCAGGCCGCGTCCGTCAGCCACGAGATGGCCTCCCGCTACGCCGCCGCCCAGACCCGGCTGAAGAAGTTCGAGGACGCCGGCCCGCCGGAGGCGCCGCCGCGCGAGCAGAGCATCTCCATGCGGCTCAAGGGCGGGCGGACGGGCGTCCGCGCCGTCACCGTGGAGGGGCTGGAGCTCACCGGCCTGATGAAGCCCTTCGACCTGGAGGTGTTCTACGGCGAGCGGGTCGGCGTGCTCGGCTCCAACGGCTCCGGCAAGTCGCACTTCCTGCGGCTGCTGGCCGGCGACGAGAGCGTCGCGCACACCGGCAGCTGGAGGCTCGGCGCCCGCGTCGTCCCCGGCCACTTCCGGCAGACCCACGCCCATCCGGAGCTGTTCGGCCGGACGGTGCGCTCGATCATCGAGGAGGAGCACGCGCTCAGCCGCGGCGCCGCGATGAGCGCGCTGCGCCGCTACGAGCTGGACCGGCAGGAGGAGCAGAAGTTCGAGTCGCTGTCCGGCGGGCAGCAGGCCCGGCTGATGATCCTCAAGCTCGAACTCACCGGTGTGACGGCCCTGTTGCTCGACGAGCCGACCGACAACCTGGACCTGGAGAGCGCCGAGGCGCTGCAGGCCGGGCTGGAGGCCTTCGACGGCACCGTGCTGTGCGTCACCCACGACCGCTGGTTCGCCAAGACCTTCGACCGCTACCTGGTGTTCGGCGCGGACGGCCGGGTCTACGAATCGCCCGAGCCGGTCTGGGACGTGAGCCGGGTGGAGCGCGAACGCTGAGGGGTCGGCGGGGCCCTTCGGACGGTCGTCGCCGGCCGATTTTTGACCGCTTCCCGCCCGCCCGGTAACCTGGACGCTTGATGTGCGTATTGGCTCGCTCTATCTCACGTGAGAGGTCGGTACGCCGGAGACATCAGGTCGACGACCAGCGGTCCCCCTTGAATTGCGTCCAAGGTTGACCAGGCTGCTCTTCCGTCCGGGTGCTCCTGTCAGGACTCACTCACTGAAAAGCGAAGGCTACGACCGTGCGTACGTACAGCCCCAAGCCCGGCGACGTCCAGCGTCAGTGGCACGTCATCGACGCGACCGACGTCGTG
Organism: Kitasatospora sp. NPDC087861; assembly: GCF_044742585.1. Classification (NCBI taxonomy): domain Bacteria; kingdom Bacillati; phylum Actinomycetota; class Actinomycetes; order Kitasatosporales; family Streptomycetaceae; genus Kitasatospora; species Kitasatospora sp. NPDC087861. Next base: position 525,057 of record NZ_JBIUUS010000001.1, read on the forward strand.
CTGGGCCGCCTGGCTTCCCAGGCCGCCAACCTCCTCCGGGGCAAGCACAAGGCGATCTACGCGCCGCACGTTGACACTGGTGACTTCGTCATCATCATCAACGCCGACAAGGTGCACCTGTCCGGTAACAAGAAGACCCAGAAGCTGGCCTACCGCCACTCGGGCTTCCCGGGCGGTCTGCGGTCGGTGCGCTACGACGACCTGCTGGCGAACAACCCGGAGAAGGCCGTCGAGAAGGCCATCAAGGGCATGATCCCCAAGAACAGCCTGGGCCGTCAGATGCTCTCGAAGCTGAAGGTCTACTCGGGCGACCAGCACCCGCACGCTGCCCAGCAGCCGGTGCCGTTCGAGATCACCCAGGTCGCGCAGTAATTCGGCCACCAAGCCCCCCAACACTGAAAAGAGCTGAGGAACACCGTGGCCGAGACCACTGAAACCCTTGAGGTCGACTTCGACGAGGCCGCCGAGGCCGTCGAGGGCGAGTACACCTCCGAGGAGAGCTACACCTCCGAGTCGCTGGCCGGCCGCTTCGGCGAGGCCGTCCCCGGCGCCGGCCTGGGTCGTCGCAAGGAGGCGATCGCCCGCGTGCGCATCGTCCCCGGCACCGGCCAGTGGAAGATCAACGGTCGCACCCTGGAGAACTACTTCCCCAACAAGGTGCACCAGCAGACCGTGAACGAGCCCTTCAAGCTCCTGGAGCTTGACGGCCGTTACGACGTCGTCGCCCGCATCACCGGTGGCGGCGTCTCCGGTCAGGCCTACGCGCTGCGCCTCGGCGTGGCCCGTGCCCTGAACGAGGCCGACGTGGACAACAACCGCGCCGCCCTCAAGAAGGCCGGCTTCCTGATGCGTGACGCGCGTGCCGTCGAGCGCAAGAAGGCCGGTCTCAAGAAGGCCCGCAAGGCGCCGCAGTACAGCAAGCGCTAATCGCGTCCCTGGGGGTGCGGTCCGCCCTGGCGGCGCACCCCTGGTTGCGCGGACTGTCGCCCCGGAGTACCACGTGTACTCCGGGGCGACGTGTTACCCGGCTATCGTGCGGCGGCCGGGGACCATCGGTTGGGTTGCGAGCAGTGGTGATGGAGGACGGGACAGTGGGACGACTCTTCGGTACGGACGGCGTGCGCGGGGTGGCCAACGAGGGCCTGACGGCCGAGCTCGCGCTCGGACTGTCGGTCGCGGCGGCCCATGTGCTCGGAGAGGCCGGCGCCTTCGACGGCCATCGGCCGGTCGCGGTGGTCGGCCGGGACCCGCGCGCCTCGGGCGAGTTCCTGGAGGCCGCCGTCATCGCCGGCCTGGCGAGCGCCGGCGTCGACGTGCTCCGGGTCGGCGTGCTGCCCACCCCGGCCGTGGCGTACCTCACCGGCGCGCTCGGCGCCGACTTCGGCGTGATGCTGTCCGCCAGCCACAACGCGATGCCGGACAACGGCATCAAGTTCCTCGCCCGCGGCGGCCACAAGCTGGACGACCGGATCGAGGACGCGATCGAGGCCCACTACGGCACGCACACGCTCGGCGGCGAGGACTGGAACCGCCCGACCGGCGCGGCCGTCGGCCGGGTGCGCGAGTACACCGAGGGCTTCGACAAGTACGTCGCCCACCTGATCGGCGTCCTGCCCAACCGCCTCGACGGCATCAAGGTGGTCATCGACGGCGCCCACGGCGCGGCCGCCTACGTCGCGCCCGAGGCCTTCGCCCGGGCCGGTGCCGAGGTCGTCCACACCCTGGGGGCGGAGCCCACCGGCCTCAACATCAACGACGGCGTCGGCTCCACCCACCTGGACCGGCTGCGGACCGCCATGCTGGAGCACCGCGCCGACCTCGGCATCGCCCTGGACGGCGACGCCGACCGCTGCCTGGCCGCCGACGCGGACGGCAACGAGGTGGACGGCGACCAGATCATCGCGATCCTGGCCGTCGCCATGAAGGAGGCCGGCACGCTGCGCCGCAACACCGCGGTGGCCACCGTGATGTCCAACCTCGGCTTCAAGCTGGCCATGGAGCGCGAGGGCGTCGAGCTGGTGGAGACCGCCGTCGGCGACCGCTACGTGCTGGAGGCGATGAAGGAGCACGGCTTCGCGCTGGGCGGTGAGCAGTCCGGCCACGTCATCCTGCTCGACCACGCCACCACCGGCGACGGCACCCTGACCGGCCTGATGCTGGGCGCCCGGCTGGCCGCCACCAAGCAGCCGCTGGCCGACCTGGCCACCGTGATGACCCGTCTGCCGCAGCAGCTGATCAACGTCAAGGGCGTCGACAAGAGCCGGGTGAACACCAGCGCCGAGCTGGCCGCCGCGGTCGCCGAGGCCGAGGCCGAACTGGGCTCCACCGGCCGGGTGCTGCTGCGCCCCTCCGGCACCGAGCCGCTGGTCCGGGTCATGGTCGAGGCCGCCGACCCGGTGCAGGCCGAGGCCGTCGCGCAGCGGCTGGTCGAGGCCGTGCGGATGTACCTGGGCTGAGCCCCGACTGCGCCCGGGCCGAACCCCGGACACGACGAAAGGGCCCCCGCCGGGGGCCCTTTCGTCGTGTCGTCGTGTCGTCGTGTCAGAGCTTGCGCAGCAGGGCCCGGCGGACCTTGTGGTCCGCCCCCTTCTGCAGGATCAGGGTGGCCCGGCCGCGGGTCGGCAGCACGTTCTCCAGCAGGTTCGGCTTGTTGATGGTGCGCCAGACCTGGCGGCCGTACTCCATCGCCTCCTCCTCCGGCACCTCGGTGAAGCGGCGGAAGTAGGAGTTCGGGTCCTGGAAGGCGGTCTGCCGGAGCTTGCGGAAGCGGTCCAGGTACCAGTGCTCGATGTCGTCGGTACGGGCGTCGACGTAGATCGAGAAGTCGAAGTAGTCGGCCACCGCCAGGCGGGTGCGCCCGTCGGTGCCGGGCAGGGCCGGCTGGAGCACGTTCAGGCCCTCGACGATCAGGATGTCCGGACGCTCCACGGTGAGCCGCTCGCCCTGCACGATGTCGTACACCAGGTGCGAGTACACCGGCGCGGTGACCCGCTCCTTGCCCGCCTTCACGTCCGCGACGAAGCGCATCAGCGCCCGGCGGTCGTACGACTCCGGGAAGCCCTTGCGGGCCATCAGGCCGCGGCGGCGCAGCTCGGCGTTGGGCAGCAGGAAGCCGTCCGTGGTCACCAGCTCGACCCGCGGGTGCTCGGGCCAGCGGGCGAGCAGGGCCTGGAGCAGCCGGGCGGTGGTCGACTTGCCGACTGCTACAGAGCCGGCCACGCCGATGATGAACGGGGTGCGGGTGCGCTCGGTGTCCGGCGTGTCCAGGAACGTGCCCAGCGTGCCGCGCAGCTCGTGCGTGGCATGGATGTACAGGTTCAGCAGCCGGGAGAGCGGCAGGTAGACGTCGCGGACCTCGTCCAGGTCGAGGGCGGTACCGAGGCCGCGGAGCCGTTCCACCTCCTCGGCGGTCAGCGGCAGCGGCGTACGCTCGCGCAGTGCGCTCCACTCGGCCCGACTGAGGTCGACGTAGGGGGACGGCGACGGGCCGGGCGTGGCGGCGCCCCGCGTACAGAGTTCGGTCAGCACATGCTCCATTGTGAGCCGTGGCGGCGTTCACGGTGGTTGTGGTGTCGGTCACGCACTGTTCGCAGGAAGCGGGAAAAGGGTCCCAGAACCGCCCTTATGCTGGCACGCATGTGCGGAATTGTTGGATACGTGGGCGCGCAGTCCGCCCTCGACGTAGTAATCGCAGGCCTGCAGCGACTGGAGTACCGGGGCTACGACTCGGCCGGTGTCGCGGTGCAGGCGCAGGACTCCGACGGGCAGTGGAGTCTGGTCACCGACAAGCGGGCCGGCAAGCTCGCCAACCTGGAGAAGTCGCTCACCGAGACCCCTCTGCCCGGCGGCACCACCGGCATCGGCCACACCCGCTGGGCCACCCACGGCGGCCCGACGGACGCCAACGCCCACCCCCATCTGGACGACCACCTCCGGGTGGCCGTGGTGCACAACGGCATCATCGAGAACTTCGCCCAGCTGCGGGCCGAGATCGCCGAGCGCGGCCACACCCTCCGTTCCGAGACCGACACCGAGGTCGTCGCGCACCTGCTCGGCGAGGTCTACGAGGGTGACCTCGCCGAGGCCATGCGGGTGGTCTGCCGCCGCCTCGACGGCGCCTTCACCCTCGTCGCCGTGCACGCCGACGCGCCGGACGTGGTCGTCGGGGCCCGCCGCAACTCGCCGCTGGTGGTCGGGCGCGGCGAGGGCGAGAACTTCCTCGCCTCCGACGTCTCCGCGTTCATCGCGCACACCCGCGAGGCCGTCGAGCTGGGCCAGGACCAGGTCGTCGAGCTGCGCCGGGAGTCCGTCACGGTGACCAACTTCGACGGCACCCCCGCCGAGGTGCGTGAGTACCACGTGGACTGGGACGCCTCGGCCGCCGAGAAGGGCGGCTACGACTACTTCATGCTCAAGGAGATCGCCGAGCAGCCGAAGGCCGTCGCCGACACCCTGCTCGGCCGGATCGGCACGGACGGCCGGCTCACCCTCGACGAGCTGCGCATCTCCGACGCCGACCTGCGCTCGGTCGACAAGGTCGTCATCGTCGCGTGCGGCACGGCCTTCCACGCCGGCATGATCGCCAAGTACGCGATCGAGCACTGGACCCGCATCCCCTGCGAGGTCGAGGTCGCCTCCGAGTTCCGCTACCGCGACCCGATCATGGGCCCGGGCACGCTGGTCATCGCCATCTCGCAGTCCGGCGAGACCATGGACACCCTGATGGCCCTGCGGCACGCCCGCGAGCAGGGCGCCAAGGTGCTGGCGATCTGCAACACCAACGGCTCCACGATCCCGCGCGAGTCGGACGCGGTGCTGTACACCCACGCCGGCCCCGAGGTCGCCGTCGCCTCCACCAAGGCGTTCCTGACCCAGCTGGTCGCCTGCTACCTGGTCGCCCTCTACCTGGGCCAGGTGCGCGGCACCAAGTGGGGCGACGAGATCTTCGCCGTCATCAAGGAGCTGGGCGACGCGCCCAAGCAGGTCGAGCAGGTGCTGCAGACCATGGAGCCGGTGCGCGAGCTGGCCCGCTCCCTGGCCGACGCCCGCTCGGTGCTGTTCCTCGGCCGTCACGTCGGCTTCCCGGTGGCCCTGGAGGGCGCGCTCAAGCTCAAGGAGCTGGCGTACATGCACGCCGAGGGCTTCGCGGCGGGCGAGCTCAAGCACGGCCCGATCGCGCTGATCGAGGAGGGTCTGCCGGTCGTCGTGGTCGTGCCCTCGCCGCGCGGGCGGTCGATCCTGCACGACAAGATCGTCTCCAACATCCAGGAGATCCGGGCCCGTGGTGCCCGCACGATCGTGATCGCCGAGGAGGGCGACGAGGCGGTCGTCCCGTACGCGGACCACCTGATCCGCATCCCGGCCACCCCGACCCTGCTCCAGCCGCTGGTCTCCACCGTGCCGCTGCAGGTCTTCGCCTGCGAGCTGGCGACGGCCAAGGGCCACGAGGTCGACCAGCCGCGCAACCTGGCGAAGTCGGTCACCGTCGAGTAAGGCGCCCTGCGCCCACGGCGCCCCTGCGGTGGCTGCGTCCTCCCGCAGGGGCGCCGTGTCGTTTCCGCGGCGGTCGTCGGGCCGTGGCGCGGGCCCGGGGCACGCCCTAACGTCGGCGGTAGCCGACTGCTGAAGGAGCCTCCGCATGCGCCACGCCCATCGTGTCGAACAGGTCCGGGCCGCCGAGGCCGAACTGATGGCGCGGCTGCCGGAGGGGACGCTGATGCAGCGGGCGGCCGCCGGGCTGGCGGCGACCTGTGCCCGGCTGCTGACCCGCCGTCGGGGGCGGGTGTACGGCAGCCGGGTGGTGGTGCTGGCGGGCAGCGGGGACAACGGGGGTGACGCCCTGTACGCCGGGGCGGCGCTGGCCCGGCGCGGGGCGCGGGTGGCGGCGGTGCTGCTGGCGCCGGAGCGGGTGCACACGGGTGGGCTGGCCGCGCTGCGGGCGGCGGGTGGCCGGGTGGTGCTGGACCGGGAAGCCGGCCTGGCCGACTTCTCGCGTGCGGACCTGGTGCTGGACGGCATCGTCGGCATCGGCGGCCGGGGCGGGCTGCGCTCCGAGGCCCGGCCGTACGCGCAGGCCCCGCGGCGCGGCGTCGTGGTGGCCGTGGACCTGCCCAGCGGGGTGGACGCCGACACCGGCGAGGTACCGGGCGAGGCGCTGCGCGCGGACGTCACGGTCTGCTTCGGCACGTACAAGCCCGGCCTGCTGGTCGACCCGGGCGCGTCGTACACGGGGGCCGTCCAGCTGGTCGGGATCGGGCTGGAGCCGCCCGCGCCGGAGGTGACGGCCCTGCAGCACGCGGACGTGGCGGCGCTGCTGCCGCGGCCGGCCGTCGAGAGCGACAAGTACCGGCGGGGCGTGGTCGGGGTGGCGGCCGGTTCGGCGACGTACCCGGGCGCGGCGCTGCTGGCGGTCGCCGGGGCGCTGCGGGGCGGCGCGGGCGCCGTCCGGTACGTCGGCACGGCGGCCGAGGAGGTGGTGCGACGCTTCCCGGAGGTGCTGGTCACGGAGGGCGGCCCGGCCGGGGCCGGGCGGGTGCAGGCCTGGGTGGTCGGGCCGGGCGGCGGCGAGGGGGCGCGGCAGGCGCTGGCCGAGGCGCTGGCGAGCGACGTCCCGGTGCTGGTGGACGCGGACGGGCTGACCGAACTGGCCCGGCTCGGCCCGGGCGTGCTGGCCGGCCGGACGGCGCCCACCCTGCTCACCCCGCACACCGGTGAGGCCGCCCGGCTGCTCGCGGGCGCCGCCGGCAGCACGCCGCCGGCCGCCGAGGAGCTGGCCGCGACCCGGCTGGCCACCGCCCGCCGGCTGGCCGGCGACTACCGGGCGACGGTCCTGCTCAAGGGCTCCACCACGGTGATCGCCGACCCGGGCGGCGCCGTCCGGGTCAACCCGACCGGCACGTCCTGGCTGGCCACCGCCGGCAGCGGCGACGTCCTGGCCGGCCTGGCGGGCTCCTTGCTGGCCGCCGGACTGTCGCCGCTGGACGCCGCGTCCGTGGGCGCCTACCTGCACGGTCTGGCGGGCCGTCACGCGGCGGGCGACCCGGGCGCGCCGGTGACGGCGCTGGGGGTGGCGCAGGCGCTGACCGCGGTGTGGCGGGCGGTGCGGGAGCCGTAGCCGGGGCGGGACGGGCGGACGGGGCGGAACCGATCGGCCGTCCGGGGACGTCCGGAACAGGGTGACGAGCGGTGCGCCGCAGGTCGGCGCGGTGCCCGGGACCCGGGCGTCGGCCGCCCCCGCCGACGGCCCGTTCGGCGAGGACTCCGGGATGTCTGGGAGACTGACCCTGATGACAACTGCGAACACGACCGGCACGGCCACCCTGACCGACGGCGTACGGGCCGAGGCGACGATCGATCTGGCCGCCCTGCGTGGCAACCTCGCCGCACTGCGCGAGCGCGTCGGCAGCTCGGCGGTGATGCTCGCGGTCAAGGCGGACGCCTATGGCCACGGCGCGGTCGAGTGCGCCCGGGAGGCGGTCGCGAACGGGGTCGGCTGGCTCGGCTGCGCCACGCCCGAGGAGGCGCTGGCGCTGCGGGCCGCGGGCATCCGCCCGGAGCAGGCCCGCATCCTGTGCTGGCTGTGGACGCCGGGCGGGCCGTGGCGGGAGGCGCTGCGCGCGGACCTCGACATCTCGGTCAGCGGCCAGTGGGCGCTGGACGAGCTGCTGCCGGCCGTCCGGGAGACCGGCATCGCGGCCCGGGTCCATCTGAAGGCGGACACCGGTCTCGGCCGCAACGGCTGCCAGCCGCACGACTGGCCGCACCTGGTGGCCGCCGCCCGCCGCGCCGAGGCGGAGGGGCTGCTGACCGTGGTCGGCGTCTGGTCGCACTTCGCCGCCGCCGACGAGCCGGGCCACCCGTCGATCCAGGCCCAGCTGGACTCCTTCCGTGCCGCGCTGGTCCAGGCCGAGGCCGCCGGGCTGCGCCCGCAGGTGCGGCACCTGGCGAACTCGCCGGCCACCCTGCTGCTTCCGCAGTCCCACTTCGACCTGGTCCGCACCGGCCTGGCCGCGTACGGGCTGTCGCCGGTGCCGGAGGTCGGGTCGCCGGCCGACTTCGGGCTGCGCCCGGTGATGGCGCTGACCGCGCGGCTGGCGCTGGTCAAGCACGTCCCGGGCGGGCACGGGGTCAGCTACGGCCACCACTACGTGACGCCGGGCCCGACCACGTTGGGCCTGGTCCCGGTCGGCTACGGCGACGGCGTCCCGCGGCACGCCAGCGGCACCGGACCGGTGCAGATCGGCGGCAAGTGGCACACGGTCGCCGGCCGGGTGGCGATGGACCAGTTCGTCGTGGACCTGGGCGGCGACACCCCCGGGATCGGCGAGGAGGTGCTGCTGTTCGGCAACGGCGAGCACGGCGAGCCGACCGCCGAGGACTGGGGCCGGGCCTGCGGCACCATCTCGTACGAGATCGTGACCCGGATCGGCGCCCGGGTCCCGCGCCGCTACCTGGGCGGCAGCCAGATCGAGGGCCTGACCGCATGACGGCCGGAGCGGCCGAGGACGGCCCGGTCTCGGCGGTGGCCAAGGCGGCCGGCGCGGCCTCCGGGGTGAGCCGGGCGGGCGTGATCGGGATCTCGGTCGGCGTGTTGGCGGCCGGGGCGGCCGCCGGGGTGGCGATCGAGCGGCTGACCGTCGGCCGGGCGACCCGCCGCCGGGCCCGGGCCGAACTGGACGCCGAGGCCCCGTACGGCTCGCTGCGCGGGCGCCCGCGCACGGTGGCCGCGCCGGACGGCACCGAGCTGTACGTCGAACTGGACGGCACCGGCTGGTCCGAGCCGGACGGCGGCACCCCCGGCGCCGAGCCGCTGACCGTGGTGTTCTGCCACGGCTACTGCCTCAGCCAGGACAGCTGGCACTTCCAGCGGGCCGCGCTGCGCGAGGGCCTGCGGCTGGTCTTCTGGGACCAGCGCAGCCACGGCCGCTCCGAGCGCTCCCGCTCCTACCTGGCCGGCGAGCCGGCCAGCATCGACCAGCTGGGCGGGGACCTCAAGGCGGTGATCGACGCCGTCGCGCCGACCGGGCCGCTGGTGCTGGTGGGCCACTCGATGGGCGGCATGACGGTGATGGCGCTGGCCGACCAGCACCCGGAGCTGTTCCGCGAGCGGGTGGCCGGCGTCGCGCTGATCGGCACGCTGGCGGGGGACTGGAACGAGGTCAGCCTCGGCCTGCCGTCGGCCGGCGCGAAGCTGTTCAAGAAGGTCGCGCCCGGGATGATGCGGCTGCTGGGCCGCCAGGTCGAGCTGGTGGAGGCGACCAGACGGCTGGGTTCGGACGTCACCTCCGTCTTCTACCGGAAGTTCTCCTTCGGCGGGAGGGACGTCGACCCGGCCGTGGTGCGGTTCGCCGAGCAGCTGCTGGACGCCACCCCGATCGACGTGGTCGCCGAGTTCTACCCGGTGTTCGGCGCGCACGAGAAGTACGCGGCGCTCGCCGCCCTGCACGGACTGCCGACGCTGGTGCTGGCCGGTACGAAGGACCTGCTGACGCCGTCGGCGCACAGCGAGGCGATGGCCGAGCGGCTGCCCGGCGCGGAGCTGGTCCTGGTGGAGGGCGCCGGGCACCTGGTGATGCTGGAGCGCCCGGAACTGGTCGACGACGAGCTGGCGGCGTTGCTGCGCCGGGCCGCCGAACTCGCCGGCGTCGCGCCGCCGCCCCCGGCGGTCCTGGACCAGGCCTGAGCCCCGCCCTGAGGCCGCCCGGCACACGCCGGGTCGGCGATGTGGCACGGTAGCGGGGGCGGCCGGTGGTCGGAACGCCGGTACGGACGAAGGGCACGACACGCGCATGGGCTCGCACGCCACTCTCACCGTCCCCACCCCGGAGCGGATGGGCCGGCTCGGCCGGGAGCTGGCCGCGCTGCTGCGGCCGGGGGACCTGGTACTGCTCTCCGGCGAGCTGGGGGCCGGGAAGACCACGCTGACCCGGGGCCTGGGGGAGGGACTGCAGGTCCGCGGGGCGGTGACCTCACCGACCTTCGTGATCGCCCGGGTGCACCCGTCGCTGGTCGGCGGCCCGGCGCTGGTGCACGTGGACGCGTACCGGCTCGGCGGGGACCTGGACGAGATGGAGGACCTCGACCTGGACGTGTCGCTGCCGGAGTCGGTGGTCGTGGTCGAGTGGGGCGAGGGCAAGGTCGAGCGGCTGTCCGAGGACCGGCTGGAGGTGCGGATCGAGCGCGCTCTCGGCGACACCGCCGACGAGGACGACCTGGACCCGCGCCGGGTGGTGCTGACCGGCGTCGGCCCGCGCTGGACGGGCGTCGCGCTGGAGGCGCTCGCCTGAGCCGGTGCGCCCTTTTGCCGACGGGCTGTCGGTAAGTGTTGCGGGCGGGGTGCCGGGCGTGGTGGGATGGGTGCTGCGGTTAGGTCTGCCTAACTAGGGAGGCGCCATGTCGAGCACCACCCCCGCCCCGGAGCGCGCCGTGCACGGCGCCGGGGCCGGAGAGTCCGCCCGCCGCGCTCCGGGGGAGCCGATGCGGGCGCTGCTGGCCGCCTGCGCGGCCGCCGAGGCGGTGTCCACCCCGCCCGGGCCGGAGCCCCGGGAAGCCGAGGAACCGGAGACCGGAACGCCCCGCGCGGCCTAGCCTGCCCCGGGGCCCGTCCGGCGGGCCGGGGCGTCAGGCGATCACGACCACCTTGGTGTCCTTCGGCGCGAAGTCCCAGAGCAGCTGGCCCTCCGGGCGACCGCTGCGGATGCCGCCGGTCTTCGCCTTCGGGTCGACGGTCGGCGTGGCGCCGTCCACGGTCGCGCTGAAGCCGAACACCACGCCGTTCTGCTGCGCGAAGCGCACCACGTGCTCGACCTGCCGGCCGTCCGTCCCGGTGGTGCCGGCGGTGCGGCTGTAGACCGCGTAGCTGCCCGGGGCCGGTTCGACCGAGCCCGGGGTGACCGGGAAGGCGGCCGTGACCTGCGGGGTCTTCTTCGGGTCGACCAGCCAGACGTAGTGGCTGCCGATCGAGTAGACCACCCGCGTGCCGGTGCCCGAGGTGGTCGGCAGCGCCGGGACCGTCGGGGTGGCCGAGGCGCTCGGCGTCGCGGAGGCGGCCGGCCCGCTGGACGTCGTGGTGCTGGCGACCGGCTTGGCGCCGCCGGCCCGGTCCTGAGCGCCGTTGGCCTGGAAAGCCAGCAGGCTCACCACCGCCAGGGCCCCCAGGGTCAGCCCCGTGACCACCACACCAGGACCCATCTTCGCCACGTGCTGCTCCCGCCGCCGTCCCTTTACGTACCGCCCCATCGTGCCAGGTTCGCCCGGCGGGGGAGCGGCGCCCCGGATGTGTGTTCCTGGTCAGCACGCCCGAGCGATCAGCCGGTCGGCTCAACGTCGGTCTAACCTTGACCCCGTGCTGCTGCTCGCGTTCGACACCGCTACCCCCGCCGTCACCGCCGCCGTCCACGACGGCACGGCCGTCCTCGCCGAGACCCACCAGGTCGACGCCCGGCGCCACGGCGAACTGCTCCTGCCCGCGATCGACCGGGTCCTGCGGGCGGCCGGTGTGGACAAGCACCGGCTCACCGGCATCGCGGTGGGCGTCGGCCCCGGCCCGTACACCGGCCTGCGGGTCGGTCTGGTGACCGCCGCCGCGCTCGGCCACGCGCTCGGGCTGCCGGTGCACGGCGTCTGCACCCTGGACGCGATCGCCCACCAGGCCCGCGCCGAGGGCCTGGCCGGGCAGCCGTTCACGGTGGCCACCGACGCGCGCCGCAAGGAGGTCTACTGGGCCTCCTACGACGCCGACGGCCGGCGCACCGAGGGCCCCGGCGTGGACCGCCCGGCCGAGCTGACCCCGCAGCCGTGCTCGGTCGGCGCCGGCGCGCTGCTCTACCCCGAGGCCTTCCCCGGCGCGCACGGCCCCGAGCACGTGTCGGCCGGCGCCCTGGCCGCCTTCGCCGCCGCCGAGCTGGCCGCCGGGCGCGAGCTGCTGCCGAACGTCCCGCTGTACCTGCGCCGTCCGGACGCCCAGGTCCCGGCGGGCTACAAGGCGGTGCTCCCGGCGTGAACCACGGCACCACCCTGCGCCCGATGCGCTGGTGGGACATCGCGCCGGTGCTGGAGCTGGAGCTGGAGCTCTTCCCCGAGGACGCCTGGTCCACCGGGATGTACTGGTCCGAGCTGGCCGAGACCCACTCCGGCGGCACCCGCCACTACACCGTCGCCACCACCCCGGACGGCGCCGTCGTCGGCTACGCCGGACTGATGGTGATCGCCGGCGAGGGCGACGTCCAGACCATCGCCGTCGACCGGCGCCACCAGGGCGCCGGCCTCGGCGCGGCGCTGCTCACCGACCTGATCCGGGAGGCCGCCCGGCGCGGCTGCGCCGAACTGCTGCTGGAGGTGCGGGTGGACAACCCGCGCGCCCAGCGGCTGTACGAGCGCTACGGCTTCCAGCCGGTGGGCATCCGGCGCGGCTACTACCAGCCCGCCAACGTCGACGCGCTGGTGATGCGCCTCGACCACCCGAGCACTGACCCGAAGGACCTTAAGGACACCCGCCATGGCTGACGAACCGCTCGTCCTCGGCATCGAGACCTCCTGCGACGAGACCGGCGTCGGCATCGTGCGCGGCACCACGCTGCTGGCCGACGCGGTCGCCTCCAGCGTCAACGACCACGCCCGCTTCGGCGGCGTCGTCCCGGAGATCGCCAGTCGCGCGCACCTGGAGGCGATGGTCCCGACCATCCAGCGCGCCCTGGACACCGCCGGCGTCAAGGCCGCCGACCTGGACGGCATCGCCGTCACCGCCGGCCCCGGCCTGGCCGGCGCGCTGCTGGTCGGCGTCAGTGCCGCCAAGGCGTACGCCTGGGCGCTGGACAAGCCGCTGTACGGGGTCAACCACCTCGCCTCGCATATCTGCGTCGACCAGCTGGAGCACGGCCGGCTGCCCTCGCCGACGATGGCGCTGCTGGTCTCCGGCGGGCACTCCTCGCTGCTGCTCAGCGAGGACATCACCAGCGACGTCCGCCCGCTCGGCGCGACCATCGACGACGCGGCCGGCGAGGCCTTCGACAAGGTCGCCCGGGTGCTCGGCCTGGGCTTCCCCGGTGGCCCCGTGGTCGACCGCACCGCCCGCGAGGGCGACCGCAAGGCGATCGCCTTCCCGCGCGGCCTGAGCGGCCGGAACGACCCGGCGTACGACTTCTCCTTCTCCGGCCTGAAGACCGCCGTCGCCCGCTGGGTGGAGGCCAAGCGCCGGGCCGGCGAGGAGGTGCCGATCGCCGACGTGGCGGCGTCCTTCCAGGAGGCCGTCACCGACGTGCTCACCCGCAAGGCCGTCAAGGCGTGCAAGGACAACGGCGTCGACCACCTGATGATCGGCGGCGGGGTGGCCGCCAACTCGCGGCTGCGCGAGATGGCCCAGCAGCGCTGCGACCGGGCCGGCATCCGGCTGCGGGTGCCCCGGCCGGGCCTGTGCACCGACAACGGCGCGATGGTGGCCGCACTGGGCTCCGAGATGGTGTGGCGTGACCGCACCCCGTCCGCGTTCGACCTGTCCGCGGACTCCTCGCTGCCGGTGACCGAGGTGCACGTGCCCCACCCGGACTTCCACGGCCAGGCCTACGCGGCCCTCACCGGCGGCACCGAGTGACCGTCGCCGCGATGTGGGAGGCCCTCGCCGCCGCCGGGCGCGGGCCCGAACTCACCGCCTGGGTACGGGAGTTGGCGCTGCCCGCAGTGCGCGGATCGGCCGGGCTGGAACGTGCCGAGCTGTTCGGTGCGCCCGGCGAGAGGGTGCTGCTGATCACCTGGTGGAGCGGCGAGCCGGTGCCGGTCGCCGACCCGCCGGCCGAGCTGCTCGGCCGCCCGGTGCACCGCTGGTCCTTCACCAGCGAGCACGTCGAATAGGCCCTGGACGGGAACCGCCGCCGTGGCCGCTACCGTGCATAGCTGAGAAGAAGCTGGACGGGAACCGGGAGCGCGGTGCGGTGAACAGGGACGGTCGGAGCAGGACCAGGACGTACGCGGTGGGGGCGCTGGCCCTGCTGGCCCTGGCCACCGGATGCGGCGACAACGGCGGCGGCGCCGCGGCCCCGGCGGGCGGTGGCACCTCGGCGGCCGGACCCCGGCCCACCGGCGCCGCCGCGCCGACCAGCGCGGCCGGCACCCCCGCCCCGACCGCCCCGGCCCCGGCCGGCGCGGACGCGGCGGCCTGGGCGAAGTGGAACCTCAAGCCGCTGGCACCGGCCCCCGCGCCGCCCACCGACAAGCCCATCAAGCTCGAACGGACCGGCACCGTGCCGGTGTTCAGCGAGGTGAAGACGACCGACAAGGTCGTCTTCATCACCATCGACGACGGCGCCGAGAAGGACCCGAAGTTCGTCGAGATGCTGACCGAGCTCAAGGTGCCGATCTCGATGTTCCTGACCCGGGACATCGTCAAGAACGACTACGGCTACTTCAAGCCGCTCCAGGCGCTCGGCAACCACATCCAGAACCACACCGTGGACCACCCGGTGATGAGCAAGATCCCGGCGGAGAAGCAGAAGTCCGAGATCTGCGACGCGCAGTCCGCGCTCACCCAGCAGTACGGCACCGCCCCGCTGCTGTTCCGCCCGCCGTTCGGGGACGGCGCCAACACCCCGACGCTGAACAACTCGGTGCAGCAGTGCGGTCCGCGCGCGATCGTGCTCTGGCGCGAGTCGATGCAGATCCACGACATGCAGTACCAGGCGGCGGACAAGAAGCTGAAGTCCGGGGACATCATCCTGGCGCACTTCCGCGGCCCGAAGGAGCTCAAGGGCGCCACGATGACCCAGATGTTCGGCGACCTGCTGGCCCGGATCCAGGAGCAGGGCTTCTCGGTGGCCCGGCTGGAGGACTACATCCAGGCGCCCGCCTCGTAGCCCGGCCCGTACGGCCGTCAGACCGGCTGCCCCAGCATCATCAGGGGCCCGTTGTCGGTGCGGCTGAGGATCACCGTGACGGAGTTCGGCCCGGAGGGCTTGAGCTGGCGGCGCAGCTCCTCCGGGGTGATCGCCATCCCGCGCTTCTTGATCACCACCGTGCCGACCCCGCGCTCGCGCAGCAGCGCCTTCAGCCGCTTGATGTGGAACGGCAGCACGTCGGTGAGCTCGAAGGCGTGCGCGTACGGGGTGGCGACCAGCTCGTCCGAGGTCAGGTAGGCGATCTTCGGGTCGATCAGCCGGCCGCCCACCTGCTCGGCCACCTCGGCCACCAGGTGGGCCCGGATCACCGCGCCGTCCGGCTCGTACAGGTAGCGTCCGACCGGGCCGGCCGGCGGGTCGGGCAGGTCGCCGCCGGTGAGGCTGGCGGCCTGCGGCAGCAGGGTGGCGCGGTGCGGGCGGGCGGCCTCGGTGCCGAACCAGAGCACCGCCTCCTTGACGTCCCCGTGGTCGGAGACCCACTCCGCCTCGGCGTCCGCCGGGACGGCCTCGTGCGGGATGCCCGGCGCCACCTTCAGCGCGCCGATCGGGGTCCGGCGGCCGGCCTCGATCGCCCAGGAGAGCGGCGGGGCGTACGCCTCCGGATCGAACACCCGGCCGCGCGAGGTCCGCCGGGCGGGGTCGGTGAACACCGCGTCGTAGCCGGTGACGTCCACCTCGGCGACGTCCGCGCAGCGCACCCGGACCAGGTCGGCCAGGCCCAGGGCGGCCGCGTTGGCGGCGGTGGCCGCGCAGGCCGCCGGGTCCCGGTCGACGGCCAGCACCTCGATCCCGGCCCGGGCCAGCGCCAGCACGTCCCCGCCGATGCCGCAGCACAGGTCGGCCAGCCGCCGGACGCCCAGCTCGGCGAACCGCCGCGCCCGCCACTCGGCCACGCTGCGCCGGGTGGACTGCTCGACGCCGTTGGGCGTGAAGTACATCAGGTCGGCGTCCGCCCCGAACTTCGCCCGGGCCCGCTGCCGCAGCCGGGCCTGCCCGAACGCCGCCGACACCAGCTCGGCCGGGTGCTCCCGCCGCAGCCGGGTGGCCAGGGCCAGCTCCTCCTCGGGCGCGAACTCGCGCAGCTCGGCGAGCAGGGCCTGGCCCTCGGGAGTCAGCAGCGGCTGGAGGTTCTCGGTGTCCACGGGGCCATTCTGACCGGTCAGCGGCGGTGGGCCGTGGACGCCCCGGCGGGCGGCGGATCCGCCCCGCCGACAGGCGGGCCGACCGTACACGCGTACGGCCATCCGTCCGTGGCGCGGGTTCTCGGGCGCGCCGTTGGCACTCTGGTTGACTGAGTGCTAACACCGGCCTATGGTCGTCCTTGGCACTCCCCAGTGGGGGAGTGCTAACGCGAAGACGCGTGCCTGACCCCCGCGACGGCAGGCTCGCAAGTTCGCTCCTACCCGTTAGAAACCCCGTAATCTCCGAAGGGGAGCTCGGACGTGACCACCAGCAGCAAGGTTGCCATCAAGCCGCTTGAGGACCGCATCGTGGTCCAGCCGCTCGACGCCGAGACCACCACGGCCTCCGGCCTGGTTATCCCGGACACCGCCAAGGAGAAGCCCCAGGAGGGCGTCGTCCTGGCTGTCGGCCCGGGCCGCTTCGAGGATGGCCAGCGTCTGCCGCTCGACGTCGCCGTCGGTGACATCGTCCTGTACTCGAAGTACGGCGGCACCGAGGTGAAGTACCAGGGCGAGGAGTACCTCGTCCTCTCGGCCCGCGACGTTCTCGCGATCATCGAGAAGTAAGTCGTTCCGACCCGCCCCGGATCCGTGTCCCAAGTGACAGGGGCCCGGGGCGTGGTTGTTGGTTCACGTAGTTCGGCGGCCGGTGGGCCGGTCGTAGCCCCGAGGGAATAGGGAACATGGCGAAGATCCTGCAGTTCGACGAGGACGCCCGCCGCTCGCTGGAGCGCGGTGTCAACAAGCTGGCCGACACCGTCAAGGTGACCATCGGCCCCAAGGGCCGCAACGTCGTCATCGACAAGAAGTTCGGCGCCCCGACCATCACCAACGACGGTGTCACCATCGCCCGTGAGGTCGAGCTGGACGACCCGTACGAGAACCTTGGCGCGCAGCTCGTCAAGGAGGTCGCCACCAAGACCAACGACGTCGCGGGTGACGGCACCACCACCGCCACCGTGCTGGCCCAGGCCCTGGTCAACGAGGGTCTGCGCAACGTCGCCGCCGGCGCCGGCCCGGCCGCTCTGAAGAAGGGCATCGACAAGGCCGTCGCCGCCGTCTCCGAGCACCTGCTGTCCATCGCCCGTGAGATCGAGGGCAAGGACGACGTCGCCGCCGTCGCGTCCCTCTCCGCGCAGGACACCCAGGTCGGCGAGCTGATCGCCGAGGCGATCGACAAGGTCGGCAAGGACGGTGTCATCACCGTCGAGGAGTCGAACACCTTCGGCGTGGAGCTGGACTTCACCGAGGGCATGCAGTTCGACAAGGGCTACCTGTCGCCGTACTTCGTCACCGACGCGGAGCGGCAGGAGGCGGTCCTGGAGGACCCGTACATCCTGATCAACCAGGGCAAGATCTCCTCCATCCAGGAGCTGCTGCCGCTGCTGGAGAAGATCCTGCAGGGCGGTGCCTCCAAGCCGCTGCTGATCATCGCCGAGGACGTCGACGGCGAGGCGCTGTCCACCCTCGTGGTGAACAAGATCCGCGGCACCTTCAACGCGGTCGCCGTCAAGGCCCCGGGCTTCGGCGACCGCCGCAAGGCGATCCTCGGCGACCTGGCCACCCTGACCGGCGGCACGGTCATCTCCGAGGAGGTCGGCCTCAAGCTCGACCAGGTCGGCCTGGACGTGCTGGGCACCGCCCGCCGCGTGACCATCACCAAGGACGAGACGACCGTCGTCGACGGTGCCGGTGACACCGAGGCCGTGGCCGGCCGCGTCGCCCAGATCAAGGGCGAGATCGCCGCCACCGACTCCGACTGGGACCGCGAGAAGCTGCAGGAGCGCCTGGCCAAGCTGGCCGGCGGCGTCTGCGTCATCAAGGTCGGCGCCGCCACCGAGGTGGAGCTGAAGGAGCGCAAGCACCGCCTGGAGGACGCCATCTCGGCGACCCGTGCCGCGGTCGAGGAGGGCATCGTCGCCGGTGGTGGCGCCTCCCTGGTACACGCCGCCAAGGTGCTGAACGACGGCCTGGGCCTGTCGGGTGACGAGGCGACCGGTGTCGCGGTGGTCCGCAAGGCGCTGCACGAGCCGCTGCGCTGGATCGCCCAGAACGCCGGCCTGGAGGGCTACGTCATCACCTCCAAGGTCTCCGAGCTGGAGGCCGGCCAGGGCTACAACGCCGCCACCGGCGAGTACGGCGACCTGGTGAAGGCCGGCGTCATCGACCCGGTCAAGGTCACCCGTTCCGCCCTGGAGAACGCGGCCTCGATCGCCTCCCTGCTGCTCACCACCGAGACCCTCGTGGTGGAGAAGAAGGAGGAGGAGGCCGACAACGGTCACGGCCACTCCCACGGTCACGGCCACTCGCACTGACGCCTGACGGTGACCGGAGGCCCGGTCCGCGCCCCTCGGGGTGCGGCCGGGCCTCCGGCGCGCCCGGCGTTTGACCCTTCAACTATCAGTAGAATTTTGCCATTGGCAAAGATTGCCTTATAACTGAGGCATGATCGAGGCCCGCCACCTGCGCGTTCTGCGTGCCGTCGCCCGCACCGGCTCCTTCTCCGCCGCCGCTCGCGAGTTGGGCTGTACGCAGCCCGCCATCAGTCAGCAGATGAAGGCCCTGGAGAAGTCGGTGGACACCCCGCTGGTGGTCCGTTCCGGCCGGGGCATGCAGCTCAGCGAGGCGGGGCGGGTCCTGCTCAAGCATGCCACCGGGATCCTGGCCGGGCTCTCCGCCGCCGAGGAGGAGATCGCCGCGATCGCCGGGCTGCGGGCCGGACGGGTGCGACTGGTCTCCTTCCCGACCGCGAGCTCCACCCTGGTGCCGCCCGCGGTCGCCCGCCTGCGGGACAGCCATCCGGGGGTGTGCGTGTCGCTGGTCGAGGCGGAGCCGCCGGAGTCGCTGGCGATGCTGCGCGGCGGCGAGTGCGAGATCGCGCTGGCCTTCCGCTACCCGCAGTCCGACGGGGCCGCCGCGCTGCCGGCGCCCGCGCACGGGACGCCGCGCGAGGCCCGGGCCGAGGCCAACCTGGAGGCGCAGCAGCTGAGCGCCGGCTCCGACTGGTCCGATCTGGTGGTCACCCCGCTGCTGGACGACCCGCTGGTGGGCCTGCTGCCCGCCGCACACCGGCTGGCGGGGCGCGGCAGGCCGGTGGAGCTGGCGGAGCTGGCGGGGGAGCAGTGGATCGCGGGCTGCCCGCAGTGCCGGGGGCACCTGGTGGAGCTGTGCGCGGCGGCGGGTTTCGAGCCCCGGATCGACTTCGCGACCGACGACTACCCGGCGGTGGTCGGCCTGGTGGCGGCCGGGCTGGGGGTGGCGGTGCTGCCCCGGCTGGCGCTGGAGTCGGTGCGCCCCGACGGGGTGTCGACGGTGCCGGTGCGGACCGCCGCGGGGGCGCCGGCGGTGCGGCAGGTGGTCGCGCTGACCCTGCCGGATCTGGCCGAGGTGCCGGCCGTGGCGCTGATGCTGGAGCGGCTGGCGGGGGCGGCCGGACGCTGACGTCCGGCGGTCGGGCGGGCCCGGAGCCGGGCGGCCCGGAGGCCGGGCAGGCTCCGGAGGTCGGGAGGGGCCTTCGGGTGGCCCTGGGTCCCGAACCGGGCTGGACAGCCTGAGGCGCCGCGAAGAAACGTTTCTTCACGGCGCGCCACGGAGGCGGAGCTAGTGCTGCGCGACCGCCGGCGGGGTCAGCGGGACCTCCACCAGCCGGTGCCGCGAGCGCCCCAGCATCTCCTCGCGCTCGTCCTCGGTCATCCCACCCCAGACGCCGTACGGCTCGCGGACCGCCAGCGCGTGCGCCGCGCACTCGGTGATCACCGGACAGCGCATGCAGACCTCCTTGGCGCTGGCCTCACGCGAACTGCGCGCGGCCCCCCGCTCGCCTTCGGGGTGAAAGAAGAGCGAGCTGTCCACGCCACGGCAGGCTGCGGAGAGCTGCCAGTCCCAGAGGTCCGCGTTGGGGCCGGGGAGGCGGGAGAAATCTGCCATGGCTCATTCCCTTCAGAGGCTCGTCGGCCGTGGGCCGGCGCTCAGCGGGCTGCTGCTGGGCGGCGCGGCGGGGCGTCGATGCACTGGTGTGGACACCTGGAAATATGACTTACGGCAACTCCATGGACAAGTCACCCACAGAGTGGCACAACAGTCAATGACCATACGAAAGCTATAAAAGCGGGCAAAGTGGGCAATGAGTTCGCCGGGTGCGGGCGTGGCAATCGGGTGGCCGGGGGGCGCACGACACTCCGTACCGGTGTGCGGGTCGTACGCCGACCGCGCGCGAGCTGGGCAAAAGTGCGGCGTGTGCACCGCGATGCGGCTGATCGGTAACGGGTCGGCCACGTACAGTGGTGGAGATGGCCCTGAAGGCCGTAACTCATTCGAGTGACGGTCGTTGGAAGTGTGGAGGCGGTTAGCGGGCGCCGGACGTCGGGAACGATCGCGGGGAAGTTGAGGCGATCAGCACGGAGTCTGTCGCCGATCGGCCGTGTCGGAGAGGTTCGTACCAGCCAGGAGGCTCAACGTGACGCGGATCAGCTGCGGAGGACGACGGTCATGACTTCCGTTCTCGTTTGCGACGATTCCCCGCTCGCCCGCGAGGCGCTTCGCCGCGCGGTCGCGACCGTACCCGGTGTGGACCGGGTCACCACCGCGACGAACGGGGAGGAGGTCCTCCGCCGCTGGGTGGCCGACCGCTCCGATCTCGTTCTGATGGACGTCCGAATGCCCGGCCTCGGCGGGGTCGAGACGGTCCGGCGGCTGCTGTCCGCCGATCCGGGCGCGCGGATCATCATGCTCACCGTCGCCGAGGACCTCGACGGGGTCGCGCTCGCGGTGGCCGCGGGCGCCCGCGGGTACCTGCACAAGGACGCCTCGCGCGCCGAGCTGCGGGCCACCGTCACCCAGGCCCTCGCCGACCCGACCTGGCGGCTCGCTCCGCGCCGCCTGCGCAGCCCCGACATGGGCGCGGCGCCCACGTTGACGGCGCGTGAGATCCAGGTGCTGGAGGGCATGAGCCACGGGCGCAGCAACGCCGAGATCGGCCGCGAGCTGTTCCTGTCCGAGGACACCGTCAAGACCCACGCCCGACGGCTGTTCAAGAAGCTCGGGGCCTCCGACCGCGCCCACGCGGTGGCGCTGGGTTTCCGCTGGGGCCTGGTCCGCTGACCGTCGGTGGCGCCGCCGGCTGCGGCGCACCGCCGGCGGTTCCCGGGACGGACGCCGTACGGGCGTGTGACGTTACGGCCCCGAGGTTGCACCATGGAGGAGTGGAGCACCTCGGGGACCAGCGGACAGGCACTGCGGCGAACCACACGGTCGCAGGACACTCGGCGGACGGCGCGACAGGCGGGACCACCGACGGCGGCGGGGCGGGAGGCGGCACGGTGCAGGAGGGGCCGGTGGTGCGCGGCGGCACGCCGCACGGTGCCGCACCGCATAACGTTCCGGTGCACAACTCCGGACGCGGTGCCGCGTTTTCCCGCTCGACCAGGCACCATGGACCGATGCGTGACGACGTCGCCGGTGCGGCCGGCCAGGCGGACCCGGTGGAGGCCGAGCCCTCCGGCCCCGGTGGCGATCCGTCGTACGCCGACCCCGGTGGCCCCGGCGCGGAGTCCGGCCCCGGTCGCCCGCCGGTGCTCGGCGCCGGCGGCTCGCCGCTGGTGGGCGAGCTGGTCGCGGCCGCCGTCCGCGGTGAGGGCCCGGCCATCGACGCCCTGCTCGCCTACGTCCACCCGCTGGCGCTGCGCTACTGCCGCGGCCGGCTGGTCCGGCTGCCCGGCGGCGCCCGGCACCACGTGGACGACGTCGCGCAGGAGGTCTGCGTCGCGGTGCTGTGCGCGCTGCCCCGGTACAAGGACCAGGGGCGGCCGTTCGAGGCCTTCGTCTACGGCATCGCCGCGCACAAGATCGCGGATCTGCAGCGGGCCGCGATGCGCGGGCCCGGTTCGACGGTCGTCCCGCAGGACGACCTGCCGGAGGTGCCGGACGAGGCGCTCGGCCCGGAGGAGCAGGCGCTGCTGAGCAGCGACGCGGCCTGGGCCAAGGAACTGCTCTCCAACCTGCCGGCCCGTCAGCGCGAACTGGTGCTGTTGCGGGTCGCCGCCGGGCTCTCGGCGGAGGAGACCGGCGAGGTGCTGGGGATGTCGCCGGGCGCCGTCCGGGTGGCGCAGCACCGGGCGCTCAGCCGGCTGCGGGCGCTCGCCGAGGAGTCCTCCTGAACCCCTGACCGGCCGGAATGAGCCACGGGTGGCCGGTGTTGTCAAGGGCACACGAGGACACATTCGCGGTGCCAGTACGATGGGGTATCGGCGCCTGGGCGGGTTGCCAAAGTTTCGCGGGTGCGCGTGGGGTTCCCTTGGAGGTTCCTCCAAGGCCATCCGGCTTCGGCAGTCTGCGCGAGTGAGCGATTTACGCGCCCCCACCCTCAGGGCGTGAGCGGATTAGGCCGGCCACGGAAGGTACCCCCAAATGTCTTACAACGCCGCAGGCGTACCCGAGAAGTTCGCGATGCTCGGGCTCACGTTCGATGACGTCCTGCTGCTGCCCGGGGCCTCCGCGGTGCTGCCGAACCAGGTCGACACCTCCTCGCGGGTCTCCCGGAACGTGCGCGTCAACATCCCGCTGCTCTCCGCGGCGATGGACAAGGTCACCGAGGCGCGGATGGCGATCTCGATGGCCCGCCAGGGTGGCGTGGGCGTGCTGCACCGCAACCTGTCGGTCGAGGACCAGGCCAACCAGGTCGACCTGGTGAAGCGCTCCGAGTCCGGCATGGTCACCGACCCGATCACGGTCGGCCCGGACACCACGCTGGCCGAGGCCGACGCGCTGTGCGCCAAGTTCCGCATCTCCGGCGTGCCGATCGCCGACGAGGCCGGCAAGCTGCTCGGCATCGTCACCAACCGCGACATGGCCTTCGAGTCGGACCGCAGCCGCCAGGTCCGCGAGATCATGACCCCGATGCCGCTGATCACCGGCAAGGTCGGCATCTCCGGCGAGGACGCGATGGCGCTGCTGCGCCGCCACAAGATCGAGAAGCTCCCGCTGGTCGACGACGAGGGCCGGATCAAGGGCCTGATCACCGTCAAGGACTTCGTCAAGGCCGAGCAGTACCCGAACGCCGCCAAGGACGCCGAGGGCCGGCTGCTGGTCGGCGCCGCCGTCGGCGCCAGCGCCGAGGCGTTCGACCGGGCCCAGGCCCTGGTCGAGGCCGGCGCGGACTTCCTGGTGGTGGACACCTCGCACGGCCACAGCCACAACGCGCTGGCCTGGATCGAGAAGATCAAGTCGGCCGTCGGGATCGACGTGGTCGGCGGCAACGTGGCCACCCGGGACGGCGCCCAGGCGCTGATCGACGCCGGCGTGGACGGCGTCAAGGTCGGTGTCGGCCCCGGCTCCATCTGCACCACCCGCGTGGTCGCCGGCATCGGCGTCCCGCAGATCACCGCCATCTACGAGGCCGCCCAGGCCTGCCAGGCGGCCGGCGTGCCGGTCATCGGCGACGGCGGCCTGCAGTACTCCGGCGACATCGGCAAGGCGCTGGCCGCCGGCGCCGACACCGTGATGCTGGGCTCGCTGCTGGCCGGCTGCGAGGAGTCCCCGGGCGAGCTGATGTTCATCAACGGCAAGCAGTTCAAGTCCTACCGCGGCATGGGCTCGCTGGGCGCCATGCAGTCCCGCGGCCAGGGCCGCTCGTACTCCAAGGACCGCTACTTCCAGGCCGAGGTGGCCTCGGACGACAAGCTCGTCCCCGAGGGCATCGAGGGCCAGGTGCCCTACCGCGGCCCGCTGTCGGCCGTGCTGCACCAGCTGGTCGGCGGCCTGCGCCAGACCATGGGCTACGTCGGCGCCGCCACCATCGCCGAGATGGAGAGCAAGGGCCGCTTCGTCCGGATCACCTCGGCGGGCCTCAAGGAGAGCCACCCGCACGACATCCAGATGACCGTCGAGGCGCCGAACTACTCCAACCGCTGAGTCGTCCGAACCGTCGAGGGGCCCGTCGCCGCGCTCGTGGCGACGGGCCCCTCCGGTGCGTCCGGGGGCGGGGGTGCCGGGGGCGTCTGGGCAGGACGCCGCGGAGGCGAGCGCGCGAGTTCCAGGGTGCGGGATACTGGGGGCGGCCGGGGTGACCCGGCGGGCATGAGCAACAAACCAGAAGGGCTCGAAGTGACTGAGATCGAGATCGGGCGAGGCAAGCGCGGCCGACGGGCGTACTCCTTCGACGACATCGCTGTCGTCCCCAGCCGCCGTACCCGGGACCCGAAGGAGGTCTCGATCGCCTGGCAGATCGACGCCTACCGCTTCGAGCTGCCGTTCCTGGCCGCCCCGATGGACAGCGTGGTCTCGCCGCAGCAGGCCATCGCCATCGGCCGCCTCGGCGGCCTCGGCGTGCTGAACCTGGAAGGCCTCTGGACCCGCTACGAGGACCCGCAGCCGCTGCTCGACGAGATCGCCACGATCACCGACGAGGCCGCCGCGACCCGCCGCCTGCAGGAGATCTACGCCGCACCGATCCGCGCCGAGCTGATCAAGCAGCGGATCCAGGAGGTCCGCGACTCCGGCGTGGTCACCGCCGCCGCGCTCTCGCCGCAGCGCACCGCCGAGTTCTCCAAGGCCGTCGTGGACGCCGGCGTCGACGTCTTCGTCATCCGCGGCACCACCGTCTCGGCCGAGCACGTCTCCAGCGCCGCCGAGCCGCTCAACCTCAAGCAGTTCATCTACGAGCTGGACGTCCCGGTGATCGTCGGCGGCTGCGCCACCTACACCGCCGCCCTGCACCTGATGCGCACCGGCGCGGCCGGCGTGCTGGTCGGCTTCGGCGGCGGCGCCGCCCACACCACCCGCGGCGTCCTCGGCATCCAGGTGCCGATGGCCACCGCCGTCGCCGACGTGGCCGCCGCCCGCCGCGACTACATGGACGAGTCCGGCGGCCGCTACGTGCACGTGATCGCGGACGGCGGCGTCGGCTACAGCGGCGACATCCCGAAGGCCGTCGCCTGCGGCGCCGACGCGGTGATGATCGGTGCCGCGCTGGCCCGGGCCACCGACGCGCCCGGCAAGGGCTTCCACTGGGGCATGGAGGCCGTCCACGAGGAGCTGCCGCGCGGCAAGCGGGTGGACCTCGGCACGGTCGGCACCACCGAGGAGATCCTGACCGGTCCGTCGCACACCCCCGACGGCACCATGAACCTGTTCGGTGCGCTGCGCCGCGCGATGGCCACCACCGGCTACACCGAGCTCAAGGAGTTCCAGCGGGTCGAGGTGACCGTCAACCCGGCGCTCAACCACCGCTGAGGCACGTGTGGCGAAGGCCTCCGCCGGTTCGGGCGGGGGCCTTCGGGCTGTCCGGGGGTCAGCCGCGGTTGGCGGTGCGGCGGGTGAGGAGGAACCCGCCGACCAGGGCGATGCCGTAGAAGGCGAGGTCGAGCGCGCGCAGCTCGGCGCGCCAGTGCGCCAGGACGTCGTGCGGCAGTCCGCGCGGGCCCGGGCCGGCCGCGTGCACCCGGCGGACCTGGCCGGTCAGCTGGCCCAGCAGCAGCGCGCCGGCCGCGAGCACCGCGCCGAGCAGCGGCAGCACCCGGCTGCGGCCGCCGAGGCGGCCGAGCGGTAGGGCGACCAGGGCGGCGAGGGCGATGGCCAGCCAGCCGAGGCTGTCCGCGGCTCGGGCCGGTGCGCAGCCGTACGCCAGACCGCCGAGCAGCATGGCGAGGACGGCGAGGGCGACCGCCAGGGCGGTGCGGCGGCGCGGGCCCCTCCGGGGGGAGGCGGCGGCCGGGACGTATCCGGCCACCGGGACACCGGGCATACCGGGCGCGACGTAGCCCTCGGGGGTGTCCGGGGCGGGTGCGACCGAGTAGTGCTGGGCGGTGCGCGGCCGGCCCGACTGGCCGTCAGGGCCCGGTGCGGGTGCGGTCATGGGCATCGGATCCCCCCGGAAAGACGATGAGCTGCCGAACGGTAGCAGCGCCCCGGGCGGATCTTGGCGAGTTTTCGATCACAGATCGGGCACGGAGCGCCGGGCCGGATCCGGTATGTCCCGGCTTGCGTTCCGGGGGGCGGGTGGTCGCGGCCCCCGGGGACAGGGGATGATGGAGGCTTGGGCGTTCGGGCCTGAGGCCGGGCCGACACGCCGTCACCACGACTGCCGGCAGCACATGGGGGAACGTTCCGAATGACCCAGGCGCAGGGTTCCACCGGCCGCCTCCTGGCCGGCCGCTACCGGCTGAACGCGGTGCTCGGACGCGGCGGTATGGGCACCGTCTGGCGCGCCGAGGACGAGATGCTGGGCCGGACCGTCGCGGTCAAGGAACTGCGGATGAACGCCAGCGTCGAGGAGGAGGAGAAGCACCGGCTGATCGTCCGGACGCTGCGCGAGGCCAAGGCCACCGCCCGGATCCGGCACAGTTCGGCGGTCACCGTCTTCGACGTGGTCGAGGAGGACGACCGGCCGTGGATCGTCATGGAGCTGGTCGAGTCCCGCTCGCTGGCCGACGTCATCCGCGAGGACGGACCGCTCGCCCCCGCCCGGGCCGCCGAGATCGCGCTCGACGTGCTCGGCGTGCTGAGTGCCGCGCACGCGCTGGGCATCCTGCACCGGGACGTCAAGCCGTCCAACGTGCTGATCGGCGAGGACGGCCGGGTCGTGCTCACCGACTTCGGCATCGCCAGTGTGGAGGGCGACGCCTCGGTCACCTCCACCGGCATGCTGGTCGGCGCGCCCTCGTACATATCCCCGGAGCGGGCCCGCGGGCAGAAGCCCGGACCGCCGGCCGACCTGTGGTCGCTGGGCGGCACGCTGTACGCGATGGTCGAGGGCCGGCCGCCGTACGACCGGGGCTCGGCGCTGGCCACCCTGACCGCGGTGATGACCGAGGACCTGACCGCCCCCGTGAACGCCGGGGCCCTGCAGCCGGTGATCGAGGGGCTGCTGGCCAAGGACCCGGGCGAGCGGCTGGACGCCTCGCAGACCCGGTCGATGCTGAAGCGGGTCGTCGCGGAGGCCACCGCGAAGGCCGAGTCGACGACCGAGCACGCGGTGCCGATCGAGCAGCCGGCCGCCGCCGCGGAGCCGGAGGAGGCCCCGGCGGCAGCCGCGGCCAAGGCCGAGGAGGGCCGCAAGCGGTCCATCGGCGGGCTGCTGGGGACGGTCCGGGTGGGCAGCCGGGTCAAGGCCGAGGAGCCGGCCGCCGCGGTGGAGCCCGGCGCGGAGCCGGCGTCCGAGGCCGCGTCGGCGCCGGCGTCGGCACCGGATTCGGCTTCGACCCCGGCTCCGGCGACCGAGCCGATCCGGCCGGTGACCAGCGAGTGGACGCTGGGCGCCACTCAGGCGGCCGGTGCCGACCCGCGCAACGGCCGGCGGCGGCTGGCCGTGGTCACCGTGGTGCTGGTCCTGCTGCTGATCGCCGGCGTGGTCGCGGTGGTTCAGGCCGTCGGCAGCGGGGACGGCGAGTCGGCGAACGGCGCGGGTGCCACCGCGCCGGTGGCGGCCGGCAGCGAGACCGGGCCGAGCGGGACCCCGGCGGCGACCGGGACGGCGGCGGTGCCCGGGCCGGCCGCCGACACGCCCGGCACCGAGGCGCCCGACACCGCCGCGGCCACCACGCCGCCCGCCGCTCCGCCGCCCGCCCCCGCTCCTGTGCAGACCCCGACCCCGACCCCGACCCCGACCCCGACTCCGCCGGGGGCCGCCGTTCCGGCCGGCTACCACGAGTACAAGGACCCGAGCGGCTTCTCGGTCGTCCTGCCCGACTGGCTGCAGCCGTCCGGGTCGGAGAGCACCCGCCGCATCTTCAAGGGCAACGGCAGCACCCTGACCATCGAGTGGACCACCAGCCCCGGCCCCAGTGCCCTCGCCGACTGGCAGGACTCCGAGCCGGGCCTGCGTTCGAAGGTCACCAACTACCAGCGGGTCAACCTGGCGGCGCTCACCTACCGGCAGTGGACCAACGCGGCGGACTGGGAGTGGACCAGCGGCACGCCGCGCACGCACTCGCTCAACCGGGGCTTCGTCACCGGGAGCCCGGCCAAGTACGGCTACGCGATCTACTGGATCACCCCGGACGCGGACTGGGGCTCCCCGGCCAACTCCCAGGCCCGGGACGCGGCCTTCGCCAGCTTCCAGCCCGCGCCGTAGGACGTGGCACCAGGGCCTGCCGGGCCCCGGGGCCGGACCGGCCCTAGCCGATCAGGCGGGCCTTGGCCCGGGTGAACTCCTCGTCGGTGAGTGCGCCGGAGGCGTGCAGGGCGGCCAACCGCTCCAGCTGGCCGAGGAGTTGATCGCCGGCGTTCAGCTCGGCGGGGGCGGCGTCGGTCGGCGTCGGCTTGGTCGGCGGGGCGGTGCGGGCGCGCCGGGCGGCTTCCCGGAGCCGCTCGGCGAAGACGTCGGCCTTGGCCACGTCCTCGAACCGGTGCGAGCCGGTCAGCGCGACGACCGTGAGGACGTCGCCGTTGAGCTTGGTCCTGGTCACGGTCGCGTCCGTGACCGCCGTAAGCGGAACTGGGACTGGCGGTTTACCGTCCTTGAGGAAGAGCAGTCGGTGGGTGGTGAGGACGAGCACCCCCTTGCGGAAGTGGTCGGGATGGCGCCCGGCGGTGGAGGCGACCGGATTCTCGCCGTCGATGACGGCGGCCTCGACCGTGCGTACGGCCTCGGCCTGGTTGGCTTTGTTGTTGTTGCCCGCCACCTTGAAGGCGGTGTCGATCAGCTCGGTCCAGTCCATGGGACCGAGCGTAAAGGAGCCGCTCAGTAGGCTGCTCGGTGAGCGAGAGGAACTGGCATGCGAGGCGGCCCGGGTCAGTTGCTGGCGGGGCGGTACCGGCTGACGGACCGTCCCGAACCGCTGCGCGCCCTGGCGGTGGACGACCGGACCGGGGAGTCCGTGCTGCTGCGCGCCCTGGAGCTGCCCCCGCTGCTGACCGGCGGTCAGGACCTGGACGGTGAGGTGCCCGCGCAGGCCGACCGGCTGGTCCGCCGGGTGGCGGCGGTCGGCTCGGCCGCGCCGACCAGGCACCCCCGGCTGCTGCGCGGGGTCGGTGCCTTCGTCGAGGGCGAGCTGTTGTGGACGGTGGAGGAGCGGCCGGGCGCCATGACGCTGGCCGATCTCGTGGCCGCCGGTCCGGTGCCGCCCTACCGGGCTGCCGAGCTGGCGGCGGACCTGGCCGGCGCGCTGCGGGCGCTGCACGAGGACGGGCTCGTGCACGGGAACCTGACCGCCGAGTCGGTGCTGGTCTGCGAGGACGGCGCGGCGATGCTCGGCGGGCTGCTGGCGGGGGTGGCGCAGGAGGCGCTGGCCGAGGACCTCGGCGGGCCGGGCGGGCGCCGCCGGTACGACGTGCGGGCCACCCTGGTCGGACCGGTGGCGGAGCGTTGGCCGCTGGACGGTGGCCCGGCGGGCGACTGCTGGGCGCTCGGGGTGCTGGTGCAGCGGCTGGTCACCGGCCGCTCGCCGTTTCCGGACGGCGGCGTCCCGGAGCTGGTGACGGCGGTCCGGGACGGCCGGCGGGAGCCCTCGGCGGTCTGCGGGCCGCTGGCGCCGCTGGTCGAGCGGCTGCTGCAGCCCGACCCCTCGCGGCGCCCGACCGCGGAGCAGGTCCGCCGGGAGCTGTCGGCGCTGCTCGCGGGCGCGCCGGAGCCGGTCGACGAGGAGTGGGCGGCGCGGGCCCTGGTGCCGCGGCCGGACGGCCCGCTGGTGCCGCGCCGACGCGGGCGGGGCGAGCGTGGCAAGCGTGGCGGGCAGGGCGGCGGGCAGGTGGAGACCGCCGCGGGGGACGGGACCGGGCGGTCGGCCGAGGTGCGGCCGCCGCGGATACCCCCGGCGCTGCTGGGCCCGCTGTTGGTGGGGGGCGTGTTCGTGCTGCTGGTGCTGGGGATAACCGCGGTGGTGCTGTTCGCAGGCTGACGGCCCGGCTCCGTCCCGGTACGCCGGTCCGGCGGGTGGGCGTGATTACCGGGGTCGGCAAGGTACGCCTAATGTGTGCGTGGGACTTGTTCGAACAGTGGTCTGCACCAGGCCCCTCCGTCGCGGTGACGGCAGGCGGATGTGAGGGGGAGCGGTCGCCGATGGGCGTGCAGGACCGGCCGGAGACGGCCGAGGCGGAGCGGCTGCTGGCCGGGCGGTACGAGTTGGGCGACCGGCTCGGCCGGGGCGGCATGGGGACGGTCTGGCGGGCCTGGGACCGGATGCTCGACCGCGAGGTCGCGGTCAAGGAGCTGACCGTCAACCACCTGCCCGAGGACGAGCTGCAGATCCTGCACGCCCGGATGAAGCGGGAGGCCAGTGCGGCCGCCCGGATCAAGCACCCCGGCGTGATCACGGTGCACGACGTGCTGGAGCAGGACGGCCGGCCGTGGATCGTGATGGAGCTGGTGGACGGCCGCTCGCTCGCCGACGTGATCAGCCAGGACGGCACCCTGCAGCCGCGCGCCGTCGCCGAGGTCGGGAGCCAGGTGCTCGCCGCGCTGCACCGCGGCCACCAGCTCGGCGTCCTGCACCGGGACGTGAAGCCGGCCAACGTGCTGCTGGAGCGCGGCACCGGGCGGGTGGTGCTGCTGGACTTCGGCATCGCGACGTACGAGGGCTCGGCCGAGCTGACCCGCCCGGGCGACCTGGTCGGCTCGCCGGACTACCTGGCGCCGGAGCTCGCCCAGGGCGAGCGGCCCGGGCCGGCCTCGGACCTGTGGGGCCTCGGGGCGACGCTGTACGCCGCGGTGGAGGGCCAGTCGCCGTTCCGCCGGACCTCGCCGATCACCACGCTGGCCGCGGTGGTGGGCGAGCCGCTGCCGGAGCCGCGTCGGGCCGGGCCGCTGGGGCCGGTGCTGGCCGCGCTGATGTCCAAGGACCCGGCCGAGCGGCCGACCGCGGACGAGGCCGCCCGGATGCTGGCCGAGGTGCAGGTCGGGCACACGATCAGCCTGAAGTCGGTCGCGCCGGTGCGGATGCCCACCCAGTCGGTGCCGGTGGTGGACCGCGGCGAGCACCCGGTGGCGGAGGAGGACCGCGAGGAGGACGCGGCGGACACGGCGCAGGAGGGGGCCGAGGAACCGACCGCCGAGGCCGTCGTGGACACCGCCGGGGGCGTGGTGGCCGGGGCACCGGCGCTCGCCGCCGTGACCGCGCCGGTGGCGCACCCCATTGCGCCTGCGCGCGGACCGGCCAAGCGCCGCAACACCCTGAAGATCGTCGCGATCGCGCTGGCTGTCGGCCTGCTGGCGGCCGGGGCCACCTTCTTCGCCACCCGGCCCGGCGGCGGCCGCTCGGCCGACGACTCCGGCCCGACCGCCCCGACCTCCCCGGTCACCCCGGCCGCCTCCGCCACCTCGGACCCGAGCGGTGGTCCCGGCCAGGAGCCGGCCGCGCCCCCCGGCTACCACTGGGTGGACGACCCGGCCGGCTTCCGCTTCCCGCTGCCCTCGGGCACCCCGGCCTGGCAGCGCAGTGCCGCGTCCGACAACCAGATCTTCTACAGCCCCGATGGCAAGGTGCACTACCTGCAGTTCGCCGTCACCGTCGGCCAGTCGGTCAAGCCGCTGGAGCACATGCGGCAGATGGAGACCTCCGTCTCCAAGTCGCTGAAGGAGTACAAGCAGCACAAGCTGACCAGCGTCGCGGTGAACGGCCACGAGGCGGCCGTCTGGGAGTTCAGCTACGCCGCGCAGGGAGGTGGCCGCCGCCGGGCGATCGAGGCCGAGTTCATCGACGACGACGGCACCAGCTACGCGATCTACTCGTCCAGCCCGGAGAAGGGCAACGAGTGGAACGAGGCCGAACAGCGCTTCAACGCGGTGCTCCACTACTTCACGCCGACCCGCTGATCCGTCGCGCCCACCCGCCGGCCGGTGGGCGCCCGCTTTCGCCCGACTCCGGCAGATTCTTGTTACCGACGGGTACCGGACCGGCCGCCGAGCGCCTAGGCTGCGCCGTATGTCGGACCTCACAGCAGACGCAGTGGCCACCGAACACCCGGCGACCGGGAACCCGCCCGCCCCCGGCGGCGGCCGGACCGTCGCGGCGGCCGTCCCGCCGTCCCTGGTCACCCGGCTGGCCGCCGGCGTCACCGCCACCGGCGAGCCCAGCCTGGTGGAGACCGTCGCCCCGCTGACCGGTGAGCGGCTGGCGAGCCTGCCGCAGTCCACCCCGGCCGACGTCGAGGTCGCCTTCGAGCTGGCCCGCCGCGCCCAGGCGGCCTGGGCCGCGCTGCCGGTGCGCCGCCGCGCGGCCGTCCTGCTGCGCTTCCACGACCTGCTGCTCCGGCGGCAGGACGAGGTGCTGGACCTCATCCAGGCCGAGACCGGCAAGGCCCGGTTGCACGCCTTCGAGGAGGTGCTGGCCGTCGCGATGGCCGCCCGGCACTACGGACGGGCCGCGCACGGATACCTCAGGGACAAGCGGCACGGCGGGGCGCTGCCGGTGCTCACCCACGCGATCGAGGCTCGCCGCCCCAAGGGCGTGGTCGGCCACATCTCGCCCTGGAACTACCCGCTGGAGCTGTCCATCGGCGACGCCCTGCCCGCCTTCGTGGCCGGCAACGCCGTGGTCAACAAGCCGGACACGCAGACCGCGCTGACCGCGCTGTGGGCCCGCGAGCTGCTGGTCGAGGCCGGGCTGCCGGCCGACCTGTGGCAGGTCGTGATCGGCGACGGCCCGGTGATCGGCCCCGCCGTGGTGGAGCACGCCGACTACGTCTCGTTCACCGGCTCCACCCGCACCGGCCGCGAGGTCGCCCAGCGCGCCGCCGCCCGACTGGTCGGCGCCTCGCTCGAACTCGGCGGCAAGAACGCCATGCTGGTGCTCTCCGACGCCGACCTCGACCGGGCCGCCGCGGGCGCCGTCCGGGCCTGCTTCTCCTCCGCCGGGCAGCTGTGCATCTCGATCGAGCGGCTGCTGGTGCACCGCTCGGTGGCCGACGACTTCCTGGAGCGCTTCGCCGCCCGCACCCGGGCGCTGCGCCTGGGCGGCGGCCTCGCCTACGGCGCCGACATGGGCTCGCTGGTCTCGGTGCGCCAGCTGGAGACCACCACCCGGCACGTGGAGGAGGCGGTCAAGGCGGGTGCCACCGTGCTGGCCGGCGGCCGGGCCAGGCCCGACCTCGGCCCGTACTTCTTCGAGCCGACCATCCTCGACGGGGTGACCCCGGACATGGCGGTCTGCGGCGAGGAGACCTTCGGCCCGGTCGTCTCCGTCTACCGCTTCGACACCGAGGACGAGGCGGTGGCCGCCGCCAATTCCACGCCGTACGGCCTGAACTCCAGCGTCTGGACCAGGGACCTGCGGCGCGGGCGGGCGGTCGCGGCCCGGTTGCGCACCGGCACGGTCAACGTCAACGAGGCCTACGCGGCCGCGTACGGCTCGGTCGGCTCGCCGATGGGCGGCATGGGCGACTCCGGGCTCGGCCGCCGCCACGGCGCCGAGGGCATCCTGCGTTTCACCGAGGCGCAGACCATCGCGACCCAGCGGCTGATGCCGATCGCGCCCTCGTTCGGCCTGGACGACCGGCAGTTCGCCGCGGTGATGACCGGCGGGCTGCGGGCGTTGAAGGCGCTGCGGTTCAAGTAGCCGTCCCGGTGGAGGAGTACGACCCGGGGTACGGCCGGTCGGCCGCACCCCGGGGGTCCGACCCTGGGGTCAGGCCCGGGAGGAGGGGACAACTCGCCTCTCCCGTAGTCAGGTTCGCGTCTCGAAGGAGCAATGGCAGA
This sequence comes from Kitasatospora sp. NPDC087861, assembly GCF_044742585.1. Taxonomy (NCBI): domain Bacteria; kingdom Bacillati; phylum Actinomycetota; class Actinomycetes; order Kitasatosporales; family Streptomycetaceae; genus Kitasatospora; species Kitasatospora sp. NPDC087861. The sequence continues at coordinate 558,749 of NZ_JBIUUS010000001.1, forward strand.
TGGTGGAGTCCGGCGGTGCGGCGGAGTTCGACTACGACGTGGTCGTGGTCGGCTCCGGCTTCGGTGGTTCGGTCGCCGCGCTGCGGCTGACCGAGAAGGGCTACCGGGTCGCCGTCCTGGAGGCCGGGCGGCGCTTCGACCGGGACGAACTGCCCAGGAACTCCTGGGACCTGTCGAACTACCTGTGGGCGCCGAAGCTCGGGCTGTACGGGATCCAGCGGATCCACCTGCTGGCCAACGTGCTGATCCTGGCCGGCGCCGGGGTCGGCGGCGGCTCGCTGAACTACGCCAACACCCTGTACGTGCCGCCGAAGGCCTTCTTCGAGGACCGCCAGTGGCGCCACATCACCGATTGGCAGGAGGAGCTGGCGCCGTTCTACGACCAGGCGCAGCGGATGCTCGGGGTTCGGCTCAACCCGACCGTCACCCCCTCGGACGTGCACCTCAAGGCGGCCGCCGAGCAACTGGGCGTCGGCGACACCTTCCACATGGCACCGGTCGGGGTCTTCTTCGGGGACGGCCAGGACGCCGGCGGCAGGGCCAAGGCGGCGCCCGGGGACGAGGTCGCCGACCCGTACTTCGGCGGCGCCGGGCCGGCCCGCAAGGCCTGCGTGGAGTGCGGCGAGTGCATGACCGGCTGCCGGCACGGGGCCAAGAACATGCTCACCGAGAACTACCTGTACCTGGCCGAGCGGGGCGGCGCCGAGATCCACCCGCTCACCACGGTGGCCCGGATCCGCGAGTGTGGCGGGGCCGACGGGAGCCGCGGCTTCGCGGTGGACGTGCGCCGCACCGACGCCCGCTCCCGGACCGACCGGGTGAAGGCGGGTGCGCGGACCATCACCGCCGCCCGGGTGGTGGTCGCGGCCGGCACCTACGGCACCCAGTCGCTGCTGCACCGGATGCGCGAGGCGGGGCACCTGCCCGGGATCTCCGCCCGGCTCGGCGAGCTGACCCGGACCAACTCCGAGGCACTGGTGGGCGCGCAGACCACCGACCGGCGCTACGGCTCCCGGGCGGACTTCACCAAGGGGGTGGCGATCACCTCCTCGATCCACCCGGACGCCAACACCCACATCGAGCCGGTCCGCTACGGCAAGGGCTCCAACGCGATGGGCGCGCTGTCGATCGCCCAGGTCAAGGGCGGCGGACGGGCCCCGCGCTGGCTGCGCTACCTGGGCGACTCGGTGCGCCACCCGGTGACCTTCGCCCGCTCGATGAACCAGCACCGCTGGTCCGAGAAGACGATCATCGGCCTGGTGATGCAGTCGCTGGACAACTCGATCACCGTCTCGCTGAAGAAGGGCCCGCTCGGCAGGAGCCGGCTCACCTCCGCCCAGGGCCACGGCGCCCCCAACCCGACCTGGATCCCGGCCGCCGAGCAGGGCGCCCAGGCGCTGGCCGAGCAGATCAACGGCTTCGCGGGCAGCACCGTCGGCGAGATCTTCGACATCCCGATGACCGCCCACTTCCTCGGCGGCTGCCCGATCGGCGACGCCCCCGAGACCGGCGTGGTCGACCCCTACCACCGGCTGTACGGGCACCCGGGGATCAGCGTGGTCGACGGCGCGGCCGTCTCCGCGAACCTCGGGGTGAACCCCTCGCTGACCATCACCGCGCAGGCCGAGCGCGCCATGTCGATGTGGCCCAACAAGGGCGAGGCGGACGGCCGTCCGGCCCCGGGCGAGGCCTACCGGCGGGTCGCCCCGGTGGCGCCCGCCCGGCCGGCCGTCCCGGAGGACGCGTTCGGTGCGCTCCGGCTGCCGCTGCTGCCCGTCCCGGAGGTCCCGAAGAAGCGCGGCTGAGCGGGCCGCGGCGGGCCAACCCGCCTGGCCCGGTGCCCGGTTGACATTCGTTCGGATCCGATGGGATAAACGGGCTTTCTGGGGGACCAGGAACTCGTCGAGCGGGGGGAAACCGGTCCATGGCCATCTGCGCGTCGTGCGGTGCGGCATCGGTGGAAGGGGCGCCCGCCTGCGCCTCGTGCGGACGGCCGTCGGCGCCGCCCCCGCCGACGGCCGCCATGCCGGTCGTACCGCCCGCTGCACCCCCTGCTGCACCGCCCCCGCCGGCGTACGGTCCGCCGCCCGGCTACGGCCCGCCGCCGCCCGGCCCCGGCTACCCGCCGTCCGCCGGCCCGCCCGCGCTGGGCAGCTGGGGCGCCGGACGGCCGTACGACCCGCAGGCCGGCCGGCCGACCGCGCTGAGCCGGCTGGTCGGTGCGGACTGGCGCCCGGCGCTCCTGACCGCCGTCGCGCCGACCGCGGTGCTGCTCCTGACCGCGCTGATCGTGGCGATCCCGAGCGACTACCAGTTCTCCTACCTGTTCCGGGCGCCCGAGTTCGGCGAGCGCTTCGGTGCCGCCCTGTCGCTGGCGCTGAACGCGCTCGGCGCGCCGTTCAAGCTGGGGTACACCACCCCGCTGAAGCGTGGCGACGCGGAGGGCTCGGACCTGCTGCTCCGGATGGTGCCGCTGACGGTCACCGTGCTGTGGATGCTGGCGCTCTGGCTCGGCGTACGGGCGGGGGCGCGCCGCCGCCGGGCCGCCGGCCTCCAGCTGAGCCGCGGCCAGGCCGCGGGCGAGGCGCTGCGTACCGCGGTGGTCCTGGCGGCGGTGACCGCGCTGCTCGGACTGGTCGGCGGGACGACCTGGCAGCCGCAGGCCGCCGGCGGGCGCTACTCCGGCCTCGTCGGCCGCGCCCTCGGGGTGACGTACACCGTGGACTCCGGCTGGCTGGAGGCGACCGGCTGGACCGCCCTGCTCGCCGCGCTGACGGCTTTCGCCGTCTACGGCACCGACGCGCTGCGCTGGGCCGCCTGGCGCAGCCGGGCGGTGCGCGGCTGGGCGGTGGCCGCGCTCACCGCCGGCCAGGCGCTGGCGCTGTCGCTGGGCCTGGCCTCGGTGACGGGCTTCGTGCTGGTCGCCGCCAACAGCGACAAGGGCTGGCAGACCGCGATCTCGCTGGCCTTCCTGCCGAACCTCGGCCTGGGCCTGCTCGGCCTGGGCTCGGGCGCGACCCTGCGCGGGTTCAGCGGGACGTCCGGCGCGGCGTCCGCGATCGACGGCGACTGGCGGGGTGGCCCCGACCGCATGGAGTTCTCCTTCTTCGACCTGCACGACCAGAGCGCCGACTGGCGCTGGACCGGCCTGCTGGCACTCGCCGCGGCCGGCGTCCTCGGCTGGTCGGCGTACCGGCGGCGGCTGGACGCGGCCGACCGGCTCCGGCTGGCGGCCGTCCACGCCGTGGTGCTCACCGCTCTGATGGCGGCGGGCGGCGCGCTGATGACCATCTCGACGTCCTCCGCGAACCCGGGGTGGGGCACCACCTACAACCAGCTGGGCGTGTCCCGGGAGACCTCGATCGGTCTGGTGTTCGTCAGCGTGCTGGTGGCCAACCTGGTCTGGGCGGCGATCGGCGCGCTGGTGGTGCCGTCGGTGCTGGCGGCCGTCGGCGGCCGGGGTGCGGCGGCCCCCCAGGGGGCCTACGGCCCGGCCCCGTACGGCGACGCCCCGTACGGCGCGGTGCCGCCGCAGCCGGGCGCGCCGTACCAGGCCGCCCCAGGGCCGCAGCCGTACGCGTCCGGGGCGGGGGTGAGCGACGTGGTCGGCTCGCACGACGCCCCGCCGGTGCCCTCGCCGGGCGCGGGGACTCCGGCCGAGGAACCGGTCGATCCGAGCGTCTGGCGCAAGCAGCCCTGAGCGCGGCGGTCCTGAGCGCGGCGGCCCTGCGCGCGGCGGTCCGGACCGCGTGAGCCCGGACAGGGCAAAGGGCCCCGCGGGGGAACGGGGCCCTTTGTCGCTCAGCACGCGGCGTCAGGGCTGCGCCGGTGCTGGGGTGACGGCGCCGGGGGAGGAGCGCCGTCGGGTCGGTCGGCTTCGGGGTCGCGCCCGCGCGGCCCGGCGTGGGTGGCCGGTGGCGCGGGGCGCGCACGCTCGCGGTGCGGCGGGTCGGCGCGCAGGTCTGCGCCGGGCCTTCGCTCACGGAGTGTGAGGGCACGTACGGCGTCGCCGCACAAGGCGGCGGCATCGGTCGGGGTCTCCGCAGTGCGCCTGCCGGCCGCCGGGAGAACCGCTTCCACGCAGCATCGTGCTGGACGGAGGGCTTGCTCTGCAACCGATTCGGCACAGTTCGGCACAGTCCATTTGGTGCGGGTGCGGACCCGAGGACGCCGTTCGGGCACGGGTGCACGCCCGGTTCAGGCCCGGCGGGCGATGGTGGGCAGGCGTCGACGCATGGCGTCGATGATCACGGTGTGTAGTGGTGTGAGTGGCTGCGGCGCACGGGGACGCGCGTAGCGGCGCGGGGACGGGACGGGGTGTGCGCCCGGGGTGTGCCCGGCTCGCGGCGGGGGTGCGACGGTCGGCCCCGGGCGTCCCCGGCGCCGGCCGTCCCACCTCTCGGTCCAGTCGCGGCCGGGGTCGCTGTCCCCTGCTGGCCGGCCGCGGCACCCGCGCACGGTCCCACGGCGCCGCGCTCCCGGCGGGCCGGGGCGGTGGCGCCACATGCGCTGGTGGACTGGGATGAAGCTCCACGCGTGGTCCTGCAGTCCGTACAGCGGCGCCCTTGGCCGGGGCGAAGGCGGCGCGCCTGGCGGGCGCGGCGCGGTCGTACGGTCGTCAGAAGCAACGAAAGACGGCCCCGCGCGGTCACGGTCGTTTGGACGGGCAGACGAGTGAAACCGGACAGCCCGGTAGAATCGGTGTCCAGACACCCCCACCCGTCGCCGCCGCGGCCCCCGCCGGGGAAGCGGTTCGGTGTGACACCTCTCGTACCGCTGCCGGAAGGCCGTCTGTGTCCTCTGCAATTCCCGTCCAGTCCGCGCCGGACAACGACACCGTCCTGGTGGTCGACTTCGGTGCCCAGTACGCCCAGCTCATCGCCCGTCGGGTGCGTGAGGCGCGGGTCTACAGCGAGATCGTGCCGAGCAGCATGCCGGTCGCCGAGATGCTCGCCAAGAACCCCAAGGCGATCATCCTCTCCGGCGGCCCGTCGTCGGTCTACGAAGAGGGCGCGCCGCAGCTCGACCGCGCGATCTTCGAGGCCGGGGTCCCGGTCTTCGGCATGTGCTACGGCTTCCAGCTGATGGCCAAGACCCTCGGCGGCACCGTCGACAACACCGGCTCCCGCGAGTACGGCCGCACCCCGCTGACCGTCAGCCGCCCCGGCTCCACCCTGTTCGAGGGCGTCCCGGCGCAGCACTCGGTGTGGATGTCGCACGGCGACGCCTGCTCCGCCGCCCCGGAGGGCTTCACCGTCACCGCCTCCACCGACGTGGTGCCGGTCGCGGCCTTCGAGAACGACGAGGCGCGCCTCTACGGCGTCCAGTACCACCCCGAGGTGCTGCACTCCGACCACGGCCAGCAGATCCTGGAGCACTTCCTCTACCGCGGCGCCGGCCTCGCCCCGACCTGGACCACCGGCAGCGTGGTCGAGGAGCAGGTCGCGCTGATCCGTGCCCAGGTCGGCACCAAGCGCGCGATCTGCGGCCTCTCCGGCGGCGTGGACTCCGCGGTCGCGGCCGCCCTGGTCAACAAGGCCATCGGCGAGCAGCTGACCTGCGTGTACGTCGACCACGGTCTGATGCGCAAGGGTGAGACCGAGCAGGTCGAGAAGGACTTCGTGGCGGCCACCGGCGTGCAGCTGAAGGTGGTCGACGCCGCGGAGCGCTTCCTGAACGCGCTGAAGGGGGTCACCGACCCCGAGGAGAAGCGCAAGATCATCGGCCGGGAGTTCATCCGGGTCTTCGAGCAGGCCCAGGCCGAGATCATCGCCGAGGCCGGCGAGCACGGCGAGTCGGTCGACTTCCTGGTCCAGGGCACCCTGTACCCGGACGTGGTGGAGTCCGGCGGCGGCACCGGCACCGCCAACATCAAGTCCCACCACAACGTCGGCGGCCTGCCCGAGGACCTGCAGTTCCAGCTGGTCGAGCCGCTGCGCAAGCTGTTCAAGGACGAGGTCCGGATGGTCGGCCAGGAGCTGGGCCTGCCGGAGGAGATCGTCCAGCGCCAGCCGTTCCCGGGCCCGGGCCTGGGCATCCGGATCGTCGGCGAGGTCACCCGGGAGCGGCTGGACCTGCTCCGCGACGCCGACGCGATCGTCCGCGAGGAGCTGACCGCGGCCGGCCTGGACCGCGAGATCTGGCAGTGCCCGGTCGTGCTGCTCGCCGACGTGCGCAGCGTGGGCGTGCAGGGCGACGGCCGCACCTACGGTCACCCGATCGTGCTGCGCCCGGTCTCGTCCGAGGACGCCATGACCGCCGACTGGTCGCGCCTGCCGTACGACGTGCTGGCCCGGATCTCCACCCGGATCACCAACGAGGTCCGCGACGTGAACCGCGTCGTCGTCGACGTCACCAGCAAGCCGCCGGGCACCATCGAGTGGGAGTGAGCACTCCCGCCGGCCGGTAGGGCTGTCCGACGGATCTCGTCGGACAGCCGCTGAGTCGGTGCCGAACGGCCGCGCCGTCGTTCCCGTATACAGGGGAACGGCGGCGCGGCCGTTCTCGGTGCGGCGGCCGCCGACCGGGTGGGACCTCCCACCGAAAGCGATCGGGAGCGGGCAGAATGCGGACCGGACCTGTCAGGAGTGGCGGGCCGTGAGGGAAGGTGTGAGCGATGTCGGAGGTCAGCAACTCCGCGGCGGTCGACGGTGGAGCGGTCGGTCTGGCCGACCGGGTGGCGCAGTGGAGGGCGTTCGCGTCCAGGTACCCGCTGCTGCCGCTGCGGCTCTTCCTCGGCGTCACCTTCGTGTACGCGGCCCTCGACAAGCTGTCCGACACGCACTACCTGGCCGGGGCGGGCGACCCGGCGTCGTTCGTCTCGCAGACCCAGGCGGCTAGGGCCGGCAGCCCGATCTCCTTCCTGCTCGGCGCCGCCCTGGACGCGCCCACCCTGTTCGCGCTGGCCATCGCCTTCGGTGAGCTGGCGGTCGGCCTCGGCACCCTGCTCGGCCTCTGGGGCCGGGCCGCGGCGCTCGGCGGCGTGATGATCAGCCTCAGCCTCTGGCTGACCGTCAGCTGGAGCATCTCGCCGTACTACCTCGGCAACGACCTCGCCTACCTGATGGCCTGGACGCCGCTGCTGCTGGCCGGCACGCCGTACCTGTCGGTGGACGGCTACCTCGCCCGGCGGGCCGGCCGGGACCGCGAGCGCGGGCTGGCCGAGGACCACGTCAAGCGCCGGGCGCTGGTGGACGGCGGGATCGCCGCCGTCGCGATCGGCGGCGCCGGGCTGCTCACCGGCTCGCTCACCCGGACCTTCGGCCGGGACGAGCGGGACCCGTCCACGCAGGCCTCGTCCCAGCAGGAACCGGCAAAGCAGGAGCCGGCGAAGCAGGAACCGCCCAAGCAGTCCGCGGCCCCCGCCAACACCGGCCAGGCGCCCGCCGGGTCGGCCCCCTCGGTGTCGGCCGCGAGCGTGCCGGTCGGCGGCTCGGCCCAGGTCAAGGACCCGGCCACCGGGGACGCGGTCTACATCGTGCAGCCCACGGCGGGCCAGTACTGCGGCCTGTCCTCGGTGTGCACCCACTCCGGCTGCGCCGTCGACGCCCCGAAGAACGGCCGGCTGTACTGCCCCTGCCACGGCTCCCGGTTCGACGCCGCCACCGGCGCGGTGGTCACCGGGCCGGCGGTCAAACCGCTGCCGAAGTACACCGTCACCAAGGACGGGGACAAGCTGAACCTCGGGCCGCTGCAGAGCTGAGCGCGGGGGCCGGCCCTTGTGAAGGCCGGTCCTGAACGGCCGGTCCTGGGCGGTCAGGGCTCGCGGTCGGTGCGGCCGCGCCGGGTGACCGCCGCGACCGCGCCGGCCAGGCCGCCGAGGCCGAGCCCGATGAAGGTGACCGGGATGACGATCCGGCCGTTCACCGTCTGGTCGTTGAGCGCCGCGACCAGGTAGACCACGGCGATCGTGGTGAACAGTCCGCCCGCGATCAGCGAGAACAGGTCGAGCGGGTGCTTCCTCACTGCTGGACCACCTTGATGTTGCCGATCCCGACCGCGAGTTCGAGGTCGAGCGTGCCCTTGGACGAGTGACCGCTGCCGGGTTGCAGCAGGTAGGTGTGGCGGCCGGTGCCGTCGTTGCGGTCACCGGGGATCGAGACGTCGCCGAGGCCCATCCGGGTCACCAGGTTCACCGTCGCGTCCGGCGGCAGGAGGACGGTCAGCTCGCCGGCGCCGAGTTCGACCTTGCTGGTGAGGGTGGTCCCGGCCGGGTCGAGCCCGGTCAGGTCCAGCCGGATCCGGCCGGCGCCGAGGGAGTACTTGGGCTGCAGGTCGGCCGTCGCGACGACGGTGAAGTCGCGCTGGCCGACGGCGTTCTGCACGGAGTCCGTCGAGCGGCCGACGAAGACCAGCGCCAGGGTGAGCAGCAGGCCCGTCATCGCGAGCTTGCGGGCCCGGCCGAACTTCGCGCCGAGCAGCAGCGTCAGACCGATCACCAGCAGCGCGGTGGCCAGCACGGTCGCACTCAGCACGGTGACGCCGGTGTGGCCGGCGGAGGCGGACCAGACCGCGGCACCCGCGCCGATCGCCAGCAGCAGGCCGAAGAAGCCGAGCGCGGACCGCTCCCGCGGGTGCCGGACGGCGGTGGGCCGCGGCCTGCGGGGCGGGCCGTCCTTGCGCAGTGGGTCGCCCGCGGGCAGGTCGGCGCGCCGCCACCAGGGCTGGGCCGGGCCGCCCGCCGGGGGCACCGGGGTGCCGAACGGCGGGGTGGTGGTGGCGCCGTAGGGGTTGCGCTCGGGGTGGCGCGGGTCCCACAGGTAGCCGGTCGGGCCGGGGGAGGGGGAGTCGGCGGGCACCGTTCCGGCGGCGCGCTCCGCGGCGTGCCGGGCGCGGGCGGCCTCGTCCTCCTCCGGCCAGGGCCACGGGTGCGGGCCGGCCGGGTCCGCGTCGGGGTAGTGGCGGTCGTACGGGCCGCCGCGGCGGCGTCCGCGCAGCCGGCCTCGGCGGCGCTCCGGGTCGTAGCGCACCGCCAGGAAGACCAGGCCCGCGAGCAGCAGCAGCGGGAACAGCTGGTCGTCCTGGCCCATCGAGGAGAAGAACACCCCGGTGCCGATCACCGTCAGCAGCACCGCGCCGACCGACTGGCCGTCGACCCGGCCGGTGAGCACCCGCTGGAGTTCGGTGCGCCCGTGCCGGCTGCCGCCCTTGCCGTCCGGCACCGACTCGGTGGGGACGATCAGCCAGGCCAGGCCGTACAGGAACAGCCCGAGGCCGCCGGAGAGGCAGAGCACCACGGTGACCACCCGGAAGACCACCGGGTCGATGTCCAGGTGTCGCCCGAGGCCGCCGCAGACGCCGGCCACCACGCGGTGGTGCTCGGTCCTGGTCAGCGGCGGGCGGTCCGGTTCCGGCGGGGCGGCGGGCCCGGCTTCCTGGATGCGGTGGTCCTCGGTCATGACCACCATCCTCCCGGCTGGCCCGGCCCGGCCCAACCGGTGCGAGCCCTGTCCGGACCCTGACTTGTCCCTGAGAACCGCCTAGGGACACACCCTGATGCGCCCGCGCACACGAGCGTGGAACCATCGGTGGCGTGGCAGCACCCGGTACCGACCCCCGCCCCCTCGCCCCCGACGCCGCGTCGTCGGCCGGCGCCGACCCGACCGCGCCCGACGGCGGGCGGCCGCCGTACCGCCGGCTCTACCGCAGCCCGCAGGGGCGGATGCTCGGCGGGGTCGCGCACGGTCTCGCGGTGCACCTCGGGCTGCCGGTGCGGTGGGTCCGGCTCGCGTTCGTGCTGCTCTTCTTCGCGCAGGGGATCGGGACCCTGCTGTACGCGGCGTTCTGGTTCGTGGTGCCGATCGGCATCGGCGAACCCGCGCAGCGCGGCGGCACCCACTGGATGTACGTCAACGGCGCCTTCGTCCCGGCCGGGGCGGGGCAGCAGCCGGGCGGGGCGCTGAGCAAGGGCCGCAGCGGCTGGCTCGGCCGGCTGCGCGAACTGCTCCAGCACGCGCTCCAGGGCGAGCCGGTCGCCGCGGTCCCCGCGGAGGGGGAGGGCGCCGCGCCCGCCGGCAAGACCGGCCAGGGCGGCCTCGGCCAGCTCGCCGCCCTGGTGATGACCGTGATCGGCCTGATCGCCCTGCTCAACGCGCTCGGCCTGCAGACCGCCAAGCCGTACACCTGGCCGCTGCTGGCGATCGGGGTGGGTGTCGCGCTGGTCTGGCGGCAGGCCGACGACTCGCGCTGGCAGCGCTGGTTCGGCCTGGAGGAGGGCGACAAGCGGCGCGGCGCCTACACCCGGGTCGGCGCCGGCGTGCTGCTCGTGGTGGCCGGCACCATCGCCTTCCTCGCCATGCAGGGCAGCGGTTCGACGCTCGGCTCGGTGGTCGAGGCCTCGCTCGCCGTGCTCGCCGGCGTCCTGGTGCTGCTCGGCCCGTACGGGCTGCGCCTGTGGCAGGACCTCGGCGCCGAGCGCACCGCCCGCATCCGCGCCCAGGAGCGCGCCGAGATCGCCGCGCACGTCCACGACTCGGTGCTGCACACGCTGACCCTGATCCAGCGTCGGGCCGAGGACCCCAAGGAGGTGCTGAGGCTGGCCCGTGCCCAGGAGCGCGAGCTGCGGCTGTGGCTGTACCGCCCGGAGGCCGCCGCCGAGGCCGCGCCCGACACCATGGCGGAGAGCCTGCGCGCCGTCGTCGCCGAGGTCGAGGACCGGCACGGCGTCCCGGTCGAGGTCGTGATCGTCGGTGACTGCCCGATGGGCGAGCGGATCGCGGCACAGATGCAGGCCGCGAGGGAGGCGACCGTCAACGCGGCCAAGTACGGTGGCGGGGGACCGGTCCAGGTCTACGCCGAGGTGGAGGGGAGGACGGTGTCGGTGTTCGTCCGCGACCACGGCCCCGGCTTCGACCCTGACACGGTGCCCGAGGACCGGATGGGCGTACGGGAGTCGATCATCGGCCGCATGAAGCGCAACGGCGGCACCGCACGGGTGCGGCCCGCGCCGGACGGCGGGACCGAGGTCGAGCTGGAGATGGAGAGAACGAATGACTGAGGCAGCGCCGATCGGGGTCCCCGCGGCCGAGGACTCCGGGCGTACCGCGCGGGTCGTCCTGGTGGACGACCACCGGATGTTCCGCACGGGGGTGCGGGCCGAGATCGGCCGCACCGAGACGACCGGCATCGACGTGGTCGGCGAGGCCGACGACGTCGAGTCGGCGGTCCGGGTGGTCGCCGAGACCCGGCCGGACGTGGTGCTGCTCGACGTCCACCTGCCCGGCGGCGGCGGTGTCGAGGTGCTGCGCCGCTCGGCCGGGCTGATGGGCGAGCAGGGCGGGGTCAAGTTCCTGGCCCTGTCGGTGTCGGACGCCGCCGAGGACGTCATCGGCGTCATCCGCGGCGGCGCGCGCGGCTACGTCACCAAGACCATCACCGGCACCGACCTGGTCAACGCGATCTTCCGGATTGCCGACGGCGACGCGGTGTTCTCGCCCCGGCTGGCCGGCTTCGTCCTGGACGCCTTCGCCGCCACCGACACCCCGCCGGTCGACGAGGACCTGGACCGCCTCACCCAGCGCGAGCGCGAGGTGCTCCGCCTGATCGCGCGCGGTTACGCGTACAAGGAGATCGCCAAGCAGCTCTTCATCTCGGTGAAGACGGTCGAGAGTCACGTCTCCGCCGTCCTGCGCAAGCTCCAGCTGAGCAACCGGCACGAACTGACCCGCTGGGCCACCGCCCGCCGGCTGGTCTGAGTCACGCCGGGAGCCGTGCGCTGAGCTGTGCCCGCGTGGTGGCCCGAGCCCGTTCGGCCCGAATTTCCCGGGCCGGGCGGGCTTGTCGGTGGGTGGCCATAGACTCGGAGTGCCATGAGTAGCCTCTTTGACGACCTCCCGCTCCCCGGTTTCGAGGCACCCGCCGCCGGGTCGAAGCAGCCCGCCGCCCCCCTCGACGAGGAGCCCCCGCCGTACGAGGACGACGCCCCGTACGAGGCCTACGAGGAGGCCATCCCGGAGGGGCTGTTCCAGACCGACCACGCCGCCGAGACCGCGCGCGACGCCTGGTACCGCAACGGCGCCGCCCGGACGGTGGTGGACCCGGCGCAGCTGCTGGAGGGCATGAACGACCCGCAGCGCGAGGCGGTGCTGCACGCGGGCTCGCCGCTGCTCATCGTGGCGGGCGCCGGCTCCGGCAAGACCCGGGTGCTGACCCACCGGATCGCCCACCTGCTCGGCGCCCGCGGCGTGCAGCCGGGCGAGATCCTGGCGATCACCTTCACCAACAAGGCCGCCGGCGAGATGCGCGAGCGCGTCGAGGCGCTGGTCGGCCCGCGGGCCCGGGCGATGTGGGTGTCCACCTTCCACAGCGCGTGCGTGCGGATCCTGCGCCGCGAGTCCAAGGTGCTGGGCTTCACGTCCAGTTTCTCGATCTACGACTCGGCCGACTCGCAGCGGCTGATGTCGCTGGTCTGCCGCGACCTCGACCTGGACCCGAAGCAGTTCCCGCCGAAGTCCTTCACGGCGAAGATCAGCAACCTGAAGAACGAGCTGATCGACGAGGAGACCTTCGCCGACCAGGCCGCCAACCCGATGGAGAAGAAGCTCGCCGAGGCGTACACGCTGTACCAGCGGCGGCTGCGCGAGGCCAACGCGCTGGACTTCGACGACATCATCATGACGACGGTGAGCCTGCTCCAGGCCTTCCCCGACGTCGCGGAGCACTACCGGCGCCGGTTCCGGCACATCCTGGTCGACGAGTACCAGGACACCAACCACGCCCAGTACATGCTCGTCCGCGAGCTGAGCGGGGGATCCGTCGCGGCCGCGCCGAAGCGCACGGTGGACGGGGAGTTCGTGAACCCGGCGGCCGGGCGGCTGGCCGAGGTGCCGCCGGCCGAGCTGTGCGTCGTCGGTGACGCGGACCAGTCGATCTACGCCTTCCGCGGCGCGACGATCCGCAACATCCTCCAGTTCGAGGAGGACTACCCGAACGCGACCACGATCCTGCTGGAGCAGAACTACCGCTCCACGCAGACCATCCTGAGCGCCGCCAACGCCGTCATCGAGCGCAACGCCAACCGGCGCGAGAAGAAGCTCTGGACGGCCGGCGAGCACGGCGAGCGGGTCGTCGGCTACGTCGCGGACGACGAGCACGGCGAGGCCCAGTTCATCGCCGACGAGATCGACCGGCTCACCGACGCGGGCGACGCCAAGCCCGGCGACGTCGCGATCTTCTACCGGACCAACGCCCAGTCCCGGGTGTTCGAGGAGGTGTTCATCCGGGTCGGTCTGCCGTACAAGGTGGTCGGCGGGGTGCGCTTCTACGAGCGCAAGGAGGTCCGGGACGTCCTGGCGTACCTGCGGGTGCTCTCCAATCCGGAGGACACCGTGCCGCTGCGCCGGATCCTCAACGTGCCCAAGCGCGGCATCGGCGAGCGGGCCGAGGCGATGGTCGACGCGCTGGCCGCGCGGGAGCGGATCTCCTTCGCCCAGGCGCTGGTGCGGGTCGACGAGGCGTACGGGATGGCCGCGCGCTCGGCCAACGCGGTGAAGAAGTTCAACACCCTGATGGCCGGGCTGCGGCAGGTCGTCGAGTCGGGCGCGGGCCCGGCCGCGGTGCTGGAGGCCGTCCTGGAGGAGACCGGCTACCTGGCCGAACTCCAGGCCTCCACCGACCCGCAGGACGAGACCCGGGTGGAGAACCTGCAGGAACTGGCCTCCGTCGCCCTCGAGTACGAGCAGGACCCGGGCGAGCGGCCCGACGCCGGTGAGGACGGCACCCCGCCGGTCGGCTCGCTCGCCGACTTCCTGGAGCGGGTCGCGCTGGTCGCCGACTCTGACCAGATCCCGGACGAGGACGAGGAGGGCCAGGGCGTCATCACGATGATGACCCTGCACACCGCCAAGGGCCTGGAGTTCCCGGTGGTCTTCCTGACCGGCATGGAGGACGGGATCTTCCCGCACATGCGGGCGCTCAACCAGGTCAAGGAGCTGGAGGAGGAGCGGCGGCTCGCCTACGTGGGGCTCACCCGGGCGCGGGAGCGGCTCTACCTGACCCGCTCGGTGCTGCGCAGCGCCTGGGGGCAGCCCGCGTACAACCCGGCCTCGCGGTTCCTGGAGGAGATCCCGGAGAACCTGGTGGAGTGGAAGCGGACGGGGGCGGCGCAGGCGCCGGCCGCGCGCGGCTTCTCCTCGGGTTCGTCCTGGGGCAAGTCCTCGTCGGGGGGCGGCGGTTCGCGCTCCTCGTCGGCTTCCTCGGCCTCCTCGAAGCCCAAGGCGGGCTGGGGGCAGTCGGCGCGGCGCGGCGGCCAGGTCGTGGAGCGGGACGTCGTCTCGCTGGCGGTCGGGGACCGGGTCACCCACGACACCTTCGGGCTGGGCACGGTGGTGGGCGTCACCGGCGTCGGCGACCGGGCGCAGGCCACGGTCGACTTCGGTTCGGAGGGCCGCAAGCAACTGCTGCTGCGCTACGCGCCGGTGGAGAAGCTCTGACGGGGAGGGTTTCTAGCGCGGGTCGAGCCCGTTCGAGAGGAACCACGGCAGCGGGTCGACCGGCCCGCTGCCGGCCGGGCGGATCTCGAAGTGCAGGTGCGGGCCCGTGCTGTTGCCGCTGCTGCCGACGAAGGCGATGACGTCGCCCTGCTTCACCGGTCCCTTGCGGACCTTGTACGCCCTCAGGTGGCAGTACCAGGCCTCGGTGCCGTCGGGCATCTTCAGTATCGACATGTAGCCGTACGACGGGTTCCACAGGGTGCGGATCGTGCCGTCGGTGACGGCCATGACCTGGGAGCCGCCGTCCACCGGGAAGTCGATGCCGGTGTGGCGGTTGGCCCAGTGGGTGCCGGCCTCGCCGAACAGTTCGCCGAGGCCGTGCTGGGCGACCGGCATGACCACCTTGGGCTTGGCGGGCTCGGCGGTCGGCTGTGCGGTCGGATCGTCGGTGGGCTGGGCGCCGGCCAGCGGCTGGCGGGCGTCGCCGCGGGAGGCCTGGGTCGGGCCGCCGGCCGCAACCGCCTGCTGCGCGGCCGCCTTGGCGGCCTCGGCGCCGCCGTCGGCCGGGTTGTCCGGGGCCTCGGCCGCCGTGTGCGGCGCGGTCCGGCCGGCCGCCTGGGCGCGCTGGTCGGTCTCGCCCTGCACGGTGACGGCCGCCGCGGCGGCGACCCCGAGCGCGGCCACCGACGGCAGCGCGACCCGCAGCAGGGCCGTCCGGGTGGCCGCCTTGGCGGCGCCGCGGCGCTCGGCGCGGGACTGTTCGCGGGCGGCGAGGCGCAGCTCCGCACGGGTCGGGCGGGCGGCTGCGTCGGGAGCCATCGGGGGCTGCCTCCTCGGTGGGCCTCGGGGCGCGTCGTCGGGCAGGGGGACCGGCAGGGGAAAGCGACGGGGGAAAGCGGGGGAAAACAGCCGAGACTGTAGCCGCAAGGCCGATGCCCCGGAAAAACCTCCGATTGTCAAGAGCTCGGCCGGGGGTCTGTGCGGAGGGCGGGCGGACGGGTATACCCACTGGTAGCAAGGCCGGTGGCTGTGACTTTGCCCTCCTCTTGGGAGGTGGCACGGCCAACCGGGCCGGGTGGCGCTAACCTCCCCTCAGGTTGGTTATTGACCGTTAACCGCGCCCATGGTCCGCAGGGTCCGGTCGGATGGTGGACGACGAGGTCCAGCAGGAGGCAGTGATGAGTGTGTCGGGGCCGATCCGTGTGGTGGTCGCCAAGCCGGGGCTCGACGGTCACGACCGGGGCGCCAAGGTCATCGCGCGCGCCCTGCGCGACGCCGGTATGGAGGTCATCTACACCGGGCTGCACCAGACGCCCGAGCAGGTCGTCGACACCGCGATCCAGGAGGACGCGGACGGCATCGGGCTGTCGATCCTCTCCGGCGCCCACATGACGCTGTGCGCGCGGGTGTTGGAGCTGCTGAAGGAGCGCGACGCGGCGGACATCAAGGTCTTCTGCGGCGGGATCATCCCGGACGAGGACATCGCCGAGCTGAAGGCGATGGGCGTCGCGGACATCTTCACCCCGGGCACGCCGACCCGGGAGGTCGTCGCCTGGGTCGAGGCCAACCTGCGGGCGGCCGGCTGAGGTTGACGGTACGGGCGGGCCGGTCCTCGGGGACCGGCCCGCTTCGTCGTTCCGGGGACCGGCCCGCCCCTTCGGGGACCGGCCCGTCGCTTCGTGGGTGCCGGTCGTCAGGCGTCGAGTTCGGCCAGCATCGCGGCCCGGAAGCGCAGCGTTCCGGCCAGCCGGGCGAAGGTCTCCGACCAGGCGGAGTCCGGGGCGGCCTCGGCGGCCAGCTCCTCCACGGCGGCCGCGGTCTCCGGGGCGAGCGCGCGCTCCGTCATCCCGAGCACCCCGCTGTGGCTCCACGGGTACGCGCCGGAGCCGGCGGCGCGGGCCAGGGCCGTCACCACGGCGGTGGACAGCGGCGGCGTCCACGGCGTGCCGCAGGCGCCGAGCAGTTGGAAGGCCTCGCCGAGGCCGTGCACCTCGATGAACGCGGCCGTCCAGGCGGCCCGTTCCCCGGGCGGGAGGACGGCCAGCAGCTTGGCCGGGGCGCCGGTGACGCGGGGAGCGCGGGCCCGTCCGGCGCCGCGGGCGGGTGGTGTGGGCGCCGGGCCGAGCAGGGCCCGGGCCCAGTCGGCGTCGTGCTGGCGGACGGCGGCGCGCGCCCAGGCCTCCCGCAGGTCGTCGGCCCAGCTGCTGCTGGTCTCGTCGATGCTGTCGCCGACCCGCAGGGCGAGCAGTTGCTCCGGGGTCAGCCCGGTGCTCTCCGGCCAGAGCCGCAGCGGCGCGGCGGCGACCACCTCGCCGAACCACCAGGCCCGTTCGCCGCGGCCGGTGGGGGACTTGAGCGGTATGCCGTCGCGCTGCATGGTCGCGTCGCACTCGGCGGGCGGGGTGACCAGCAGGTGCGTCCCGGCGTCGGAGAGACGGACGGCGGTGCTCGCCCGCTCGGCCATCCGCCGGGCGAGGGCCGAGCCGGGCAGGGTGGACAGCAGCTCGGCGGCGGTGGCGCGGACGTTCTTGCTGCGGTCGCCGAGGGCGGCCTCCAGGAACGGCTCGTCGGCGGGGGAGAGGCCGTCCTGCAGGGCGTCCAGGAAGAGCAGGCGGTCCTCGGCCCGCTCGGTGGACCAGGTGCCGCTCAGCAGTTCCAGGCCGGCGGCCGGATCGTGGCGGCGCAGCAGGGTGAGGTGGGTGACCCGTTCGGCGAACAGGCCCTCGTGCCACAGGTGGTGGTCGACGGGCTGCCCGGGCCGCTCGGCCGGGTCGGGGGCGGCGGTGCGCAGCACGAACCGCCAGTCGGGGTTCTGCTCGGCCAGCCAGCGGCCCAGCGGGCCGCCCAGCGCGACGGCGTCGGAGCGCAGCTCGCTGCGGGCACGGGCGGCGTCGAGCAGGCCGGGTATCAGCGCGCCGGGCGGGCGCAGGCCCCGGGCGCGGACGGTGGCGAGCCACTGCGGGAGCAGTTCGGCGAGGTTGGCCAGGGTGGCGCCGCCGCTGCCGGTCCGGCCGTCCAGCAGGACGGCGAGGCGGCGGGCGGCCGCCGCGGGCAGCTCCGGGCGGGGGTCCTCGGGCGCGGGCGGGCCGGGCGGTCCGGCGGCGGGCACGGGCAGGGCGCCGGCCCGACGGCGGACGGTCGCGAGGGCGGCCAGCTCCAGCAGGGCGGTGGCCGGATCGGCCGGGTCGACGGTGTCGGCGAGGGGGAGGGCGGTGACCGGGAGCGGGCGGCGGTCGGTGCCGAGCAGGGCGGTGGTGTGCAGGGTCTCCCACGGGTCCTGGGTGATCGTCAATCTCTGTGCTCCTGACGTGCGTTGGACCGGTCGGTCTTAGGCGGTGGTGAGGCCGATCGGGCGGTCGTGGCCGGCCCAGGCCGTGATCGGGGCGAAGCCCTGGTGGCCGTACTCGCCGAAGACCGTCAGCGGGCGGCCGGTGGAGACGGCGGCCAGCCGCCACAGCGCCGCCTCCGGAAGGGCCGAGGTGTGCACGGGCAGGGTGTGGTGGCCGTCCGTCAGGTACCAGCCGTCCGGGGTGCGGACCGGTACGGCGCCGGCGAGGACGGTCGGCCAGCTTTCCAGCCACGGGTCGTCGGCGACGGCGGTGCCGTAGCCGGCCACCGCCTCGGCGACGGTGAGGCCGGCGGGCGGGCCGGCCGGGCCGGGCTCGGGGGCGCCGTAGCGGGTGCCGAGGGCGGCGCGCAGCGGCCGGGCGCCGGGGTGGAAGGCCAGCTCGGCCTCCAGCAGGTGGCCGGTGGGCAGGGCGAGGTCGGGGGCCTGGCCGGGGCGGCCGAAGGCGAGCAGCAGGGCGGGGCGGCCGGTCTTGGCGCCGCGCAGCCAGACCCGGCGGGTGGTGAGCCGGTCGTCGGACGTGTCCCGGCTGCCGAGCGCCAGCCAGCGGTCGCGGACGGTGGGGCCGGCCAGGATCTCGGCGGTGTCGGTGGGGTAGCCGACCCGGGTGCGGACGGTGGCGGCCAGCTCGGGCGGCAGTTCGTCGACCCGGGTGGCGGCGGTGGCGAGCAGGTGGAGCATCGCGTACTCCTCCAGGAGCCGGTCCTGCGGGGTGGCGTCGAGTGCGCGGACCCGGGTGGCCAGGCCGGGGGCCTGGGCGTCGACCATCCGGGCGGCGACCTCCTCCCAGGGCCCGGCGGTGGACTGGTCGGCCAGGCCGTGCCGGACCCGGTCGGCCAGGCGCAGCCGGAGCTCGGCCGCGCCCGCCGCCACCCGGGCGCCGCGCCGCTCGGCCCGACGGCGGGCGGCGGCCGGGTCGGCCGGGGCCGCGACGCGCTTCTCGGCACGCTCCTCGCGGGCCTTGAGCCAGTCGGCCGCCCACTCGGCGGGTTCGGCGGCCGGGACGGCCTCCGGGGCGCCGCTCCACAGCAGGAGGAGCCCGAGCGCGTGCTTGCACGGGAACTTCCGACTGGGGCAGCTGCACTGGTAGGCGGGCGTGGCGAGTTCGATCACGGTGCGGTACGGCGTGCTGCCGCTGCCCTTGCACTCGCCCCAGAGCGCGGTGCCGTCGGTGCCCGCCCCGGACCAGGGCGCGGGCGAGGAGAGCTTGCCGGCCGCCTTCTGCGACGCGGCGTCAGGTGCCAGGGACAGGACGTGTTCGGTGCTCCAGCGTTCCTCCATGCGACCGACCGTAGGCGGCGGCACTGACATCGGCTGACCACCCGTCCGGCGCCGTCCCGGGGACGGGGCAAGGGGCCGGCGCGGACTGTCAGTGCCGAGGTGCAGGGTGGTTCCCACAGGCCGGGACGCCGACCTGGCTCCCCCCGATCACCCTGCCGCCGGGGCACCCGTGCGCCCGGCGGCCGACCCGAAGGAGCCCCCATGACCGACGTTCTGCGGCAGCATGCCGAGGACGCCTTCGCCGGTGAACTGGCCGCGCTGGCCGCGCAGGACGACCGTCCGCGCCCGGCGCGCTGGAAGCTCTCGCCGTGGGCCGTGGCGACGTACCTGCTCGGCGGCGAACTGGCCGACGGCACCCCGATCACCCCCAAGTACATCGGCCCGCGCCGGGTGGTGGAGGTCGCCGTCACGACCCTGGCGACGGACCGCGCGCTGCTGCTGCTCGGCGTGCCCGGCACCGCGAAGACCTGGGTGTCCGAGCACCTGGCCGCGGCGATCAGCGGTGACTCCACCCTGCTGGTGCAGGGCACCGCCGGCACCCCGGAGGAGGCGGTCCGGTACGGGTGGAACTACGCCCAGCTGCTCACCCACGGCCCGAGCCGGGACGCCCTGGTGCCCTCGCCGCTGATGCGGGCGATGGCGGACGGCAAACTCGCCCGGATCGAGGAGCTGACCCGGATACCGGCCGACGTGCAGGACAGTCTGATCACCATCCTGTCCGAGAAGACGCTGCCGGTGCCGGAGCTGGGCAGCGAGACGCAGGCGGTGCGCGGCTTCAACGTGATCGCCACCGCGAACGACCGCGACCGCGGCGTCAACGAGCTGTCCAGCGCGCTGCGCCGACGGTTCAACACCGTGGTGCTGCCGCTGCCGGGCTCGCTGGAGGAGGAGGTCGACATCGTCACCCGCCGGGTGAGCCAGCTCGGCCGATCCCTGGAGCTGCCCGAACTGCCGGGCGGGGCCGAGGAGATCCGGCGGGTGGTCACCGTCTTCCGCGAGCTGCGGGCCGGGATCACGGCGGATGGTCGGACGAAGGTCAAGAGCCCCGGCGGCACCCTCTCCACGGCGGAGGCGATCTCGGTGGTGACCAACGGTCTGGCCCTGGCCACCCACTTCGGGGACGGCGTGCTGCGTGCCGGGGACGTGACGGCCGGCATCCTCGGCGCCGTCGTCCGCGACCCGGTGGCGGACCACGCGGTGTGGCGCGAGTACGTCGAAGGGGTGGTGCGCGAGCGCGACGGCTGGAAGGACTTCTACCGGGCCGCCCGCGAGGAGGTGCGATGAACGAGCGAAGCGAGCGAGCCATCGGTGCCGGGCGTAGCGGGGTGGGCGCGTGAACGAGCGTAGCGAGCGAGCCATTGCGGGGTGCGCGTCGTGCGCAGCGGCTGCCGGGCGTAGCGGGGTGGGCGCATGACCTCGGACGTCGCGCTGCTCGGCATCCGTCACCACGGCCCGGGCTCGGCCCGGGCGGTGGCCGCCGCGCTGGAGGCGTGGCATCCGGACGCGGTGCTGATCGAGGGCCCGCCGGAGGCCGACGGCATCGTCCGGCTGGCCGCCGAGAAGGACCTGGTGCCGCCGGTCGCGCTGCTGGCCCACGCGGTGGACGACCCGGCGAAGGCCGCGTTCTGGCCGTACGCCGAGTTCTCCCCGGAGTGGGTGGCGATCCGGTACGGCGTCGAGCGCGAGCTGCCGGTCCGCTTCATCGACCTGCCCGCCGGGTACGGCTTCGGCCCCGCCGATGCCGAGGATTCCGTCGACTCCGAGGAGCCCGCCGAAGCGGTTGAACCCGCCGAGCCGGTCGTCGAGCCGGTCGCCGACCCGCTGGCGCTGCTCGCCGAGGCGGCCGGGCACGACGATCCGGAGCGCTGGTGGGAGGACGTGGTCGAGCACCGCGCGCCCGGCGCGGACGCGCTGGCACCGTTCGCCGCCGTCGCGGAGGCGATGGCGGCGCTGCGCGCGGAGGGCCTCGGCGAGTCCCGGCGGGACCGGCTGCGCGAGGCGTACATGCGCCAGCAGATCCGCGCCGCCCGCCGGGCCGGGCACGGCCGGATCGCCGTGGTGTGCGGGGCCTTCCACGTGCCCGCGCTGGCCGCGATGCCGACGGTCGCGCACGACCGGGCGCTGCTCGCCGAACTGCCGCGGAAGGTGCGGACGGACATCACCTGGGTGCCGTGGACGCACCGCCGGCTCTCCCAGGCCACCGGCTACGGCGCGGGCGTGCAGTCGCCGGGCTGGTACCACCACCTGTTCACCACCGAGGGCGACCCGGTGCCGCGCTGGCTCACCCGGGCCGCCGAACTGCTGCGTGCCGAGGACCACCCGGTCTCCTCCGCCCACGTCATCGAGGCGGTGCGGCTGGCCCGCACGCTGGCGGTGCTGCGCGGCCGTCCGCTGGCCGGGCTGACCGAGACCCTGGACGCCGTCCGCGCGGTGCTCTGCGAGGGATCGGACGTCGCCCTGGAGCTCGTCCGGGACCGCCTGGTGGTCGGCGACGCGCTCGGCGAAGTCCCGGACGCGGCACCGGCGGTGCCGCTCCAGCGGGACCTCGTCCGGCTGCAGCGCGCACTGCGGCTCAAGCCCGAGGCGGCGCCGAAGGACCTCGACCTCGACCTGCGCAAGGACACCGACGCGGCCCGCTCACGGCTGCTGCACCGGTTGCAGCTGCTCGGCGTCGACTGGGGGGTGCCGGCCCGTTCCTCCGTCAACTCGACCGGGACGTTCCGGGAGAGCTGGCGGCTGTGCTGGCAGCCGGAGTTCGCGGTCCGGATCGCCGAGGCCGCCCAGTGGGGCACCACGGTCGAGGACGCGGCGACCGGCAAGGCCGTCGGCACCGCCCGCGCCGCCGTCGAACTCGCCGAGCTGACCGGCCTGGTGGAGACCTGCCTGCTGGCCGGGCTGGCCGGCGCGCTGCCCGCCGTGATGCGGGTGCTCGCCGACTGCGCCGCCCTGGACACCGACGTCGCGCACCTGGCCGGGGCGCTGCCCGCGCTGGTGCGGGCGCTGCGCTACGGCGATGTGCGCGGCACCGACCACGGCGCGCTCGGCGAGGTCGCGGCCGGCCTGGCCGACCGGATCTGCGTCGGACTGCCGCCCGCCTGCGTCGGGTTGGACGCGGAGGGGGCGGCGGCGATGCGCGGCCGGCTCGACGAGGTGCACGGCGCGATCGGCCTGCTCGGCTCGGCGACCCGACCGGGGCCGGGCGACCCGACTGCCCCGGGCGAGTCGGCCGCCGCCGAGGGCCTGGCCGACCGCTGGGCCGCCGCCCTGCGCTCGCTGGCCCGCCGCGAGCCGACCGGCGGCCCGGCCACCGGCGCCCCCGGCCTGCTGCGCGGGCGCGCCGTCCGGCTGCTGCTGGACGACGGCCGGCTCGACTCCGAGGAGGCCGGCCGTCGACTGCGACTGGTCCTGTCCGTCGCCAACACCCCGGTGGACGCGGCCGGTTGGATCGAGGGCTTCCTCACCGGCGGCGGCGCCCTGCTGCTGCACGACCCGCGCCTGCTCGCCCTGCTCGACGAGTGGCTGACCGGAGTGCCCGGCGAGGTCTTCACCGACGTCCTGCCGCTGCTGCGCCGCACCTTCGCCGGGCTGGAGGCGGGCGTTCGCAGCACCGTCGGCAGCCGGGTCGCGGCCGGCCCGCTCGGCGAGGCCCCGGTGGCCCGGGCCTCGGGCGGTGCCCTCGACCGGGCCCGGGCCGACGCCGCGGTCCCGGTGGTGGCCCTGCTGCTCGGCGTCCGGCCCCGGATCCCCCGGCAGGCCGCCGGTCGCGACACCTGACGGCCGCACCGTCCGACGGTCGCACCACCTCACGGCCGCACCGCCTGACAACCGCGACACCTGACGACCGCACCACCCGACTACCCGTGAAGGAGGACCTGATGGCGACCACGACCGACGAACGGCTGCGCCGCTGGCGGCTGGTGCTCGGCGGCGAGGCCGACGGCACCGGCTGCACCCTGCGCGGCCGCGACGCCGCGATGGACGGCGCCCTCGCCGCGCTCTACCGCGGCGCGCCCGAGGAAGGCGGCCGGGCGGCCCGCGGCGGCCGGCGCAGCGCCGGGCTGGGCGGCTCGGCCCCGCAGGTGGCCCGCTGGCTGGGCGACATCCGCGAGTACTTCCCGTCCACCGTCGTCCAGCTGATGCAGCAGGACGCGATCACCCGGCTCGGCCTGGACCGCCTGCTGCTGGAGCCCGAGATGCTGGAGGCCGTCGAACCGGACGTGCACCTGGTCGGGACCCTGCTGTCGCTCAAGCACGCGCTGCCCGAGACCACCCGGGAGACCGCCCGGGCGGTGGTCGGCAAGGTGGTCGCCGATCTGGAACGCCGGCTCGCCGACCGCACCAGGGCCACCCTGGGCGGCGCCCTCGACCGCAGCGCCAAGGTCAACCGGCCCCGCCACCGCGACATCGACTGGGACCGCACCATCCGGGCCAACCTGAAGAACTACCTGCCCGAGCACGGCACCGTCGTCCCCGAGCGGCTGGTCGGCTACGCCCGTGCCCAGCGCGCGGTGAAGAAGGACGTCATCCTCTGCATCGACCAGTCCGGCTCGATGGCGCCGTCGGTGGTGCACTCGGCGGTGTTCGGCGCGGTGCTCGCCTCGATGCGGACGCTGGACACCCGGCTGGTCGTCTTCGACACCTCGGTGGTCGACCTCACCGAACAGCTCACCGACCCGGTCGACGTCCTGTTCGCCACCCAGCTCGGCGGCGGCACCGACATCAACCGCGCGCTCGCCTACTGCCAGTCGAAGATCACCCGGCCGTCCGAGACCGTCGTGGTGCTGGTCAGCGACCTCTACGAGGGCGGCATCCGGGACGGCATGCTCAAGCGCGTCGCTGCGATGAAGGCGGCCGGCGTCCAGTTCATCGCCCTGCTCGCGCTGTCGGACGAGGGGGCGCCCGCCTACGACCACGCCCACGCCGCCGCGCTGGCCGCCCTCGGCGCGCCGGCCTTCGCCTGCACCCCGGACGCCTTTCCGGAGATCATGGCCGCGGCGATCGAGAAGCGCCCGATCCCGGTGCCCGACCAGGGAGCGTGAGGATTCACCCGGACGTGCGAAACCCGCCGACCGGTGGACGGGGGCCCGCCACCCGCCCCCACAGGGTGTCTGTGACGGTTCTCACCACGGACGGGCAGGCCCCGGGCGAAACAGTCCCGTCGTACGGGGATAACCTGCCAGACGGACGTGACGCGCGTGTTGATTGACGTGTGCGCCCGTGGCTGTGTGGGCCGCAAGGCCGTACCTCTGCGTACCCGCACCGCCCCGACGACCCGCAGCGAAGATCCTGCCGTGGCACGCTCGTAGAGACACAATCCGCGACCACGAACAAGGACGAACACACGTGGACCTGTTCGAGTACCAGGCGAGGGACCTCTTCGCCAAGCACGGTGTACCCGTGCTTGACGGTGATGTCATCGAGACCCCCGAAGCCGCTCGCGCCATCGCCGAGCGCTTCGGCGGACGCGCCGTCGTCAAGGCTCAGGTGAAGGTCGGCGGCCGCGGCAAGGCCGGTGGCGTCAAGCTCGCCGCCGACCCGGCCGACGCCGTCGCCAAGGCCGAGGCGATCCTCGGTATGGACATCAAGGGCCACACCGTTCACAAGGTGATGCTGGCCCAGACCGCGGACATCAAGGACGAGTACTACGTCTCGTTCCTGCTGGACCGCACCAACCGCACCTTCCTGGCCATGGCCAGCGTCGAGGGCGGCGTGGAGATCGAGGTCGTCGCCGAGGAGAACCCCGACGCGCTCGCCAAGATCCCGGTCGACGCCAACGAGGGCTGCACCCCGGAGAAGGCCGCCGAGATCGTCGCCGCGGCGAAGTTCCCGGCCGAGGTCGCCGACCAGGTCGCCGAGGTCCTGCAGAAGCTGTGGAAGGTCTTCATCGCCGAGGACGCGCTCCTCGTCGAGGTCAACCCGCTGATCAAGTCCGGCGAGGGCAAGATCATCGCGCTTGACGGCAAGGTCTCCCTGGACGAGAACGCCGAGTTCCGCCAGCCCGAGCACGAGGCCCTGGAGGACAAGGCCGCGGCCAACCCGCTGGAGGCCGCCGCCAAGGCCAAGGGCCTGAACTACGTCAAGCTCGACGGCCAGGTCGGCATCATCGGCAACGGCGCGGGCCTCGTCATGAGCACCCTCGACGTGGTCGCCTACGCCGGTGAGAAGCACGGCGGCGTCAAGCCCGCCAACTTCCTCGACATCGGTGGTGGCGCCTCCGCCGAGGTCATGGCCAACGGCCTGGAGATCATCCTGGGCGACGCCGACGTCAAGTCGGTCTTCGTCAACGTCTTCGGCGGCATCACCGCCTGTGACGCGGTCGCCAACGGCATCGTGCAGGCCCTCGCGCTCCTGGAGAGCAAGGGCGAGGCCGTCACCAAGCCGCTCGTCGTCCGCCTGGACGGCAACAACGCCGAGCTGGGTCGCAAGATCCTGACCGACGCCAACCACCCGCTGGTGCAGCAGGTGGACACCATGGACGGCGCCGCGGACCGCGCCGCCGAGCTGGCCAACAAGTAAGGAAGGGGACTTTCACACCATGGCTATCTTCCTTACCAAGGACAGCAAGGTCATCGTCCAGGGCATGACCGGCTCCGAGGGCATGAAGCACACCCGCCGCATGCTCGCCTCCGGCACCCAGATCGTCGGCGGTGTCAACCCGCGCAAGGCCGGTACCACGGTCGACGTCGACGGCACCGAGGTGCCCGTCTTCGGCACCGTCACCGAGGCCATGGAGAAGACCGGTGCCGACGTCACCGTCATCTTCGTGCCGCCGAAGTTCACCAAGGACGCCGTCGTCGAGGCCATCGACGCCGAGATCGGCCTGGCCGTCGTCATCACCGAGGGCGTCCCGGTGCACGACACCGCCGCCTTCTGGGCGCACGCCGGCGCCAAGGGCAACAAGACCCGGATCATCGGCCCGAACTGCCCCGGCCTGATCAGCCCCGGACAGTCGAACGCCGGCATCATCCCGGCCGACATCACCAGCTCCGGCAAGATCGGTCTGGTCTCGAAGTCCGGCACCCTGACCTACCAGCTCATGTATGAGCTGCGCGACATCGGCTTCTCCTCGGCCGTGGGCATCGGCGGTGACCCGGTCATCGGCACCACCCACATCGACGCCCTCAAGGCGTTCCAGGAGGACCCGGAGACCGAGCTCATCGTCATGATCGGTGAGATCGGTGGCGACGCCGAGGAGCGTGCCGCGGCCTACATCGCCGAGCACGTCACCAAGCCGGTCGTCGGCTACGTCGCGGGCTTCACCGCCCCCGAGGGCAAGACCATGGGCCACGCCGGCGCCATCGTCTCCGGTTCCTCGGGCACCGCCCAGGCCAAGAAGGAGGCCCTCGAGGCCGCCGGTGTCAAGGTCGGCAAGACGCCGTCCGAGACCGCCCGCCTGGCGCGCGAGATCATCGCCGGCTGACCTCGTCCGGCTGCGCGTCGAGCGCCCCTGCCCCTCGTGGGCAGGGGCGCTCGCCCGTTTCCGGCCGTCGTCAGCGCGGCGGCGACCCGGTAGTGCAGGGCAGCGGCGACCACATCGGACAGGCCTCCGGACCCTGTGGCGGCGGCGGGGCAGCCGGCCCCCGGGTGGCCGCCGGCAGCTCCCACCGCCCGGCGGCCCGCGGCTGCGGCTCCACCACCACCGCCTCCACCCCCGGCGTCGGGCTGCACCACAGACTGCGGACACCGATCGGCGGCCCGCCACGCAGCACGGGCACACCCGGGTTGTCCGGGTTCGGCACCGGCCGGCACACCGCCGGCTCCGGCGGCTCCGGCGGCTGGAACAGCGTCTCCGGCCGGATCCCCACCAGCGTCGCCAGCGCCGCCCCGCCCACCGCCACCGTCAGCAGCGCCGCCGCCCCCGTCCGGCTCGCGGTCCACAGGCGGTGCCGGGCCTGCAGGGCCGGCACCGGTGGCCGGTGCGGCTCCGGGCAGCCCCGTACCGCCGCCTGGTGCAGCAGCGCGCTCAGCCCGTCCGCGAACCCCGGCGCCGCCGGATCCGGCCCCACCAGATCGGGCACCCACTGCGCCAGCGCCGTCCGGGCCGCCCACACCCGGCCCTCGGCCGCCGTGAGCGTCGACTCCACCTCCACCGCGACGGCCGCCGCCAGCAGCCCCAGTCCGTCGTGCAGCACCAGCGCCCGCCGCTGCGGTCGGGACAGCCGCCGCAACGCCGTCAGCAGCGCCCGGTCCCGGTCGGTCAGCCGGTCGTGATCGGGCAGCACCGCCTGCGACTCGTCCGCCGGCCGCACCCTGATCCGCCGGTGCGGCAGCTTCCAGGCGTGCGCCCGCCGGGGCCCGCCCCGGTGCCACGGGGACAGCGCCAGCTCGCAGGCCCGGGCCCGCACCCACCCCTCCGGATCCCCCGTCCCGGACACCGTCCCCCACCCGCGTCGCGCCGCCCCGAACGCCAGCCGCACGCAGTGCACCGCCCGGTGCCGGCAGGCGGTCAGCAGGAACACCTGCTGCACCAGCCGGGCGTGCGCCTGCTCGTACAGCTCCTCGAAGCTGCCGGCCGCCGGGACGGTCCGGTCGTGTCGCCCGGTGCCGCTGCCGGGTCGGGCGCGCTGCGCGGTGGCGCCGCCCGGGGCGGGCGCCGCGTAGGCCGTCGAAGGTGCGGTGCCGGGGGTCGGCGGGTGGGTGGTGAGGGCGACGGCCTCGGCCTCGGTGGCGGCGCCGAGCTTGCGCATGGCCCGCTGGACGTAGCCGCGGGCCGTGGCCGGGGTGACGCCCAGGGCGGCGGCGGTCTGGGGGAGGTCGCGGCCGGCGGCGAGGTGGGCGAGCGCCTTGGCCTCATGGGGCGTCAGTTTCCGCAGGAGGTGCGTCGCGTACTGATCGACGTGGGCGGCCTGGGATGTGCGGGGGCGGCGTTCGGGGGTGGGGGAGCCGGCGCCGGCGGGGTGGTCGGCGGTGGGTGGCGTGGTCATCAGACGCTCCGGGCCGGTGCGCCGGCGGCTTGGGGATAGGGTCTGAAAATGCGCATAAGCCAATAATCTGGGACACGGCGGCGGTTTGCCGCTTCACGGGGCATGGCGAGTCGCCTTGGCACCATGAGGCACATGACGCAGCTGATGGGCCGTCCGATCCTGGAAGTGTCGGGCGAGTTGGGCGGACGCCCTTGGCCGGCCGACCTGTTGGCGGGGGTGCGGACGGCGCTGGTCGGTCTGGCGGTGGTCGGGGTGCCGGTGCTGGCGCTCTGGGTGGCGACGCCGTACGCGGACAGCGGGGCGGCCAGTGCCACCCGGTTGGCGGGGGCGCTGTGGCTGCTCGGGCACGGTGCGCCGGTGCTGCGGGGGGACGCGGACGCCCCGCTGACCGTCACTCCGCTGCTGCTGGGCGTGCTGGCAGTGGTTCAGCTGTACCGGGCGGCCGCCAGGGTGGCGGCGCGGCGCGGGCCCCGGCCGCGCTGGGGCGGCCCGGCGGCGGTGTGGACGGGCTACTGCGCGGTGGCGGCGGCGGTGGTGCTGCACTGCGCGGGCGCCGGGCTGTTCCGGACCAGGGTGCTGCCGGACCTGGTGGTGGTGGGGCTGCTGGCCGGGCTGGCGACGGCGGCGGGCGCGCGTTCGGCCCGGGCCGCCGACCCCGCCGCCCCGCCCCTCCTCCCGGGGCGGCCGCTGCTGGACCGGCTCCCGGTGTCGCTCCGGCCCGCCGGCGCCGCGGCGGCGGTGCGCGGTTCGGCGCTGGCGGCCGGGGCGGGGCTGGTGGCGGCGGGCGGGGTGCTGGTGGCCGTGTCGGCGGTGCTGGACGCGATGGCCGGGGGCGGGCGGGGGATGGCGGTGCTCGGACGCGGGCCGGCGGCCCTGATCGGGCTGCTGCTGCTCGCGGTGGTGCTGCTGCCGAACGCGGTGCTCTGGGGGACGGCGTACGCGCTGGGGCCGGGGTTCGCGGTGGGCACCGGGACGGTGGTGGCGCCGGGCGGCACGGCGCTGGGCCCGGTGCCGGAGTTCCCGTTGTTCGCCCTGCTGCCGGCGGAGGGTCCGGGCGGCTGGCGGGTGGCGGCGCTGCTGCTGCCGGCGCTCGCGGGGGTGGTGCCGGCGGTGCTGCTGGGCCGGGCGGCGGCGGGCCCGCGCCGACCCGCCGAGGCCGGGGTCGGGGTCGAGGCCGGGGGCGGTGATGGGGACGGGGGTGGAGACGGAGCTGCGGGCGGGCCGTGGCCGCCTGCGGCGACGGTGGTGGCGGTGCTGGCCGCGGCCCTGCTGACCGGGGCCGCAGTGGTGCTGGCGGGCTGGCTGTCGGGCGGCGCGCTGGCGGGCGGCCGGATGGCCCGGCTGGGCCCGGCGCCCTGGTGGACGGGGTCGGCGGCGGTGGGCTGGCTCGCGCTGGTGGCCGTGCCGGGCGCGCTGCTGGTGCGCCGTCGGGCACTGCGCCTCGCCGCCCCGGAGGTGGTCCTGGACGCCGTCGAGGAGGCAGCGGAGGGGGTCGGAGCGGGAGCCGCCGGGGGCGCTCCGCCCGCCGCCCACGCCCGGCTGGCCGGGCAGCTGCGCCGGAGCGCGCTGATGCTGCGCGCCCGCGCGTACGCCGCGGTGCTGCGCCTGGGCGGTCGGACCCCGGAGTCGGGCGACTGAGGAGTGTCCGACCGTTCGCGTCCTCGCACGCCCGATGCGAACGACCGGTCACGTCTCGGCGCCGGACCGGCCCTGGCCGCGGGGGAGGAGTTCGTGACGCTCGCCGCCACCACCCTGGTCCGGCCCCGGACGCTGAACCTCGCGCGTACCTCCGACCGTGTCCGGGGTGGCGCCGCGTCCGCGGTCAGCCGTCCTTCTGCGCGACGGAGTTCGATGTCATGAGCAGGAACACCACCCACGCGAGGCACGGAGGCCCGGGAGTGCGCGCGGCTCTCGCGCGGCGCCGGGTCCCGATCGCGGCCACCGCGATCGCGGTGCTGGCCGGGTCTGTCCTTGCGCTCTCCGCCCGCGCCGCCGGCCCGACGGACTCCGGCCCGTCGGACGCCGCCGCCCCGGCATCCGCCCTCAAGGTCCAACAGTGGGTGTACCCGGGCCCCGTGGGTTCCGCGGTGTGCAGCGCGCCCTCGGAGTACGCCGACGGCAGGCTCGCCAAGGGCGTGCTGAAGCCGGAGTACTACACCATCGACGCCACCGGCGGCGCCGCCCTGTTGTCGGCCTCCGACCCGGACTACGCCTGCAACGGTTACAGCGCCGAGAACGTGGCCGATGTGAAGGCCCACTCGGCGCAGCAGTACATGACGGTCTCGCTGGCGAACCTGGAATCCGAGCGCAAGCTCACCGGTGACCCCGCGAAGACCGCCACGGCCGTGAAGACGCTCGCCGAGTTCGCCCAGCGAATCGGCTTCACCGGCGTCGACGTCGACTTCGAGAACTACTGGGCGTGGAGCGACCAGGACGCGTCGAACTACAACGCCTTCCTGCGGGCGCTGGCCGAGGGGCTGCACGCGCGCGGCCTCAAGCTCCAGGTGGAGGGCCCGCCGGACACCACCACCAGGTTCAACTACGGGCAGGTGCTGGCGCTCGGCGCCGACCAGGTGGTCATGATGGCCTACGACCAGGAGTACCAGTCCCCGGCCGGTGCCACCTGCCTGCCGTACGCGTCGTTCGACTGGATGCGCGACCTCCTGTCCGGTGCGCTGGCGCAGATCCCGGCGGACCAGCGCTCGCGGTTCGTCGCGGGCCTGCCCTCCGAGGCGTACACGGCGAGCGACCAGTGCCGCAGCATCGCGGGCAACCAGACGGTCGCCGACATGAAGAAGGCCCCGGGCTACTCCGAGGATCCCGCGGTCGTCGCGAAGCGCCGCGACGCGGCGTCGGGTGAGATCAGGTGGAGCTCGGGCGGCCGCTTCTACGACTACGTCGACCAGGTGGCGCTGGATGCCAAGCTGAAGGTCGCGACGGATCTGGGCATCTCCGACGTGTCGGTGTGGGCGCTGGGCGGCGGCAACGCCTGGTTCTCCCCGGGCGCCCTGGGCGGCGGTGGCGCGGTCCACGGCCTGGTGTCGAAGGCGAGCGGTCGGTGCGCGAACGCCCCGGCCGCGGGCAACGTGACGCGCCTGGAGGTCCGGGACTGCGACGGTTCCGCCGGTGAGGCCGTGACGGTGGAGGCGGACGGCACGCTGCGCGT
This sequence comes from Kitasatospora sp. NPDC087861, assembly GCF_044742585.1. Lineage (NCBI taxonomy): Bacteria > Bacillati > Actinomycetota > Actinomycetes > Kitasatosporales > Streptomycetaceae > Kitasatospora > Kitasatospora sp. NPDC087861. The sequence continues at coordinate 589,895 of NZ_JBIUUS010000001.1, forward strand.
GTACGGCAAGTGCGTGGACGCCTCGGGCCGCAAGACCACGGCCGGTACCCCGGTCATCCTCTACGCCTGCAACGGCGGAACCAACCAGCAGTGGTCCCACGAGCCCGACGGTTCCTTCGTCGGCGGCCAGTCGGGCCTCTGCCTGGACGTGATCGGCGGCGCCGTGCCCGCCCCCGGCGGGACCCAGCTGGAGCTCTGGCCGTGCACGGGCCGGACGAACCAGATCTGGACCCTCGTCTGACACCGGGGCCCGACCCGGGCTTCCCCTCGACGGCCCACCGCTACCGGGCGGTGGGCCGTCGGCGCGCCTGCCTCGCCTCGCTGGTCCGGCTCCGCCGTGTCGACCACCTCGGCAGGACCGCTCACGACCTCGCGGACCGGGCGCGACATCAGCCGGCCGGTCCGCGGATGCACGGGGCGCCCTACTCGGCGTTCCCGGTGAAGTCGACGTACCACTTGGGCGCGAACCGGTCGCAGTTGTCGGCGCCGACGGAGGTCAGCGAGTCCCGGACGCAGGTGACGTAGTCGTTGTAGTACAGCCCCAGGCCGATCACCGAGGCCGTGACCACGACGGTCATCGCGCCGGTGAGGATGCCGGCGAGCGCGGCCGGGGTGAGCGGGTTCGGGGCGGCGGGCTGCGGGGCGGCGCCGGTGACGGCGGCCGCGGCCGAGGGCTTGGGCGTCCGCAGCGCGCTGACGCCCCACAGGATGCCGAGCGCGCCGACGAACAGGGCGACCCAGTGGAAGCCGGCGAACAGGCAGACCAGCGCGAGCGGCCCGGCCAGGGCGGCGTTGCGGGCCCGGCGCTGGGCGGGGTCGGTGGGGTCGAGCTTGGGCGGCTGCGGGGCCGGGGGGCGGGGCCGGCCGCCGTCCTCGGGCCGGGCGGGGCCCCAGGGGTGCGGCGGGGGGAGCTGCGGGCGTTCGCCGGCGCCCTGGCCGCCGGTGCCGTCCGGGTGCTCACCGGGCCAGGGGTTGCGCGGCTGCCACGGCTGGTCCGGGGCATCCGCCGGCGGCGGCGCGAAGGGGTTGCGCTCGCCGGTGTCGTCACCGCTGCTCATGGTTCAGCCATTCCTTCTCGGTCGGAGGGGCGGTCTCCCGCGCCCCCTATGATCCCGCAGGCGTTCGCCGGGCCTTAGGCGGCCTGCCCGCTGTCCGGATCCCGTGCGGGCCAGCACCCCGGCAACTCCGCCGCGGGGGGCCGGAGGAGATCCCCGTCTCAACTACGCGCGTAGCGCCGCCGGGAGCGTGCGGAGGCCGTCCGACCAGCCGTTATCGTGGTGACGGTCAGCAGCTCTCATAGGTTCCCGGGGCCCGCGTCGCGGCGGGTTTTCCCGGTGTTCCCCCTTGCTCGACCTGCCGTTCGTAGTGGCCCCACCGCCGGTGGACGTACCAGCGGGCGGCGCCCGACCTACGGAGAATCGCGCAGTGGCCGCCGCCCCCGCTCAGCTCTTCCCGCCCCGTACGCCCGGACCGGCCCGCCTGGTGGTGCTGGTCTCCGGTTCCGGCACCAACCTGCAGGCGCTGATCGACGCCGCCGCCGATCCGGCGTACGGCGCCGAGATCGTCGCCGTGGGTGCGGACCGTGACGCCATCGCGGGCCTGGAGCGGGCCGAGAAGGCGGGCCTGCCGACCTTCGTCACCCGGGTCAAGGACTTCGCCGACCGGGCCGACTGGGACCGCGCGCTGACCGCCTCCGTCGCCGCCCACGAGCCGGACCTGGTGGTCACGGCGGGCTTCATGAAGATCCTCGGCCCCGCGTTCGTCGCGGCCTTCGCCGGACGGACCGTCAACACCCACCCCGCACTGCTCCCGTCCTTCCCCGGCGCCCACGGCGTCGCCGACGCGCTCGCGTACGGGGTGAGGGTCACCGGCTGCACCGTCCACCTGGTCGACGCCGGGGTGGACACCGGGCCGATCATCGCGCAGGGCGTCGTCGAGGTCGTCGACGCCGACCACGCCGATGGCGGCGAAGCGCTGCACGAGCGCATCAAGACTGTCGAGCGCAAGCTGCTCGTCGACGTCGTGGGCCGGCTGGCCCGCGAGGGCCACCGCATCGAGGACCGAAAGGTATGGATTCCGGCACATGAGTGAGCGGAGCGAGCGAATCATCGAGAATGGTGCCTGGCGCGCAGCGCCCACCGAGCGCAGCGAGGTGGGAGCATGAGTGCCAGCTCCACCACGCCCCCCGTTTCGGAGAACGTCCGTCCGATCCGTCGCGCGCTGATCAGCGTGTACGACAAGACCGGTCTGGAGGAGCTGGCCCAGGGCCTGCACGCCGCCGGGGTCGCCATCGTCTCCACCGGCTCCACCGCCGGCCGGATCGCCGCCGCGGGTGTCCCGGTGACCGAGGTCTCCGAGCTGACCGGCTTCCCGGAGTGCCTGGACGGGCGCGTGAAGACGCTGCACCCCCGCGTGCACGCCGGCGTGCTCGCCGACCTGCGGCTGGAGTCGCACCGCGCGCAGCTGGCCGAGCTGGGCGTCGAGCCCTTCGACCTGGTCGTGGTGAACCTCTACCCGTTCAAGGCCACCGTCGCCTCGGGTGCCACCCCGGACGAGTGCGTCGAGCAGATCGACATCGGCGGCCCGAGCATGGTCCGCGCCGCCGCCAAGAACCACCCGTCGGTGGCCGTGGTGGTCGACCCGGCCCGTTACGGCGACGTGCTGCAGGCCGTCCAGGGCGGCGGCTTCGACCTGGCTACCCGCAAGCGCCTGGCCGGTGCGGCGTTCGCGCACACCGCCGCGTACGACGTCGCGGTCGCCTCCTGGTTCGAGGCCGGCTACGCGCCGAGCGACGAGCGCTTCCCGGAGTTCCTGGGCGCCACCTGGGAGCGGCAGAACGTGCTGCGCTACGGCGAGAACCCGCACCAGGGCGCCGCGCTGTACAGCGACGGCACCGGCGGTCTGGCCGGCGCGAAGCAGCTGCACGGCAAGGAGATGTCGTACAACAACTACGTCGACACCGACGCCGCCCGCCGCGCCGCGTACGACCACGCCGAGCCGGCCGTCGCGATCATCAAGCACGCCAACCCGTGCGGCATCGCGATCGGCGCGGACGTCGCCGAGGCGCACCGCAAGGCGCACGAGTGCGACCCGGTCTCGGCGTACGGCGGTGTGATCGCGGTCAACCGCCCGGTCACCGTCGAGCTGGCCGAGCAGATCGCGCCGATCTTCACCGAGGTCGTCGTCGCCCCGGCGTACGAGGACGGTGCCGTCGAGGTGCTGGCCCGCAAGAAGAACCTCCGGGTGCTGGTCGCCCCCGGGGCCCCGGCCAACCGCCAGGAGGTCCGCCCGGTCTCCGGTGGCGTGCTGCTGCAGGACGCCGACCGGGTGCACGCCGAGGGCGACGACCCGGCGAACTGGACGCTGGCCACCGGTGCGGCGTTGTCCGGGGCGGAGCTGGCCGAGCTGGCCTTCGCCTGGCGGGCCTGCCGGGCCGTCAAGTCCAACGCGATCCTGCTGGCCAAGGGCGGCGCCTCGGTGGGCGTCGGCATGGGCCAGGTCAACCGGGTCGACTCCTGCAAGCTCGCGGTCGAGCGGGCCGGTGAGCGGGCCAAGGGCGCGTACGCGGCCTCGGACGCGTTCTTCCCGTTCGCGGACGGCCCGGCGATCCTGATCGCGGCCGGCGTCCGGGCGATCGTGCAGCCGGGCGGTTCGATCCGGGACGAGGAGGTCGTCGCGGCGGCCGCCGAGGCCGGGGTGACCATGTACTTCACCGGTGCCCGGCACTTCTTCCACTGATCGCGGCCACCGATCGCCCGGCGCCGCGGTGACCGGGTGACGGCAGGACGGAACGGCCCGGCTCCCCTCGTGAGGGGAGCCGGGCCGTTCCGTGCGAGCGCTCGGGCCGGACCGGTCAGTAGCGCGGCCGGTCAGTAGCGCGGCCGGGCGAACCAGGCGACGCCGTCCTTGACGCTCATCCCGACGATCATGGTGATCGAGACCGCGAGCCACATCAGCGTGAAGACGATGCCGATCGGGTTGGCGTTGTTGGCGAACGAGCCGGCCAGGCCCAGCAGGCCGAGCAGCGCGCCGAACGAGCCGTACACCAGGGCGGTGATGCGGACCGCGGGCCCGCCCTTGCCGAACTTCACGCCCAGCGTGATGGAGAACGCCGCGAACAGCACGCACAGGATGCCGACCACCACCAGCACACCGGCCGCCGCGTTGCCGAACCCGTTGAACGGGTCGCTGCCGTCGATCTCCTGGGCCCGGTTGGTGACCTCCTTGGCCGCCGCGGCGGCTATCAGGTAGACGCCCGCACCGATGATCTGCACGGCGCCGATGATGAACAGCAGCACCCGGGTGGTGACCACCAGGCCCGGCATGGACTGCGGGACGGCCGGCGCGAAGCCGTAGCCCGGCGTGGCACCGTAGCCCGGGGCGGCCTGCGGGTAGCCGTACCCGGCGGCCGGCGGGGCCTGCTGGGGGTAGCCGTAGCCCGGCGCCTGCGGCGGCTGGCCGTAGGGGTTGTTCGGGTCGGGCGGGTAACTCATCGATGCCTCCGGGCAGTTACGGGGACGTGGGGACGGGACGGAGGGCCCGGTTCCGGTTGGCGAGTCGGGTCGCCGACTGGACGGGACGCTAACGGAGAGGGGTGACAGCCCGGATCGGCACCGGGCACGGTCGGCTCAGACGCGTGGTGAGCGCGAAGAGAGCGGTGTGAGCGGAGTCGTCGACGGGCACGCCATGCGCGGGACGGCGCCGCGCCGGTCGGGCTGCTCGGTCTGAAGTGGTCGGCTCACGTGCTCTTTCCCCCGGGTACGCCCCACCGGGTGTCCGTCGGCCCGTCACCGGGCCGGGTCGCGGCAGGGAATGCCCGCATATCGTCAACCGGACGGCGGGGCCGTGTCCAGCCGGTTCCACGCGCCGGACCGAGACTGTGGCGCAACCGCAACGTGGTCCGGACCTTCCGTACCCGTCCCATGGGGAAGACGGGCCCTGGTACGGCACCTCGCCGCGATCCGGGAGAATGGGGTCATGACTGCCCAGATTCTCGATGGCAAGGCCACCGCCGCCGCGATCAAGTCCGAACTCGCCGCCCGTGTGGCGGTCCTCAAGGCGAAGGGCGTCACGCCCGGCCTCGGCACCGTCCTGGTCGGCGACGACCCGGGCAGCCGCTGGTACGTCAACGGGAAGCACAAGGACTGCGCCGAGGTCGGCATCGCCTCGATCCAGCGCGAGCTGCCCGCCACCGCCAGCCAGGAGGACGTTGAGAACGTCGTCCGCGAGCTCAACGCCGACCCGTCCTGCACCGGCTACATCGTCCAGCTGCCGCTGCCCAAGGGCCTGGACCAGAACCCGGTCCTGGAGCTGATGGACCCGGACAAGGACGCGGACGGCCTGCACCCGACCTCGCTCGGCCGGCTCGCCCTGGGCATCGAGGGGCCGCTGCCCTGCACCCCGCTGGGCATCGTCGAACTGCTGCGCCGGCACGGCGTCGAGATCAACGGCGCCGAGGTGGTCGTGATCGGCCGCGGCGTGACCGTCGGCCGCTCGATCGGGCTGCTGCTGACCCGCCGCTCCGAGAACGCCACCGTGACCCTGTGCCACACCGGCACCCGGGACCTCGCCTACCACCTGCGCAAGGCCGACATCATCGTGGCCGCCGCGGGCGTGCCGCACCTGGTCAAGCCGGAGGACGTCAAGCCGGGCGCGGCGGTGCTGGACGTGGGCGTCAGCCGCAGCGAGGGCAAGATCGTCGGCGACGTCCACCCGGGCGTGGCCGAGGTGGCAGGCTGGATCTCCCCGAACCCCGGCGGCGTGGGCCCGATGACCCGCGCGATGCTGCTCAACAACATCGTCGAGGCGGCCGAGCGCCGCGCCGGCCTCTGACCCCGCGACCGACACCACCACGAGGGACGGCGAGCATGACGGAACCGCGACCGGCACGGACCCGGCGCAGGCCGGTCAAGACCACCGGAACCCTGCCGCCCGAGGGCTCGTCCGCGGCCCTCGGACGCGACCACGCCCTGCCGGTCCGGCAGTGGCCGATAACGCTGGTCCTGTCGGTGGTCGGGGCCGGCCTCGCGGTCACCTGGTTCGCCGACTTCAAGGACGGTTTCAAGTACGGGCTGCTGATCCTCGGCTGCGGCGTGCTGCTCGGCGCCGTCCTGCGGCTGGTGCTGCCCGAGGTCGGGATGCTGGCGGTGCGCAGCCGCTTCACCGACGTGATCGTGCTGATCTTCCTGGGCGCGTCGATCGTGCTGCTGACCCTGGTCGCGCAGCCGAACCCGTGGCTGGAGATCCCGCTGCTCGACAACATCGGCCAGCTGATCGGCCGGCCCAAGCACTGACGCCGGGACACCCCCGACGGCCCCCGACCCGGAAGCCCCGGGCGGGGGCCGCCGTCCGTTGTGACGCATCAGCCAGGCCCGAGCCCCCGGCGTAGGCTCCCTTTGCGATAACCTGACGCCGGTCTCTCGATGTCGAGAGATCATCCTCGGCTCCAGTGCGCCGGTGTGCCTGGGGCACCTGGCGATCTGCTGGAGAAGGTAGAAATGACCCGCACCCCCGTCAACGTCACCATCACCGGAGCGGCCGGCCAGATCGGCTACGCGCTGCTCTTCCGCATCGCCTCGGGCCACCTGCTCGGTGCAGACGTGCCGGTGAACCTGCGCCTCCTGGAGATCCCGCAGGGCCTCAAGGCCGCCGAGGGCACCGCCATGGAGCTCGTCGACTGCGCCTTCCCGCTGCTGCGCGACATCACCATCAGCGACAACCCGAACGAGGCCTTCGACGGCGCCAACGTCGCGCTGCTGGTCGGCGCCCGTCCGCGCACCGCGGGCATGGAGCGCGGCGACCTGCTGCAGGCCAACGGCGGCATCTTCGGCCCGCAGGGCAAGGCCATCAACGATCACGCCGCGGACGACATCAAGGTCCTGGTGGTCGGCAACCCGGCCAACACCAACGCCCTGATCGCCCAGCGCAACGCCCCGGACGTCCCGGCCGAGCGCTTCACCGCGATGACCCGCCTGGACCACAACCGCGCGGTCGGCCAGCTCTCCAACAAGACCGGCGCGCTCGTCTCCGACATCAAGCGCGTCACCATCTGGGGCAACCACTCCGCCACCCAGTACCCGGACGTCTTCCAGGCCGAGATCGCCGGCAAGCCGGCCTTCGAGGCCGTCGGCAGCGACCTGGCCTGGCTGGAGAACGACTTCATCCCGACCGTGGCCAAGCGCGGCGCGGCCATCATCGAGGCCCGTGGCGCCTCCTCGGCCGCCTCGGCCGCCAACGCCGCCATCGACCACGTCCACACCTGGGTCAACGGCACCGCCGAGGGCGACTGGACCTCCATGGGCGTCGTCTCGGACGGCTCCTACGGCGTTCCGGCGGGCCTGATCTCCTCGTTCCCCGTCACCACCAAGGACGGCAAGTTCGAGATCGTCCAGGGCCTGGAGATCTCCGACTTCTCGCGCGCCCGCATCGACGCCTCGGTCAAGGAGCTGACCGAGGAGCGCGACGCGGTCCAGGAGCTGGGCCTCATCTGAGCCCGGCCGCAGCGGCTTTCCGACGGCCCGCCGCCTCCCTTCCCGGAGGCGGCGGGCCGTCGCCGTGTCCGTGTCCGGGCCGGTCCGGCGGCCTACACTGGCCCGCTGTGAACGAAACCCTCGGGGACGCCGCGCTCGTCCTCGTCTTCATCCTGCTGGGCGGGCTGTTCAACGTCGCCGAGATCTCGCTGATCTCGCTGCGCGAGGGCCAGATCCGGACGCTGGAGTCGCTCGGCACCCGGCGCTCGGCCCGGGCCGCGCACCTGGCCGCCGACCCCAACCGCTTCCTGGCCGCCGTCCAGGTCGGCGTGACCTGCATGGGCTTCCTGTCCGCCGCCTTCGGTGCGGACACCCTGGCCGGCAAGGTCGCCCCGCTGTTCGTCCGGGCCGGGCTCACCGAGGGCGTCGCCGACGCGGTCGCCCTGGTCGGCCTCACCCTGGTGATCAGCTACGTCTCGCTGGTGCTCGGCGAACTCACCCCCAAGCGGATCGGCCTGCAGCGGGCCGAGTCCATCGCGGTGATCGCGGCGCCGGTGGTGGACGTGATGTCGGTGGCGCTGCGCCCGGTGATCTGGCTGCTCGGCCACTCCACCAACCTGATGGTCCGCCTGCTGGGCGGCGACCCGGCCGCCGGCCGCGGTTCGATGAGCTCCGAGGAACTGCGTGGCCTGGTCGCCGCCAACACCGAACTCGGCAGCGACGAACGGGCGTTGATCGCGGACGTGTTCTCCGCCGGGGAGCGGCAGCTGCGCGAGGTGATGGTCCCGCGCACCGAGGTGACCTTCCTGGACGCCGAGCGCCCGCTGGCCGCCGTCCGGCACCAGGCGGACACCTCGCCGCACTCGCGCTACCCGGTGGTCGAGGGCAGCGCCGACGCCGTGGTCGGCTTCGTCCACGTCCGTGACCTGTACGGCGCGCGCGGCGAGCAGGCGGTCAAGGTCCGCGACCTGGCCCGCCCGGTCAAGCTGCTGCCCGGCACCAAACGGGTGCTGGAGGCGATGGGCGAGATGCGCCGTGAGGGACATCACCTCGCCATCGTGGTGGACGAGTACGGCGGCACCGCCGGGATCGTCACCCTGGAGGACCTGGTCGAGGAGGTGATCGGCGAGATCCGGGACGAGTACGACCGGCCGGAGACCGCCACCACCCGCCGGCTGGCCGGCGGCGGCATGGAGCTGGACGGCCTGCTCAACCTCGGCGACTTCACCGAGGAGACCGGCGTCACCCTGTCCGAGGGCCCGTACGAGACGGTGGCCGGCTGCCTGGTCGCCTCGCTCGGCCGGCTGCCCCGGGACGGCGACCAGGTGCGCGTGCCGGTCGAGGGCGGGGGCGGCGTGCTGCTGACGGTGGCCAAGCTGGAGGGCCGCCGGATCGCCCGGGTGAGGGTGAGTGCGGTCACACTGGCGGAGCCTCCAGGGGCGGACGTTTCCTGAGCGACCGGTGGAACTGGAACAATGGCCCGCATGGTCAACGCAGCGGTCACTGGTCCGGTCAAGGACCGTCCCCGGGTGCTCTCCGGGATCCAGCCCACCTCCGGCTCGTTCCACCTCGGCAACTACCTGGGCGCGGTGCGCCAGTGGGTCGATCTGCAGAAGGAGAACGACGCCTTCTACATGGTCGTCGACCTGCACGCGATCACCGTCGAGCAGGACCCGGCGACGCTGCGCCAGAACACCCGGATCTCCGCCGCCCAGCTGCTCGGCGCCGGCCTGGACCCGGAGCACTGCACCCTGTTCGTCCAGTCGCACGTGCCCGAGCACGCGCAGCTCGCCTGGGTGATGAACTGCCTCACCGGCTTCGGCGAGGCCTCCCGGATGACCCAGTTCAAGGACAAGTCGGCCAAGCAGGGTGCCGCCGGCACCTCGGTCGGCCTGTTCACCTACCCGATCCTCCAGGTCGCCGACATCCTGCTCTACCAGGCGGACGCCGTCCCGGTCGGCGAGGACCAGCGCCAGCACGTGGAGCTCACCCGCGACCTCGCGGAGCGCTTCAACACCCGCTTCCAGCCGACCTTCGTGGTGCCGAAGCCGTACATCCTCAAGGAGACGGCGAAGATCATGGACCTGCAGGACCCGGGCGCCAAGATGAGCAAGTCGGCCTCCTCGACCAAGGGCCTGGTGAGCCTGCTGGACGACCCGAAGGTGAGCGCCAAGAAGTTCAAGAGCGCCATCACCGACACCGGCACCGTCGTCTCCTACGACGAGGACGGCAAGCCCGGCGTCTCCAACCTGCTGCGCATCCACTCCGCGCTCAGCGGCCAGTCCATCGACCAGCTGGTCGCGCACTTCGAGGGCCGGATGTACGGTGCCCTGAAGACCGAGCTGGCCGAGCTGTTCGCCGAGTGGGTCACCCCGTTCCAGGAGCGCACCCGGGTCTACCTGGACGACCCGGCCGAGCTGGACCGGGTGCTGGCGATCGGCGGCGAGAAGGCCCGCGAGGTCTCCGCGCAGACCCTGGAGACGGTGTACGACCGGATCGGCTTCCTTCCGGCCGCCAAGCGGTGACTCCGCTGACAGGCCTGCCCGATGGTGACGACCTCCCCGAGGTCGTCACCATCGGCGTGTCCGTGAGCGTTCCGGACCCGTACGGTGCGGAGATCCAGGACGCCCGGGCCGGGCACGGGGATCCGCTGGCGCGGTCGATACCGACGCACGTCACCCTGCTGCCGCCGACCGAGGTGCCGGCCGCGGCGCTGCCGAAGATCGAGGAGCACCTGGCGGCGGTGGCGGCCGCGCACCGGCCGTTCCGGATGCTGCTGCGCGGCGCCGGCACCTTCCGTCCGGTCTCCCCGGTGGTGTTCGTCCGGGTCGAGGAGGGCGCGCAGGAGTGCCGCCTGCTGGAGGCGGACGTCCGCTCCGGCCCGCTGGCCCGCGAGTTGGCCTTCCCGTACCACCCGCACGTGACGGTCGCGCACGGCCTGCCGGACGACGCGCTGGACCAGGCGTACGCGCAGGCGCGCGGCTTCCGGGCGGCCTTCGCGGTGCCGGGCTTCGGCCTCTCCCGCTTCGACGCGGACGAGGTCTGGCGGCCCTGGCGGAGTTACCCGTTCTCCTGAACTACCGTACTGGCCTTCCGAGTTCGAGCATCCGGTCGACCACCCGGCGGGCCGCGCTGCCGTCGTCCAGGACGCAGTGCTCGGCCCGGAAACGGCGGTGGCGCTCGGCGTACCCGGGCGGCAGGTCCGCGCCGGTGTCGGCGAGTTCGCGCAGCGCGCCGAGCAGTTCAGCCGAGGTGGGGACGAGCGGGCCGGGGGCCTGCGGCTCGAAGTCGAAGTAGAAGCCGCGCAGGGTGTCGCGGTAGTGCTCCAGGTCGTAGGTGAAGAAGAGCACCGGGCGGCCGGTGATCGCGAAGTCGAACATGATCGACGAGTAGTCGGTCACCAGGACGTCCGCGACCAGCAGCAGTTCCTGCGGGTCGGGGTAGTCCCCACAGTCGTACAGGAAGCCGTCCCCGGCGCCCGGCAGCGGCTCGCGGACGTGCGCGTGCGGGCGGACCAGCAGCACGTGGTCCTCGCCGAGCAGGCGCCGGGCGTGGTCGAGGTCCAGCCGCAGGTCGAGCCGGAAGCCGCCGCCGTCGCCGCGCTGCTGGTCCTCCCGCCAGGTCGGCGCGTACAGCACGATCCGCTTGCCGTCCGGGACGCCGAGCCGTCGGCGGACGGCCGCGGCGGTGTCCGCGTCGGGGCGGGCGAGCACGTCGTTGCGCGGGTAGCCGGCCTCCAGGATCTCGCCGTCGTAGCGGAACGCGCGGCGCAGGATCGGGGTGGCGAACGGGCTGGGGGAGAGCAGCAGGCTCCACTGCGGGGTCTCCCGGGCGAGCGCCTCCAGGTAGCCGTGGTCGGCCAGCCAGGGGTTGTCGACGTCGTGGGCGATCCGCTTCAGCAGGGAGCCGTGCCAGGTCTGCAGCACCACCTGGCCGGGGCGGCGCTCCAGGAAGTCCGGGAAGTGCGTGTTGCCGACCAGGTACCGGCAGGTGGCCAGCGCGCGGTACCACTCCGGGCTCCAGATCCGGACGGCCCGGACCCCGGGCGGCAGCTCGGCCTGGGCGTCGTCGACCACCCAGAGGTGCTCCAACGGCGCGCCGCGGCGGGCGAGTTCGGCGTGCACCGCGCGCGGCGAGTCGGCGTAGCCGCGGCCGCCGAACACGTCGTACAGCACGGCCTCGCGCAGCGGTTCGCGGCGGGCGGCGGGGTAGTGGACGGAGCGCTGGCGGCTCTGCGTCCAGGCGCTGCGCTCGGTGGGGGTGAGCACCGGCGTGGAGTCCACCAGCAGGGTGTCGTGCCAGCGGCGCTGGAGCAGGATCCGCTTGCCGCCGACCGAGGTGGCGGCGGGCAGGGCGGGCAGCGCGGCGGGTGCGGCGAGCAGCGGGCGGCGCGGGCCGGGCCGCCCGGCGGGCGCCAGCACCGCCTCCCAGATGCCCTTGCGCAGCGGCAGGGCGGCGCCGTCCGAGCCGGTACGGGTGGCGGGCAGGCGGGCCCGGAACCGGCCGTCCGGGCCGGCCTCGACCGGTGTGCGGACCTCGCTCGCGGTGTCGGTGTGCCGCAGCACCAGCTCCAGTCGGTCCGCGGACCGGTCCGGGCAGTGGCCGGTGAGCTCGAAGCCGTCGGCCCGGACGGCGATCCGCTCGACCAGGCCGGCCGCCGGCTGGACGCAGAGCTGGAGCCGGCCGTCGGCGAGGTGCTTGAGGTAGAGCGTGCGGTCCGGGGTGTCGGGCAGCGGGTGCTGGCCGGCCACCGGGCCGCCGCGCTCGTCCGGGCAGAGCTGTTCGGTGCTGCCGTCGGGGCGCAGTAACTCGGCGTCCCAGTGCTCCAGTTCACCGCCGCCGCGCCCGTCGGCGGTGAACGGCCGGTACGGCAGGTGGACGGCGAAGGTGTTGCCGGTGCGGGCGACCGGCCGCTCGATCACGGCGTCGCTCTGGCGGTGGCGCAGCCGCAGCACGGTGCCGGCCGGGCAGGAGTCCGCGGCGCCGCGCAGGTCGAGGCCGTCGGCGGCGGGGGTGGCGTGGGTGAGCCGGATGCCGGGGCGTTCGAGCAGCAGCCGCAGCCGTCCGTCGGCGAAGTGCGGCTGGAGGCGGACGTCGTGGTCCACCCAGCGGGCCGGCGGGTACTCGCCGGAGCCGCACCAGTGCGGGGCGAGGGTGCCGTACCGGCGGCGCAGCCGGGTGGGGCGCGGGCGGGTGAACAGGGTGGTCTCGAGCTGCCAGTCGCCGAGCTGCCAGTCGGTGCCGTGGCGCAGCCGGCCGGGTTCGATCAGGGCGGTGAAGCCGGACCAGTCGTGGTTGAACTCGGGCTGGGCGCTGTCGTCGGTGACCTCGGGCAGCCGGCGGGGCCTGGACCGCAGGTGGACGGGCGGCCGGGACCCGTCGGGGTGGCGCAGGGTCAGCCAGGTCCAGGCGGAGCCGGGGCGGCCGGTGTCGAGGTCGTGCGGGCGGGCGAAACCGGTGAGCTCCAGGCCGCGGCGGGTCCAGCGGGCGCGCAGCAGGCCGAAGTCGACGTCCTCGTCGGGGGTGGGCTGGTCGGTGCTCACACGGGGGGCGGCGTGCGGAAGGACGAACCGTGTGAGCACAGGCATGGGAAGGCCCTTCGGGACGGGGGCGGTCCATGGCGGTGGACCGGGGCCGCCGGGCCGATTCCGATGGGGACCGGGGCCGAATTGATATCCCATACCGGGACGCCATCCGGGGTCAACTGTACGGACCGGAGAATTTCCCGTGAAATTCGTCAACGAAACACAAGTTCGAGTGCAATGCGGGCGTAAAGGGCGGGGATGTTCTCAGGAAATTCCCAGGAAAGCGCCGAGGCGCCCCCCGCGGGGGGGGGGGGGGGCCGCGGCGGGGGGGGGGGGGGGGGGGGGGGGCCTACCCCGCGACTACCTGCGGGGGGGCCACCCGGGGCCCCCCCCCGGGGCGGCCCTGGCCGCGTCCCCGTCGCC